>NZ_JALGCN010000011.1:0-292354 GCF_038085055.1 Bradyrhizobium sp. ISRA442
ACCGGCCTGACCGACCGGCACCGCGCGCGGCTGCGCCTCCGCCGATTGCCGCGCGGCGAGCCGCTCCGCCTGCATCACCGCAAGCGTCAGCACGGCGATCGCAACCGCTTGGTGCGCAAGCGCAAGGCCAATCGGGACCTGATTGAGCAGCGTGAGGATGCCGAGCACCGCTTGCAGGCTCACGGCCGCAAACAGCCACAGCGCGCCGCGCGCCGCCGTCCCGGCGCGGGACCGCAACGCGTCGACGGCATGCAGTGCCGCCAGCGCGAACAGCGCGTACGCCGTCATGCGGTGCTCGAACTGCACCGTCAGCACATTGTCGAACATGTTGCGCCACCACGGCGTCTCGAACCACAGCCGGTCCGCTGACGGGATGAACGTGCCGTCGATCTCGGGCCAAGTGTTGTAGGCACGCCCGGCACGCAGGCCCGCAACCAGCGCGCCGAAATAGATCTGCACGAAGGTCAGGACCACGAGCAAGGCGCTCGTCAGCCTCAGCCGCACCGGCGCAACGATCTGCGGCCGCTCGGCAAGCCGCCGCACGGTCCAGACGATACCGGCGAAGATCAGGAGCGCGAGCACCAGATGCGTCGCCAGCCGATACTGCGAGACCTCGACCCGCTCCGAGAGGCCCGAGGCCACCATCCACCAGCCGACCGCTCCCTGGAGCCCGCCGAGCGCGAACAGCAGCCATAGCCGCCGCTTCAGGTCACCGGGCAGGCCCCCGCGCCACAGGAAGAACAGGAACGGCAGGAGATAGGCGACGCCGATGAAACGGCCGAGCAGCCGATGGCTCCATTCCCACCAGAAGATCTCCTTGAACTCGAAGAGAGTCATCCCGGCATTGAGTTCGCGATATTGCGGGATCCTCTTGTAAGCCTCGAACGCATCGGTCCACTGCGCCTCCGAGAGCGGCGGCATGGTACCAGTGACCGGCTTCCATTCCACGATGGACAGCCCGGACTCGGTCAACCGTGTCGCACCGCCGACCAGCACCATCAGCGCGATCAGCGCGGCCACACAGATAAGCCACCAGCGCAGGGCGTGATGCAACTTGGTCGGGGCGGAAACCGTCGTCATTTCAGGAGCAAAACCAAGGCTTGAACGGGACTGCGTGCCCCTTATAGTCCCCCGCTCCCGCCGCGCAAGTTACGCAAAAGGCCGCAAAGCTCACGTCATGACGATCCGCACCCGCAAGTTCCTCGGCACCATCGCGCTCCTGGTGCTGGCCGCCGTCTGGGCCCTGCTCGGCATGGCGCTGGCACAGATGCCGTGGATCGCCGAATCCGGCTGGCGGCAGGCGATCTATTACGTCGTGGCGGGCATGGGCTGGGTCTTGCCGGCGATGCCGATCGTGAGCTGGATGCAGCGGCCCGACCGCGCCTAGTCCGCTTGCCCGCTGCCGGTCGGTCTCATCGGCGCAAAGGCGACGCCCGACACCAGCACCCGCAGCACGCGCAGCGAGCGCACCCGGCCGTCCCACGAAATCCGCGGCATCGCGCGCAGGTTGGTGCGCCCTTCCGCATCCACGATGCCCGATATGGTCGATACCGCGCTGGCAAAGCCCGCCTGCTCCGCCATCACGACATGGCTGCGCCGGAACGAGGCGCGATCGCCGAACGGGAACGCAAGGTGCCGGATCTCGCGGCCAAAGGCCGCTTCCGCCACCGCCTTGCCCATCGTCAGCTCGCGCAGTGCGGCCGGATCCTTCATGTTGGCTAGAACGGGATAGTTGACGGTCGCGCTGCCGAAAGTGACGTTCGGATCGGCCGCGAGTTTCGCCAGATCCTGCCAGTCCATCGATGCTTCGCGCGAGATGGCGGCGAGATCGATGCCGTAGCGCGTGCAGAGGTCGTGGACCGCGGCCGACAGGTCGGCCGGCGGTAGCGTCCGCAGCCAGCTCTCGATGAACGTGAACAGTGCTTGCTTGTCCGCAACGCTGGTGACGACGAAGCGCTGCTCCTTCTCACCCATCATCAGGCTGATACGGCTCTCGCGCGCGATCATCTGCTCGAGTGCGAGCCACCAGGCTTCACCCACGCCATCGGGAAAGGCGGTCGGAATGTAAACCGTGAATGGCACGCCATGACGCGCCAGCACCGGATAGGCAAAGTTGATCAGGCCCTTATCGGTGCCGTCGAAGGTCAGCGCCACGAAACGTCGCTTCTCCGGCAGCGTGACCGCGCGCCGGCAGACGTCCTCCATGCCGAGGAAATCAAACTTCCAGCGCTTGAGCGCGCCGATGGCACGGTCGAGGAATTGCGGCGTGATCTCACGGGCGCGCAGCGGTTGGAACGCGCCGCGCCGCCGCGGCCGCACGCGCTCAAAGCGCAGGATGGCCCCGGCACCGCGCCCGCGCAGCAGGGGCCTGCCAGTGAACCAGGCCAGCTCAAGGCGCAGCCGCTCCAGCCATCTGTCGTCGGATGCCAAAGTCCCACCTTCCCGCACGTCCGCCAGCGGCGCCCCCCGCCATTGTCCTTACCCTTTGTTGACATTTGTTTGCAAAGGTCGGCCACAGGCCGAAATACGCAAATTTTCGTTTTCTCGACAGGTTTCGCGAATGACCATGGCTGCGGCGATGCAAAGCCGGACGGCAGAAGCGCCAGCGCGGTCGAAAGCGAGCCGCATCGCCCATGTCGACGTCGTCAGTGATCTCGGAAAGGCCGAGCCGGTTTGGCGCGCTTTCGAGGAGCCGGGCCACCTCTCGACACCCTATCAGCGCTTCGATCTGTTGAGTCCGTGGCAGCGGCTGGTCGGCGAACACGACGCCGCCCGCCCCTTCATCGTGATCGCTTACGACGCCGAGGGTCGGCCGTTGGTGCTGCTTCCGCTCTCGCTGCGCCAGAGCCATGGCGTACGCACGGTCTGTTTCATGGGCGGCAAGCATTCGACCTTCAACATGGGGCTGTGGAACGCCGAGTTCGCTGCGCAGGCCGTCACCGCCGATCTCGACGCGCTGTTTGCACCATTGCACGAGAATGTCGATGTGCTGGCGCTGACGCAGCAGCCGCTACGCTGGCACGATCAGCAGAACCCGTTCGCGCTGCTGCCGCGGCAGAGCGCGATCAACGGCTGCCCGGTGCTTGTGATGGAGCCGGGCGGTCCGCCGGAGTCGCGGATCAGCAATTCTTTCCGCCGCCGCTTGAAGAGCAAGGAGAAGAAACTCCAGACGCTCGCGGGGTATCGCTATCACCTCGCCGCCACGGACGAGGACGTCACCCGCCTGCTCGACTGGTTCTTCCGCATCAAGCCGGCGCGCATGGCGGAACAGAAGCTGCCGAACGTCTTCGCCGAACCCGGCGTCGAAGAGTTCATCCGCAGCGCATGCCTGATGCCGCGCGGTGAAGGCCGCGTCATCGACATCCATGCGCTCGAATGCGACGACGAGGTGATCGCTGTCTTTGCGGGCGTGGCCGATAACCAGCGCTTCTCGATGATGTTCAACACCTACACGCTGTCGGACCATGCGCGCTACAGCCCCGGCCTGATCCTGATGCGTTACATCATCGACCGCGGCGCCGAACGCGGCTACCGCGCGCTCGACCTCGGCATCGGCTCGGACGACTACAAGCGGATGTTCTGCAAGGACGACGAAGAGATTTTCGACAGCTTTATCCCGCTGACTTCGCGCGGCAGGCTCGCGGCGATGGCGATGTCGTCGCTGAGCCACGGCAAGCGCCTGGTCAAGCAGAACCAGATGCTGTTCGATCTCGCACGAAAGCTGCGGCGAGCGTTCGGGTAGCGGAGAGCGCGTCAGCAATCTAGCGCTATTGACAAGCTTGCACGGCTCTCAGCAAGCCGACAGGTAGCCTAGCGCGACGTGGATTGAACTGCGCCTGTTGCGAAATATCGTGACACCACTTCTGACGGAATATCGAAGGTAAGCTCCTTCCAGGTCTTTCACAAAAATGAGACTGGCCTTCGTGGGCAAGAAGGTAGAAACTCCAATTTGCGAGCATCACCTCCGCCGAGCACCCGAAAGTTGCAATCGCCATCCACACGCTGGAGTAGCGTCATGCGAAACCCTTTTGGACCGACAGTATCTCTTCAAGACCAGCTCGCGAAGGAGGGTCGCGAGCAGGCGAAGAGAATGCCTGGTAGGGAGAGGGAGGAATTGTCGAGAAAGGCCAGCCAAGCTGACACGGCAGCTCGCATCGACGAGTGGGTCAACTCTCCCGGGCTTCAACGACCAACTTAGCTAACATGCTGCCCGAAGCCGCTTCGTCGTCAGGAAACGCCGGGCGCCGCGCGTGTCGATTTTTAGCTACCCCGAATGAAGGTCATTCGTTCGCGATTACAACTGCCGAGGTCGTGGCGGTTGCCGGGCCAGGCGTGACTGCGGTGGGTGCGGCGGCGGCTGCACGCGCTGGGGACAGTGCCGCTGGTGCTAAGTTCCGCAACTAACGGATGAACAATAAAATCGACGAAATGCCGCATGTCGTGACCCGCCCGAACGTCAAGGAGAAGACTAAGGGCCCCGACGATGTCGCACGTCGGGGCCCTTCAAGATCGTCAAGCCGGTTACGTCCGCCGTGCCATCCGATCCAGATGTTTGTCATTACGACACCCGTTCTTGCGCAAAGCGTGTCATTGGCGCGACATCGATGTGATCACATTGCGTTCGATTTGCCGCGCCTCGAGCCCAAGCCGATTGCGGCGCCGAGAACGACCCGCGACAGCTCCTACTTCAATTGACGCGCGATCATCCGCGCCCGCACAGCTTTGGCGACGCTTTGCGGCAGCGCAGACGGCATTTCGGCGAGAGGGTATAAGAACGCCTACGCCGCCACCACGCGCAGCGCTTCCGGCGCATCCGACGGCTGCACGGGCTTGCTCAGCATCGTCACCTCGCTGAAGCCGACAGCCTTGAGCTGCTCGCACATCAGCGTGCGCGCGTCTGCGCCCATCGAGGCATCGGGCACCACGACGGCGCGCGCATTGGTGGTCAGCAGTTCGGCCGGCAGGTCGGAGGCGCTGCCCGCATCGAGCAGCACGTGGTCGTAGACCCTGAGCAGCGCATCGATCGCGAGCGTCACCCGCGGCGACTGGAGCAGGCTGCGATCGAAACCCGGGCGGCCGGCCATGACCAGATGCAGTCGGGAGAGCTTGTCCTTGGTAATGATCTGCGCAAACGACGCATCGCCTTGCATCAGCTCGGCAAGCCCGGGCGCCGAAGCATCGACGGACACGGCGGCAATCGTCGGCGAGGACGCGGCGAGATCGACCACGACAACCCGGGCGTCCCGCGCCAGGTGCCGGGCCAGCGTCAGCGTCGACAGCGTAATGGCTTCGCCAGCCGCGGTGCCGAGCACCGCAATCTTCTTCGCCGTCACGCCCGCGGCGCGCAGGCGCTCCGCCAGTTGCTCGATCTCGGCAAATTCAGCGATGTCCGCATCGGGCGTCATGTCCGGCTGCAGCGGCGCGGACTCCGCAACCACGGAATCGTCCGTCACCTTGGCATCAATGACCGGCTCATGGCGCACCGGTTCCGGCGGCGACGGGATGAGTGCGGCCATCGCGCGCGGCGCAGTCTGGCGCAGCAGCTCGCCGGTGACGACGATGCCGGACGAGAGCAGCAGCGTCGCCAGCGTCGCGATCAGCACGATCGGCAGCTTCTTCGGATAGGCCGGCGTGTTCGAGACGATAGCCCGCGAGATGATGCGGCCCTCGGTCGGGGCGGTATCGATGGTCTCGCGGGTGTTGGCCTCGCGGTACTTGGCGAGATAAGTCTCGAGCAGGTCACGCTGTGCCTTGGCCTCGCGCTCCAGCGCGCGGAGCTGGACGTCCTGGCCGTTGGTCGATGTCGCCTGCTTCTTGAGCTGCTCGAGGCTCGTGGTCAGGCTGTCGACCCGGCCGCCGGCGATGCGCGCGTCGTTTTCCAGCGAGCGCGAGATCTTGCCGGCCTCATCGCGGATCTGGGTGTCGAGATCGCCGAGCTGGGCCTTCAATTCCTTGATGCGCGGATGGTTGCCGAGCAACGTCGAGGATTGCTCGGCGAGCTGGGCGCGCAGCGTCACGCGCTGCTCGGACAGCCGCCGCATCAGTTCTGAGTTCAGGACCTCTGATGCCTCGATCGGCTTGCCGCTCTGGAGCATCTCGCGGATCAGCCTCGCCTTGGCCTCGGCGTCGGCCCTCAGCGCGCGCGCATTGTTGAGCTGGGTGTTGACCTCGCCCATCTGCTGGTTCGACAGCGTCGTATTGTTGGTGCCGACGAACAGGCTCGACTTGGAACGGAAATCCTCGACCTTGGCTTCGGCGTCGGAGACCTTCTTGCGCAAATTCTCGATCTCGCCCGCCAGCCACTGGCTCGCATTGCGCGCCTGGTCCTGGCGGGCATTCTGTTGCAGCACGAGGTAGCCTTCGGCGATCGAATTGGCGACGCGCGCGGCGAGCTCCGGATCGGTCGACTGGAACTCGACCACGATTACGCGCGACTTATCGACGGCGTAGGCCTGGAGGCGGTCGTAATAGGCGTCCAGTACGCGCTCTTCCGGCGTCATCGAGAACGGATCACGGCCGATGCCGACCAACGCCGCGAGCGATTTCAGCGGTGAGATGCCTTGCAGCACCGGATCGAATTCGGGCCGTTCCGCCAGCTTGTTCTTCTTGATGATCTCGCGAGCGAGATCGCGCGACAGCACGAGCTGTACCTGGCTGGTCACGGCCTCGGGGTCGAGCGCCTGCCGCTCCTCGGTGCGCTCGCTGTTCGGTCGCAGGAACACGTTCTCGCGACCGTCGATGAGAATACGCGACTCGGATTTGTAGCGCGGCGTCACCAGATTGACGCCGGCGACCGACAATACGAGCGCCAACACTGTCGGCACGACGATCCAGCCACGCTTGCGCGCCAGTGCTGCGCCCAGCGCGTGCAGATCGATGTCGCCGGATTCAACTGGCGCCTGCTTCACCGCGGCGGACGCGGGTTGGACTTCAACCTTGGCTTTGGCCTCGGGCTTGGCTTTGGTCTTCGAGACAGCCCGCTCGACCACGGCCTTGTCCTTGCCGGCACGCCAGAACGCCAAACGCATCTCACACTCCCGCAGGGCAACGCCGCGACCTTACCTCGACCGCGACAATTACACTCCATTAAGGTTGCCGCTGGGTTAATCACGCACCGCAGCGAGAGCGGCGCTCTCCTCGCCAACACCGTTTGTTAACCACGAGGCCCCTTAATCCTCATCGTATTTGAGTGGATTGTTCGCCTTCGAGCGCTGGTTCTGATCATGCCTCCCTCTTCCGACCAGCCGCTTCGCATCCTGCACGCCGTGCGCGCGCCCGTCGGCGGCATCTTTCGGCACATCCTCGACCTCGCCAATGGCCAGGTCGATCGCGGACATCATGTCGGGATCCTCGCCGACAGTCTCACCGGCGGCGAGCGCGCCGAGAAGGCGCTCACGGAACTCGCGCCGCGGCTGAAGCTCGGTGTGCACAGGCTTACGATCCGCCGCGAGCCGTCACCGGACGACTTTCTCGTGTGGCTGCGCATGCGGCGCTTGATCGCCAAGCTCAAGCCGGATGTCATGCATGGCCACGGCGCCAAGGCCGGCGCTTTCATCCGCATGCGGCGGCGCACCGACGACACCATCCGCATCTACACGCCGCATGGCGGCTCGCTGCATTATCCGCTGCACACGTTCAAGGGCGAGTTCTACGCGCGGCTCGAGCGCGCGCTGATGGACAGTACCGACCTGTTCCTGTTCGAGAGCGCATTTGCCCGCGACACCTATCAGCGTATCGTCGGCGCGCCCAAGGGCGTGGTCCACTGCGTCTTCAACGGCGTCACGCCCGAGGAGTTCGAACCCGTCGTCACCGCCGACGATGCGACGGACCTCGCCTATGTCGGTGAGTTCAGACGCATCAAGGGCGCCGACCTCCTGGTCGATGCGGTGGCGCGCCTGCATGCCCAGGGCCGCAAGGTCACGCTGACGCTCGGCGGCGACGGCGAGGAGACGGCGGCGCTGAAGGCACAGGTGGAGAAACTCGGCCTGACCGGTGCGATCCGCTTCATCGGCCACGTCAAGGCGCGCTACGGCTTCTCCAAGGGGCGGCTGCTCGTCGTTCCCTCGCGTGGCGATTCCATGCCCTATGTCGTGATCGAGGCGGGCGCGGCCGGCATTCCGATGATCGCGGCACGGGTCGGCGGCATTCCGGAGATCTTCGGCCCGGAGAGCCCGGCCCTGTTCGCGCCCAGTAACGCGGACGCGATGGCGGAGGCGATCTCGGCAGCGCTCGAGGACACGCAGGCGACCGCGCGGCGCGCCGCGTCCTTGCGTGAGCGCATCTCGGCGCATTTCTCCCAGCAGGCGATGGTCGATGGTGTGCTCGCGGGCTACCGCGATGCATTTGCCAATCATTAACCATTCTTAAGGCCGCTTTAGAAAATCTTCCGATTTGTCCGATAAGCGAAGTGCCGGGGGATGCTCGCCCGGGTGCACGGTCGCGCCGCGGGTTTGTTGGAATGGACGTGGACGCTAGTGGAACCGCTCAACGCACGCTCGATGCTCGATGCCGCGACCAGTGCCGCGGCAAAACCTGCTGAAAAGCCCTTCGTCGAACGCCGTCGCCGCCTCTCGCCGGCGGCCCTGGAGGTCGTCAACCAGAAGGTCGCCCGCGCCTATTCGCCGATCGTAATCGCCGGCTTCGTGCGCTTGGCCGATTTCGTGCTGCTGAGCCTCGTCGGCGTCACGCTTTATGTCGGCTATGTCGTACCGCTCACCAGCTTCCGCTGGGAGTATCTCGCGGCGATCGTCGGTGTTGCCGTCGCCGCCGTGGTTTGCTTCCAGTCCGCCGACATCTACCAGGTCCAGCTCTTCCGCGGACAGCTTCGGCAGATGACGCGGATGATCTCGTCCTGGTCGTTCGTCTTCCTGCTGTTCATCGGTGCCTCGTTCTTCGCCAAGCTCGGCGGTGAGGTATCGCGACTGTGGCTCGCCGCGTTTTTCTTTCTCGGCCTTGCCGTGCTGATCGTCGAGCGCCTGGTGCTGCGTACGCTGGTGCGCCGCTGGGCGCGCGAGGGCCGGCTCGACCGGCGCACCATCATCGTCGGCTCCGACCGCAATGGCGAGGAGCTGGTCGAGGCGCTGAACGCGCAGGAGGATTCCGACATCCACGTGCTCGGCGTGTTCGACGACCGCAACGACAGCCGCGCGCTCGACACCTGCGCCGGCGCGCGCAAGCTCGGCAAGGTCGACGATATCGTCGAGTTCGCCCGCCGCACCCGGGTCGATCTCGTGCTGTTCGCGCTGCCGATCTCGGCCGAGACGCGCATCCTGGAGATGCTGAAGAAGCTCTGGGTCCTGCCGGTCGACATCCGCCTCTCCGCGCACACCAACAAGCTGCGCTTCCGCCCCCGCTCCTATTCCTATCTCGGCGAGGTGCCGACGCTCGACGTGTTCGAGGCGCCGATCACCGACTGGGATCTGGTGATGAAATGGCTGTTCGACCGTATCGTCGGCAGCCTCGCGCTGCTCGCCGCGCTCCCCGTGATGGCGCTGGTGGCGATCGCGATCAAGCTCGACAGCCGCGGCCCGGTGCTGTTCCGCCAGAAGCGCTTCGGCTTCAACAACGAGCGCATCGACGTCTACAAGTTCCGTTCGATGTATCACGACCAGGCCGATCCGCTCGCCGCCAAGGTCGTCACCAAGAACGATCCGCGCGTCACCCGCGTCGGCCGTTTCATTCGCAAGACCAGCCTCGACGAGCTGCCGCAGCTCTTCAACGTGGTCTTCTCCGGCAATCTCTCCCTGGTCGGCCCGCGTCCGCACGCGGTGCAGGGCAAGCTTCAGAGCCGGCCGTTCGACGAGGCCGTCGACGGCTATTTCGCGCGCCACCGCGTCAAGCCCGGTATCACCGGCTGGGCCCAGGTCAACGGCTGGCGCGGCGAGATCGACAATGAAGAGAAGATCCAGAAGCGCGTCGAGTTCGATCTCTATTACATCGAGAACTGGTCAGTGCTGTTCGACCTCTACATTCTCCTGAAGACCCCGGTCTCGCTGCTGACCAAGAGCGAGAACGCGTATTGAGATTGTCGTGCCAGAACCGCGCTGTCATCGCCCGGCTTGACCGGGCGATCCAGTAATCACCGGCAGCGGAGGCTGCCACTGGCAGCGCGGGTTACTGGATGCCCGCCTTCGCGGAGCATGACGGCGGAAGTTTGTGTGTACCAGTTGCGTAGGCGTATGAGCGTGTGATGGCGTATGCGGCGACAGCCGGGAGACTGAACGTAGCCGCACCGGCTGCGCCCGGCGTGCTTGCGCTCCAGCGCGCGCTGGTCTGGCTGGTCGGCGCCTCCGGTGCGGTCGTATTCATTGAGCCGAGCCCCTACGAGATCGTGACGCTGCTCGCCACCGTCACCTTCTTCGCCACCGGCCTGCGCTTGAGGCTCGTGCTCATGCCGCTGGTGCTGCTGCTGGTCCTGCTCAACGTCGGCTACACCATCAGCGCAATCCCGCTGTTCGAAAAGTCCGAGGTCGCAAGCTGGATCGCGACGTCCTGGTACATGGCGGTCACCGTAGTGTTCTTCGCCATGGTCACCACCGAGGACACGACCGCGCGGCTCGACATGCTCTGCCGCGGACTCGTGGTCGGCGCGATGGTGGCCTCGCTCTCCGCCATCGCCGGCTATTTCAACCTCGTCCCCGGCGGACACGACCTCCTGACGCTCTACGAGCGCGCGCGCGGCACCTTCAAGGATCCCAACGTGCTCGGCGCCTTCCTGATCCTGCCGGCGCTGTTCTCGCTCCAGAGCGTGGTCTCCGACGGTCTGTCTAAGTCGTTCCGCAACGTCATCGCCTTCGGCATCATGGCGCTGGCGATCCTGCTCGCTTTCTCCCGTGCCGCCTGGGGTGGCCTGGTCCTGACCTCCGCGTTCATGCTGGCGCTGATGGTGCTGACCAGCCGGAGCAACGCGCAGCGTTCGCGCATCATCATCATGGCTCTGGTCGCCGCCGTACTGGGGCTCGCGTTGATCGCGATCCTCCTGTCATTCGACTCCGTCGCGGAGATGTTCAAGCAGCGCGCGAGCTTCGACCAGAGCTATGACGAAGGCCGCTTCGGCCGGTTCGGCCGGCACATCCTCGGCGCCGAGATGGCGCTGGACCTGCCGTTCGGCATCGGACCGCTGCAATTCCACCGCTACTTCCCCGAAGACACCCACAACTCCTACCTGAACGCCTTCATGTCGGGCGGCTGGCTGTCCGGCATCTGCTATCCCGCGCTGGTCTTCACCACCGTGATCATGGGCTTCCGCCATATCTTCGTCCGCGTGCCCTGGCAGCGGGCTTATCTGGCGATCTTCTCCGCGTTCGTCGGCACCGTCGGCGAGAGCTTCGTGATCGACACCGACCACTGGCGTCACTTCTGGATGATGCTGGGCGCGATGTGGGGCATGATCGCGGCCGCCCAGGCCTACAAGATCAGGACTGGCGACGAAGCTTCTTCAGCTTGAGATCGGGCCGCTTTTCCGGCGGCGTATCGAGAAGGCCCTTGAGCGCTTCGGTTGCCGCGAGCACGCCCTTATAGCCTTCAGTCGCGAAGCGCAGCAGCAGGCGCAGTTCCTCGTCGGAATAGGCATTGAACACCTTTTCCATCGCCTGCTGCATCGGCACGTAGAACTGGCCGATCTTCATGGCAGCCTCGGGCACGACCGCGATGAAGACCTTGCGGCGGTCTGCATCGTCGCGCTCGCGGCGCACGAGGCCGGCCTTCTCGAGCCGGTCCACCACACCGGTGATCGCGCCTGTTGTGAGCCCGGTGACCTCGGCGAGCCGGCCGGCGGTGACGCGCCCTTCCAGGTACAGGATGTCCATGCATTCGAGGTCGGAATTGGCAATTCCCGCCATGTTCGCAACGGCTTGGCCATAGAGCACGCCCTGCGCGGACGACCGCCGCATCGCCTCTTCCAACTCCTGCAACAACGCCGCGCGCGCCTTCGTCCTTGACAAGGCCGACCTCTTCTCTTATTCGATATATATCTTAGTCACTAAGAGATTTAGCGACCGTAATTTCTCCTAGCACCACGGAAACGTCCGGAGCAAGCCATGTCCAACCGTCCCCGCAAGGCCCTGATCATCGGCGCCGGCATTGCCGGGCCCGTCGCGGCCATCCTCCTCCGCCGTGCCGGCATCGAATCCGAGATCTACGAGGCCTGGCCGTACTCCACGGGGATCGGCGGCGGATTGCAGATCGCGCCAAACGGCATGCAAGTGATGGACGAGATCGGCCTTGCCGGTGAGCTGATCAGCCGTGGCTCGGTCGCGGAATCCTTCGACCTCTGCTCGCAGAGCGGCCAAAGGCTCGGCTCGCTCAACCGCGACATGGAGCGCCGCTTCGGCCAGCCTGCGGTCAACGTCTGCCGCGCCACGCTGAACGAGATGCTGATCGACAAGGCCTGGTGCTCCTGCGTGTCGCTGTATTTCGAGAAGCGGCTGATCAAGATCGAGGATCGCGGCGACCAGCCGATCATCGCCTATTTCGCCGACGGCACCACCGCCGAAGGCGATTTCCTGATCGGCGCGGACGGTGTGCACTCCATGGTACGCCGCCAGGTGATCCCGGACGGGCCGGCCCCCTTCGACACCGGCCTGATCGGTTTCGGCGGCTTCGTGCCGCGCGCGGTCCTCGACGGCACGGCGATCGGCCAGCGCGTCGTCACCACGTTCGGGCAGAGCGGCTTCTTCGGCTACGCCTTTTGCAGTCCGGATCCGAATGACGGCGCGATGTGGTGGAGCACGCAGCCCGCGCACGGCATGGACGCGGCGATGTTCCGCGCGCAAGATCAGGCAACGATTAAGCAACATCTGCGCGACTTCCACCGGGGCTGGCACGATCCGATCCCGGCCATCATCGAGGCCGCCGAAAACATCGTGGTGACGGATACGCTCGACGTTGCGACCCTGCCGACCTGGTCGCGCAAGCGCTCGCTGCTGATTGGGGATGCCGCGCATGCGACGAGCCCGCATGCCGGCCAGGGCGCCTCGCTCGCGCTCGAGGACGCGATGCGTCTGGCGCGGCTGATGCAGGACGGCCAGGAGCTCGGCCTCACCTTCCAGAATTTCGAGACCGAGCGCCGCCCGCGCGCCGAGAAGATCGTCGCGATTGCCCGTCGCAACGGCAACAGCAAGCGCGAATTCAGCGCCACCGGCGCGTGGGTCCGCAATCAGATGATGAAATGGCTACTGCCACTCGGCGCGAAGAGCATGGAGTTCATGTACGCGTATGACGCGCGGGCGGTGTAGCGGCAATCACGATGTCATCGCCCGCGAAAGCGGGCGATCCAGTATTCCAGGGACGGTCGTGATGAACCGAGAGGCCGCAGCGTGCTGGATGGCCCGCCGTCGCGGGGCATGACAGCGTGCCGCCTATGCTTCCACCGCGAACGTCAGCCCGGCGTGATCTTGAAGCCGCTTGATCAGCTTGTGCTGCATCGCTGCGCCCGGTGTCCAGAGACCGGCCGCCACGTCCGGCGTGTCGCGCAACAGGCAGATCGCGCATTCGGAGATGATCTTCGCCGTCGATGCGTAGCCAGGATCGAGATCGCCCTTGATAGCGGGGACCTGACGGCCATCGGGCGCGATCGCAACATAGAGCAGGTCGTAATGACCGTTGTCGCGCTCTTCCTTCGAAGGGCCCTCGCCGGGCTTGAGCGCTTCGGGGCCGGTTTTTTCGCTGTTCGCAGCCATCACGCGCTTCGCGTTGGCTTGCCCTTCCTCGCCTGCCCCAGTCAGCACCATCTCGTCGTAGACGAAGTCCCTGCCATACGGGAAGCCCATCAGCATGTTGGAGCGATGGACGTTGCGCGTGTTGAGCGTAGCCATCGCGAATGGCGCGGCCCAGGATTGCAGGTCCTCCTCGAAGACGGGCTTGTTACCGCGCGGCTGCTTCGGACCCTCAAAGCCGGGCGTGAATGCAAAGGGATCTTTGAGGATCGACACCAGGCTGAGGTCCTGCGCAACCGCCTCGAAGGTCACCCTTGCGCTCGCCGAGGTGCCGCCGGAGAACTTCCAACTGATGTCGCGGACGCGCCCCTTGACGCGTGGCGCCGGCGCCCCGAACACGCGCCGAGCTTCCTCCTGCACGAAGAATACACCGAGTTCGAACGGCACCGAGTCGAAGCCACAGGGGACCATGATGCGCGCGCCGCTCGCTTTGGCCTCCGCCTCGTGCCTGTCAATCATCTGCTTTAGCCAGATCGGCTCGCCGCAGAGATCCATGTAGTCGGTGCCCGACGCAACGCAGGCGGCGAGCAGATCGGAGCCATAGAGCTGGTACGGACCGACGGTGGTGATCACCAGCTTGGCTTGGTTGACCAACGCGCGCAACGAGACGGGGTCGGACGCATCGGCAACGATGAGCGGCGTGTCACTGGGTGCGCCGATCGCGTCGCGAACCGACGCAAGCTTGTCCCTGCTTCGCCCGGCCATCGCCCATGTCAGCGCGCTGTCGCCCGCGTACTGCGCGGCGATATACTCGGCGACGAGCTGGCCGGTGTATCCGGTCGCGCCGTAAACGACGATGTCAAACTTCGACGACACGGGTCGGGTTTCCTGCAACGGCCTCGAGCTTAGCTTTCCACCTTGAACGTCAGCCCGGCGTGATCTTGAAGCCGCTTGATCAGCTTGTGCTGCATCGCTGCGCCCGGGGTCCAGATTCCCGCGGGCACGTCGTGTGCATCACGCAACAGACAGATCGCGCATTCCGAGATCATCTTCGAGGTCGAGCCGTAGCCGGGATCGCGGTCGCCGGTGACACCGGCGCGAACCTGGTGGCCGTCGGGCGCGATCGCGACATAGAGCAGATCGAAGCGGCCGTTTTCCCGCTCTTCCTTCGAAGGCCCCTCGCCCGGCTTCGGCGCATTCGGGCCCGTCTTCTCAGCATTGGCGGCCATCACACGCTTCGCATTCGCCTCGCCCTTCTCACCGGGACCGGTCAGGACCATCTCGTCGTAGACGAATTCCTTGCCGTAGGGAAAACCCATCAGCATGTTGGAGCGATGGACGTTGCGCGTGTTGATCAGCGCCATCATGAAAGGCGCGGCCCAGGATTGCAGGTCCTCCTCAAGAATCGACCTGTTGCCCTTCGGCTGCTTCGGGCCGGTGAATCCGGGCGTCAGCGCGAACGGATCGTTCAGGATCGCGACGAGGCTGATATCTTTGGCGACGGCATCGAATGTTGCCTTTGCGCTCGCCGCGGTGCCGCCCGAGAGCGTACCGCGCATGTCGCGCACGCGGCCCTTCACGCGCGAGGCGGCTGCGCCGAACACGCGCTTGGCCTCTTCCTGCACGAAGAACGCACCGAGCTCGAACGGCACGGAATCGAAGCCGCAGGAGAATACGATGCGCGCACCGCTCGTCCTGGCCGCCGCTTCGTGCTTGTCGATCATCTGCCGCATCCAGACCGGCTCGCCGCAGAGGTCGAAATAATCCGTGCCGGTGGCAACGCAGGCGGCGAGCAGCTCCTCACCATAGAGCTGATAAGGTCCGACGGTCGTGATCACCGACTTCGTCTGGGCCACCATCGCGTTCAGCGATGCCGAATCGGCCGCATCCGCGACAATCAGCGGCGTGTCCGTGGGCGCAGCGATTGCGTCACGTACTGATTTGAGCTTGTCGAGGCTGCGCCCGGCCATCGCCCATTTGAGCGCCTTGTCGTCCTTGTAGTGCGCGGCCAGATATTCGGCGACGAGCTGGCCGGTGAAACCGGTCGCGCCGTAGACGACGATGTCGAATTTCGCAGAACTCATGGTGCGGCCCTTACTTCTTTCCGTAACTCACGCCCATGCCGGCACGGACGTCGCTTTGAATGCCATAGGGCGGGATCGGATAGCGCAGGCCGTTCTTGGCCAGCGCCTTCATGCCCTCAACCGCCTTGGCGAGATGATCCGGCTTCAGTGCCATCAGCATCTCCTCGTCCGGCACGCCGCCATAGCGCCGTTCGGCATAGCATGGCAAGGATAGGCTGGGCTCGCCGGTCTTCAGCGCCCGCCCCCAGGAATCCGCGCACGCAGTCTCCCCGACGACGCCCCATTCGAACTTCCTGTAGCCGGTATATTGCAGCCCGTTGATGAGGATGATCATCTGCCCCGGCGTCGCATAGACGAGGCAGATGTCGGGCGGATTCAGCCGGCCGCTCGCGAGCGGGCTCACCGCAAGCGCCTGGTACTGGCCGAACGGCACGACGTCGAGCGCCTCCTGGCGCTTGCGCGCATCCTCCGCCGTGCCGTGCCAGACGCCGACATAGTTCTCGCCGGCGAGCCATTGCTCGTCCTGCGGTGCGAGGCCAATCACCGCGCGGCACTGGGCGCCGACGAGATCGTCGGCAGTGATGCCGACGGTCCATCCAAGCCGCGCTGCCATGCTGACGATCTGGTCGGTGGTGTGGATCGCGTTCGGCCGCCGGATTTTCGGGACTGCCTCCATGTCGGCGGCGCGCGCGAACAGCTTCATGCCGATCACGGTCGTCTTCAGCCGCAACAGGCTGTTGAGATCGGCCACGAGGCCGGCAAGATCGATCGTCTTTGCACTCTCTCGCTGCATGGCGTCCTCCGGCCCGGCGATCGCTGCGCCGGTCATCTTCGTTTTGTCGTCGTTTCTAATCCTTGGCCGGTCCCGGAAGCAAATCCGCGGTCCGGCCCACCAGGCGATAGGCGACGAGTCCGATCCATTCGCGCACGGCAACGTCGGTGCGGGTCAGCCCGTCACTGCTTGAATTGGTGAAGGTGAAGAGATCCTCGCGTCCTCCCATCCGCCAGTCTACCGGATAGGCCTCGACATCAAATCCGGCCGCGCGGAACAGCCCGATCGAGCGCGGCATGTGAAAGGCCGAGGTGACGAGAAGCCAGCGCTCGCCGGGTTTCGGCGCGACCAGCTCCTTCGTGAACAGCGCATTCTCGTAGGTATTGCGCGAGTTCCGCTCCATGATCAGGCGCTCTTTGGGAATGCCGATATTTTCCAGGATGATGCCAGACCAATCGGCCTCCTTGGCATCGCCCGAGATCAGGTCGGAGTTGCCTCCGGTGAAGACGATCCGCGCTTTCGGGTAACGCCGCGCCAGCTCGGCCAGCGCCAGCATGCGATCGGCTGCGTGGCGCACGATCGGCGCATCATGCACGGCCGACAAGTCCGGGTCGACCGAACCTCCGAGGACGATGATGCCGTCGGGCGCGCCTCGCGACGGATCCCACGGCGGAAAGCGCGACTCCAGCGGATAAAGCAGGAGATTGCCGAGCGGCGAGAAAGCAGCGAGCGCCAGCAGAATGAGCGCGGTGCCGGCGAGCTTGCGGCCGAGCGCCGCATAGCGCGTCGCCATCAGAACGAGCGACAGGATTCCGAGCTCGACAATGAAATTGATCGGCAACAATGCGACGCCGAGCGTCTTGGACAGGACGAAAAACAGGGGAGCCTCGCAGGAATGATCGAGCGGTCACGCGCGGGCTTGACCTGCCCATCCATCTTCAGAAATCTTCTTGAAAGAGGTTCGATTGCCGGGTCAAGCCCGGCAATGGCGAGTTCTGATGAAAACCGGATGTGATCGATGAACCATCACCACCTGCATGCAAGTGCCGAGACCTGCCACTGGGGCTTCTTTGAGGCCAAACTCAGGCCGGTGCTGACGATCGAAAGCGGCGATGAGGTCACGATCGACACCATCAGCGGCGGCCCGGACGTGGTGCCCGACCGCAACCGATTTCATATTCCGCCCGAGCTGCTCGAGGTGCACGCAAAGTCCGAGCGCATGCTGCCCGGCCACATCCTCACCGGTCCGATCGCGATCGGCGGCGCCGAACCAGGCGACGTGCTCGAGGTAGAGATCCTCGACGTGCAGCTTCGGCAGGACTGGGGCTACAATCTGATCCGGCCTCTGTCCGGTACCCTGCCCGAAGATTTCCATGAGCCGCGCATCCTCAACATCCCTCTGGATCGGTCGCGCATGGTCGGCCGCCTGCCCTGGGGCCTCGACTTGCCGCTCAAACCGTTCTTCGGCGTGATGGGCGTGGCACCGCCGCCGGCGTGGGGCCGCATCTCCTCGCTCATTCCGCGCGCGATGGGCGGTAATCTCGACAACAAGGAGCTGGTCCCGGGCGCAACGCTGTATTTGCCGGTGTTCGTGCCGGGCGCGCTGTTCTCCTGCGGCGACGGCCATGGCGTGCAGGGCGACGGAGAGGTCTGCGTCACCGCGATCGAGACCGCACTGCAGGGCCGCTTCCGTCTCACGCTGCGCAAGGACATGAAGCTCGCCTACCCGCGCGCCGAAACGCCGTCGCACTACATGACCATGGCGATGGACCCCGACCTCGACCAGTGCGTGGTCCGCGCGCTGCGCGACATGATCGCGCTGCTTGGCGAGAAGCGAAACCTGTCGCGCGAGGACGCCTATACGCTGTGCAGCCTGGCCGCCGATTTGCGCGTGACGCAGACGGTCAACGGCTCAAAGGGCATCCACTGTATGATCGCCAAATCGGTCGTGCACGGCTAGGCCACCCCGCCTCCTTCCCTCCTCTCCCGCTTGTCCGCCGCCCGGCACCTCCGCGCGGCGCGCTTGCGTGCGAGGCTTTTTCTCCAGCGATTCCAACGACCTCAGGCTTGGTTACGATTCGGATTTGACATCCAGACGAACCTAAATAGAGTCTTAATCGTTACTTTTATGTACCTGAGTAAGAGGCTAGCGTTCGGGCCATGGCCACCGAAAAAGCCGAGACTGACCGCATACCCGTAACGTTGGCGCTCTCGACCATCACGTATCTCGAAAAACTGGTGAGACAGGGCACCCACGGCACGAGCGTTCCCGGCGTCGCGCGGACATTGATCGAGGAAGGCATCCGTCTCGCCATTAAGGACGGCTTGCTGTCGATTCGCGACAATGGGAGGACGTGAGGCGCAGGAACGAGGGACGCGGACAGAACTTGGGAGGTGGCCGGCGATCATCTGCAACCTGGGACCGTCACCGATGCCTGCACCTTCACCAACCTGGACCGACGAACGAATCGCACTTCTGAGACAGCACTTCGAGGCCGGCCTCTCCTGCCGCGAGATCGCCGCCGACATCGGCGTCAGCCGCAATGCCGTGATCGGCAAGCTGTCCCGGCTCAATCTCACGCGCGGCCGGACGAGCGACGAGCGCAGGCTCCCGGACAAGAGCTTTGCGCCGGCGCGCGCATCGAAGGCAGTGCCGCGGCTGCAATACGAAATGCTCGCCACGATCTACGGCGAGACCGAACGTCCTGTAATCTTTGAGCCGATCGACGAGGCCAACCGCTGCTCGCTGATGGAGCTCGGCAAGAATCGCTGCCGCTGGCCGATCTCAACGCCTGGCGCGGCCGATTTCTGCTTCTGCGGCAATGTCGCGCCCGACGGCCAGTCCTATTGCACCGGCCACAGCCGCCTCGCCTATCGGCCGAATTCACGCGCGCGCTTCATCCGCGGCTAAGGCGAACGCCAACTCCCCAAAATTAAAAACCTCCGGCAGGGCATTGCCGGAGGTTTCTGGAGGCTTAGCATGAAGCTAAGAGCCGTGACTTTCGTAATCGGCTAACGGCTTTATAGCTTAGTAACTCAGGTAAGTAAATAAGTTTGACGACGGTCGAATCGCATAGCTCGTCTTCGTCGCTTGCGTGAGAGGCTTTCCGATTTTCCGGAAGCCTCTCGCCTTCTTGAAGGAAAGCCCCGGCGGTTTCCCGCCGAGGCTTCGTCAGATCCGCGGACCCGAACTTACCAGTTGCGCTGGGCGCGCAGCAGGAGGCTGTAGGTGTCCTGATCCTTCAGCTCGTACGCGGCCGCCGGCTTGGCGACAGCCGTCTGCGCCGGCGCCGTGATCACGCCCGAGTACTTCTGGTCGAGATGGCTGTAAGTGAAGTCAGCCGAGAAGGTCAGACCCTTCACCGGCGTCCAGCGGGTGATGACACCCACCTGGCCGATGTTGAAGTCCGGGTTGCAGGTGCCGGTCAGCGTGGCGAACGCGGCGCTGCCGCAGATCAGGCCTTTCGCCGTGCCGTTGTAGTTGACAGCGGCCCATGCACCGTACAGCGCCGTGTTCCAGTACGGATTCCAGTTGTGGGTGTAGGCACCACGGAAGCCGTAGGTCTTCGTCAGCTCGAGGTTGCCGCCCGGACCGAACACCGCATCCGACACGCCGGCGAAGCCGATGCTCTGATACGCGTTGCTGGAGCTGCCGAACATCGAGTAGCTGGTCGCCGCCAGCTCCTGGAAGTTGTAGCGGCTCGCACCCTCGGTGTAGACGCCCGACACGTTGATCACGTCGCCTGCGCCGGTTGGGATGTTCTTGATCGACAAAGCGAGCTGAACGGCCCAGCCCCACTTGTCCTCCGGATGGCCCGTCGCCTCGGTCGCGCCATAGTAAGCGGCGTGGTTGTCGTGCGCCGCGACCGACGCCTGGAACAGGCCCCAGGCCTGGTCGACACGGATCATGCCGACGATGTCGGGCGACCTGCTGCCGCCGAGATTGTTGGAGCCGTAAGCGCCGCCGAGGACGCCCGAGGTCGTCATGCCGGCGGTGTTCCAGATCGCGGTCTGGAAGACCTGGGTCTGGTCCTGCACCGAGATCGCGCCCGTGATGCCCTGGCCGAAATCGGCCGTGTAGGTGAACTGGTTCACACCGTTGGTCGTGCCGCTGCCGCCGACGAGCTGGTCGAAGTTGTTGCCGGGATAGTTGATCCAGGGCGCGTCGAACTGCGACACCGACTTACCCATCGTGAAGCCGGCGAACTGGATGAAGGCGTAGTAGACGCCGAGCGCGCCGCCCGAGAGGTTGCCGTCGGTGCCGTTGACGGCGCCACTGCTCGAGCCGACCAAGCCGGTGCCGGCGGCATTGAGACCGAGCGTTCCGCTATACTGGGTTGCGCCCGTTGCGCTGCCGGTGCCGACATAGTTGCCGGTCGTCCAGGTGAAGACCGCATCGAAATAGGTGCGGACCACGCCATATTCGGTCGCGGTGCGCGTATCGATGTTCAGATCTTCACGAGCACGCATCGAGTAGTAGTTCGTCAGGCGGTTGTTCGCCGCGAAGACGTTGTTGTACTGTGCGCTGTAGTTGCCGCCCGCATTGAGCGCGACTTCCGCACGCAGATAGCCGCCCAGCTTCACGCAGGTGTCGCTGCCCGGGATGTAGTAGAAGCCCGCGCCGTACAGCGAGCAGACCTTCACGTATTCGACCGCCTTGGCCTTGACCGGAAGATCGGCCGCCTGAGCTCCGCCGACGGCGATCAGACCCGCCGCAGTGCCGAGCAAAAGGCTCTTCACCACTCTCATTTAAACCTCCAAGTTGCTCATTTTGCGGAGACGGACCGTCAGGCCCCCCAGATCCCCGCCTCAAAAAACCGCTCGGCCGCTTCGCGCCTTCGGACACACCCGCTTGAACGCGAGGGACTTGAGCGAACCACCTGCAACGGGACGATTGAGAACCCCCACCGTCGGCCATCAATATGCCTGCGTCGTTCCGTTAATCAAAATAGTTTATTAGATCATCTTTGCAGATTCACTACCCCTGTGTTCCCGGCGCAACACCCAGCTTGAGTCAATCTGCTGAGCTGGTCACTTGTGTAATTTTCGTGACACAATTACTTTGCTCTGCACTTGCGTCAGGGCAGACTTGCGTGAAGTATGGCGGCAGATGACACCGGCCAGAAGAATCAGATCACGGGAGTGACGCTGTGTCCGCGACGAGGAAGGAGGGAGCGCGCCTGCGCTCCATCGGAAATCTGGATATCATCAGGCGCTTCACCTGGGAGATATCCTCGATCAACATGTACCTCGAGGAGCTGCGGCAGTTCTGGGCCAGGACGCTCGGCATCAGCGGACCACAATGGCTGATTCTGATGGCCATCTCCGATCTCGACAAGGACGACGGCGTGCCCGTCAACGTGGTCTCGAAACTACTGCACGTCGATCCATCGTTCGTCACCACCCAGTCCAAGCTGCTCGAAAAGAAGGGCCTCTTGCGCCGCCGGCCGTCACCGACCGATGCCCGGGTGGTGCGACTGTCTCTGGTCGAGAAGACTCAGAAGCACATCGCCAGCCTCAACGAACAATACAAGACGATCCGCGAATTCGTCTTCCAGGAGTTCGACGAGCACGAGCTGACCGAATTCACCGCAAGGCTCGCGACATTGAAGATGCGCCTCGAAAAGGCCTGCGTCCGGATCTCCCACGACCTCTGACGCTGCCGCTAGCGCTTTAGATGCGCCGGCCGGCCAGCCCGAGCCGCGATTCGAGCCAGTCGAAGATGAACTCGTTGGCGAGCGTCGGATTGTCGGCGTGTGCCTGCGCCGCGCCGGTCTCCTCCGACGAAAATACCTTCAGCATGATGTCCTGCGAGCCCGGCCGGGATTGCCGGACAATTTGTCGCGCCCGCTCCGGCTTCAGCCAGCCCTCGTCGCCGATGGTGATCAGCACCGGACAATCGAGGCTGCTGGCCATCAGCGGCGAATGCGGCACCGGGACGATGCTCACGTCGTTCATCGCGAAGCGGCTCGCCAGGAACGCGCGCTCGTGGAGGTCCCACAGACCGCCATCGCAGACGGCGGCGGCAAGCCGTGGCTCCTGCAGGACCGCGCGCGCCACGAAGGACGAACCCCAACCGTCAGCGACAATCGCGACACGGCCGAAATCGACGTCGTTGCGCGTTCCCAGATAGTCCATGACGCTGGCGATCGAGCTCTCGAGGTCGCGGCGCCGCAGCAACTCGTCGAGATAATCGTCGCGCTGCTCGCCGAACAGATCGATCGCAAGCAGCGACAATCCGCGCTCGCGCGCATGCGGCGCAAGCTTGAACAGGAACTCTTCCTTCCGATGGCCGGGCTCACCGATGCAGATCACGGTCGGCGTCGGCCCCGTCGCCGAAGGCGCCGGCACGAAGTAACCCTGCAATGAATGACCGTCCGCCCAAGGCAGCGTGACGACCTCGCCGGCTGGATCGCGCGCGGCGAGGTAGCTGCGCGCGCATTCCTGCATCGCGAGCACGGCGACCCAGCGACGATCGTCGGCCGGATCGAGCGGCATGGCCGAGGCGCTGTAGTAGTTGATCGCCCGCAGCCAGTTGCGCTGCGCGCTCGCTCTGTGGCCTTCGGCGAACGCCGCCTCGGCGCGCTGGCGATTGACCCGCGCGAGCTTCTTCCATTCCCGATGCCAGGACACTTCATCGCCCCGCCGCAAGCGGCGTGCGATCAGCAGGCATTCCGCGATGGTGGCGCCGCCTTCCTGGGCTGCCGTGAGCAGGCGTGTGAATTCGGCGGAAAGGTCCTCCCTCTCCGGCCACAGGGTCCAGTCATCGGAGAGGCATGCGGGTATCATCGGGAGCGCTTCGTCGCTGGTATTGCGATTGATTGACTAAACTATTTTAGTTCGCCGACCAAGCTGGCGCGGTTCAACAGAAGCCCGTTTGAGATCACCATCGCTTGAACGCACCGATCATGTCGCATGCGTGACATGCCGTTTCTTCATACGAAGGCGATCGCGCGCGATGTTCAGCAAGGATATTCACAGGCGCGCCTCTTGCCATGATGGACATCATACCTATATCGCTTGCGCTCGCGCGGCGGTCTCAGCCAAGCCGCCAGCCGACCTCCTGCGTGAAGCTTTCGTAGAAGGTGCGGTCATAGGCTTGTTCGGGCGTGGCGCGCACGCGTTCGTCGAGACGCTTTGCGTCCTCGCCGACCAGGATGCGCCACCTCTCTGCCTTCACGCCGTCGAGAATGATTCGCGCCGCCTGCGCTGCGGTCGTCGGCGCGTCCTCGAGGAAGCTGCGGGCTCGCTCAGCGAACGTCGCCTGGATATCCTCATCCGACATTTTGTCAGCATCTGGCACGCCGGCGGCGACCATGCGCGTGCGCGTCAGCGCGACCTCGTCGGGATTGAGGCGGTCGGAGCCGTCGCCGCTCTGCACCTTGCGCGAGTTCGACACGATCGAGGTGCCGACGTGGCCCGGCATCACCACAGAGCATTTGACATGCGGGGCGTGCAGGCGGAGATCGTTGATCAGCGCTTCGGTAAACCCCTTCACAGCGAACTTCGCCGAGCTGTAGGCGGTGTGTGCCTGGTTCATGCCGATCGAGGCCCAGAAGCCGTTGACGCTGGCAGTGTTGACGATGTGGGCTTCGTCGGCCTTGACCAGCATCGGCAGGAAGGTTCGCACCCCCAGATAGACGCCGCCCCAGCAGATGTTGAAGGTGCGCTCCCACTGCTCGCGCGTGTTGGTGAACATGCTGCCGCCACCGCCGATGCCGGCATTATTGAACAGGAGATGGATCTTGTCGGTCATCTGCTGCTCGGCGAGCTCGTCGCGAAAGCGCTTCAGATGATCCTCGATCGAGACGTCGGCGACATGCGTGGTGATGCGCAGACCCTGCGGCAGCTTCTCGACCTCGCACAGCCGCTTGGTCTCGGCCATCGCGGCTTCCGAGACGTCGCACATCGCGACGTTGCAGCCTTCGGCGACGAGCTGGCGCGCGAGCTCTCGTCCCATCCCTGTCCCGCCTCCGGTGATGACGGCGATCTTTCCTGCAAAATCCTTCATGGGACGTCTGCCCCTCCCTTATCGGCTTGTTTCTTCACCCTCGTTCGTCGGCACCGGCCGTGCCGGACCAGGCGCAAAATGTAGCAGCGCCGCATCCGCAGGTAAAAGCGGATGGGCGCTGCATCGGAACGTCGGTTATTTCGACGGGCGGACTATTCGGCCGCCGCAATGTGGCTGAGATCACTCGCGCTCTGCTTGACGCCGACGACCAGCGGCACCTTGGTCATGATCCGCGTGAGCAGCGCCGGCGAAACGTACGACCACGGCACGCGTTTCCTGATCATTCGTGGCGGCCCCACTCTTTTGGCGGGTATCCGAGCCTAACGTTTGCCGGGCTTGCAAGAAGCGCTGTTGCCGCGACCCAGCCCTTACGATCACTCATTCCTGTTGGTTCCCCGTATTTGTCCGGCTTCGGCTCGAGGGGCATTTTTTTACAATCCGAATCGTCAAATGAGATTCGGAAGCTGGCTCATGTCCGCCTGTCCGGCGTGTCGCTGCAGACACAGGCTGTGGCACTCCGCTTGCATCCTCCTCGTGGCCAGAAACAACCAAAGAGGTGACATGCATGTTTGTGACCGTCGTAGCCGTACTCTGCCGACTTGGCGGGGCTGCCTCAGGTAGCTGCGTCGAGGAAATCGTGACTGATAGCAACATGACGCCCGAGATTTCGATGATGCAGTGCGCGATCGGCGCACAGGCAGGCCTTGCGAAATGGATGGGCGAGCATCCGATCTATCACGTCAACTGGCGCATCGAGCGCTACAAATGCGTGCCCGGCCACTACGAGATCAAGGGCCACGCGTAAGGCCAGGCCCGCAAGAATCCGGGTTCGGAGGAAACGCCCCAAAGGGGCCATCAAGGGGACAGCGAGAGAGGCAGTCCCACCCCGCCGCCGACGCGCGGCAGAAGCCGCCATGTCACCCCGACAAACCGCTCTTGGTCTGATAGCGATTGCGCCAGCGCTTAAGCCACTGCGCGCAGGATGATGTTGCGCGCCTGTCGGCCTTCCGGCGTCGGCATCAGCACGAAATTGTGCGGCTGGTCACGCAAGAGATGCAGCTCGACCGCCACGCCCGCCGCCCTTGCCCTTGCAGCGAGATCCACGCTGTCGGGATAGAACAGATCACGCGTCCCGGAGAAGATGATCAAAGGCGCGAGCGAACGGAACGCGCCGTTCAACGGGCTGACGAAGGGATGGCCGACATCGAGCTCGCCGGCATAGAGGCGCGCCGCCTCGATGATGCCCGGAATGTCCTGGATGGGATCGCGCGCCGCGAGCGCCACCTGCTCCGGGCGGCTGATCGATGCATCCGCGGCCGGCGAGATCAGCACCAAGCCACTTGGCTGCCGGTGACCGCGATCGCGCAGCCACTGGCACGCCGCGAGCGCCAATCCCGCGCCAGCCGAATTGCCGACCACTGTAACCTTGGCGGATCCGGCATCTTCCAGCAGCATCCGCAGCAGCTCGGCCGTCGCCGGCACGACCTCCTTCGCGGTGACGCCGGGCGCGAGCGGATAGATCGGCACGACGCAACTGATGCGCGCCTTTCGCGTCATCTCGCCGACGAAGCGCCAATGCGCGGGAACGATCTCGTTGATGAAACCGCCGCCATGCAGGAACATGACATGGTTGCCGCCTTCGTGGCCTGCGGACGGTGCCGTGTAGTAGACTGGCCATCCTCCCATCTTCGTCAGGGTCACATCGACGCCGCGGCCGAGTCCGGTCGGCTGATGCGATGCCGGCTGCAAGGTCAGCTTTCGCACATGCGCCTGCACGGCCTCGGCCGACGCGAGCTGCTTCTTGAACGGCAGGCACCGCAGCAGCACGTTGAAGCACCTGCTCTGCAAGCTTGGCCTGGCATCGTTCGAAAGCGAATCCCGCGCGAGGTTGCTGCCCGCATGCACCCGCCCTATCGACAACATCTTCGCAACGCTCATGCTCATGTCCTCGCCCTGCTGCGCCGGCCGGCACGACGGTTCTATCCATCCGTCGCCGCTCGCGCATATAATGCGAGCGTTCACTCGCTTTTCATACTCGCATTCGGACCGCATGACATGGCGCGCAAGCCGCTCACAAAACCCCGGAAAAATGCCTCGCAAAGCCGGTCGCGCGCCACGGTCGACGCGCTGGTCGAGGCAACCGCTCGCATTCTGGTCCGCGAAGGATTCGAGAAGGCCAGCACCAACCGGATCGCCGAGCTGGCGGGCGTGAGCGTCGGCTCACTCTACCAGTATTTTCCGGGCAAGGAGGCGCTCGTCGCCGCCGTGATCGATCGCCACAATCAGGAGATCATGCAAATCGTCCGCGCCGTGCTCGCAGAAGCCGCCGTACTGCCAATCGAGAAGGCCGTGCGCAAGCTCGTCGCGGTCGCAATCGAGGCGCATCAGATCGACCCAAAGCTGCATCGCGTGCTCGCCGAGCAGATCCCGCGTACGGGTCAGCTCAAGGATGTCGAGGCCTTCAACCGCGAGATCCTCTCCCTCGTCCGCGCCTATCTCGAGAGCCGCCGCAGCGAGCTGCGCAAGCTCGATCCGGGCCTCGCAGCCTTCGTCTGCGTCAGCGCGATCGAAGCGGTCGCGCACAACGCGGTCCTGAATCAGGCCGACACACTGTCGGACAAGATGGTCAGGACGCTAATCGATGAGACGACGCGGCTCGTGGTCGGGTATTTGCAATAGCAGTCGATGCCCCGGCAGAGCTTCTGGGTCGCTTGGCATTGCCCCGCTCGGCAAAGCACTCGAGGATCTGGATGCGAAGTTCTTCCGCCACCGGTCCCTCGACCTTCCTGAGCTGATTCCAAAGCCGGATCGCTTCACGCTGCTTCTCAATGTCCATGGGTCACCTCCAACGATAAAGAGAACATAAGAAGAACAAAAAGTCCAGCGGCACTGGTTCGCTTACTTCGTCACAGAAGTGGATATCGAACGGGCCGTCCGCGCGACACGCAGCGCTCCAAAATCAGTCCTGCGAAGTTCGTGAGATGATTGCGAGATATGCGAGCAGGCAGGCAGACCAAACGCGCAGCCAGACGACGAATGCTGAGCCCGCAGAGGGCTCTCAGGCGCGTGCGGCCGGCCGGCCCTACGCGGACCGACCTTCTCAAAACGACATTGAAAGAAATTGGAAAAGTTGGTCGGAGCGAGAGGATTTGAACCTCCGACCCCTAGTCTCCCAGACTAGTGCGCTAACCGGGCTGCGCCACGCTCCGAATGTCGTTCCATTAGCTAGGATCGCCGCTTTGCGCAAGGCGAGCCGCACCATTTTGCTGCCCGCTTCGCGTCCCCGGAACTGATCTCCGGGATAGCGACAAAGACGACGGACCGCCGCTCAGCCGTCCTTTAGCGCCTGGTCGAGCAATTCCCGGCAGGCGACGAGGTCGGTGAGCACCCGTTCCAACCGCTCCCGGTCCGCGGCGCTGGGACCGGCGCGCTCGGTGCCGCCCTTGCGGAAGGTGGTGAGGATTTCTTCGTCATCGATCTCCGCGAAGCGGAAATCGATGCCTTCCTCCTCCTCGCCCTGGTAGTCGTCGTCGTCGGCGTCAGTGACGCCGCGGATGGGCGCCTCGTCATCGGTCTCCATCAGGCTCTGGCCGATGGCGTCCTCAATCGCCCCGAACGACACCGCGGCCGCGCTGTCGGCGAGGCCCTGCACCGACTTGACGCCATGTTCTTTCAATATCCGCTGCACCCCGCGGATGGTGTAGCCCTCCCCGTAGAGGAGCCGGCGGATGCCTTTGAGCAGGTCGACGTCGTCGGGGCGGTAGTAGCGGCGGCCGCCGCTGCGCTTCATCGGCTTGATCTGCGAGAAGCGCGTCTCCCAGAAGCGCAGCACGTGCTGCGGAATGTCGAGTTCCTGGGCTACTTCGCTGATGGTGCGGAACGCATCCGGCGCTTTGTCCAAATGCAAAATCCTTTGCGCGGGCGATTACGCCTCCGGTTGAGCCTTTGTGCCATCGCCGTTGCCACGGTGCTGGGCGTTGATCCGCTGCTTGAGGATCGCAGACGGCTTGAACACCATCACCCGGCGCGGCGAGATCGGCACCTCGGTGCCGGTCTTCGGATTGCGGCCGATACGCTGGCCCTTCTTGCGCACCATGAATGAGCCGAACGAGGACAGTTTCACCGTCTCGCCCCGCTCCAGGCAGTCGGTGATCTCCTTCAGCACGAGTTCCACAAACGCAGACGACTCAGTGCGCGATAAGCCGACCTTTTGGTAGACGGCTTCGCAGAGGTCAACACGCGTTACGGTTTTACTAGTCTCGGTCATCGCCCTGCCCCACATCACGGCGAACAATTGTTGTCTAAAATTAGGAGGTTACGGGACGGCGGTCAACACCGCTCATCCATGCAGACGCATCGACAATCGGAGATGATTCGGGCAAAATTTTATCGACTGTGGCTACCAGCGCACCAGCGCAGAGCCCCAGGTGAAGCCGCCGCCCATCGCTTCGAGCAGAACCAGATCGCCGCGCTTAATGCGGCCGTCCTTGCGCGCCACCGACAGGGCCAGCGGAATCGAGGCCGCCGAGGTGTTGCCGTGGCGGTCCACCGTCAGAACCACCTTCTGCGGTGCGATATGAAGCTTGTGCGCCGAGGCGTCGATGATGCGCTTGTTGGCTTGGTGCGGCACGAACCAGGTGATGTCTTCGGCATTGAGGCCGGTGGCCTCGAACGCATCGACGATCACGTCGGTGATCATACCGACCGCGTGCTTGAAGACCTCGCGGCCCTCCATGCGCAGATGACCGACGGTCTGGGTCGAGGACGGGCCGCCATCGACGAACAGCTTGGCCTTGTGGCGGCCGTCGGAGCGCAGATGCGTGGTCAGCACGCCGCGGTCGGTCGCGGCCTTGCCCGGCTGCTCCTGCGCCTCCAGCACGACCGCGCCGGCGCCGTCGCCGAACAGCACGCAGGTGCCGCGGTCATTCCAGTCGAGGATGCGCGAGAAGGTCTCCGCGCCGATGACAAGCGCGCGCTTGTAGGCGCCGGTGCGCAGGAAATTGTCGGCAGTGGCGAGCGCAAATACGAAGCCGGAGCAGACCGCCTGGAGGTCGAAGGCCGCGCCATGGTTGATGCCGAGCCCCTGCTGCACGGCGACCGCGGTGGCCGGGAACGTGTTGTCGGGCGTCGAGGTCGCCAGCACGATCAGCTCGATCGACTGCGCGTCCACGCCCGCGTCAGCGAGCGCGGCCTGTGCCGCCTTGATCGCGAGATGCGAGGTGAATTCGCCGTCGGCGGCGATGTGCCGCTCGCGAATGCCGGTGCGCTGCACGATCCACTCGTCGGACGTGTCGATGCGCTGGGCGAGTTGCGCATTGGTCACGACCTGCTCCGGCAGATAGGCGCCGCAGCCCAGCACGACCGAACGAATTTGAGTCACGAAACAGCCTCCTGCGCGGTCGGCACGGACTTAAGCGCGCCCCCGTCGCGGTTGAGCATCTGATTGATCTTGTTCAGGAGATCGTATTGGACCATCTCATAGCCAACCTCGATCGCATAGGCAAAGCCTTCGGCGTTGATTCCACCGTGGCTCTTAACCACGACGCCGTTCAATCCGAGGAACACGCCGCCGTTGGACTTGTTCGGGTCCATCTTGTCGCGAAGGGTTCGGAAGGCGCTCCGCGCGAAGAGATAACCGAGCTTGGACATCCAGGTCCGCTGGATCTCGTTGCGGAGAATTTCCGCTATCTGCCGCGCGGTGCCCTCGGCGGCCTTGAGCGCGATATTGCCGCTGAAACCCTCGGCGACGATCACATCAGCTAAGCCCTTACCGATGCCGTCGCCCTCGACGAAGCCGATATAGTCGAGCTGGGGAAGGTTGAGCGTGCGCAGCCTTTCCCCCGCCTCGCGGATCTCTTCGTGGCCCTTGATCTCTTCGACCCCGATATTGAGCAGGCCGACCGTGGGTCGCTTCTTGTCGAACAGCACGCTCGCCATCGTCGCGCCCATCACCGCGAGCGCCACCAGGTGGTCGGCATCGCCGCCGATGGTGGCGCCGAGATCGAGCACCACGGAATGGCCACGCATGGTCGGCCAGGGCGAGGCGAGCGCCGGACGGTCGATGCCGGGCAACGTGCGTAGGTTGAAGCGCGACATCGCCATCAGCGCGCCGGTATTGCCGGCCGAAATCGCGGCATCCGCCTCGCCTTTCTTCACCGCGTCGATGGCGAGCCACATCGAGGAGTTCCTGCGGCCGCGCCGCAGCGCCTGGCTCGGCTTGTCCTCCATGCTGACGGCAACGTCGGTATGGATGATCCGCGAGGCGGCCTTGAGCTCCGGATGCCTGTCGAGTTCGGGCTCGATTTTGGCGCGGTCCCCGACCAGCAGGAATTCGGTGTTGCGGTGCCTGGCGAGCGAGATGGCGGCACCGGGAATGACCACGGGGGCGCCGACATCGCCCCCCATGGCGTCAAGCGCAATGCGAACCTTGCTTGGCATAAACGTCCCGGAAACCTGGTCTCGTGCGGTCGTAAACTAGCGGGGCCGCATAATGGGTTCGCCACGAATATGACGATTGGTCAAGCGCCACGCCGCACCCGGACCCGGCCGCGACAATAGCGTTTTGTCATCCTGAAACAACCTCTTGCCCCCAGTCTTTTGAATCTCGGGCGATCTGGTCACGGAGGCGAAAATTCCCAGAAAATGCATGGAAATCATATAGCTACGCCGACCTCTCAACGCATCGCCCCAATCGCCTCACGCCGGATCGCAAGGCCACGCGGCCCGGCGGGCGCGCCTATTGGCCTTTTTTCCCCTCCTGCAGCGCCTTAAGCGCGGCAAACGGATGATCCTCCGGATCGGGGCCGGTGACATCGGTCTCGAACACGGCGCCCGGCTTGCGGGGATAGGGATCGATCGCGAGGAATAGCGCGTCGGTGGCAAGCCGGCCGAGGTCGATGATCCCGCCCACAATCGCTTCCGGCGGGTCGGCGACCTCAGGGGGCTCCTCGGTGTCCTGCCCCTCCTCGATCAGGTCGGCCAGCCGCCGCGCCTCGGCCTCGGGCGCGAACATCAGGTCGATCTCCTCGTCGATATCATTCTCGATCGGGTCGAGCGTCACCACACAGGTCTGGCCGATCCGGGCGCGGACCTGGCCGGTAACGTGGACCCGGCCGCCGCTCTTCGGCGTCAGGTCGAAGGCGGCATGGGCGGACAGGATCTCGCGCAGGCCGGCAGTATCGGCCAAGGCCTGCCGCTGCGCGACTGATGCCTCCAGCTCGCGGTGCAGACCCACATCGGGGATTTGCGCGACGATGACGGGCACGCGCCAAGGGTCGGGCTCGGGTCCGGCGTTCGGTCGGCTCATGGTGTCGCACCCTCCCGAAGCGGTGGTGGAAATTCGAATGACGCGAGCAGCAGCGCCGACTCGTCGGCCCGGCCGAGATCAGCCTCGGTCGCCTGGGCATAAGCGGCAAGCTGGCGCGCCTGCTCCATCCCGGTGCCATTCAAGATATTCTTTGAAATCGCCGATGCCAGCGCTTCGCCGCCCTCATCCATCGCCCGGTCATAGGCCTGTGCGCGGCCATAAAAGGCCTCGCCGAAGGCGCGCATCCGCTTCGGGACGGTCTGGTCGCCGACGCCCATCTCGCGCAGATTGTCGTCCATGTCCTCGCAGAAGCGGTCGAACAGCGCCTGAGACAGCGCCGCACCGTCCCGGGCCGCCCGCAGGCGCCGCAACAACAAGCACAAATGCAGCAGCAACAGGTCGAATCGGCCATTAACCGTATCCGGGACGCCCAACTCCCGGTAAAATATGGGTTCTCGCGCCTGCGTCACGATCATGCCATAGATGGCTTCAATGGTGCCGCGCGGGGCTAGCCGGGGTTTCCTGAAGTGATTGAACGGCCAAACCATTGTGGGCTCCGCAAGGGGGCGTGCGCGTGTTGCAATCGCAGCCTCCGCCCGGTACTTCAGCGCCTCGCGCGACGCAAGGGGACGGAATCAGTTCCACGATGACGACAATGAATCAGACCCGCCTGCGCGCAAGTGAGCCGCGCGGTCTTCATGCGCGCTGGCGCGCGTTGCGCCTGTTTGCGGCCGCCGCCCTCGTCGGCGCGGCGCTTGCGGGCTGCACCGGCGAGCAATTCCAGAAGGGCTACATCCTGCCGCCAGGCGCGCTCGAGCAGATTCCGATCGGCGCGAGCCAGGACCAGGTGCTGATCGTGATGGGCACACCCTCGACGGTCGCCACCCTCGACGGTGAGGTCTTCTACTACATCTCCCAGCGCTCCGAACGCCCGGTCGCCTTCATGAACCAGAAGGTTGTCGACCAGCGCGTGATCGCGATCTATTTCGACAAGAACCGGCGCGTGCGCCGCCTTGCGAACTATGGCCTCCAGGACGGCAAGATCTTCGACTTCGTCAGCCGCACCACGCCGACCTCGGGCCAGGAGATGAGCTACCTCACGCCGCTGTTCAAGCTGCTCAGCTTCAACTGAGGCCTCGAGCTCAGGTTTTGGCCTGCGGCGTCCTGCCGCCCTCGGCGCGGCACATGCCGTCGCGCGCGGCTTGCCGATGTGCGCCGCGTTCCCTAGGCTCCCTGCAAAACAAGAAGCAGGGAGTGGATTCGTGCCCAAATTGTTGTTGTCCCGCCGTCGCGTGCTCGCCGGTGCTGCCGGTCTTTCGGCCGCAGCCATCCTGCCGCGATCGAGCCTTGCGGACTGGAAGCCGACCGAGAATGTCCGCCTCATCGTGCCGGCCGCGGCCGGCGGATCGACCGACGTCATGGGCCGGCTGCTCGCCGCTCATTTGCAAACCGCCTGGGGCCAGTCGGCCTTCGTGGAAAATCGCTCCGGCGGCGGTGGCACGATCGGTACGGCGGAAGTGGTCCGCGCCAAGCCGGACGGCCACACCATCCTGATCGGCAATCCGGGGCCGAACGCGATCGCCTACAGCATCTTCAAGAATCTCTCGTATAAGCCGGACCAGCTCCAGCCGGTCTCCAACATGATCCGGATCCCGAACATCGTGTCGGCGCATCCGAAGACCGGCATCAAGTCGGTCGCCGAGCTGATCGCCTATCTCAAGGCCAATCCGGACAAGCTCAGCTACGCCTCCTCCGGCGTCGGCCAGAGCCCGCATCTCACCGGCGCCTGGTTCCTGCAGCTCACGGGACTGAAGATGATGCACATCCCGTTCCGCGGCGCCGGCCCCGCGCTGCAGGCCGCCCTTGCCGGCGACATCCAGATCCTGTTCGATAACCTCTATCCTAGCCTGCCGCAGGTGCAGAACGGCGCGCTCAACGGGCTCTGCGTCACCACGACCGAGCGCAGCGACCTCGCGCCGAACCTGCCGACCATGCGCGAGAGCGCGCCGGAGCTGGCCAATTTCGACGTGTCGTCCTGGTTCGCGGTGTTCCTGCCGAAGGGCGTCCCCGCCCCTGTGCTCGAGGCGCTCAACCTCCAGGTCAAGGCGATGCTGGATCGCGACGAGATCAAGAAGCAGATCGCCGCCATGGGCGCCCGTGCTGACTACGGCAGCCCGCAGCAGTTTGCCGGCTTTGTGGACGCCGAGACGAAGAAGTTCGCGGGCATCATCCAGAAGGAAGGCCTGCAGATGGACGTGCAGTAGGCGAACCGCGCCGGTCTATCTCCCTCATGCTGGGGAGGCCGCGCAGCGGCCGTCTCGAAGCACGAGGGCCACCAGCGGGGCCTTCATCCTTCGAGACGCGCGTTCCGCGCTCCTCAGGATGAGGAAGCAATCATCGGAATCGTTGGCTCAAGACAGAAACAAAAAACCCGCGGCTCGCGCCGCGGGGTTTTGTCTTGAACCGAAGACGCCGATCAGTGCGCCAGGATCGCGAGCAGCAACAGCGCCACGATGTTGGTGATCTTGATCATCGGGTTCACCGCCGGGCCGGCCGTATCCTTGTAGGGATCGCCGACGGTGTCGCCGGTCACCGCGGACTTGTGGGCGTCAGAGCCCTTGCCGCCGAAATGGCCGTCCTCGATGTACTTCTTGGCGTTGTCCCAAGCGCCGCCGCCCGAGGTCATCGAGATGGCGACGAACAGACCCGTCACGATCACGCCCAGCAGCATCGCGCCCACCGCCGAGAACGCGGCCGACTTGCCGGCCGCCCCCCCGCCCGCAATTGCGTAGATCACGAAGTAGACGACGATCGGCGACAGCACCGGCAGCAGCGAGGGGATGACCATCTCCTTGATCGCCGCCTTGGTGAGCAGGTCGACCGCCTTGCCGTAGTCCGGCTTGTCAGTGCCCTGCATGATGCCGGGCTTCTCGCGGAACTGACGTCGCACTTCCTCCACGATCGCGCTGGCCGCACGGCCGACCGCGGTCATGCCCAGTGCGCCGAAGAGATACGGCAGCAGGCCGCCGAACAGCAGGCCCACCACGACGTAGGGATTGTTGAGCGAGAAGTCCGGATTGACGCCGGCGAAGTAGGCGTGCTGTGCGGACCCCGCGACGAAGAACTTGAGGTCCTGGTTGTAGGCTGCGAACAGCACCAGGGCGCCGAGACCGGCGGAGCCGATCGCGTAGCCCTTGGTCACCGCCTTGGTGGTGTTGCCGACCGCATCGAGCGCGTCGGTTGACTTGCGCACCTCCTTCGGCAGGCCCGCCATCTCGGCGATGCCGCCGGCATTGTCGGTGACGGGACCGAAGGCGTCGAGCGCGACGATCATCCCGGCCAGCGCCAACATGGTGGCGGTCGCGATCGCGATGCCGAACAGGCCGGCAAGGCTGTAGGTGACCAGGATGCCGGCGATGATGACAATCGCGGGCAGTGCGGTCGCCTCCATCGAGACCGCAAGGCCCTGGATCACGTTGGTGCCGTGACCGGTCACCGAGGCCTTGGCGATCGACTTCACCGGGCGATAGTCGGTGCCGGTGTAGTATTCGGTGATCCAGATGATCAGCGCGGTGACGACGAGGCCGACGACGCCGCACTCGAACAGCGCCATGCCGGTGTACTCGACACCCTCGAGCTTGCCGAAGCCGATCAGGTAGTAGATCACCAGCGCGATGCCGATCAACGACAGGATGCCAGTAGCGATCAGGCCCTTGTAGAGCGCGCCCATGATCGACTGGCTCGGCCCGAGCTTCACGAAGAAGGTGCCGATGATCGAGGTGATGATGCAAATGCCGCCGATCGCGAGCGGCAGCGTCATCATGTTGGCGAGGATCGGTGTCTTGGCGAAGAAGATCGCCGCCAGCACCATGGTGGCGACCGCGGTCACCGCATAGGTCTCAAACAGGTCGGCTGCCATGCCGGCGCAGTCACCGACGTTATCGCCGACGTTATCGGCGATTGTCGCCGGGTTGCGCGGATCGTCCTCCGGGATGCCCGCCTCGACCTTGCCGACGAGGTCGCCGCCGACGTCCGCACCCTTGGTGAAGATGCCGCCACCGAGACGCGCGAAGATCGAGATCAGAGAGGCGCCGAAGCCCAGCGCCACCATGGCGTCAACCACGGTGCGGCTATCGGGCGCGAGCTTCAGCGAATGGACCAGGAAGCCGAAATAGAGGGTCACGCCGAGCAGCGCGAGACCTGCCACCAGGAGACCAGTGATCGCACCCGCCTTGAAGGCGAGCTCGAGGCCGCCGGCCAGAGACATCGTCGCGGCCTGGGCGGTGCGCACATTGGCGCGGACCGAGACGTTCATGCCGATGAAGCCGGCCGCCCCCGACAGGACGGCGCCGATGGCGAAACCAATCGCGACATAGACTCCGAGGAAATAGGCAAGCAGCACGAAGATGACGATGCCGACGAGACCGATCGTGGTGTACTGGCGCCGCAGGTAGGCCTGTGCGCCTTCGCGCACCGCTCCCGCGATCTCCTGCATGCGCGGTGACCCCGCATCCGCGCCCAACACCGAAGACGTCGCCCAGATCGCGTAGACGACGGAAAGCACTCCGCAGAGCACTATCAACCATAATGCTGTCATGTGATTTTTTGCCTCAGATCCTTGATGTACCCCCGGCGCCTTTGTGTTTTTCCGTCATGCGGTGCGGCGCCTTGATGTTGAACAGGGCCGCCCCTTGCCCGAAGGGGCGGCCCCAGTCGGTCATGAGCTTGCCAAAATCAAATTGATGGTGCAACGCCGGAAGCGGCCGAAAACGCCGATCTAAGCACGTATTTAGGGCGAAGGCGCCAGATCTGGAGACGTTCCTAGAAGTGGCTGTAGGACAGCCGCTGCAGCACCAGTTCCTTGCCCCGGCCGTCCAGGAAACGCGGCCGCTCGGAGCCTTCGACGATCGTGCCGATGGCCGTCACCGCAACGCCCACCGCCCGCCCCGCGGCAATCAGCGCATCGCTTTGGGCGGCCGGGACAGTGCACAACACCTCGTAGTCGTCGCCCCCGGAAAGCAGCGTCTCGATGCCGACGGCGTTGCGCGCAACCAAGCCGGCTGCTGCAGCGGACAGCGGCACGCTCGCGACCTCAATGGTCGCCGAGACGCCCGATGCTGCGCAGAGCTTCGTCAAATCGCCGGCCAGCCCGTCCGAGACATCCATCGCTGCGGTCGCGTGGTCGCGCACTGCCTCTGCCAGCGGGTTGCGCGGCTGCGGCACGCGATAGCGCGACACCAGCATCTCCTCCGCACGCGGATCGGAGGCCAGCGCCTGGGCAGCCGCCCCGCCCTTGAGAATGTCGAGGCCGAGCGCGGCATCGCCGATCGTCCCCGTCACCAGGATGCGATCGCCGAGCCTAGCACCGGTGCGGCTGACCATCCGTCCCTGCGGCACCCGGCCGAAGGCGGTGATCGAGATCATCTGCGGTCCCGGCGTCGACACCGTGTCGCCGCCGAGCAGCGGGCATGCGAACACCTTCGCGTCCTCGCCGAGCGCATCCGCGAACGCCCCGAGCCACGCGTCCTCCTTGCTGCGTAGCGCCAGCGTCAGCACGAAGCCGGCTGGCACCGCCCCCTTGGCGGCGAGATCGGACAGATTCACCCGCAGCGCCTTGCGTGCGACGGTGCCGGGCGGATCGTCGGCAAGATAATGCACACCTTCGACCACGGCGTCGGTAGTGACGACGATGTCCTCGCTGGATGATCTCAGGATGGCGGCATCATCGACGAGACCGAACGCACCGGGATCAGTCGCCAGCGGCTTGAAATAGCGCGCGATCAGGGAGTCTTCGGCCGAGGTGTCTCGCGTGTTCGTCATTTGACGCTAGCCCCACACTCCACTGTCATCGCCCGGCTTGACCGGGCGATCCAGTACGCCGAGACGCCTGATATCAATTACCGCTGCCGCGGCGTACTGGATCACCCGCTTTCGCGGGTGATGACAGCGGAACGTACAACTACCCCCGCCCGAACTCGTCACCGCGAAACTGGCGGCCGATCTGGTCGAGCACCGCGTTGACCATGCCGGTCTCCTCGCGATCGACGAAGGCATTGGCGACGTCGACATATTCGGAGACGACGACGCGACCCGGAACGTCCTTGCGGTGTTGAAGCTCATACGCCCCGGCCCGCAGCACCGCGCGCAGGATCGCCTCGATGCGCTTGAGCGGCCAGCCCTTCGACAACGCCTCGTCGATCAGGGGATCGAGCTTCTTCTGGTCGCGCACCACGCCCGAGACGACGTCCCGGAAGAACGCCGCTTCCGCCGGCAGGTACTTGTCGCCCTCGACCTCGTTACCGAGCCAGTGGCTCTCGAACTCGGCGAAGATGTCGTTGATGCCGGCGCCCGCGATGTCCATCTGGTACAACGCCTGGACCGCGGCGAGCCGCGCCGCACCGCGCCGGTTCGCTTTCTTCTCCAGACCGCCGGCCTGCTTTTTGCCATTGTCAGCCATGTGTCAGGCCCGCGCCAGGCGGCGTTTGATACGCAGCATGGCCAGTGCGGCCCGCGCGGCATCGCCGCCCTTGTTCAGTTCGCTGGCCCGCGCCCGCGCCCAGGCCTGCGATTCGGTGTTGACGGTAAGAATGCCGTTGCCTAGCGGCAGTTTCCGCGAAACGGCAAGATCCATCAGCGCGCGCGAGGATTCCTGCGAAACGATCTCGAAATGGATGGTGTCGCCGCGGATCACGCAGCCGAGCGCGACCACCGCGTCATAAGGCTTGCCGTTCGCCGCAGCCGCGTCGACCGCGATCGCGACCGCCGCCGGAATCTCCAGCGCGCCGGGAACCGTGATCACGTCATGGGTCACGCCCGCCGCCTTCAACTCGGCCACGGCGCCCTCCAATAGCGCATCCTGCAGATCGTCATAGAACCGTGCCTCGACGATCAGCGCGCGCGCGCCGGAGATGTCGGTCTGGTCCTTCAGGGGTGCGCGCCGCGCGTCTGCCATCTTAAACCTGCTTTGTCATTGCCGGGCCTGACCCGGCAATCCATCGGGTCAAGACCTCTTAAGAGGATGGATGCGCGGGTCAAGCCCGCGCATGACGATCTTTGGTCACCATCACTTCATTTCCGTCAGGCGCGCCGCGTAGCGGGCCATCAGGTCGACCTCGATATTGACCTCGCTCCCCGCCTTCCAGCCGCCGATGGTCGTGACCGTCAGCGTGTGCGGGATGATCAGGACCGAAAAGGTCACGTCGGCCACCGTATTGATCGTCAGCGACACGCCGTCGAGCGTGATTGAGCCCTTGGTGGCGATGAAGCGTGCAAGCTCGCGCGTCGTGCGCAGCTCGAACCGCGCCATGTCGGGCAGGTCCTCGCGGCTGACGATCGTCGCGATCCCGTCGGCATGGCCGGCGACGATATGGCCGCCGAGCTCGTCGCCGATCTTGAGCGCGCGCTCGAGATTGAGCTTGGTGCCCACCTTCCAATGCTTCGCCGTGGTCAGCGCCAGCGTCTCGGCGGCGGCATCGACATCGAACCAGGTCCTGTCGCCATCAATGCCGGAAGCAACCACCGTCAGGCAGACGCCGTTGCACGCGATCGAGGCGCCATCGGCGATGGTCGCGCGATCGTAGCGGCAGGCGACGCGCAGGCGATGCAACTGCCCCTGCGCGGTCGGCGTCAGGCTGACGATCTCGCCGATATCGGTGACAATGCCGGTGAACATTAGGCGCGCTCGTAGATCGTGAGAATATCCTTGTCGAACGTCTCGCTAGCATGAACCTTGAAGACCTGCGACTGCGTGATTTTCGACAGGGGCAATGCATCGAGCGCATCGACGCCGCCCTCGCCAACGTCTTCCGCTCCGCGGAACAGCCAGACCTCGTCGACGAGATCAGCCGTGACGAACGAGGCCGCGACACGGCTGCCGCCCTCGACCATCAGCCGCGTGACGCCCTTCTCGGCGAGCGCACGCACCACGGCCGGCAGATCGAGCCCCGTTGCGTTGCCGGGCGGCACGCGGACGATCTGCGCCCCGGCCGCGCCCAGCCGGGTGGCGGCCGCCGCTTCCGCAAGCTCCGAGCCAACCACCCACAGCGGTGTCTCGCGCGCGGTACCGACAAGTTGGCTCGATCCCGGAATCCGCAGACTCTGGTCGAGCACCACGCGCACCGGCGAACGTACCGCCATGCCCGGCAGGCGGCAGGTGAGGAGCGGATCGTCCGCCAGCACCGTGCCGATACCCACCAGGATCGCGTCGCTCTGCGCGCGCAGCAGATGCACGCGATTGCGCGCGGTTTCCCCCGTGATCGCCACCGGCTTGCCACCGGCTGCACCGATCTTGCCGTCAGGCGAGACCGCGAGCTTCAGGATCACATGCGGGCGATTGTCCCGGATACGACGGAAATGGCCGGCGTGGTCGAAAGCGGCCTCTGCCGCGCACAGACCCACATCAACAGCGATGCCGGCGGCGCGCAAGCGCGCATGGCCCTGCCCTGCAACCTCTGGATTGGGGTCCTCGATCGCCGCCACCACCCGCTTGATGCCGGCGGCGATCACCGCGTCCACACAAGGCGGCGACTTGCCGAAATGCGAGCACGGCTCGAGCGTGACATAGAGCGTGGCACCCCGTGCCGCCTCGCCTGCCCGCCGCAACGCTTCGGGCTCGGCATGCGGACGTCCGCCGGGTTGCGTCCAGCCCCGCCCGACGATCACCCCGTCCTTGACGATGACGGCGCCGACGGCCGGGTTCGGCCAGGTGCGCCCTTGCCCGCGCCGACCGAGTGCCAATGCAAGGTGCATGAAACGGCGATCGGCGTCCTTGGACTCGCGGGCTTTTTGCGCGAACTGATCCTCCAGGATGCGGAAGATCATTTGCGGATCGCGGCGAGCCGCGCTTCCTCCTCACCGGAGAGCTCGCCGAGCACGTCGGCGAAATCCTTCGCCTCGCGGAAATTGCGGTAAACCGAGGCGAAGCGCACATAGGCGACGTCGTCGAGCGTGCGCAGATGTTCCATCACGGTCTCGCCGATCACCTCGGAGGAGATCTCGGCCTCACCGCCCGTCTCGAGCTCGCGCACGATGGTGGAGACCATCTTCTCCACCCGCTCCGGCTCGACCTGCCGCTTTCGGAGCGAGATCTGCACCGAGCGCATCAGCTTGTCGCGGTCGAACGGCACGCGGCGGCCGTTGCGCTTGATCACGGTGAGCTCGCGAAGCTGCACGCGCTCGAAGGTCGTGAAGCGGAAATTGCAGGCGACGCACACGCGCCGCCTGCGAATCACGGAAGAGTCCTCGGTCGGACGCGAGTCCTTTACCTGCGTATCGAGACTGTTGCAGTTCGGACAGCGCATCCGCTTGGCCCAGCCTTACTGATAGATCGGGAACCGATCGGTGAGTGCCTTGACGCGCTCCTTGATCGCGGCTTCCACCAGTGGCGCCTTGCCATCGGAGGACTGCGCGATCGCGTTGAGCACTTCGGCGATCATACCGCCGACCTGCTGAAACTCGGCAACGCCGAAGCCGCGGGTGGTCGCTGCCGGCGTGCCCAGGCGCAGGCCCGAGGTGACGAAGGGCGTCTCGGGGTCGAATGGAATACCGTTCTTGTTGCAGGTAATGGCCGCGCGGACCAGCGCCTTCTCCGAGACATTGCCCTTCAGGCCTTTCGGCCGCAGGTCCACCAGCATCAGATGGTTGTCGGTGCCGCCCGAGACAATGTCGAGCCCGTGCCCCTTCAGCGTCTCGGCCAGCGCCTTGGCGTTCTCGACGATGTTCTTCGCATAGACCTTGAAGTCCGGACGTAGCGCCTCGCCGAAGGCGACCGCCTTCGCTGCGATCACATGCATCAACGGGCCGCCCTGCAGGCCCGGGAAGATCGCCGAGTTGAGCTTCTTGGTCAGCGTCTCGTCATTCCACAGCATGAGGCCGCCGCGCGGGCCGCGCAGCGACTTATGCGTCGTGGTGGTGGTGACGTGGGCGTACGGCACGGGCGAAGCATGCACGCCGCCGGCGACGAGACCGGCAAAGTGCGCCATGTCGACCAGCAGATACGCGCCGACGCTATCCGCGATCTCGCGGAAGCGCTTAAAGTCCCAGGCGCGCGAATAGGCCGAGCCACCGGCGATGATCAGCTTCGGCTTGACCTGCTCCGCCTGTTTGGCCACCGCGTCCATGTCGATGACCTGGTCCTCGCGGCGCACGGTGTAGTGCGCGGCCTTGAACCATTTGCCGCTCATGTTGACGGGCGAACCGTGGGTGAGATGGCCGCCGGCCGCCAGATCAAGGCCCATGAAGGTGTCGCCGGGCTGGAGCAGCGCCAGGAACACCGCCTGGTTCATCTGGCTGCCCGAGTTCGGCTGCACGTTGGCGAAGTTCGCGCCGAACAGCTTCTTGGCACGATCGATCGCCAGGTTCTCGGCGACGTCGACCCACTCGCAACCGCCGTAGTAGCGCGCGCCCGGATAGCCTTCCGCATATTTGTTCGTCATCACCGAGCCCTGCGCTTCCAGCACGGCGCGGCTGACGATGTTTTCGGAGGCGATCAACTCGATCTCATGGCGTTGCCGGCCGAGCTCGCCCTTGATGGCGGCGGCGATTTCCGGGTCGGCCTGCTCGAGCGAGGCGGTGAAAAACGAATCGGGCGCGGAGGCGGTCTTGGCAGACGTCATCTTGCGAATATCTCCACCGCCGCAGCCTTTTGGCGGCTACGGGCGGTCTGGTGTGGCGATCGGAAGCGGCGAGCGCGATCTACCACATCGCCCGTCCCCGGCCAAGCATTTGCGGGTCCGGGACGATATTTATGCAAGATATGGTGGGGATTGGGGGAATTTGGCGCCCCGGCGCCCCTCAGGATTCGCCGGCGCGCCAAGCATCCAGGAAGGACCGCTTCGGACCATTCAGCCGCGCGCCGGCGCGTCGACCGAGGACCCCTTGCTTCTACAGCCCGGTATACCCAGCCTTCACGGGGTCGATGCTGCCGTCGAGCTCGCGCAAGTACGTCAGGCCGCACACGGTCAACCTGTGGGGGTCCTTCTCGCCGGCTTCCATCAACGTGTTGAGGTAGGTCGTCACCTTCGCCCTCGCCTCCTCGCTGGCCGCCGCGGTGCGGTTGGCGAGCAGATCATAGGTCTTCATGATGCGATCGATGGCAGCTTCCATGGCACCCTCTGGTTGGTCCGGATTTTGGGGGTCTTGATCAGGCAAACGCTTGCGCCTCGGGCTGCGCCTCGAATCTGGCAATGGCCTTGTTGGCAAGCCTGATCTTGTTGAATTCGCCGTGCTGGAGCAGCTTGATGATGATCTCGAGCAGGCGTTCGTTGGTGGCGAGCGTGTCGGGAATCGCACCGGAGCGACGAAGGTAGTTCGCGGCGATGGCATAGGCTTCGCTCACGAGTTCCACGTTCATCACGCCCAGTCCGCGCTCGACCAGCATCGTCGTCCTCCGATCGGGAAGGGATAAGTGCCGAGCTGGGAACTCGTTCCCTGGGGTGGCCAGCTTTTTTTCGCGGGTGCAAAAAGACAAAATGCACCGGTCCGGGCAGAGCCGGGCCGGTGCGATTGGGGAAGTTAGGCACGTTCGGGAGGCTTGCCGGTCTTGTTGTGGCCGGCTTGGCCTTGATCCCTCCGAAAGAACTCAGAGCCGGTACAGGATCTGGTCGGTCCAGAACCGCTCGAGACGGTGCAGCGACTTGTTGAGGGTCGCGAACTCATCGCCCGAGATGCCACCGACCTGCTCCACCGTCTTGACGTGCTTCTGGTAGAGCGCATCGACGATGCGACGGACTTCCTGGCCCTGCGGGGTCAGGCGGATGCGCACCGAGCGGCGATCGACGCGCGAGCGCTGATGATCGAGAAAGCCGAGCTCGACGAGCTTCTTCAGATTGTAGGAGACGTTGGAGCCGAGATAGTAGCCGCGCGTGCGCAGCTCGCCCGCGGTCAGCTCCTTGTCGCCGATGTTGTAGAGCAAGAGCGCCTGCACCGAGTTGATGTCGGCGCGACCGCGGCGATCGAACTCGTCCTTGATGACGTCGAGGAGACGGCGATGCAGCCGCTCCACCAGAGTCAATGCTTCCAGATAGAGCGACTGCACCGACCCCTGCTGGCCGGCGACGCGCTCTGCGGTATCTGCCGCAGTTGCGACGGCTTTCATCATGACACTTCCCCTGTTGTCGTTTTTATCGACACTTATTCGACGAAACTTGTGTCCCGCCTGATAGGTGCAACTTAAGGGGGCCGTTTGAAGATCAGCTTAAATAAGACAATAAAGAGATCATGAATTTAAGACAGTGAATTGCGGATTAAGCTTGTGCTGCAAGGACTTTTCGCAACCGTCTGTTGACCGTTGCAAGGTCCTGTTCACCCTCCGTCCGCCCCTTCTGTCGCATTCCAGAACAGCCCTGCCCTGTTTCGAAACGAGCGCGTAACGGCTGTGGCGAAACGTGCCCGGTTAGCAAAAAGTTACGGCGAATTTTACGCAACGGTCGGTCAACCACGAACTCGCGATCATCCTCGTGTCCTGGACAAGATGCAGCGCGCAGCGGTGCATCGCAGAGCCGCGACCCAGACAGCCAATAGATTGCTGAAAGAGTGGGCCCCGGCTCAGCAGCGCATCACTGCGTGCTGCGCTGCGTCCGGGGCACGAGCCAGTTGCAGTTGCTTATGGCGGCCGTTCGCGCGCAGCCATCCAGGCGAGCGCGAGATAGGCGGCGAGCATCAAGGCTTCGACCGCAACCACGATGAGGCTGCCGCCGTAGATGCCCGGGAACATCAGTTCGATCACCGCCATCGACACTACGGTGGTGAGCCACACCACCGCGCCCCAGGGCGTGGCTAACCAGAGGCCGACGGCGGCGACGAGCTCGATCACTGCGAAATAGACCGTCGCCGCCTGCCAGGCCATCGGCTGGTTCTCGAATGCCTCGTCCTCGCCGCCCACGAAGCCTGTAACCTGCGCCCAGTGGTAGAGACCCTTGAGGATCGAGAGCAGCGCCATCACCCGCAGGAACAGCACGAGCCGGCGCGTCCAGACATTCTCGTCGGACTCGGTACGCTCCGACGAGATCGCAGCCACCGACATGGCTTTGTCTCTGGCATTGTCCCTGGTGCTGTCGCGGGCCGCATCGCGGGTTGAGATTTCGGACATGGCCCCTTCTGGCTGCTTTGCTCCGCAAAATCAATCGGCTGCCATCCCCTTGCGGCAGGTCAAGCCGCGGTGACGGGAACCGTGCGAGCTGGTATAAGAATAATTCCAGCCGGAGGAAGAGTAATGGCGATGAAATACGGACGTCCGATCGAATTGCGCGAGGTCGCTCGCCGGGATGGCGCAGTCGCCTCCCCCGCCCTCGATCTGACCGTCCGCCCGCGCCGCAACCGCAAAGCCGAATGGGCGCGGCGCATGGTGCGCGAGAATGTACTCACGACCGACGATCTGATCTGGCCGCTGTTCCTGATCGACGGCAGCAACAAGCGCGAGCAGGTCGCCTCAATGCCGGGCGTCGACCGCCTCAGCGTCGACCAGGCCGTGCGCGAGGCCGAGCGCGCGATGAAGCTCACCATCCCCTGCATCGCGCTGTTTCCCTACACCGATCCATCCTTGCGCGACGAGGACGGATCGGAAGCCACCAATCCGAACAATCTGGTCTGCCAGGCGGTGCGCGCGATCAAGAAGGAGTTTCCCGATCTCGGCATTCTCTGCGACGTCGCGCTCGATCCCTTCACCAGCCACGGCCATGACGGCCTGATCGCCGACGGCAAGATCCTCAACGACGAGACGGTCGCAGTGCTGGTGCGCCAGGCCTTGGTGCAGGCCGAAGCCGGCTGCGACATCATCGCGCCCTCCGACATGATGGACGGCCGCGTCGCCGCGATCCGCGAGGGGCTCGACCGTGCGGGCCTCATCGACGTGCAGATCATGGCCTATGCGGCGAAATACGCCTCCGCCTTCTACGGCCCGTTCCGCGACGCGATCGGCTCGGCCAAGACGCTGACCGGTGACAAGCGCACCTACCAGATGGACAGCGCCAACACCGATGAAGCGCTACGCGAAGTGGAGCTGGATATCGCCGAAGGCGCCGACATGGTGATGGTGAAGCCCGGCATGCCTTATCTCGACGTCGTACGGCGCGTGAAGGACACCTTTGCGATGCCGACCTTCGCCTACCAGGTCTCCGGCGAATACGCGATGATCATGGCTGCCGCAAACAACGGCTGGCTCGACGGCGATCGCGCCATGATGGAAAGCCTCCTCGCCTTCAAACGCGCCGGCGCCGACGGCGTGCTGAGCTATTTTGCACCGAAAGCGGCGGAGAAGATCAGAGCGCAGGTGTAAGGGCACGCTGCTTCCGCGCCCTGGCGATGATCGGGCCGACACTTGGGACCTTCATCACCGCCAATGCAACAGCCGCGTCTCCAGCCAATTGATCACCTTCCCCACCGCAAGCCCGAACAGCGACAGGATCACGACGCCTGCCAGCAACTGGTCCGTCTGCATGAGATTGCCGGCCTGGAGCACGAAGGCGCCGATGCCGTATTGCGCGCCGATCATCTCGGCGCTGACGACGAGCAGCAGCGCGACGGAGGCGGTGATGCGGAAGCCGGCGAGGATCGAGGGTAGCGCGCCGGGCCAGATCACCTTCCGGACGATGGTCGCGAACGGCACGTTGAAGCTCTGCGCCATGCGGATGAGATTGCGCGGCACGGCGTCGACGCCGCTATAGACCGATATCGCGGTCGAGAAGAACACGCCGAGTGCAATGGTCGCGATCTTCGGCTCTTCGCCGATGCCGAGCCAGAGGATCAACAGCGGCAGCAGCGCGATCTTCGGAATCGGAAACAGCGCCGAGATGAAGGTGATGCCGACACTGCGCGCGAGCCGCGACAGGCCAATGGCAAAGCCGACGGCCACGCCGGCCGCGGTCCCGAGCACCCAACCGACGCCGATGCGCAGCAGCGAGGCGGAAAGATGCTGCCAGAGCGCGCCAGAAACGGCGAGCTCATAAATCGCGCGCGCGATCGCCGACGGCGCGGGAAGAAACAGCGGATTGACGAGACCGGCGCTGCCGGCCGCCTGCCACACCGCGATAACGAGCGCGAGCGCGATCCAGCCGCCAAAACGGCTGCTGGCCGGCACGAAGCCTGCACCGCGGAAACGGACGCGCCGCGTCGCTTCTTCCTTCGCAGACGTTTCCGTCGTTGCCGCACGATCAAGCATGCTGGACCTCACGCTCGGCATCGATCGCCTCGTTGCGGATCAGCGACCAGATCTGGTTCTGAAGCGCGAGGAGCTTTTCGCGCGCCTCGGTTTCGCCGCGCGCCGCGCGGGTCATCGGCACCGTCACGACCTCGCGAATGCGTCCCGGCCGCCGCGACAGCACCACGATGCGGTCGGCAAGGCGCGCGGCCTCTTCGAGATTGTGGGTGACATAGACCGCGCCCATGCCGCCGTCGGCGAGCAGGCGAACGAAATCCTCCATCAACAATTCGCGGGTCTGCGAATCCAGTGCCGAGAGTGGCTCATCCATCAGGAGAATGGCGGGCTTCACCGCAAGCGCGCGCGAAATGCCGACGCGCTGGCGCATGCCGCCCGAGAGCTGCTTTGGATAGGTCTTGCGGAAATCGGTCAGACCCGTGCGGCGCAGCGCATCGTCGACCAGCGCGCGGCGCTGCGCGGGCGAGAGCTGGGTATGCAGCAGCGGGAATTCGACATTCTCCTCCACCGTGGCCCAGGGCAGCAGCGCGAAATCCTGAAACACGAAGGTTAGAGGATTGAGACTATCCGCCGGCGGCGCCCCGCGCAGCTCAGACGCCCCCGAGGTCGGCTGCAGCAGTCCGCCCAGGATCGACAGCAGCGTGCTCTTGCCGCAGCCCGACGGCCCGACAATCGCCACCACCTCGCCGGCGCCGACCGTGAAGGAGACGTCGTCGAGCACGGCGAGGTCGCCGAAACGATGGGTGATGTGATTGGAGATCAGGTCCATCTCACACGCTTCCCTTCGACCCTTCATCCTGAGGTGCTCGCGAAGCGAGCCTCGAAGGATGCACGGCCGAGTTATGGAGGGGCCGTTCATCCTTCGAGACGCCGCTTCGCGGCTCCTCCAGCAACAACGGCTTCGCCGTTGCGCGGGGATGACGGGGAAAGAGGGCTGCGCGCATCATCAATCCACCCTCACAAAATCCTTGGCGATGATCGCGTTCGCATCAAAGCCCTTGTCGGCAAAGCCCTGCTCCTGCAGCCATTTGATCTGGTTGTCGACGTTCTTCACATCCAGCTTGCCGTCGGGATCGATGTAGGCACAGTTGCCGACCACCTGCTCGACCGGGAGGTTGGTGTATTTCGCGATAATCTCCAGCAGCGGCTTGGTCTTGTCGTTGATGGGCGCGACGCCGTCCTTCATCGCGGCGAGGATGACGTCGTGATATTCGCGATCGGCTTTTGCCAGGGCGCCGAGCAGCTTTGTCACCAACGCTTTGTTGGTCAACGTCTTCGGCGAGGCGAATACCGCGCCCAATTGCCAGGGCGTCTCGTCGCCGACCCAGCCTAGGAATTTTGCGCCACCTTCGTCCATCAGCTTTCGCGCGGTGGAGACCGGGAGCAAGGCAGCATCCACCGTCTCGCCCTTCAGCGCCGCGGCCGCATTCGACAGCGACTGCAGCGGCACGATCTTCACGTCCGCAAGCTTGAAGCCGTATTTGTCGGCGAGCAGGCCGAGCGAATAGTGGAAGGAGGAGCCGACTTGTGTCACCGCCACGCGCTTACCTGCGAGGTCCTTCGGCGTCTTCAGCCCGGCCGCATAGGCGTTGTTGCTGGCGAAATAGCCGATCAGGGGATAGCCGGGCTTCTCCCGGCTCATGCCGCCGATCACCTTCAGCGTGCCCTTGCCGGCGAGATTGTAGAGACCGGCGGTAAAGGCGGTGATGCCGAAATCGACATCGCCCGAGGTGGTGGCGACCGCGATCGGCTGTGCCGCATCGAAGAATTTCAGCTCGACGTCGAGGCCGGCCTCGCGAAAGTAGCCCTTGTCCTGCGCGATGAAGACGGGCGCAGAGGACGACAGCCTGAGCACGCCGATCTTGGCCTTCAGCGCCTCCTCGGCCTGCGCTGCTCCAATCGTCGTCAGCGTCAACAGGCTCGCTACAGCGAACCGCGCAACCCAACCCATCAGGCTTCCTCCGTCGTTTCTTACAGCCCCTCGGGCACGGTCTGGTCCCGCCCAATGAAGGCGCCCTGTTGTTTCAACGTTTCCTGCAATTTTTCAACCGGGATGTCACGCGGGATCCGGTTTGCGGCGAGCGCCAGCGCCGCGGCGGAACCGGCCGCCTCGCCCATCACGAAGCAGGCGCCTGAGACCCGTGCCGCCGACTGGCCCTCATGGGTCATGGAGGCACAGCGGCCGGCGACCAGGAGATTGTCGATGCCTTCGGGCACCAGCATGCGGTAGGGCAGCTCGTTATAGCCTCGCGATTCCGGGATCGGCGGGAAGGTGAAGACGACGTCGCCGGGAACGTGGGCCTCGATCGGCCAGCCATTGACGCCGATCGAATCCTTGAACGAGGCGCAAGTCAGCACGTCCTCGCCGCTGAGCTGATAGCCACCCTTGATGCGGCGAGTCTCGCGGATGCCGAGCTGCGGCGGCAGGTCGACGATGTAGGACTTTTCAAAGCCCGGCACTGTGCGCAAAAATTCGAACGCGGCGAGCGCCTGCTTGCGGCCCTCGATCTCGCCACGGGTGAGATCGTCGGGCTCGATGCCGTTGATGGCGTAGCCGTCCTCGCGCGCAACTTGAGTGAAATTGACCCGCCATTCGATGCCTGATTTCTGCGGTCGCACGATCGCGCTCTTGCGCGGGAATTTGTGCGTGCCGGCAGCGATGGCCCTCTCCATCAATTGCGGGATGGTCCGCCAGGCATCGCCCGCCCGCTCGGGATCGATGCCGTTGAGACGGAGCATCATCGATGGGTAGAGCGGATGGCCGTGCTCGTCGCCGACCTCGAACGGCGCGCCGGCCCAAACCGCGAGATCGCCGTCGCCGGAGCAGTCGATGAAGATCTCTGATCGCACCGCCTGCCGTCCGGCCTTGGTCTCGACCATCAGCGCATCGATGCGGCGGTCGTCGCTCATCACCACGCCGGCGCCGAGCGCATGGAAGAGGATGTGCACCTTGTGGCTTGCAAGGAGTTCGTCGGCCGCGATCTTGTAGGCGGCGGTGTCATAGGCCTGGGCAAAGACCTTGCCGAGGATCAGATGCGGCGCGTTCAGCCCGTTCAACCGATCGATCCGCGCCAGCAGCTCGGACGCCATGCCCTGCACCAGCCGATGGGCCTTGCCGTAGACATTGCCGTGCAGGCCGCAGAAATTGGTGACGCCGGCCGCGGTACCCATGCCGCCGAGAAAGCCGTAGCGCTCGATCAGCAGCGTCCGCCGCCCGGCGCGCGCCGCGGAGGCCGCCGCCACGATGCCGGCAGGGCCGCCGCCGAGCACGACCACCTCATATTCGCCGTAGAGCGGCACCTTGCGTGCTGGTTCTTCGATCGTCATGGCCCGCATGGCGCGTCCTGCTCCCAAAATCCTTTGCTTGGGACCGACTATGAATTAACGCGGGTGAGGCTACAATCCACCAAAATATGCGATCAGCTTTCGCGAATCGAGAAAGGTCGGAATGGACATCCTGGTGAATCTGCAGGCGTTTCTCGCCACCGCGGATACGGCCGGCTTCTCCGCCGCCGCGCGAAAGCTGGGCATTTCGACCTCGGTGGTCGCCAAGCGCGTCACGCAATTGGAGGCACGGATCGGCATGCCACTGTTCCACCGCTCGACGCGGCAATTGCGGCTCACCGAAGCCGGCCAACGTTATGTGCATCGCGCGCGCGGCGTCGTCGCCGACGCCACCGACCTGCTCTCGCGCATGGGCGAGAAGGGCCACGACCTCGTCGATCATCTGCGCATCAAAGCACCGACCTCGCTGACCGTGGCGCGGCTTGCGGATGCCTTCAGCGCCTTCCAGACGCAGAACCCGCGACTGAAGCTCGAGATCGTGCTGATCGATCGCCCGGTCGATCCCGTGACCGAAGGCTTTGACATCGCCATCGGCGCCTTTCCACACTCCTTTGGCGGCGTCGTCGACGAGCCGCTATGTCCGCTGAAGCGGCTGCTCTGCGCCTCACCGGCTTACCTGAAGACGCACGGCACGCCCAAGCATCCGCGCGATCTCGTCGATCATCGCTGTCTCAGCTTTCTGCCGACGGGACCGGAGTGGATTTTTGACGGACCACGCGGCCGCATCAGCGTCCAGGTCAGCCCGCTGCTCGCCTCCAACGAGGGACATGTGCTGGCGCGCAGCGCGATCGCCGGCAACGGCATCGCGCTGATCTCGCATTATCTCGTCGCGGACTCTTTACGCGACGGCATGCTCAAGCCGGTGTTGCGCGAGTTTCCGATTCCCGAGCTGTGGGTGAAGGCCGCGATTCCCGAGCGGCGGCGCAATGCGGCCGCGGTGCAGGCGCTGCTCACCCTGCTCAGAACGTCGCTCGCGCCGGCGCTGTGAGACCACTGTCCGTCATCAGAAGATGGCGGTTGCTCCGGGCAAACGGACCTGAGAGAAGGGCGGATGGATTCGACACTCGTGAAATTCGCCCTGCCTGCCCTGATCGCCCTGCTGCTCTCTGTCGGCTCCGCCGCAGCGCTGGAGCAGAACTGCCGCTTCATCCAGGCCAAGGTTGATCGCGAGGCCTGCTACACGCGCCAGGAAGAAGAACTGGCCGCGCGGCGCAAGCCGGCGCCGCCAACGGGCGAGAGCAAGACGCTCGAGTCGCTGCGGCAGATGCGCCAGGACGACGAAGCCGTCTACCGTAGTATCCACAACATCTGCCGCGGCTGCTAACGCGGCAGCACGCTCACGCCTCGCGCGGTCCCCAATTCGCCGCCCGCTTCTCGGCGAACGACGCCAGCCCTTCCGCCGCCTCCGCGCTCTGGCGCTTCACCGAATGCAAATGGACGAGCCGCGTGTAAGCCGCGTCGTCCACAGCCATCCCGCCGAACGAGCTCTCCAGCGCCAGCCGCTTGGTCTCGGCCATCGCCTCAGGTCCGTTGGCAAGCAACTGCTCGACCACCTTCGCGCCGGCAGCATCGAGATCGGCGAGCGGCACCACCTCGTGGACGAGACCGATGCGACGGGCGTCCTCGGCGCCGAAGCGCTCGCCGGTGAGCGCATAGCGGCGTACCTGGCGCACGCCGACGGCGTCGCAGAGCTGCGGGATGATGATCGCGGCGGTCAAGCCCCAGCGTACCTCGGTGATCGAGAACAGCGCGTTGTCGGCGGCGATCACGACATCGCAGGCCGCGATGACGCCGGTACCGCCACCGAAGCAACCGCCCTGGACCAGCGCGACCGTCGGGACCGGCAGCGTGTTGAGCCGCTGCACTGCCTCGAACGTCGCTCTCGACGCCGCCTCGTTCGCCTCAGGCGATTGCGGCCGCACGCTGTTGATCCATTTGAGGTCGGCGCCGGCCTGGAAATGCTTGCCGTTGCCCCGGAGCACGACGACGCGCAAGTTGGGCTTCCGGCCCAGCTCGTCCACGGCCGCGAGCACGCCCGCGATCAGCGCGCCGTCATAGGCGTTGTTGACCTCGGGGCGGTTCAACGTAACGGTCGCGACGCCGCGCTCATCGAGGGTCCACAGGACAGGGTTAGCGGTCATCGGCGATCCTCCGGTCATTTCGTTTGCCACGCACTATGGCCGAGGCCGCGCGCCCTGATCCATATCTTTCCGTGGTGGGGCGGTCGCGCCCATCGCATGGCGGGTTGTGCCATGCTGGCCGCGGGCGGCAGGCACGGGATCCAGGGACGGGACATCACACCATGCGCATTTGCATCTTCGGCGCGGGCGCCGTCGGCAGCCACCTCGCGGTACGCCTCGCACGCGCCGGCCATGAGGTCTCGTGCGTGATGCGCGCCGCGCATCTCGAAGCGGTGCGCGCAGACGGCCTCAGGCTGCGCGTCGGCGATTCCGAGGTCGGCGCCAAGGTGAACGCCTCCGGCGATCCGGCCCAGCTCGGTCCGCAGGATGTCGTGATCAGCACGCTGAAGGCCACGGCGCTGCAGGGGCTGATCGCCGGCCTCAAGCCGCTGCTCGGCGAGGACACCGCGATCGTCTTCGCGCAGAACGGCATTCCCTGGTGGTATGGGATCGGCCTGCCGCCGCGGCATCCGACGCCGCCGGACATCAGCTTCCTCGATCCGGGTGGGCGGCTGCGCGCCTGCATCCCGAAAGAGCGGATCATCGGCGGGGTGATCTTCTCCTCCAACGAGGTGGTCGCGCCGGGAGTCGTGCAGAACCTCACGCCGGACCGCAACCGCCTGCTGATCGGCGAATGCGATGACCGCAATTGCGAGCGCATCACAAAGCTCCGCGGCATCTTCAACGATGCGCGGCTGGAGTCGCCGCCGGTCGCCGAAATCCGCGAGGCGATCTGGTCAAAGCTACTGACCAACATGTCGCTGTCGGTGCTGTGCCTGCTGACCGGACAGACCGCGCGCGGCGTCCGCGACGACCCCGCCTTTGCTGAGGTCATTCCGCGCATGCTGAACGAGGCCAACGACATCGCGCAGCACTACATTCCCGAGGTCAAGCGCGTGACGCGCGGCGGCCCCGCCCCCAACCACAAGCCGTCGCTGCTCCAGGATTACGAGCTCGGCCGCGCCATGGAGATCGACGTGCTGGTGAAGGCGCCCGCCGCTTTCGCCCGCGCCGCCGGTCTGTCGACGCCGACGCTCGACCTGATCGCCGCGTTGGCAATCCAGAAGGCGCGCGACAAGGGGCTCTATGCCGCCTGAACCTCAGGCAATCTCGTCGATCCAGGCGGTAAGCGCATCGAGCACCTCTTTCAGCGCCTCTTCATTGGTGCGGCCGGACCTTCGCAGTACCGCGAAGGAGTGATCGCCGCCGGCGACCTCATGCAGCCTGGCCTTCGGGCCCAGCGCCTCGATCACAGGCTTGAGGTAGCTGAGATCGGCGAGCCCGTCTCGCGTGCCTTGGAGAAACAGCATGGGAATGGCGATGCTGCCAAGGTGCTCGGCGCGATCGGCCGAGGGCTTCTTGTCGGCATGGAGGGGAAAGCCGAGGAAGGCGAGGCCCTTCACGCCCGGCAGTGCCGCCTTCGCCTGCGCCTGCGAGGTCATCCGCCCGCCGAAGGACTTTCCACCAGCCACGAGCTTGAGACCGGGACAGAGCCGCGCCGCCTCCTCGACTGCCGCGCGGATGGTGGCGTGCGCGACCGCCGGCTGGTCGGGGCGGCGCTGGTTGTTCTCCATATAGGGAAAATTGAAGCGAAGCGTCGCGATGCCGCGGTCCGCGAGGCCCGCGGCAACCTTGTCCATGAACGGATGCCGCATATCGGCACCCGCACCGTGGGCCAGCACGTAACAGGCGCGCACATTGGCCGGCAGCATCAAAATAGCGGAGACGGAGCCGATGCGTTCGATGTCGAGCTTGAGCTCTTGGATTTTGGTGGCCAAAATCAGATACCCCAACAGACGCGAATCCGGCCGCCTTGGTAGCGTCACCGGCGCAGCCTGAAAACACAATAATTGCCGCGATCCGCTGGCTTACCAAGCCGGCAGCCGCATCAACCGAGGTTTCAATGTCCTACCGCTCCTCCTGGATGACCGAAGAGCTCGACGTATTCCGCGACCAGTTCCGGAAATATCTCGCCAAGGACCTGGCGCCGCATGCCGAGAAATGGCGCGAGCAGAAGATGGTGGACCGGTTCGCCTGGCGTGGTCTCGGCGAGATGGGAGCGCTGCTGGCGAGCGTGCCCGAGGCCTATGGCGGCCTGGGTGCGACCTTCGCCTATGATGCCGCCGTGCTGGAAGACCTCGAAAGCACGGTCCCGGAGCTGACGACCGGCGTCTCCGTGCACAGCGCCATCGTCGCCCATTACATCCTCAACTACGGCTCGGAGGAGCAGAAGACGCGCTGGCTGCCGAAGATGGCCAGCGGTGAGATGGTCGGCGCCATCGCCATGACCGAGCCCGGCACCGGCTCCGACCTGCAGAGCGTCAAGACCACCGCGAAGAAGCAGGGCAATTCCTACGTCATCAACGGCCAGAAGACGTTCATCACCAACGGCCAGGCCGCCGATCTCGTCATCGTCGTCGCCCGCACCGGCGAGGCAGGCGCGAAGGGCATTTCGCTGATCGTAGTCGAGACCGCGGCCGCCGAAGGCTATCGGCGCGGGCGCAACCTCGACAAGATCGGACTGCATGCCTCCGACACGTCCGAATTGTTCTTCGACAATGTCGTGGTGCCGCCGGAAAACCTGCTCGGCAGGGAGGAAGGTCAGGGTTTTGTGCAATTGATGCAGCAATTGCCGCAGGAGCGCCTGGCGCTGGCGGTCGGCGCCGTCGCCTCGATGGAGCGCGCGGTCAAGCTCACCACCGACTACACCAAGGAGCGCACCGCCTTCGGCAAGCCGCTGATGGATTTCCAGAACACCGCCTTCAAGCTCGCCGAGCGCAAGACCGAGGCAATGATCGCGCGCGTCTTCGTCGACTGGTGCATCGAGCGCCTGGTCGCCAAGGACCTCGACACCGTCACCGCCTCGATGGCGAAATACTGGTGCTCGGAAAAGCAGGTCCAGACCGCCGATGAATGCCTCCAGTTGTTCGGCGGCTACGGCTACATGCAGGAATATCCGATCTCGCGCATCTTCATCGATTCCCGCATCCAGAAGATCTATGGCGGCACCAACGAGATCATGAAGCTCCTGATCGCGCGGTCGCTCTAGCTCTCCACGCCGCTCAATTCGGATGCCACCAGCGACCGCCGATGACGACGCCCTCGGAGGCGATCTTGCGATCGCCGATCAGGTGCTCGCCGACGACGTCCTCGTAGTCGAACCGACCTTCCTTGATCGAGATCAGCGTGGCGTCGCCGACGCTGCCGGGCTTGAGGCTGCCGAGTTCGGGGCGCCGCAGCGCCATCGCGGCGTTCACCGTCGTGGCGGCGATGACGTCGGACAGCGGCATGCCCATGCACAAAAACTTCGACATGGTGGTCACCTGATCGAAGGCCGGCCCGTCGATGCAGAGCAGATGAATGTCGGAGGAGATGGTGTCCGGATAGAACCCGTTTGCGAGCATGGCGCGCGCGGTCTTGAATGCGAACGAGCCCTTGCCGTGGCCGATGTCGAACAGCACGCCGCGCTCGCGCGCGTCCATCACCGCCCTCTTCACCGTTCCTTGCGCGGTCGCGGGCGTGTTGGGGAAAGGCCGGAATGCATGGGTAAGCACATCGCCGGGGCGCAGGCGCGCCAGTACCTCCTCGTAGCTCGGCGGCGGATGGTCGATATGCGCCATCAGGGGCATGCCGACCTCGTCGGCGACTTGAAGCGCGATGTCGAGCGGTACCGTCCCCGAGGTGCCCGAGGCATGCAGTCCGACACGCACCTTGATGCCGACGATGATGTCGCGGTTGGCATCCGCAACCTTGGCCGCATCGATCGGATTCATCAGCCGCAATTCCTCGCTCTCGCCGACCATCACCCGGTGCGAGAAGCCGAAGATGCCGGCATGTGAGACGTGCAAATAGGCAAGGATGCGAACCTGGCTCGGCTCGATCACATGCTTGCGGAAGCCCGCGAAGTTGCCAGGACCGGCGCTGCCGGTATCGACGGCGGTGGTGACGCCCGAGGTGCGGCAGAATTCTTCGGCGTCGATGCCGAGCGAAGTGCCGCCCCAATAGACATGAGTGTGAAGATCGATCAGCCCCGGCGTCACGATATAGCCCGAGACGTCGCGCACCTCCGTGCCCGGATCCGGCTTCAGCCCGCTGCCCACCGCCGCCACCTTGCCGCCCGCAAAGGCCACATCCGTCACGGCATCGAGCTTCTGCGACGGGTCGATCACCCGCCCCCCGCGCAGGATCAAGTCGAAAGGCATCATCATCTCCGAATGGCAGTGAGGCGGCCGACCGTCAGTCAGCCGAGCAAGGAAGGAAGCCTCCTGCTTCTAGCAATTTTCGCGCCGGGGAGCTTGGCAAACGAGGACGATGACCCATGACGAAAATGGCGATCCCGGGAAGACTCGAACTTCCGACCTACGGTTTAGGAAACCGCCGCTCTATCCGGCTGAGCTACGGGACCGCGGAACCCGCAAGTTGCGGGTTCGGCCCCTCATAGCAGAGCAGGATGCGGTTCGCTAGCCGCAAGGCGGGCCAGGTTATCGTCAACCTGAACAAGGCGGCTGTACAATCGCGTCCGGATCTCTCTTACGCGGAGCCGCTCACATGATCGAAAGCATCAGCGCCATCACGCTCGGCACGCATGACATGGGGCGCGCCGTGCACTTCTATCGTTCACTGGGGTTCGAACTGCTGTATGGCGGCGAAGCCGCGGTATTCACCAGCTTTCGCGCCGGCACCGGCTATCTCAACCTGACGGCGCAATCGGACGACAAGCGCTGGTCCTGGTGGGGCCGCGTCATCTTCTACGTCGCCGATGTCGACGCGACCTACGAGCGCGCACGCGCCGCCGGGTGGCAGCCATCGACCATGCCCCGCGATGCAGAATGGGGTGAGCGCTACTTCCATCTCACCGATCCCGACAGCCATGAGCTCAGTTTCGCACGGCCGTTGTCTCGGTAAGTCACATCCGCTGACGCTCCCAACGCGCAAGTAGCGCTGTCTCGGCCGCCGTGGCAAGCTCGGCGCGGTTTCCTCAAGTGAGAATTCTATCTGGGTTCTAACCAGGGAGGATGACCATGGTAACTTATGTCGTGCTGGGGAACTTCACTAATCAGGGGGTCCGCAACGTCAAGGACTCGCCGAAGCGGGCCGACGCCTTCAAGGAGATGGCCAAAACGTTCGGGGTGACCGTGAAGGAGATCGTCTGGACGCAAGGACGATATGACCTTGTGACCGTTCTCGAGGCTCCAGACGAGGCCGCCGCGATGTCGCTCAGCCTTAGTCTCAGCGCACTCGGCAATGTCCGTACCGAAACGCTGCGCGCGTTTTCGGCAGCAGACATGACAAAGATCGTCGGCAAGATGCTCTGACGCTCAAGCCCGCGCGAGCGTACCTGGACCCGGGATTGCAATCCCGGGAAGAGGCCTCTCATGCCCTGATGTTGTTGTCGCGTCGTGTGATCGTAATGTTTCCCCTCCCCCTTTGCCTTGCGCCTGGCTTTTGCATTTTGGCGCTTTAGGTCGTCCCGAAGCCGGATCCCGGTTTCCTGTATTCCGGCCGCGGCGGACTAAATATGTCCAGCACGCGGGCGCCGTCGTGGCCGGCACGCATCGTGTGCGGCACGTTACCGGGCGTACGCCAGAAGTCACCCTTCTTCACGGCAATCTCCTCGCCGCCCTGGACGCGGATCGCCGAGCCTTCGAGCAGAACGCCCCATTGCTCTTCCGGGTGATGATGCAGCGTGCCTTCCGCATGCGGCGCCAGCGTCACCACCGACAGCATCGCCTGCTCGCCGGAGAAGATGCGCGTGGTCAGGCCCGGCGCGAGCTCACGAAACAGGCCGTCGCTTGGATTGTCGAGATTGTGGAATTCGTCCTTCTGGCTCACGCCGTCCTCCCCTCTCGATCAGGATTTGCCGTAGGAACCCTGATAGCGGCCCTCGCGGATCGCCTTCAGCGTCTCCTCCTCGCGCGCGACCTGGGCGCGCACCGCATCCAGCAGGCCCGCGGCAATCGCGGCGGGAAACGACACCACGCCGTCCCCGTCGCCAACGACGATGTCGCCGGGCGAGACCACCGAGCCGCCGATCGAGACCGGCACGTTGATCTCGCCGGGACCATTCTTGTAGGGGCCGCGGTGGATCACCGCGCGGGCGAAGCAAGGAAAGTCGGAGGCGGCGAAGGCCGCGACATCCCGGATCGCGCCGTCGATGACATAGCCCTCCGCTTTGCGCCACTCGGCGATGTTCTTCATGATCTCGCCGACCAGCGCCCGCGTCTCGTCACCACCGCCGTCGACCACGATGACATCGCCAGGCCCGACCAGCTCGAGCGCGCGGTGGATGGCGAGATTGTCGCCGGGCCGGGTGCGCACCGTGAAGGCCGTCCCCACCAGCTTGCCGCTGCGATGAAACGGCTTCGGCCCAACGGCCCCCGGCAGCCGGCCGAGATTGTCTGATATGACTGAAGTCGGCGCGTTCCGAAATCCCTCGATCAGGTCGGCAGGGGGTTTCGGCACGCTTTTCGCAGCGATGGTGATGGTCATGAAAGTCCAGTCCTTCCGTGATTCTCTCAGTCGGCGTGCGCCGGCGCCTTCGACGGCAGAATCCGGAAGGCGCGTCCTTCCTTCATCCACGCCGCGCGCTCGTCGCGCAACAGCGTGCGGCGGACTTTTCCGGAATCATCGCGCGGCGGGGTACCGACGATCTCGAAACTCTCCGGATGCTTGTAGCGGCTCAGCCTGTCCCTCAGGAATGCCGCCATGCCGTCGGCGATCGCCTGCCCGTCTGCATCGGCCTCCGGCTCGATGATCGCATGCACGCGTTGGCCGAACTCCGGATCGGGCAATCCCACGACCACGCAGGAGCGCACGCCGGGACAGGCGGAGACCGCGGCCTCGACCTCGGCCGGATAGATGTTGGCGCCGCCGCGCAGGACCATGTCGGCGAGCCGGTCGCCGAGATAGAGATAACCCTCCGCATCAAGCCTGCCGATATCGCCGAGCGACTCCCAGCCATCGGCGCGGCGCTTCGGCTCGGCGCCGAGATAGTGATAGGTGACGTCCGTGCCGTCATTGTTGAGGAAATAGATTTCGCCGGTCTCGCCCGGCGCGACGTCGTACCCATCCTCGCCGATGATGCGCAGCTTTGCCATGTCGCCGATCTTGCCGACCGAGCCCTTGTGCGTGAGCCACTCCGTACCCGAGATGACGCAGGAGCCCTGCCGCTCGGTGCCGCCATAGAGCTCCCAGATCCGCTCCGGGCCGAGCCAGGCGATCCAGTTTTCCTTCAGCCAGGGTGGCATCGGAGCTGCCATGTGGAATACGATCTGCAAGCTCGATAGGTCGTAGGCGTTGCGGACGTTCTCCGGCAGCGCCCAAATCCGGTGCATCATCGTCGGCACAAAATTGACCCATTGCACGCGCTCGCGCTCGATCAGCCGCAGCGTCTCCTCGGCATCGAACTTGACGAGGCCGGTAAGCTTGCCGCCGGCGAACAGCGCGTAATGCGACAGGATGAACGGCGCATTGTGGTAGAGTGGCCCGGGATTGAGCAGCGAGGCGCCGACGGGAATGCCGAGCGGCGGCGGCGCGGCAGTGTCGGTCACGGCAGGATGATGATCGAGGATCACCTTCGGCCGGCCGGTCGAGCCGCCACTGGTCATCGCCTTCCAGTAGCGCGCCACCGGCGGTGTCAACGGCTCATCGGAGAATCCTTGCGGCACGAAATCGGCAGGGAGACGGTTCGGCGCATTCCAGTCGGCCTCGCCGCCGACCACCAGCGCGGGCTTCAGGATGTCCAGCACCGCCGCCGCCTCGCCGCGCGGCAGCCGCCATGACAGCGAAGTCGGCGTCGCGCCGCACTTCCACACCGCAAAACTGGTCTCGAAAAACGCATTGCCGTTGGGAAGCCCGATCGCGACGAAATCGCCGGGTTTGACACCCCTGGCGGCGAACGCCCGCGCGCGCCGGTTGGCGCCGCGCTCGAGTTCGTCCCATGTCAGCGTATCCTGCCCATGGCGGACGGCGATCGTGCCTTGCGGTTTGCGTTCAGCGTACCAGCGCGGCACGTCGGACAGGGGCAGCAGCATCAGGCGTTTCCACTTCGTCTTCTTGGTGTCGCCGCGAGGGTGAGGCGCTCACGAGCCAAAGTGTAACAGCCACGGCAGCTCCTTCAAGCCATCCGCATCATCGCTCCGCCGCGCAAGCTCAACAGATCGAACGAGTGAGCATCGTGTCGCCGTTGCAACGCCGGTGAAAACATTGCGCCGGGACCCGTACCCGCGCGATGATCGCGCATGGATCGATCGCGAGACGTGCGTGCGTAACGGTCTTCACCAGATTGCCGTTGGACGCCGCCCCGTTCGCAGCGAACACGCTACCCTGTTATCCTCTCTCTCTTGCTCTTCGATTTGCGAAGCCGCCAAACTATCCGCGCATTGCATCACGAGCTGTGATCGACGTGCCACGTCAAGCAAAAAATGTCAGCATCCCAGCCATGAAATTCCCGGGTTCCACGGGTGACAAGCCGGCTATAAAGGGGCAAAAATCCGGTCCGATTCAGTTCGGGTTGAGTCCTCTAGAAATTACCCTTGGAAGAATGTCGTCCGTGATTGCATTGCGTCGTGCGGCGCTGCCCGTCGTTGCTGTGGCAGGATTGGTCCTGCCTATGTCGCATGGCCACGCCCAATGGTGGAAGCGCGCGCCGGTCGACTTCGAGGAATGCGCTGACGCCGCCGAGAAGTCCGCCACCAAGGCGGAGAAGACAACGGCGCTTGCCGAATGCAACGCGAAATTCGCCGGTCGCCGTAAGCCAGGCGGCGGCTATACCTATTACGACTTCCTGCAGGACCGCACCTTCGACATTGCCGGCCCCAATCCGACGCCGGAGGAGCAGAAGAAGATCGACCAATCCTACACCGCCTATCTCGCCAATCAGCGCCGCAGCAATGCGGCAGCAGAAGCGACAGCGCGCCAGCAGCGTGAGCAGCAGGAACAGCAACTCCAGCAGATCGCGCTGCGCAGCGAGGTCGAGCGCGTGCCCGTTCCGGTCGTACGGCCGAAAGTCCAGCAGGCGGGCGCCGACGCGCGGCCGCGACCGAAGGGCGCAGCCTGCACCAAAGGCGCGTTTTCCTGCGAATGGCCGCGACTGTCGGAGGGGCTGAACGAGCTGAAGAAGCTGTTCAATCCGACACCGAGCAAGCCGGCGAAGAAGGGTTGAGCTGTTGCTGGTGTCGTCCCGGGCCGCGCGATGCGAGTGAAAGCGGAATGATTTAATTGGCATTCCGCCGCCGCAGCACATTTCATCGTCGTCCTGGTCCCCAGGGTGGAGTTTGGCGAAGACACATCGTTCGGTACTCCTACCGTCCGCTATCGATAGATTCCGCGGCATAGGTCCTGGCTTTCGCCAGGACGACGATTGAGGATGCGGCGCCTCAGTTCGTATGCTTCTTCTTTTTGTTGTGCGAGGACTTCGCCACTGTCGGGTTCGCCGTCGTCGTGGTCCCGCTCAGCGCCGACCGGCTCTGCTGCAATCGTGCATCGTAGCCGGGCGATACCGTGACCGTCGGCGGCCGGGCCTGGGCGAACGTGGATGCGCCGCAGAGTGCGGCCAGCGTGAGCCCGATTGCCAAACAAAGTTTCATCGCGCTCCTCCTATCAGCCTGCGCGAGATCACGCCCCGCCGCGGATCTGTTGCGGCGTCAACCTCGGCGGTCCCTTCCCCGCCGCCTCGGCCTCCCTGATCAGCGCGACAATGCGACGCGACAGTGGCACATCGACGCCGTTGCGCTCGGCAAGCGAGATGATTGCACCCTGGAGATAGTCGATCTCGGTCGTGCGTCCCTGCTTCAAATCCTGCCACATCGAGGAGCGCGCCTCCGGATCGATCTTCATGGTTCGTCCCAGGATCAGGTTGAAGATCGGATCCGGCAGCCGCAGCAGTGTCGGCATCCATTTCGGCGGGATCGGCGTTGCCGACACCGGCATGATGCCGGCGGCCTTCATCACGGCCACCCCCTCCTCCATCTGATCTGCGAACAGCCGCCGCCATTCGCGGCTCGCGAGCTGTGCGGCGAGCGGCATGTCGGACAGCGCGCTGAGTGCGTTGTTCAAGTTGATGATCAGCTTGCCCCATTGCACACCGGTGATATCGCGGCTCGCACGCATCGCGAGGCCCGGCACCGATAGCGCGAGAGCCGTGTTCGCCTCGTCCGCTTCGACATGGATATCGCCGGAGGTCGAGCGGTGGAAGCGCCCATCGCCCATCGCGATGACATTGAACGGCACCATGCCGGCGAGCACGCGCCGGCCGGCCAGACGCTCGCGCAAAACCGCGACGTTGCCGACACCGTTCTGCAGTGAGACGACGACGGCGTCCTGCGGCGCATGCAGCGCGATCTGGTCAGCCACATCGGCGGTGTCGGCGCTTTTCACCGTGACCAGCACGATGCCGGCGCTGTCGAAGATCGAAGGGTCTTCCGACAGTGCGAGCTTGGCCGCGCCGAGCTTGTTCTCGGACCCGTCGAAATCGGTCAGCCGCAGGCCGAACCGCTCGATCTCGGTCCTCACCCGCGGCCGCACCAGGAGTGCGACCCGGCGGCCACCGGCGGCCAGCATGCCGCCGACAAAACAGCCGATGGCGCCCGCGCCGGCCACCGCGATCGGTCGATCCGTAACCACGCCCCTTCTCCTTGGATGAACCGCCGTCTCGATAGCAGAGGCGAGGCCGGCTGCCCACCGTCCGGTTGCGTCGCATCTGCCTTGTAACCGTCATGAGAGCCCCATATGTTTTCGCCCCGGGGGCTTGTCACCGGCGAGAACTCGCCGATCGAGAACGCCAAAGGAGAGCACCATGGGTCTACTCGACGTCCTCAACGGCATGCAGAACGGCCCGCGCGGTCCGAGCACGCCGAGCTCACAAGAATCCTCCGGCGGCATGTCGCCGATGACCATGGCGATCCTCGGCCTGCTCGCCTGGAAGGCGTTCAAGCATCTGACGACCAACCAGTCCGGCACCGCGCCGCAGCCGTCGCCGACCCCTGCGCCCCCGCCGGTGAATGCGGGTGCGGGCGGCGGACTCGGTGACGTGCTCAAGGGCGGCCTTGGCGGCCTGCTCGCGGGTGGCGCGGCCGGCACCGTGCTCAGCGGTGGCCTCGGCGATCTCCTCAACCAGCTCCAGCAGGGCGGCCACGGCGAGACCGCGAACTCCTGGGTCGGCAAGGGTCAAAACAAGCCCATCGCTCCCGGCGATCTCGCCAACGCGCTCGGCGCCGACCAGATCGAGAGCCTCTCCGCCCAGAGCGGCCTGTCGCGCGACGAGCTGCTCTCCGGCCTCAGCCAGTACCTGCCGCAGGTGATCGACCATCTGACGCCGGACGGCCGGCTGCCGACCGAGAACGAGATCTCGGGCAGAATCTAATCGAAGTCTTAGGTTGGTTTGAGCATGATCTTTTCGGAAGATCGCTGCACGCGTTGCGCCAACGCGGCCGTTCGGGTCCGGATCATGCTTTAGGCGTTCAGGAAGGGGAGCACTGACATGAGCGTGGGTGGCCTGTTGTGGATCATCATCGTCGGCTTCATCGCCGGCCTCATCGCGCGCTGGCTCGCGCCGGGACCGAACAACCCGAGCGGCTTCATTCTCACCACCGTCCTCGGCATCGCCGGCGCGTTCCTCGCCACCTTCATCGGCCAGGCCATCGGCCACTACGGCCCCGACCAGGGCGCCGGCTTCATCACCGCCACCATCGGCGCGGTGGTGGTGCTGTTCATCTGGCACCGCCTGGTCGCGAGCGGCGTGATCAAGGGGTAGCGACGCTACTTGCTGAAGAACGGCGCGTTGCCGCGTCATCACCATGCCCCGGCTTGTCCCGGGCATCCACGTTGTGTTCTCCGCAGCAACCCTCATACACCGTCATTGCGAGGAGCTCTTGCGACGAAGCAATCCAGACTGCCACCGCGGATACCTTCTGGATTGCTTCGCGGAGCCTGTCATCGGGCCGCGCTCCGCGCGGACCCGTTGGCTCGCAATGACGAGTTACGTAATCAAATGCAGCCCGGCATCCATGCGCACGATCTCGCCGGTCATGTTGCTCGACGCCGGCGTTGCGAGGAAGCAGACAAGCTGCGCGATGTCCTCTGCCGTTGACGCGACCTTCAGCGGCACCTTCGCCACCACATTATCGCGAACCTGCTTGGCACCTTCCTCACCGCGGCCCTTGGTGAACCAGGGCGTATCGATATAGCCGGGGCAGACCGTGTTGACGCGGATCAGCGGCGCAAGCGCGCGCGCCAGCGACAGCGTGATGGTGTTGAGCGCACCCTTGCTCGCGGCATAGGCGATCGACGAGCCGACGCCGCTGATGCCGGCGACCGAGGACACGTTCACCACCGCCGACGGCCGCCCCGATGCATTCGCGCCGGCTTCGAGCAGGCTGCGCGCCGCGCGCACCATCTGGAACGGTCCGATGGTGTTGACGCCGAACAGCCGCTGAAAATCCTCCGAGGAGAGCCCGTCGAGATTGCCATGGGCGACGTGCTTGGTGGTGCCGGCATTGTTGATGAGCACGTCGAGCCGACCCCAGGGCGCGGCCGCCGCAACGATCTTGCGGCAATCCTCATCGCGCGAGACATCGCCCTGTACGATCACAACTTCCGCCGCGCCCGCCTTGCGGCAGGCCTCGGCGGTCGACTCGGCTTCCTTCTGACTGGAGGAATAGTTGATGACGAGCCGCGCGCCGCTCCGCGAGAGAATTTGCGCGGTCGCCGCCCCGAGGCCGGATGCGGACCCCGTCACGATTGCGCACAAGCCGTCCTTTGCCATCCGGATTTCCTTCCCCTGAGTTGAATGCAAGCTCTTGGATGTAAGGGGCTCTGTTTAGCGAGTTTGCCGCGCCCTGCAAATCGACCAAACTCCGCAAAGCGGAATTAGTCTTTCTGCCCATGCCCGCGCCGCAGATGGACCTGCGATCAACGCTTGTCACGGCCATGGCTTTTTCCGATCATCGGGCGCAAGAAGAGACCCGCGCGCCTGCCACCGGGCCGGGCGTGCCAATGGCAAAACACGGGGAACGCTGTGGCGGAGAGTGACAATATCGTCGTCGAGACCGCGGAGAAGATCTTCGCCGATCTCGCCGATCCGCAAACCATCAATAACGACAAGAAGGACGCGTGGAAGGCGCCGCTGTGGCAGGCGCTGAGCGAAGCCGGCCTGCCGCGGTCCTGGGTGCCGGAGGATCTCGGTGGCTCCGGCGCGAGCCTTGCCGACGGCTTTGCCCTGCTCAACGCCGCCGGACGCTTTGCGATCGCGGTTCCGCTGGCCGAGACCATGCTCGCGGGCTGGTTGCTCGCGCAGGCGAAGATCGCCTCCCCCGACGGCGAGATGACGGTCGTGCCGGCAAGCCCGAAGGATCGCATCACGCTCAACGCCGACGGTTCGCTCTCCGGCCGCGCCCGCGGCGTACCCTTTGCGAAGGCGGCCAGGCATTTTGCGGTGCTGGTGCACGGCAAGGATGGCGTCTCGATTGCGCTGGTCGACGCGGCCAAAGTGCGGATCGAAGCCGGACTCAATGTCGGCTACGACCACAGCGACGCGGTGACTCTCGACAACGTCGATCCCGTCACCATCAAGCCGGCGCCAAACGCTTTTGACCAGATCACCCTGATGCTGATGGGCGGCGTCGCGCGCAGCCTACAGATCGCCGGTGCGCTGGAGTCGATGCTCGACATTTCCGTGCGCTATTCCAACGAGCGGGTCGCCTTCGAGAAGAAGATCTCGAAATTCCAGGCCGTGCAGCACAATCTCGCCCGCCTCGCCGGCGAGTCCGCCGCGGCGCTCGCGGCTGCGACCTCAGCCGCCGACGCCGTCGCGAATGCAAAAGCCTTCGATGACGAGATCTACCTCGAGGCCGCCTCGGCAAAGATCCGTTGCGCCGAAGCCGCGGAAAAGGGCGGCAGCATCGCGCATCAAGTGCACGGAGCGATCGGCTTCACCATGGAGCACATCCTGCACCGCTACTCGCTGCGGGCTTTGGCCTGGCGCGACGATTTCGGCTCGGAGAGTCACTGGGCCGTCGAACTCGGCAGGCTGGTTGCCAGTCGCGGCGCCGATGAATTGTGGCCGCTCGTGGCTTCGCGCTGATCAGAGGACGAGACATCAATGACTGCTGCCCTCCGTTTCGATCCGATCCGCCTCCCTCCCGAATGCGAGCAGCTCCGCAAGGAAGTGCGCGCCTTCCTCGCTGAGGAAATCGCCGCCGGCACCTTTGATCCGCACAAGCCCAACCGCGAGGACACCGACGCGCCGGAATTTTCCCGCCGGGTCGGCGCCAAGGGCTGGCTCGGCATGACATGGCCGAAGAAATATGGCGGCCAGGAACGTTCCTTCCTCGAGCGCTATGTCGTGACGGAAGAGATGCGCGTCGCCAATGCGCCGACGCGGCGCTTCTTCGTCGCCGACCGCCAGAGCGGGCCGGTGCTTTTGAAGTATGCTCCCGAGCACATCAAGATGGAGATCCTGCCGCGCATCTGTCGCGGCGAGCTGTGCTTTGCCATCGGCATGAGCGAGCCGAATTCGGGCTCAGACCTGTTCGCGGCGAAGACGCGCGCGACCAAGACCGATGGCGGCTATCTCATCAACGGCACCAAGATCTGGACCTCATCGGCGCATATCGCCGACTACATGATCGCGATCTTCCGCACCTCGCCGCCGACCAAGGAAAACCGCCGCCACGGCCTGACCCAGTTCCTGGTCAAGATGAAGCAGCCGGGCATCAAGGTGAACCCGATCGGCCAGATCACCGGTCAGTACGAGTTCAACGAAGTCGTCTTCACCGACTACTTCATCCCAGACGATCACGTGCTCGGCGAAGTCGACGGCGCCTGGAAGCAGGCGACATCGGAGCTCGCCTATGAGCGCAGCGGCCCCGAGCGCTTCCTGGAGACCTACTACGTGCTGACCGAGCTGGTGCGCGCGGTCGGCAGCGATCCGGACACGCGCAGCGCCGAAGGCATCGGCCGGCTGGTGGCGCAGCTCCACACCATGCGGCGCATGTCGGTCTCCGTTGCCGGCATGCTCCAGGCCGGCAAGGAGCCGGTGGTGGAAGCTTCCATCGTCAAGGACATCGGCACGGTGTGGGAGCAGCAGCTTCCGCACCGCGTGCGCGACCTCGCCGCCTTCGTCGAGGAGACCGCGACCAACCGCGAAACGCTGGAGCGGCAGCTCGATTTCGCCATCAAGACCGCGCCGAAACTCACCATCCAGGGCGGCACCACCGAGGTGCTGCGCGGCATCATCGCCCGCGGGCTCGGTCTGCGCTAATCGCGCGGACTTGGCCTGCGCTAATCATTCGAGGATCATCATGAGCACCTACAAGGATATCGGCGTCGAGAAGATCGGGCACGTCGGCACCATCGAGATCCGCCGCCCGCCGCTCAACTTCTTCGACATTTCGCTGATCAACCAGATCGCGGACGCGCTCGACGAGTTCGATCGCGACATCGAGATCCGCGCGTCCGTCCTGTCGGCGCAGGGCAAGGCGTTCTGCGCCGGCGCCAATTTCAACGACCCGGCCCGGCAGGAGCAGGAGGCACGCGCGGCCGAGAGAACGGCAAAGGGCGATCCGGCCGACAGCCTCGGCTCCATCAACCATCTCTACATCCAGGCCGTGCGCATCTTCCGCGCCAAGAAGCCGATCGTCGCGGCCGTGCAGGGCGCGGCCATCGGCGGCGGATTGGGCCTCGCGGTCTCCGCGGATTTCCGCATCACCTGCCCCGAGGCGCGCTTCGCCGCAAACTTCACCAAGCTCGGCTTCCACCCCGGCTTCGGCCTGACGGTGACGCTGCCCGAGCTGATCGGCAAGAACAACGCCGAGCTGATGTTCTACACCAGCCGCCGCGTCACCGGCGAAGAGGCCTACAAATGGGGCCTCGCCAACGAGCTGGTGCCGCAGGACCAGGTGAAATCCGCCGCGATGAAGCTCGCCGGCGAGATCGCCGAGTGCTCGCCGCTCGGCCTCATCTCCACCCGCGCCACGATGCGCGCAGGATTGGCCGACCGCGTATTGGCCGCGACCAACCATGAGCTCGCCGAGCAGACGCGGCTGCGCGCCACGGAAGATTTCAAGGAAGGCGTCAAGGCGACGGAAGAGCGGCGCACGGCGAACTTCAAGGGGCGGTGAGTTTTGTCGTCAGTTCGCTAGCCGCATCGTTGCGCCGTTGCTGCACTCTCTTGGGTCGTACCGGCGGCGCGGCCTCGTTCAACTGTTCAAGTTGATAGAGAGCATGGGCGGGAGAGCGACCGAGCCGACTCGCGGCGTCAAGCGCGGAATCGCCGGAATATTTCCGCTTGTTAATACCCGGGCACCCTTGGCACGAGGACGGCCTGTTCCCATGTCCTGGCACGGGAGTTTTCCCTTGAAAGGACCGACTATGTCGTATTCGGACCCGGACAATGCCTGGCGCAATGATGGCGGCGTGCAGCCGCATGTCTATGATCCCTATTTGCACCCGGAACTGTTCCGCGGCGTTGCGACGCGGCGGGTGTTCGCCTTCCTGATCGACCTGATCGTGATCTCGGTACCGGTCATCCTCGGCTACCTCTTCATCGCCGTGTTCGGCGTGGTCACGCTCGGCCTCGGCTGGGCGCTGTTCTGGCTGGCTTGGCCGGCATCGGTGATCTGGGCCATCGTCTACTACGGCGCCTGCATCGGTGGTCCGTCGTCGGCGACGATCGGCATGCGGGTCATGGATCTGGAGTTGCGCACCTGGTACGGCGCGCCCGGCTATTTCGTGCTCGGTGCCACGCATGCCGTGCTGTTCTGGGTGTCGGTCTCGTTCCTTTCACCCTTCGTGGTCCTGGTCGGCCTGTTCAACGGCCGCCGGCGCCTGCTGCACGATGTCGTGCTCGGAACCGTCGTGATTAACAATTCGGTCCGCGCACCTGCCCCTCACGCGGCGCGAACCTATTGAGCTAATCGATTGACCGCCGGCCTCCGTAGCGCGATGCTTATATCTACTTCGGAGGCCTACGACGCACCTTGACCCAGCACTCGCGCGATACCCCCCAGTTTTACCTCACGGCGCCCTCCCCCTGCCCCTATCTGCCAGGCCGGCACGAGCGCAAGGTGTTCACGCACCTCGTCGGGGATCGCGCCGGCGACCTGAACGACCTCCTGACCCATGGTGGGTTCCGCCGGAGTCAGTCCATCGCCTACCGGCCCGCCTGCGATCAGTGCCGCGCCTGCGTCTCGGTCCGGGTTATCGCCAACGAGTTCCGTCCCTCCCGTAATTTCCGCAAAGTGTTGGCGCGCAATGCCGACGTGATCGGCGAGCAGCGCAGCGCGGTACCGACCTCCGAACAATATTCGGTGTTCCGCGCCTATCTCGACGCCCGCCACCGCCACGGCGGCATGGCCGACATGACCGTGCTCGACTACGCCATGATGGTCGAGGACAGCCATGTCGAGACCCGCATCATCGAGTACCGCAGGCGCGGCCCCGACAGCGGCGTCACCGGCCGTGGCGAGGAGCTGCTCGCAGTCGCACTCACCGACGTGCTCAGCGACGGGCTGTCGATGGTCTATTCCTTCTTCGAGCCGAGCCAGGTCAGCCGCTCGCTCGGCACTTTCATGATCCTCGACCACATCGCCCGCGCCCGCCGCCAGGGACTGCCCTACGTCTATCTCGGCTACTGGATCGAAGGCTCGAAGAAGATGGACTACAAGGCCCGCTTCCTGCCGCAGCAGCGCCTCGCGCCGTCGGGCTGGCTGCGCGTCGACGCACAGGGAGATGATGCGTCCGAGCCGCAGGACTGACCGGCGCCGGTCTCGTCGGGGCCGTTCAATGGAAAACGTGAAAGGTCGCAACGGCCAAGGAGGCGTCCTTGTCGAGCACCTATGACTTGATCGCACGGGCGATGATCGAGCGACAGCAAGTGCTCTGCTTCTATCAAGGCCACCCGCGCGCAATCTGCCCCGCAATATTGGGCCATACCGATGGCCAGGAATACACGCTTGCCTTTCAGTTTGCTGGGGGCTCCAGCAAAGGTCTGCCGCCCGAAGGCGAATGGAAGTGCCTCAAGGTCGCCGAGATGCGCAACGTCGAACTCCGCAGTGGTGAATGGCACGCGGGCTCAAGTCATCGCGAGCGCCAGCAATGCGTGAAGATTGTCGATCTCGATGTGAATCCGTTCAGCCCATATGAGCCGCGACGCCGCGTGGTGTCCCAACCGTCCAAGCCCCGAAAGGCCCGTCGTAAGGCATAACGGACAACCGGGCTTCGGTGCGGCCGCTGCGCAATTACCCGAACATCGTATCGAACAGCAGCTTCAGGTTCAAAATCACGATCACGCCCGCGACGATCCACGCGATTGCCGCGACGGACGCGGAAATCGCGAACTTGCCCATCTTGCGGCGGTCGGAGACGAAGCGCACCAAGGGGATGACCGCGAAGGGAAGCTGCATCGACAGCACGACCTGGCTGAACACCAAGAGATCGGCCGTACCGCGCTCGCCATAGATCGCCGTCACGATGATTACCGGAACGATCGCGATGCCGCGCGTGAGCAGACGGCGCGCCCAGCTCGGCAGGCGCAGGTCGAGAAAGCCTTCCATCACGATCTGCCCCGCCAGCGTCGCCGTCACCGTCGAGTTGAGGCCCGAGGCGAGCAGTGCCACCGCGAACAGCGTCGAAGCGATGCCGAGGCCAAGCAGCGGCGACAGCAGCTCGAAGGCCTGGCCGATCTCGGCGACGTCGGAATGGCCGCTTCTGTGGAAGGTCGCCGCTGCGACCACGAGGATCGCGGCATTGATGAACAGCGCGAGCATCAGCGCGACGGTCGAGTCCGTCGTCGCCCATTTGATCGCCTCACGCCGGCCGGCATCGTTGCGCTCATAGGCGCGCGTCTGCACGATCGAGGAGTGCAGATAGAGATTGTGCGGCATCACGGTGGCGCCGATGATCCCGATCGCGAGGTAGAGCATCTCCGGATTGGTGAAGATCTCTGCCTTCGGCGCAAAGCCGCGCAAGACCTCCGCGACCGGCGGCGCCGCGGCCGCGATCTGGACCGCGAAGCAGATCGCGATCACGGCAAGCAGCGCGATGACGAAGGCTTCCAGGAAACGGAAGCCGCGGTTCATCAGAAGCAGCAGCAGGAAGGCGTCGAGCGCGGCGAGCAGCGCGCCGCCGATCAGGGGAATGCCGAACAGGAGCTTCAGCGCGATCGCGGTGCCGATGACCTCGGCGAGATCGCAGGCGATGATCGCCGCCTCGCAGGCGAGCCAGAGCAGGAAGTTCACACCAGGCGAATAGGTCGCGCGGCAGGCCTGCGCGAGATCGCGGTCGGTGACGATGCCGAGCCTTGCCGCGAGTGATTGCAGCAGGATCGCCATCAAGTTCGAGAGCAGGATGACAGACAGCAGCGTGTAGCCGAACTTCGACCCGCCGGCGAGGTCGGTCGCCCAGTTGCCCGGGTCCATGTAGCCGACCGAGATGAGGTAGCCCGGACCGACAAAAGCGAGCAGTCGTCGCCACCAGCGGCCTGCGGCCGGAACGGCGACCGTGGCATTCACCTCGGCAAGGCTTTTGGCGGTGGGCGCATCAGTGCGCCAACCGGCAGCGTCAGGGGTCAAATCGGGCGAACGGGCATCCATGCTGGCAGAATACCGAAGTCGGACCTTATTGCAACTCATTTGCAACTGCATCTAGGCGCACCGGTTCCCATCCTGTCGGGAAGCGGGTGGGTTTGGCGGTCGCCTGAAGGAAATACTGGCACGTGATCGACTTTGCAGGACATGTGCCATGACAACGACCTCTCGTCTTCCCGACACGTTCAACCGCCTCGCCTGGTCCAACCTGGCGGCGCAGTCCGCCGAGCAGATCGCACTCGCGGCCGCGCCCATCGTGGCCGTGCTGACGCTCGGCGTCGCGGAAGGCCAGACCGGCCTGCTGCAAACCGCGCTCACCCTGCCCTTCGTGCTGTTTGCGATTCCGGCCGGCCTGCTCGCCGATCGCATCTCCCGGCGCTCGCTGATGGCGGGCGCCGAGGCGCTGCGGGCGGCTGCGCTCGCGGCTATCGTGCTGCTGCTCTGGCTCGGCGCGCTCAACCTACCGTTGCTCGCGCTGCTCGGCTTTGCCGCGGTGTGCGGCACCGTCGTCTATAGCGTGGCCGCCCCGGCGCTGGTGCCCTCGCTGGTCAGTTCGGAGCTGTTGCCGGCAGCGAATGCGCGGATCGAACTCGCGCGCACCATCGCCTTTGCCAGCGGTCCTGCGCTCGGCGGCACCCTGGTCGGCTGGCTTGGGGCGAGCCCCGCCTTCGCCTTTGCCGCTGCGCTTTCGGCCATCGCCGTGGCGCTGCTCTCCGGCCTCTACGAACCCGCCCGTGCGCCCACCCCGCGGCGCCATCCGTTCCAGGATATCCGCGAAGGCGCCGCCTTCGTGTTCCACCACGCGCTGCTGCGGCCGGTGTTCGTCACCCAATTCATCTTCAATACCGGCTGGTTCCTGCAGCTCGCGGTGTTCGTACCCTATGCCGTGCGGCATCTCGGCCTGTCGGCCACAGGCGTCGGCATCGTGCTGGCGATGTACGGCGTCGGCATGGTGATCGGCGCGCTGGTTGCGACGCGCGTAATGCGCCGCATCGCCTTCGGCACCGTCATCGGCCTCGGCCCGGTCACCGGCCTCATTGCCGCGGTGGTGATGGCACTGACGGTGCTGGTCCCCTCGCCCTGGCTTGCAGGCTTGAGCTTCTTCCTGCTCGGCGTCGGGCCGATTCTCTGGGTGATCTCGACCACAACCTTGCGTCAGTCCGTGACGCCGCCGCGCCTGCTCGGCCGCGTCTCCGCAATCAACATCATGAGCTACGGCGCCCGCCCGCTCGGCTCGGCGCTCGGCGCAGTCGTCGGCGGCTTCTGGAGCGCGGAGGCATGCCTCTATCTCGCGGCAGCGGTGTTCGCCGTGCAGGCGCTGGTGATCCTGCTCTCGCCCGCCGTGGCGCTGGACCGGCAGCCGGACATGGTGGAGGACGGCGCACCGGTGCGCGCGTGCTAGTGCCACCTCGTCATTGCGATCGCAGCGAAGCAATCCAGGAATGCACCCGTGGAAAGACTCTAGATTGCTTCGCTGCGCTCGCAATGACGGAGTGTGTTGAGATAGCCGGGCCTAACCCGCCAGATACCGCTCGTAGCTCCCCGTCACCGGTTCGCTCGCATCGATATCCGGATCGAGCGTATAGAGGTCCTGGGCGCGACCGATGCCGCGGAGCGCGTAGCGGCCGGTGGAGACGAGATAGCGGCGGCCGGTGGCATCTAAGCCCTGGTAGAATTCCGCCGATGCCAACAGCTCGCGGTCGACCGAGCGGCTCATCGAGGCGATGCGGCTGACCTCGTTGACGGTCGGCCCCACCACCGTAAAGTCGAGCCGGTCCTCGCTGCCGATATTGCCGTAGAAGACTTCGCCGACATGGAGGCCGATATAGGCCGACGTGGTCGGACGGCCGTCGGCCGCCCGCCGCGTATTCAATGCCACGGCGTTCTTGCGGAACAGATGTTCGGCCCGCAGCGCCGCACGGCGCGCCGCCGCCATGTCGCCGTCGGTGAACATCGCGAGCACGCCGTCGCCGATCAGCTTCAACACATCGCCGCCGGCATCGTGGATCGCATCGATCACGGCCTGCGCGTAGTCGTTGAGGAACGGGATAATCTCGTCCGGCCCTATGCTCTCGCTGATTCCGGTCGAGCCGCGCAAATCAGAGTACCACAGCACGGCGTTTATGCGTTCGGTAACGCCGCGCGAGATGCGTCCGCGCAAGACCTGCTCGGAGGCATCGCGTCCGAGATAGACGCGGCCCAGCGTACGCACGATGTCGACCTGCTGTGCCGACTTGATTGCGAGCCCCAGCACCGGCACGAGATCGCGTAGCGCGGCGAGCTCGGCTTCGCTGAAGCCGTCGGCGCGACGCGTGGTCCAACAGGAATAGAGGCAATCCATCAGGCCGAGCGCACCAGTCTCGCCGAAGCGGTGCACGAAGCCGAGATAGTGCCGGTGTCCCTTTTCGGCGAGTTCGCCGATCTGCGAAAAATCGAGCGACGCCGCGTCGGCGAGATCGATCACCATCTCATCGTGGCCGTGCTCCAGCATGTGAAAGAACACCGAGCGGCGCCAGCTCCTGGCGGCATCGCCTTCGGCGGTCGAGCCGTATTCGAACACGTCGCTCTCATTGCTCGGCCGGTCGCTCCAGCGAAAGCCACGGCCCTCATAGATCGGATGCAGCGTGTCGATGACGACGAGCCCACGCGAGAGTTCCAGCCCTTCGGCGCGGCAGCGCTCGCAGAAACCGCGGAGCAGTTCATTTTCGGGCAGGCCGGTGAGACCCTGGCCGGTCAGCCAGTTCATCAGCTCGAGGCGGGAGGTCAATTGCATGCGCCATTATGGCGTGCATTCGTGACGAGCGAAAGGCGGAAGCCGCTCGCAGGCCGTGCAGCCTCAAGGCTCTCGCCTACTGCAGGCCGAATATGCCGCAGGCGCGGTTGACGCGCTCTGCCCGCGGGCCGCAAATGCGATCGATGACATCGCCGCCGACTCGAACCAGAAACGCCAGGATATGAGCCAGCGACAGCTTCCGATCATCCTGGCGCTTGGCACCACGCAGACGTTGGCCTGGGCCTCCAGCTACTACCTGCCGGCGCTGCTCGCCGATCCCATGGCGCATGACCTCGGCGTCTCCTCCAACTGGATCTTTGGCGCGTTCTCGGCGTCGCTCGTCATCTCCGCGATGCTCGGCCCGCGCATCGGGCGACAGATAGACCTCGTCGGCGGACGGCAGGTTCTGTCGGCCTCCAACGTGACGATTGCCGCCGGCCTCGTGCTGCTTGGGTTCTCGCAATCCATCACGGTGATGGCGATCGCCTGGCTCGTGCTCGGCATCGGCATGGCGATGGGACTCTATGATGCCGCCTTCGCCGCGCTTGGCCGCATCTACGGCACCGAGGCACGCGGCTCGATCACGGGCATCACGCTGATGGCGGGGTTTGCCTCGACCGTCGGCTGGCCCCTCACCGCCTGGGGCCTATCGCATATCGGCTGGCGCGATACCTGTTTTGCCTGGGCGGCCGCCAACATCCTGATCGGCCTGCCCCTGAATTGCTTCGTGCTGCCGGCGATCAAGGGCGCAAAGCAGGCCGCGGCGACCGCGACGAAGCCGCATTTGCCGCTCGACCGCACCATGATCCTGCTCGCCTTCATCTTCGCCGCGGTCTGGACCGTGACCGGTGCGATGGCCGCGCATTTTCCGCGCATTCTCGAGACCACCGGCGCGACGCCCGTCGAGGCGATCGCGGCCGGCGCGCTGATCGGCCCGGCACAGGTCGGCGCGCGCATTCTCGAAGCGGGTTTCCTCAGCCGCTTCCATCCGCTGTGGTCGACGCGGCTCGCCTGCCTCACCCACCCGATCGGCGCGGTGATCGTGGCGATCTTCGGCGGCGCCGCGGCGAGCGCCTTCGCGCTGTTCCACGGCTCCGGCAACGGCATTTTGACGATTGCGCGCGGCACGCTGCCGCTCGCGATCTTCGGCCCGAAGGATTTCGGCTATCGCCTCGGCATCATCGGCGCGCCGGCGCGCATGGCGCAGGCGGTAGCGCCACTCGCCTTCGGTCTGCTCATCGACGTCATGGGAGCCAAGGTGCTGATCGTCTCGTCCGCGCTCAGCCTCTCGGCGCTGGCTGCGCTGTTTCTGATCCCTGCCGAGGACCGGCCGGATTGATCATACCCGCGGCCAGCTCTTTGCCTCGCTGGTGGCGATCCAGATGCCGGCGAACACTGCGACGAGCCCGGCGAGCAGATTGGGCGTGATCGGCTCGCCGACCAGCAGCGCTGCGAGCAAGGCTGCCGCGATCGGATTGACCGTCATCGTATTGGCGACGCGGGTCGGCGTCGCACGTTCCAGCGCCTTGACCCAGAGGATGAAGGCAAGCGCGCCACCGCCAACGCCGAGATAGACACCGGCGGTCCACTGCGCCGCCGTGAAATGATCGAGCGCCGCAAAGCTGCCGCGCAGAAAGCCCACCAGGATCAGCGCGACGGCGCCCGCGCCCATGCCGACCGTGAGAAAGCCGAGCGCGCTGGAGCGCTGCATCAAGGGGCGCGACAGCACATTGTAGAACGCCATGCAGAACACGGCCCCGGTCATGATCAGCTCGCCACGCCAGGCACCCGGCGGGCTTAGCGCCAGCCCCGCCGCGAGCGCCCCCGTCACGCCGACCACTGCGATGCCGACGCCGGTGACCTTGCGCGCCGTCAGCCGCTCGACGCCGAGAAGCGCGCCGACCACCATGGTGTGGAGCGGCAGCGTGGCCAACGCGAGACTGGCGCGCGCGGCGGTCGTGTAGGACACCGCGATATTGTAGAAGATGAAGAACAAGCCGAAGAAGCAGACGCCGAGCAGCGCCACGGCCGGCAGGTCGCGCCGTGACGGCCAGCGGACGCCGATCAGGAGCGCACTCGGCAACAGGCAGGCAAAGCCGATGCCCCAGCGCAGGATCGCAAGAAGGATCGGGTCGCCTCCGCCGACGAGATAGCGGGTGATCGCCGCCGCGGTGCCGCCGAGACTGCTGGACGCCAGCGCGATCGCAACCCCGATCCACTCTCCCACGGGCGTTCCCTCACGGAGCTAGATGCGGGCACCTAGCACGGCTCTGCTGCCACCGTCATGGCAGCAGAGTCAGCTCCCCCGCGGGATCGCAGTCCTTGCGGGACCTCAGTCGTAAAACTCCGGCGCCAGCTTCTGGCCGTCGCGCTGGGCCTTGTCGTGGTTGATCCAGAGCTGCGCCTTTTCCTTGCCCAGCGTATCGGCGATCTTCTGCATCGAGGCCGAGCTCTGGTCCTTGTTGACGTTCATGCTAGGCACGCGGCGGTTGTCCCAATTGTCCTTGAAGTGGACGGCGTCGCCGGACAACAGCACCGCACCGATCTTCGGCAATTTCACCAGCAGCGATTGATGTCCGGGCGTGTGCCCGGGCGTCGACAGGATGGTCACGCTGCCGTCGCCGAACACGTACTTGTCGCCCACGAGCAACTCGACGGGATGCGAGGGTTTGAAGCGCGGCTCGTTGTTGGCGCCGGGCCAGTCATATTCGGCCTTCTGCACGTAGAGCATGGCCTGCGGAAACATTTCGACATTACCGATGTGATCGGGATGGGTGTGCGAGACGCCCATCATCTTGATGTCGGCCGGCTTCACCCCGATCTGCCCGAGCTGGGCTTGTAGCGTCTTCGGACGCCGCCAGGTGACGGCCTTGGGATCGGCGGGCGCAAGCCCATTGGGCATCGCGGCGACGGCATCGGCAATGCCGGTGTCCCACAGGAACCAGTCCTGCCCGTGCCTGATGAGATAGCAGGTGTCGACGAAGTCCATCGACTTGCCTTCGTTCAGGCCCGGCGTCCAACGCGAGATGTCGCCGGCGGTGCCTTCGCCGCAATTGAGGATGTAGAGCTTTTCTACGCCGGATTTCTGGGACTGCGCAGGAGCCGCAGCGGCGCCGAGCACAAGGGCGATGGCGGAGAATGCAAGGCCGATCCGACGCATTGTTCCTGTTCCTTTCACCGTGACGCGCATGGTCGCGTGTCGACCTCAGGACCAAACCCGGCGCGGGGCAAAAATTCCCGAAGCAGCGGATCACATCAGTGCGGACAGGTCTCGACCTCGACCGTGACGTGGCTCAGCCCCTTCAGGCCGGCGAGCCGCCTCTTGTAGACGGCCGGCTGCTTGGGTGCATCCGACACCACCGAGACCAGCACGGCGCAATGGCCGGGCCCGACCTGCCAGAGGTGCAGATCGGTGACGCGGTCGTCGCCGACTTCCATCCGCGCACGGATGGTGCGCTCCAGCTTCTCGTCCGCGCGCACGTCGAGCAGCACCGCGCCCGAGGCCTTGACCAGGCCGAACGCCCAGCTCGCGATCACCGCACTGCCGATCAGGCCGACGGCCGGATCGGCCCAGACCCATCCCGAATACATCGCGACGGCGAGTGCCGCGATCGCCAGCACCGAGGTCGCGGCATCCGCCATGACATGGACGTAGGCGGCGCGAAGATTGTTATCGTGGTGATGGTGGTGATGGCCGTGATGATCATGGTCATGATCGTCGTGATCATCATGCACATGGCTGTGGCCGTGATCATGGCCATGATGGTGGTGGTCATGGCTGTCGCGCAGCAGCCACGCGCTCGCCAGGTTGACGCACAGGCCAAGGGCCGCAACCGCGATCGCCTCACCGTATACGATTGGCACCGGCGTGATCAGCCGCAGCACGCTCTCATAGGCAATCTCCACCGCGATCAATCCCAGAATGATCGCGCTGGAAAAGGCGGCAAGATCGCCGAACTTGCCGGTGCCGAACGTGAAGTGCGCGTTCCCGAGGTGCCGGCGCGCGAAGCGGTAGGCGAACGCGGCGATGCCGAGGGCTGCCGCATGGGTGCCCATGTGCCAGCCGTCGGCGAGCAACGCCATCGAGCCGAACAGGGAACCGGCCAGGATCTCACCGACCATCATCACCAGCGTCAGGACGACCACGAACCAGGTGCGCCGCTCATTCTCGTCGTGCCGCTCGCCCAGGAACGCGTGATCATGCGTCCATTGTTCGATGGAATGTGAATGCATCGTGATATCTCCAGGCGCGGATTTCTGCGCCTAATATAGGCCCTGACAGCATACCTTACTAACGCTGATTGCCGGCGAAACCGGCGATTGACAGACCAGCGCGGTTTCGCTGTAATTAGAGCCATGGGGATTTGAGCGATCTCCCCACGAGGCGACATGCCCAAGTATCGCGTCCCGTTCGGTTCTTGCGAGGACGCATCATGTCTACTTTCACGACGATATCATCCGACAAGCTGGCGCGCCTGATCGGCACGGCCAATACCCCCACCCTGATCGACGTGCGGACGGAGGAGGATTTTGCCGCCGACCGGCGGCTGATCCCCGGCTCCATCAAGCTCAGTCCCGACAACGTTCCGGACTGGGGCGGCGAATTCGCCGGCCGCTCTGCCATCGTCTCCTGCCTGCGCGGCGAAAAGCTTGCGCAGGGCACCGCAGCGTGGCTCCGCCAGCTCGGTGTGCAGGCCGAGACGCTCGAGGGCGGCTTCGAGGGCTGGAAGGCAGCAAAACTGCCGCTGGTCGACACACGCAAGCTGCCGCCACGTGATGACAGGGGGCGGACCATCTGGGTGACGCGCGCGCGGCCGAAGGTCGACCGCATCGCCTGCCCCTGGCTGATCCGCCGTTTCGTCGATCCCAATGCGGTGTTCCTGTACGTGACGCCACCCGAAGTGGTCGGCGTCGGCGAGCGCTTTGGCGCAGCGCCCTTCGACATCGAAAACGTGTTCTGGAGCCATCGCGGCGAGCTCTGCACCTTCGACGTAATGGTGGAGGAGTTCGGGCTCGCCACGCCACCCTTGCAGCGGCTGGCAACGCTCGTGCGCGGCGCCGACACGGCGCGCCCCGACCTCGCTCCGGAGGCGGCCGGCCTGCTCGCGGCGTCCCTCGGGCTGTCGCGGATGTATGACGACGACCTCGCGCAGCTTGAAGCCGGCATGACGCTCTACGACGCCTTCTACCGCTGGTGCCGCGACGCCACCACCGAGACCCACAACTGGCCGACCAACAAGGTGAAGGCGTAATGGATACCCGCGCTGTTCAAGCAGGAGCTGATGCCGGTCACGGCATCAGCTTCAGCGAAGCCTTTCGCGTCTGGGTCCGCGTCGCCTGCCTGAGTTTTGGCGGGCCGGCGGGCCAGATCGCGGTGATGCACCGCATCCTGGTCGAGGAGAAGAACTGGATCTCGGAGGGCCGTTTCCTGCATGCGCTGAACTACTGCATGCTGCTGCCGGGACCGGAGGCGCAGCAGCTTGCCATCTATGTCGGCTGGCTCCTGCATCGCACCGCCGGCGGGCTGGTGGCGGGCGGGCTGTTCATCGTGCCGGGCATCATCGCCATCATGGGCTTGAGCTATATCTATGCAGCTTACGGCAATGTCAGCTTCGTCGAGGCGCTGTTCTTCGGGCTGAAGGCCGCCGTGCTCGCCATCGTTGTCGAGGCGGTGGTGCGCGTCGGCAAGCGCGCACTGAAGAACCGAATCATGATCGCGCTCGCCGCGATCGCCTTCGTCGCGATCTTCTTCTTCGCGGTTCCCTTCCCGATCATCATCATCGCTGCCGGCCTGATCGGCTATGTCGGCGCCAGGAGCGGCCGCCCGGAATTCGCGCCGGCCGGCCACGGCCATGGCAGCAACACGGCCGCGATCGACAGCATGCTCGGCGAAGCGGTGCCTGATCACGTTCGTCCCGATACCGCGCGCACCATCCGGGTCGGCGCGGTATGGCTTGCGCTCTGGCTGCTGCCGGTGATAGCGCTGCTCGCCGCGTTCGGTGAGGCCAACGTGTTCAGCCAGATCGCTCTGTTCTTCTCGAAGATGGCGCTGGTCACCTTCGGCGGCGCCTATGCCGTACTGGCCTACGTCGCCCAGCAGGCAGTCGAGCATTATCACTGGCTGAAGCCGCAGGAGATGCTCGACGGGCTCGGCATGGCCGAGACCACGCCGGGCCCGCTGATCATGGTGCTCCAGTTCGTGGGCTTCATGGCCGCTTTCCGCGAATCGAGCGGCCTGCCGCCGATGCTCGCGGCGACCCTCGGCGGATTGCTCGCGACCTGGGTCACCTTCACGCCCTGCTTCCTCTGGATCTTCGTCGGCGCGCCCTACATCGAGCGGCTGCGCGGCAACACGGGCCTCGCCGGCGCGCTCAGTGCGATCACGGCGGCCGTCGTCGGTGTGATCCTCAACCTGTCGATATGGTTCGCGCTGCACACGCTGTTCCGCGAGACCGCACCGGTGAACGTCTTTCCGCTGTCCTTCGACCGACCGTTGCTGTCGAGCGTCGACGTCCCGGCGCTAGTGCTGTCGATCGGCGCCGCGACCGCGCTCTTCCGCTTCAAGCTCGGCATGCTCACGGTGCTGGCGGGCTCATGCGCGGCAGGCGTGGCGCTGCGCCTGGTCGGGGTGATCTAGGGAGACGGACTCCTCTGGCCCTGCGAAAGACGGTAATATGAGGTGTTGTTCGAGAGGAGTCCACGCCTCGTGGGATCGGCTTCGGATCAGGTCGCCAAACCACGCGGACGATTGCTAGTCGTCCTGTTGCTCTTCGGCTTGCTTGCGGCTGTCTGCCTGGGGGCTATCTACTACGCCGGCGACCTGTCCAAGCTTCAGACCGTCGTGGCCGCGCGGGAAGGCCGCACCGCGTTGCGCGGCGTGACGGATCCTGGAGAGCTCGATCAAGCCATCGAGCAGTATCCGTCCAACAAGCTCCTCAGGCTCGTCGCACTCGCAAACAGGGACATGAACGAAATCGATGCTGCCGCCCAGAAGCTGCTTGATGAAGCCGCGCCAAGGCCCCTTCCGAGTCTCGGCGATCTCGGCGCAGCCAGCCGCAATGACCTTGACGCACTTCGGCGCGACCTGAAGACCGCAGAAGCCAACGTCGCGGCGTCCGCGGCGCGCTACAATGAGCAGCTCAGGTCTGCGCGCGAGAACGTAGAGAAGGATGCCCGGTCAGTGAACGTCGGCGACGAGCGATTGTCGTCCTTCATGGCGATGATCGACGAGCAGCATACGGTCTGGATCGCGCTCGCCTCGAAAAAACTCGCCGCAAGCGCAGATTATTACAATGCCTACGAGAAATGCGCGGCCCTGCTGATGCGCGAGTTCGGTACCTATAGGATTGAGAACGGCCAGTTCGTGTTTCCCTTCCAGTCCACGGCCAACGGCTATAATCGTGCTGCGGCCGCGATGACGGACGCCGCCAAACGCGAGTCCGAGCTCGACAGCGAAAGGGCGAGCCTGCGACAGTCGGAGCTGAGCCGATGGAAGGCCTTGGTCGAGCAGTAGTGACGTGCCGCATCTCGCGCTAAGCAACATTCACCGCCTGACGTCGAACGATAGCCTTTCCACACTTTCACTGTCATCGCCCGCGAAGGCGGGCGGTCCAGTATTCCAGAGACGGTGACATATACGGAAAGGCCGCGGCGTACTGGATTCCCCGCTTTCGCGGGGAATGACAACGGTGTGGACGGCAACAGTTCGGCTTCATCCTATTCCCGCGAGCCGCCCTACCCGATCACCCGTCCGAACTTGTTCGACTTCGGGAATCCCTTCGGCGGCAGGCGGCCGGCGTCGGCGCGGGTGCCTTGCCACTCGGCGAGCTCCTTCATGGTCGCGCTGAATTCGCGGCCGGCGGAGTCCTTCCAGGTGAGGCCCGCCTTGGCATCGAACACCGCGACGTCGGACAGGCCACCGTCCTTGTACTTCTGCAGGCGCACGCCGCGGCCGCGCGCCATCTCCGGCACCTGGTCGAGCGGAAAGATCAGCATCTTGCGGTTCTCGCCGATGACCGCGACGGTATCGCCCGTCACCTCGGTGATCGCGCGCGCCTCGTTCGGCATCTCGACGTTGAGGATCTGCTTGCCCTTTTTGGTGGTGCCGACACAGTCGTCCTCGTTGACGACGAAACCCTGGCCCTCGTGGCTCGCGACCAGGAATTTGCGGCCGCCCTTGTTGACGAACAGCGCAACGGGCGCGGCCTCCTGCTCGAGGTCGATGAACAGGCGGATCGGCTCGCCGTGACCGCGGCCGCCCGGGAGTTTCGCGACATCGAGCGAGTAGAACTTGCCATTGGTGGCAAACAGTAAAAGCTTCGAGGTCGTCTCGGCGAAGAAGGCGAACCCGAGCTTGTCGTCCTGCTTGAAGGTAAGCCCCGAGAGATCCTCGACATGGCCCTTCATTGTGCGGATCCAGCCCTTGTCGGAGACGACGATGGTCACCGGCTCGCGCTCGACGAAGGCTTCCTCGATCGCGGCGAGATCGTGCTCGGGTGCGTCCGCAAAGCTGGTGCGGCGCTTGCCGAGGGGAGTTTTGGGCCCGAACATGTCGCGGACCTTGCCGACCTGCTCGCCGACCTTCTTCCACTGCTCGGCTTCGGAGGCGAGCACTGCGTTGATGCCCTTGAGCTCGTTGCGGAGGTTCTTGTCCTCGGTTCGGATCTCCATTTCCTCGAGCTTGCGCAAGGAGCGCAGGCGCATGTTGAGGATGGCTTCCGCCTGCACCTCGGTGAGCTTGAACGCCTTCATCAGCTCGGGCTTGGGCTCATCCTCGGTGCGGATGATCTTGATCACCTTATCGATGTTCAGATAGGCGATCAGGAAACCGCCGAGAACTTCCAGCCGGTGCTCGATCTGCGCCTTGCGATAGTTGCTGCGGCGGATCAAGACGTCGCGCAAATGGTCGAGCCATTCGCGCAAGGCTTCGGCAAGGCCGACCACCTTGGGGATGCGGCCCTTGATCAGCACATTGAGGTTCAGCGGGATCTTGCTTTCCAGCTCGGTCAGCCGGAACAGCGATTCCATCATCAGCGCCGGATCGACATTCTTCGACTTTGGCTCGATGACGAGTCGAACGTCCTCGGCCGATTCATCACGGGCCTCGCCGACGAGCGGCAGCTTCTTCTGGTCGAGCAGTTCGGCAATCTTCTCGACGATCCTCGACTTCTGTACCAGCCAGGGAATCTCGGTGACAACGACGACCCAGGTGCCGCGGGCGCCCTCCTCTACCGACCACCTGGAACGGACGCGGAAAGATCCACGGCCGGTCGTGTAGGCTTCCGCGATCGCCTGCTTGGAATCGACGATGATGCCGCCGGTCGGGAAATCGGGGCCCTTGACCCATCTGAGCAGCGACTTGGATTTCGCGTCGGGCTTCTCGATCAGATGCAGCGCAGCGTCGCAGAGCTCTGCGGCATTGTGCGGCGGGATCGAGGTCGCCATGCCGACGGCGATACCTTGCGCGCCGTTGGCGAGCAGGTTCGGGAAGCCGCCGGGCAGCACGACGGGCTCTTTCGACTGGCCGTCATAATTGGCGCGGAATTCGACGCCGTCCTCGTCGATGCCCTCGAGCAGAAGCCGCGCGACGTCGGTCATGCGCGCTTCGGTGTAACGGTAGGCGGCGGGGTTATCGCCGTCGATATTGCCGAAATTGCCCTGGCCGTCGACCAGCGGATAGCGCGATGAGAAATCCTGCGCGAGGCGCACCATGGCATCGTAGATCGCCTGGTCGCCATGCGGATGGAACGAGCCCATCACGTCGCCGACGATCTTGGCGGATTTCTTGAAGCCGGAGCCCGGGTCGAGCCTGAGCAGGCGCATGCCGTAGAGGATGCGCCGGTGCACCGGCTTCAGGCCGTCGCGCGCGTCGGGGAGTGCGCGGTGCATGATGGTGGAGAGCGCATAGGCGAGATAGCGCTCTTCCAGCGCATCCCGCAGCGGCACCTCGTGAATTTCGGCCGGCTCCTCCGGCGGAATCAATCGTTTTCCCATGCCGCCCGGTTAAACCGTGGAAGCGAATCGGGCAAGGATGGATTGGTTCCCTGTGGGCCGCTAATGCCCGGCCCAGCCCGCGGTCACCGGCTCGGTCTTGGCCTGCGCCGGCGCGTGGGTCAGGCAGCGGCGCGCGGCGTCCATCTCGGCCTCGGTCGCCCCACGGGACCGCGCCCATGTCTCTGCGGCTCGCCAGCGATCGCGTCAGGCGCGACCGTAAGCAGCGCTGCGGAGAGCGCAAATCCCCTGATCAACATTTGGGCTGCCCCCATTGTGGAACCTGCCCCAACTTCAAGCGAGCCGTTTTGGTTCCGGGGGAACTCGCTGTCCGAAGGCAAATCAGTACCGCGAAAAGCTCACGACGCTGATATCGCCGTCCGCGTCTGCTGTCGCATCAAGGCGTTGATGAAGCCCGCCCGGGCGTCGGAATGGGCCTGCCCGCGCGGCTCCAGCACGTGGCGCAGCAGGAATAGTCCGGTGAGGCGGAACCCGTCCTGGAGGTCCTGCTCGGTGAGATCGCCGTGCATCTCGCCCTGACGCAGGAACGGCGGCAGGCGCAGCAGCCGGTCGCGCCACGGCTCGCCCGCGGTACGCGACACCGCGCCGCCGGATTTGGGCGAGACGTAGATCAGGTCCGTGGTCTCCCCGGTCACCGCGCAATTCTCCAGCGCCAGCCCGAAGCCAAGCTCAGAGAGCATCGCCAGCTCGAAATGGATGAGGTGTACGGCCGCGCCGCCGATATCGTCGAAATCGTCGAGCGAATGTTCGAGCAGCGCAAAAATCTCCTCGTGCGGATCGCGCTCCGGCAGCAAACGCGCAAGCGAAGCGAGATGCGTGACGCCGTAGACGCCATGCGAGGACGCGAGCAGCGCCGCCGCGCGCAGCTTCAGGCCCTCGATCGCATAGGTGCCGAGATGCTCGTCGAGCCGCGCCCGCCACACCGCGCTGACGCTGTTGCCGGGCTGCAAGAGGGGCCGCATCCGCGAGCTGGCGCCGCCGCGCACCAGCCCGAGGTGCCGACCATGCTCGCGCGTCAGGAGCTCGACGATGGCGCTCGATTCGCCATGCCGTCGCACTCCCAGCACGATGCCTTCGTCGGTCCATTCCATGGATGAAGTCTAGCGCATTTCGGGGGATCGTAGGATCGGCAAAGCGAAGCATGCCCACCAATTTTGATCCACAGTGCGACGTCAATTCTGGGCACGGCGCGCCCCCTTTGCTCACCCTACGACATCGCGCGAAATCTCACGCGTTGAACCAGCCCTGCGCGTCCCCGGTGAAGGAGAAGTACAGCCCGGCCGTCGTCAGCGCGCAGGAGACGATCTCGATGGCGCTGTCCAGCTCCATCCCCTTCACACCGATGATCTGCGCGAGCTGGATCACTGACAATACCAGTGCCGCCACCAGCACCCAGCGCGGCCAGTTCTTCCGCCACCTCGCCGCAAGCCAGACGAAATAGACCAAGAGCAGGATCATCCCGCCGGCGAGCAGCGTCGCCGTCGTGATCATCGGTTCCGTCATCTCGGCATTGGGCGTGCGGTCCTGCACCGCAACCGACAGGGCATCCAGCATCAGCGATGCATACAGCAGCGCTTCGAAGCGCTGGACGTTGTGAGGCACGTTCATCGGATCCCGCTGCTTATTCCTTGGGGAATTCCAGGCCCATCTCGCGATAGCGATCGGGATCGTCGCCCCAGTTCTCGCGCACCTTGACGAACAGGAACAGATGCACCGGCACGTCCAGGATCTGCATCAGCTCCTTGCGAGACTCCGCGCCGATCGACTTGATGGTGGCGCCGCCCTTGCCGAGCACGATCTTGCGCTGGCTTTCGCGCTCCACGAAGATCGTCTGCTCGATGCGCACCGACCTGTCCTTGCGCTCCTCCCACTTGTCGGTCTCGACCGTGGACTGGTACGGCAATTCCTGGTGCAGCTTCTGATAGATCTTCTCGCGGGTGATCTCCGCCGCGAGCTGCCGCATCGGCGCATCCGACATCTGGTCCTCGGGATAGAGGAACGGACCCGGCGGCACCATCTCGGCGAGCGCGTGGCGGACGTCGTCGACGCCGTCGCCCGACAGCGCCGAGATCATGAATGTTTTGGCGAATCGAATGCGCTCGTTGGCGGCCTGAGCCAGCGCTAGGAGCTTCTCGCGCTGGACCAGGTCGACCTTGTTAATCACCAAAATCTTCTCGTGACCGACGCTTGAAGCCTTGGCGAGGATCGCTTCGGCCTCCTCGTCGATCCCGGTCTTGGCGTCGAGCAGCAGGCAAACGAGGTCGGCGTCATGCGCCCCGCTCCAGGCGGTCGAGACCATGGCGCGGTCGAGCCGGCGCTTGGGTGAGAAGATGCCGGGCGTGTCGACCAGGATGATTTGCGCGTTGTTCTCGATGACGATGCCGCGGATCAGCGCGCGCGTCGTCTGCACCTTTCGCGAGACGATCGTGACCTTTGCGCCGACCAGCGCATTGACCAGCGTGGACTTGCCGACATTGGGGGCGCCGATCAGCGCAACGAAGCCGCAGCGCGTCGCGGCGGGCGTATCGCCGCTTGCGTCAACTGTCATTGCTGCCGCCGACGCCTTCGCGTTCGATCATGACCGAGGCCGCCACCTTCTCGGCCGCACGCTTGCTGCCGCCGATGCCTTCGGCCGGCGCGAGCCCCGGCAGGTCGACGGCGACGCGGAATTGCGGATCGTGATGCGGGCCGGTGCGCTCGACCTCGCGGTAGACCGGCGTCGGCAGTCCCTTTCCCTGTGCCCATTCCTGCAGCACGGTCTTGGGATCGCGCAGCGGCCGTCGCGGCTTGTGCATGCGCTCGGTCCAGTTGCGCCTGACGAACTCGGCCGCGGCCGCATGGCCGCCGTCGAGAAAAATCGCGCCGATCACGGCTTCGCAGATGTCGCCGAGCACGCTCTTGCGCAGGCGGGCGTCGGCGCTGGGGCCGACCGAGCCGAGCTTGATGTCGTCGAGCAGGCCGAGCGACTTGGCGACGTCGGCGCAGCTCTCCTTGCGCACAAGCTCGGCCAGGCGCTTGGACAGCTCGCCCTCGTCGGCGTTCGGATAGGCGTGGTAGAGCATGTCGGAGACGACGAGCCCGAGCACGTGGTCGCCGAGAAATTCGAGCCGCTGATAGCTGTCGCCGCGCTTGCGCCCGGACTTCAGCGCCGAGACATGCGTGATCGCCTGGATCAGCAGGTTCGGATCGGCAAAGCTGTGCCCGATGCGCGCCTCGAGCGCCGCGTTCGTCCCCTTGGCCTTGCCGCTCCGCGCCCGCTTCTTCTTCGCGGGTGTCTTGGGAGCAGCTTCGCCTTCAGGGCCCACTGGCGCCTCGATCGGTTGGGTTGCGATGTCCTTGGCTTCGTCTTTCATCGGACGATTTTGAAGAAACGATTCCAGCGCACCGCCCACGGCCAGCGCCAGAACATCCAGGCATGCTCGCCTTCGGCGATGGAGAAGAAGATCATTTGAGCGCGGCCGATCAGGTTCTCCTTCGGCACGTAGCCGACCTGCCCGAGGAAGCGGCTGTCGGTGGAGTTGTCGCGGTTGTCGCCCATCATGAAAAAGTGGTCGGGCGGCACGGTGTAGACGTTGGTGTTGTCCATGTAGCCGTTGTCGGCGCAGTCCAGCGTCTCATACGAGACGCCGTTCGGCAGCGTTTCCTTCCAGCGCTTGACCCGCGCGGTCCCGCCCTCGGAGCCGCAGGGATCCTCGCCGACATACTCGCTCATGCGCTGCCGCTCGACCGGCGTGTCGTTGATGTAGAGCAGCCCGTCCTTCATCTGGATGCGGTCGCCGGGAAGCCCGATCACGCGCTTGATGTAGTCGGTCGAGTCATCCTTCGGCAGGCGAAACACGACGATGTCGCCCCGGTTCGGGTCCGAGCCCCAGATGCGCCCGGAAAACAACGGGGGCGAAAACGGGATCGAGTAGTGACTGTAGCCGTAGGAATACTTGGAGACGAACAGATAGTCGCCGACCAACAGGGTCGCCTTCATCGAGCCGGACGGGATGTTGAAGGGCTGAAACAGGAAGGTGCGGATCACCAGCGCGATTAGGAGAGCGTGGATCACGACCCGGATGGTTTCGCCGAGGCCGCTCTCAGATTTTGTTCCCGAAGTCACGCTCATTGCTCTCTCAATTTCGGCCGGCGGTCACAGAGCGCCCTCCCCCCGCGAACAGCCCATCGGTTCGCGGCGCAAGGAGATTGTCCTGATTCTGATAGTGAGGGCCAATTCCGGCGTAAAGCCGAATTCACCCAGGCTGATTTGCGCCCGCGGACTTTTAGACGGTTGTTGGGGTCCACGCAATCAAGGATCGCATCAAAACCGCATAAGACATTGATTTTTAATATGAATTATAAAACGACCGCCGACCCGTCAGGACTTCGCCAGCGGAACGGCGGAAATGATAACGAAGGCCTGCGCCAACGGCCAGTCGTCGGTGATCGAAACGTCGATGCGCGCCTCGAAACCTTGGGGTGTCAGCGCCTGGAGCCGGGCCAGCGCCCCGCCGGTCAGCAGCATGGTCGGCCGCCCTCCCGGCATGTTGACCACCCCCATGTCGCGCCACCAGACGCCGCGCCGGATGCCGGTGCCGAGCGCCTTCGAGCAGGCCTCCTTGGCGGCGAACCGCTTGGCGTAGGTCGCCACCACCATCTTATCGTTCTTGGCGCGCCGCTCGGCCTTGGCGCGCTCGGTCTCCGTGAAGATGCGATCGAGGAAACGCTCGCCATGGCGCTCGATGACCTTGGCGACGCGCGTGATGTCGATCAGGTCGGAGCCGATGCCGATGATCATGCCCGGCCCCGGCCGCGGTCCATGGCCGCGCGCATGCTGCGGACCGTCTCGGCCAGACCGACGAAAACGGCTTCGCCGATCATGTAGTAGCCGATGTTGAGCTCAACGATCTCGGGCAGCGCGGCGATCTTTTCCGCCGTCGCATAGTCCAGCCCGTGCCCCGCGTGAACCTCCAGCCCCGCCGCTCGCGCGAGCTTGGCCCCCGTCACGATCCGCTGCCATTCGGCCTCGGCCTTCTCGGTGTGGCCGTCGACCACGGCATCGCACCAGGCACCGGTGTGGATCTCGATCACGGGAGCGCGCAGCCGCGCTGCCATCTCGATCTGAGGGGGATCGGCGGCGATGAACAGCGAGACGCGTATGCCGGCATCATTCAATCGCGTAATGTATGGCGCGAGCGCGTTGTGCTGGCCGACCACGTCGAGGCCGCCTTCGGTCGTCACCTCCTGCCGGCGCTCGGGTACCAGGCACACCGCGTGCGGCTTGGTGGCGAGCGAGATGCGCAGCATGTCATCGGTGGCCGCCATCTCGAAATTGAGCGGCTTTGAGATCTCGGCCTTCAGCCGCGCCATGTCTTCGTCGCGGATGTGTCGGCGGTCCTCGCGCAAGTGCGCGGTGATGCCGTCGGCGCCGGCCTCGATCGCGAGCAGCGCCGCGCGGACCGGGTCGGGATTGCGGCCGCCGCGCGCGTTGCGCAGGGTCGCGACGTGGTCGACATTGATGCCGAGGCGAAGCGGAGGAGCGGACATTGCTGGGCTCACTTAGCTGACATTTCTCAACTCGTCACGCACGGGCATCCATCCTGGTCGAAGAGATGGGTTGCGGGGGTCAAACCCGGCAACGACGAGCTTCATCCATTAACACGTTCGACGCGGGCGACGACTGCCTTCGCGCGCAACTGGGCTATGATCGCGCTCAGGTGCTTCAGATCGTAGACTTCGAGGTCGATCGTCGTCTCCGTGAAATCGGGCGAGCGGCGCTGCATGCTGATATTGTCGATGTTGCCGTCATGCTCGGCGATCACGGTGGCGATCTGCGCCAGTGCGCCGGGCTCGTTGACGTTCTCGACCTTGATGCGGGCCGGGAAGCGCTGTGGGGCGCTGTCCTCGATGTCCCAGCGCACATCGAGCCAGCGCTCAGGCTCTTCCTCGAAATCCTTCAGCGCCGGCGACTGGATCGGATAGATGGTGATGCCCTCGCCCGGCGTGACGATGCCGACGATACGATCGCCGGGCACGGCGCCGCCATTCGGAGCGAACTTGACCGGCAGGTCGGAATTGATGCCGCGGATCGGAATTGCAGCCGGGCTGCGCGGCACCTCGGGGACCACCTTGTCCTTGAGCTTGGTGGCGAGCCCCTTCTTGCCGGCATAACGCGCGATGCGCTCTTCCTTGTAGTCGGGGTACATGGCACGCGCGACGTCGGAGGCCTTGATCTCGCCGCGGCCGACCGCCGCCATGACGTCGTCGATCGAGGCGCGCGCGAGCCGCGGCAGCGCGCCCTTGAGCTTGTCGTCGGCATATTCGATCTTGGCGCGTTCGAACAGGCGCTCCACGATGCGCCGGCCGAGACCGGCATATTGATCGCGCACGGCCGTGCGCGTGGCGCGCCGGATCGCGGCGCGCGCCTTGCCGGTGACCGCGAGCGATTCCCAGGCCGAGGGCGGCGCCGACTGCGCTTCCGAGGTCAGAACCTCGACTTCGTCGCCATTCTGGAGTTCCGACGACAGCGGCGCGAACTTGCCGTTGATCTTGCAGCCCACCGCGCTGTTGCCGACGTCGGTATGCACGGCATAGGCGAAATCGATCACGTTGGCGTGGCGCGGCAGGGCGATCAGCTTGCCCTTTGGGGTGAAGCAGAACACCTGGTCATGGAACAGCTCGAGCTTGGTGTGCTCGAGGAACTCTTCGGGATTTGCGCTTTCCGACAGGATGCCGACGGTGTGGCGCAGCCAGGCGAATGCGTTGGACTCGCGCTTGAGGAATTCGGTCGGAGAGCCCACGCCCTCCTTGTAGAAGACGTGCGCGGCGATGCCGCGCTCGGCGATCTGGTCCATCTCCTCGGTACGGATCTGCAGCTCCACGCGCTGATTGCCGGGGCCGATCACCGTGGTGTGGATCGAGCGGTAATCGTTCTGCTTGGGCGTCGAGATGTAGTCCTTGAAGCGCCCGGGCACGACCGGCCAGGTGGTGTGGACGATGCCCAGCGCGCGATAACAGGCGGCAACATCCGTCACCACGATGCGGAAACCGAAGATATCCGACAGTTGCTCGAAGCCGACCGACTTGCGCTCCATCTTGGTCCAGATCGAGAACGGCTTCTTGCGCCGGCCATAGACCCGCGCGCCGAGGCCGTTGTGGCGCAGGTTATTCGAGAGCTGGGTCTCGATCTCGCCGATCAGATTGCGGTTGCGTTCGGCGAGCGCATCGAGACGCTGCATCACCACCGAATAGGCTTCCGGATCGAGCATGCGGAAGGACAGATCCTCCAGCTCCTCGCGCATCTGCTGCATGCCCATGCGTCCGGCGAGCGGCGCATAGATGTCCAGCGTCTCCTCGGCGATGCGGCGGCGTGATTCCGGCGGCACGAATTCCAGCGTGCGCATGTTGTGCAGGCGGTCGGCGAGCTTCACCAGGAGCACGCGGACGTCGTCGGCAATCGCAAGCAAGAGCTTGCGCAGATTCTCGGCCTGCTTGGCCTCGCGCGACACCAGCTCGAGCCGCTTCAGCTTGGTCAGGCCCTCCACCAGCGCACCGATCTCGGGCCCGAAGATCTGGTCGATCTCGGCCCGGGTCGCCTCGGTGTCCTCGATCGTGTCGTGGAGCAGCGCCGCCACGATGGTCGCATCGTCGAGCTTCAGGTCGGTGAGGATCGCCGCCACTTCGAGCGGGTGCGAGAAGTACGGGTCGCCCGAGGCGCGGGTCTGCGAGCCATGCGCCTTCATGGCGTAGACATAGGCGCGGTTCAGCAGGTCCTCGTTGGTGTTGGGATTATAGGACCGAACGCGCTCGACGAGGTCATATTGACGCATCATGCGCGCCCGCGGCCTCGCCGGCCGCACCCCTGCCGGCGCAGTCGGGGCCACGGCAACCGATTCGGTTGCGGCCTGCATCTGCCATTGTCCCCGGCGCCGATACACCATGCCTTCCTGCCTTCAAACGGGTCACCACAACGCCCGTTGTATACACCTTAGCCCCGATCCCACGCGGTTCCGATCAATTCGGTCCCAGCGCGGGCCGCGCGATCCGACAACACTATGGTAACCACGAAAAGGTCAACAAAAGCAAAGGCCCGAACGCGGGTTCGGGCCTCTGATACGATCACAAGAATTCGACGACAGCGATGGGACGATTACTCGTCCTCCTCGGGCTGCTCCTCCGGCGGTGCGAGGCCCTCGAGGCCCTTCAGGAGCTCCTCTTCGGTCATGCGCTCGACAGCAACTTCGGTATCGTCCGCATCGACGCTCGCACCCGCGGAACCGATCAGGGGCACCGTATCGGGCTCGGGCTCGTCGACCTCGACGAACTTCTGGAGGGAGTGCACCAGCTCCTCGCGAAGGTCCTCCGGCGAGATGGTCTGGTCGGCGATTTCGCGCAAAGAGACAACAGGGTTCTTGTCGTTATCGCGGTCAACCGTTAGTTGTGAACCGGACGAAATCATGCGGGCCCGGTGGGCGGCCAGCAGGACCAGGTCAAACCGGTTGTCGACCTTGTCGATACAATCTTCTACGGTGACGCGAGCCATGGACTGTCGCTCCGCTCTGGGTGGGACCAAATATGTGGATGATGCGGGCTAGTTATAGGGGCCTGGGCGGTTTCGCAAGATCATTTTGTGATTTGGCCTCGCCAAACGGCTCTGCTACCCCCAAATTAGGGCTGGGATGGGTGGTTTTCCGGGCTGCCATCGAGGGCAGCATCGGACTGATGCGCCACCGCCATAACTATACCTTGATTGCCCCGACTTCTCCGGATTTGCGGTTTCGACGGGTCTTGGCAGCACTTTGAAACTGCGCGGCTTGCTGCCGCGCCAACAATAAACGATTCATCCGAACACGACGCGAGCAACTGAATGTCACCTTCTCCCACCAACAAGATCGCGCTCTTCATCGATGGGGCCAATCTCTATGCGACGGCCAAAACGCTGGGCTTCGACATCGATTACAAGCGCCTGCTGAAGGAATTTCAGAGCCGCGGGACGCTTTTGCGGGCGTTCTACTACACCGCGATCATCGAGGATCAGGAATACTCTTCGATTCGCCCCCTGATCGACTGGCTGGACTACAACGGCTACACGGTCGTTACCAAGGCGACCAAGGAGTTCATCGACGCCTCCGGCCGCCGCAAGGTCAAGGGCAACATGGACATCGAGCTCGCGGTCGATGCCATGGAGCTCGCCGAGCACATCGATCAGATGGTGCTGTTCTCGGGTGATGGCGATTTCCGTTCCCTGGTCGAGGCCGTCCAGCGCCGCGGCGTGCGGGTGACCGTGGTCTCCACCATCGCCAGCCAGCCTCCGATGATCGCCGACGAGCTGCGCCGCCAGGCTGACGTCTTCACCGACCTCGTCGAGCTGCAATCCAAGCTCGGCCGCGACCCGTCCGAACGACCTGCCCCGCGCGATCGTGGCGAGCGCGAGGCGCGGCACCACGCCCCGCAATTCCTCCAGCGCGCGACCACGATGGCGCCGAGGGGCGATGACGACTTCGACGATTGAGGCGGACCGGTCCAGCCGCCAGGCCTCCACCGTCATACCCGACCATGATTGTCTGCTCTGTCCGCGATTGGTTGCCTTTCGCGAGGCGAACCGCGCGCGCGAGCCGTCCTGGCACAACGCGCCGGTTGCGCCGTTCGGCGACATCAAGGCACGCCTGCTGATTGTCGGCCTCGCGCCGGGGATGCAGGGCGCCAACCGCACCGGCCGTCCCTTCACCGGCGACTATGCCGGCGACCTGCTCTATGCGACGCTGATCGAATACGGATTTGCCAAGGGAACCTATCAGGCGCGGCCCGACGACGGCTTGAAGCTGGTGGACTGCCGGATCGCCAATGCGGTGCATTGCGTACCACCGCAGAACAAGCCGCTGCCGGCGGAGATCAACACCTGCCGCCACTTTCTCGCAGCAAACCTCGAGGCGATGCCGAACCTGCGCGCGATCGTCGCGCTCGGGCGGATTGCGCACGACACCGTGCTCAAGCCGCTGAACCTGAAGGGCTCGCAGGCTCCCTTCGGCCACGGCGCCGTGCATCAGGCCGACGCGATCAGGCTGTACGACAGCTATCACTGTTCCCGCTACAACACCAACACGGGCGTGCTCACGCCGCAGATGTTCCGCCAGGTGTTCGCGCGAGTAAAGGCCGACCTCGGCTAGACTCCGGATGGATTGGCCTTCAGCCAGTCCAGAACATCGCCAGCGTTCCGGTCCGGCGGGAACACCGGATAGAACACGTGCGTGATGCGCGCGTCGTCGATGATGAGCGCGAGGCGCTTGATCAGCGTCAGCCCCGCAACATCCATAGTCGGAAGGTTCAGCGCGCTCGTGAGCTCCAGCCGCTCGTCCGAAAGCACCGGAAACGGCAGATGCAGCCGCGAAGCCATCTCGGTCTGGTAATCGTTGCTCTGGGTCGACAGGCCGAACACGTGCGCGGCGCCGGCGGCCTTCAGCTCCGAGAACAGATCGCGGAACGCACAGGTCTGCGGCGTGCAACCGCGCGCGCCTGGAATCATGTCCCAGTCGTCGACCAGCGCGATCTTGCCGGGCTCGCCGGTGCGCGGATAGGCGAACACCACGCTCCGCCCGCGCAGCGTCGACAGCGTCACCGAGGTATCATTGGTCGCACGCAGGCTGATCGGAGGCAGCGCCCTGCCCTTCAGGTGCGCGGCGCCGCCGTCATCGGTGGGTGCGGGAATCTTGCTCCAGTCGACCTCGGTCAGGTTTCTCTGGTTCATCTCGCTATCCCCTTGCCCGCATCAGCCGGCCCTTCTCCCGGCCCCAGTCGCGCTTCTTCACGGTCTCACGCTTGTCGTGCAGCTTCTTGCCCTTCGCAACCGCGAGCTGCAGTTTGGCGCGCCCGCGTTCATTGAAGTAAAGCTTGAGCGGGATCAGCGTCATGCCTTCGCGATCCACGGCGCCGATCAGCTTGTTGATCTGCCTGCGGTGCAGGAGCAGCTTTCGAGGCCGCTTCGGTTCGTGGTTGAAGCGATTGCCCTGGAGATATTCGGGAATGTTGGCGTTGATCAGCCAGATCTCCCCGTTCTTCGAATCCGCGTAGGATTCCGCGATCGTGCTCTTGCCGTTGCGGATCGACTTGACCTCGGTTCCGGTCAGCGCGATGCCCGCCTCGACCGTATCCTCGATCGCGTAGTTGAAGCGGGCTTTGCGATTTTCCGCCACGACCTTGATAGGACGTTCGTTCTTATCGGCCATGGCAGACAAATCCGATCGAGATGCGCATCAACGCTAACAGTTTGGATGAAGCGCGCGCGTCAAGACTTCTTGAGGAGATCGCGTATCTCGGTGAGCAGCTCGACCTCGGCAGACGGCTTCGGTGGTGCTGCGGGCGCCGCCTCCTCCTTGCGCTTCAACTGGCTCATCAGCCGGATCACCAGGAACAGCACGAAGGCGACGATGATGAAGTTGATCGTCAGCGTGAGGAAGCTGCCCCAGGCCAGCACGGCGCCTTGCTTTTTCGCATCGGCCAAGTTGGTGGCGGTGACCGCCTTCGACAAGGGGGTGAAGTAGTTTGAGAAGTCGAGCCCGCCGGTGGCGGCACCGATGATCGGCATGATCACGTCGCCGACCAGCGAATTGACGATGGCGCCGAAAGCCGCGCCGATGATGACGGCGACCGCGAGATCGACGACGTTGCCCTTCATGGCGAATTCGCGGAACTCCTTGAGCATGCGCATGCCCTTGTCCTGGACGCTCATGAAACCTCCCAAACGCTAACGCGTCAGTTGATCAGGCCGGCGTGCACCATGGCGCTGCGCACCGCGACGCGCGTCGGCTCGGAGACCGGCACCATCGGCAGCCGCAGCGTCTCGTCCAACTTGCCGAGCAGCGACAGTGCATACTTGATCGGAGCCGGATTGCTCTCGATGAAGAGGTTATTGTGCAGCGGCATCAGCTTGTCGTGCAGCTTCAGGGCGGTGGCGTGATCGCCCTTCTGCCAGGCCGCGTGGAATTCCGAGCACAGCCGCGGCGCGACGTTGGAGGTCACGGAGATGCAGCCATGGCCGCCGTGCGCCATGTAGCCGAGGATGGTCGCATCCTCCCCCGAGAGCTGGTTGAAGTCCTCGCCCATCGCCGCGCGCTGCTGCGACACCCGCACCATGCTGGCGGTGGCGTCCTTGACGCCGGCGATGTTCTTCAGGTCCCACAGCCGCTTCATGGTGTCGACCGACATGTCGATCACCGAGCGCGGCGGGATGTTGTAGATAATGATAGGAATTCCAATTGCATCGTTGATCGCCTTGAAGTGCTGGTAAAGCCCTTCCTGGGTCGGCTTGTTGTAGTAGGGCGTCACGACGAGCACGGCGTTCGCGCCCGCCTTCTCGGCATGCTGCGCGAGCTCGATGGCTTCCTTGGTCGAGTTGGAGCCGGCGCCGGCGATCACAGGCACGCGCCCCTTGGCCTCATCGATGCACCATTCGACGACCTTCTTGTGCTCGTCATGGCTGAGCGTCGGGCTCTCGCCGGTGGTGCCGACGGGGACGAGGCCGTGGGTGCCCTCGGCGATCTGCCAGTTCACCAGCGAGCGGAACGCCGCCTCGTCAAGCGAGCCGTTCTTGAACGGCGTGACCAAGGCGGTGAACGACCCCCGGAATTTCGTCTTGGCTGCCATGGACTTCCTCCGTACGCGGCGAGCTTGAGAGCAAGCCCCATACATATCGGGTCTATCCGGCCGGTAAAAGGGCCGCAGCCCGGTGACGCACCGTTTAGGCCGCGATTTTGCCGCGGTGATGGTGCAAAGCCGGCGGAGGTAAGCGGCTGTTGGTAATTTGTCCGCATATTCAATCAAATATTGCTAGGTCTTCAGCGACTTGACTGATTCGGGGGCGATGTGACGCCGTGATTTCCTTTCGTCGCGCCACATGGCGATCTACCGGTCTGGTCGCGTGCCTGATGGCAGGGCTGTCGGTCGGTTGTGCCGCCTGGGCCAAGTCCAATGAGACGACCCAGGACGGGGCCAAGGAAACTGCCAAGGAAACTTCCAAGGAAACTTCCAAGGAAACCGCGAAGCAGGCCCCCAAGGATACCGCGAAGGGAGCTTCCAAAGGATCGGCCAAGGAAACAGGCAAGGACGCAGCGAAGGGAGCGAGCAAGGGAGCCGCTAGCATCCCGGCCAAGGATGCCGCGAAGAAACCTGCCAAGGAACCCGCCAAGGATGCCGGCAAGGAACCCGCGAAGGACAAGCACAAGCCTAAGACTGCGGCGCCGGCGCCAAAATCACGACCGACCGCCAACGGTTCGGCCTCCCAGACCTCACCCGCGCCGGCCCCGACGGCCACCGTCAGACCTGCCGCCCCGGCCGCCGTCAGACCGGTCGCAGCCCCTGTGCTGGCTCCGGCAACGCGCCAGCATGCGGCGCCACGCAAGCCGGTGCTGCCGGCCGCGGTCGCCGCGACATCATCGACCTCGCAAGGCGACAAGGACACGCTGGAAAACGTCATCGAGCTCGTGCGCAAGCGCAAAGCCGCCGATGCAACCAACGCCGCAGCCGGCATCGCCGACCCCGTCGCGCGCAAGCTCGCGGAATGGATCATCCTGCGCAGCGAGGACAACGGCGCGAGCGTGGAGCGCTACCGCGCCTTCCTCGCCGCCAATCCGAGCTGGCCGTCGCAGACCTTCCTGCGCCGGCGCCTCGAGGCCGCGATGTGGGACGACAGGCGCGATGATTCGGTCGCGTGGTCGTGGTTCGAGAACGAGTCTCCGATCTCGGCGAAGGGCCGCTTTTCGCTCGCCAAGGCGATGCTGGCGCGCGGCGACCGCGCCAATGCGGAGCGGCTGGTACGCGAGGCCTGGCGCAGCGATTCGATGTCGGAGGAGACCGAGAACAACGCACTCGATCAGTTCGGCGCCCTGCTCACCCCGGGCGACCAGAAGGCGCGGATGGACACGCTGCTTTACGGCAGCGAGCATGAGGCTGCGCTGCGCGCCGCCAAGCGCCTCGGCGCCGGCTATGTCGCGCTCGCCAAGGCCCGCATCGCCGCCTACAGGAAGGCACCCAACACGCGCGCCCTGCTCGAGGCCGTGCCGCGCGAATTGCACGGCGACCCCGGCTACATCTTCAGCAAGATCCAGCTCCTGCGTCGCGAGGAGAAGTTTGCGGAAGCCGCCCAGCTCATGTTGTCGGCGCCGAAGGATCCGAACCGGCTCTACAATCTCGACGAATGGTGGATCGAGCGGCGCCTGCTGGCGCGCAAGATGATCGACACGGAGGAATTCCGTAGCGCCTATCTCATCGCGCGCGACGCCGCACTGCCCTCGCGCGACATCTACAAGACCGAGCAGGAATTCACCGCGGGATGGATCGCGCTGCGCTTCCTCAACGATCCCTCGACCGCCGCCCAGCATTTTGCACGGATCGGGGTCGGCAGCGTCAATCCGACCACGCTGGCGCGCGCCGGCTATTGGCAGGGCCGCGCGGCGGAAGCGGCGGGCCGCCAGCAGGAGGCGCGCAACGCCTACGCGCGGGCCGCAGAACAGTCGACCAGCTATTACGGGCAGCTCGCCCGCGCCAAGCTCGGCCTGCCGCAGATCGCGCTCAACAGCGCGCCGCGGGGCCGCGGCGCCGAACGGCTCGAGATCGTGCGCGCGGCGCACTTGCTCTACGAGCTCGACGAGCGCGAGCTCGCGGTGCCGATGCTCGCCGACATGGGTGAGAACGGCGATCCGGAGGCCCTTGCCGGCCTCGGCGAGCTCACCCAGCGCTACAGCGACGCACGCGGCATGCTGCTGCTTGGCAAGGCCGCGCTCAATCGGGGACTGCCGTTCGACTTCTACGCCTACCCGGTCAACGGCATTCCGCAGTTCACTCAGATCGGCCCCGAGGTCGAGCGCAGCATCGTCTACGCCATTGCGCGGCAGGAAAGCGCGTTCAATCCCTCCGTGGTCTCGCCGGCGCAGGCCTATGGTCTGATGCAGGTGACGCCGGATGCCGCGCGCTATGTCTGCAAACGGCACGGGGCGACCTACGACCTGTCCCGACTCAAGAACGATTCGGCCTACAATGCCACGCTCGGCGCCGCCGAACTCGGTGGACTGCTCGAGGACTATCGCGGCTCCTACATCATGACGTTTGCCGCCTACAACGCCGGCCGCGGCAGCGTGAAGAAGTGGATCGACCGCTACGGCGACCCGCGTGACCCGAAGGTCGATGCAGTCGACTGGGTCGAGTTGATCCCATTCTCCGAGACGCGCAACTACGTGCAGCGGATCATGGAGAATCTTCAGGTCTACCGCGCCCGCTTCGGCGGAGGCACGCGCTTGCAGATCGAAGCTGATCTGCGTCGCGGCGCCGGCAGCGTGGAATAGCCCTCGAGGGCTGGCAGCTTCGCTGGTCAGACGGGCGGCCCGCGATCAGTCCGCTCGATCACAGCGGCAACAGAACGGTCCGAATCGGTCCTATGGCGCGGACTCTCCGACGGGTGTCGGCCAGAAACACGAAACTGTGATCGGATTGCCGTCCTGGGACACGCCGTGAGGGCGATTCGAGGCTCAGGCCGGGCATCTCAACTGGCGGAGACGGAGGGATTCGAACCCTCGATAGGCCTTTACAAGCCTATAACGGTTTAGCAAACCGCCGCCTTCAGCCACTCGGCCACGTCTCCAATACGGGGGGTATGCCCGACACAGCGGCGAGCCGCAAGCGGCAGATTTGCCTCGGCGCATTCTTTCACCTGAAAGCCAGCTCCGCATTTCAACCCGGGAGCTGCGCGCCAAGCCGGGCCCACGCCTCCCTCCCCGTGTTGATATGTCCGCAACTAGCGGCGGGATCGCCAGACCCGCCAATGCGACGGCGAAATCAGCACCGCCTCGCCGGCCCAGACATTGAACCACACGCCGGATTTGCGCCGGCATGGAAAGGTCCAGGGCACGATGCCGGTCTTGTGCAGCCGTCCGAGTTCCAGATCACATTCATCGGGCGCGATCTGAATCGGCAGCCACTGGCCCGCGTTGTCGGTATCGCTCATGCCGTGCGGTCTAACCTGCGGCACGAAGCATGAGCTTGATTCAGCGCAACGAGGTCAGTCCGTGAAAACACCGACCTCCGCGCGATTCTTCAGCTCAGTGCGTGGAGACCCAGGCCCTCGCCTCGCGCTGCGCGGCGGAGATTTCGGCTTCCGACATCTGCCCGGCGACTTCCTGGCGCAGCGCAATCGCGTCCTTGCGGCCCTTCAGCGCGGCAAGGTTGAACCATTTGTGCGCGGCGACGAGGTCGACCAGGCCGGCACGGCCGCTCGCCCAATACAGCCCGCGCTCGAACAGCACGTCCGACAACGCACTCGCGCCGATCGGCGTCGCCGTCTCCAGATCGAAGGTCCCCTGAAACATGTCGCATCCCCTTTTGTCATTTGTGCCGCCTCGTTCCCCCGAGCGCGGCTCCCGTCCAACTGTTCAACTCGTCCCCATGCCGTTTGCCGGCTTATTGGAGGAGATGATGGCGGGCAATTTTGAATGGCAGTTTAAGTATCGCGATGAAGGAGACGTAAACGCGAAGGTGCGAGACCGGTGAGGCGAATGCAAGAAGTCCCCGATTCACAGACACTTCTGCGATTCGTCAGAGTTGGTTTACCCTGTGATTTTCGGACATCGATAACCATCGTGCGCAGTCGGAAGCACGAGCGGCAACCGCGCCGCGTCCCCGCGGCCGGCGAAAGCGGGGAATCTGCGACGCCGAGGCGTTGCGCTTCAGTGAGCCGACGGCCGCTTCTGGAATAAGGGAAACGCCCAGCCTGGACGACGGCGCCCGCATATGGGCGCGATGGTCATGGGCGACGATCGCCTGCTCGCTGGCAAGCGCTACCGCGCGTCGTATCGAAATATCGGGAAATGAAATGCCGGCCAGGATGCCGGCTCAAGGGAACGAGGGCGTCGGCGAACACGTCAGGACCAGATTCCACTGTGGCCCGCAGGCCGCTTGTGAAATTGCGGAGCCCCTTGAGGGAGACCGCACCGAACGAAGAAAACTCGGTTTCTTCTGCCGGACCTGACTTTCGCGCGCTTGCGAAAGACGAATGATCCGACCGTTGACCTGATGTCTCGCCGACACCCTCTATCGTCGATCAGAGCCCGTGGGCGCTGATGACGTGCCGGCTATCGAGGAGCCGGCAACTTCAGTAGCGAAGTTACTTCTTCTTCTTCGCGACCTTGCGGGTCTTCTTCGCAGTCTTCTTCACTGCGCTCTTCGCCTTCTTCGCCTTCTTCGCTTTCTTGGCCATGTTGCCCTCCGATGTGTGAGATGGCTTTAATCGCTGCGTGCATTCGGGGATCGAATGCACTTCATCCCGAATACACCAACACAACGAAAAAAACAGCGTCTCGCTTAAGGAAGTGTTGACGCAGCAAGCCGCGCGCGCCTTGCGCGCTCGGTGTGAACGCGCCGCAGGACGCACGCTTGCGATTGCAGAAGGCGCCTGCAGCCTCATCGTCGCTGTGCATTGCGATTGCACGAAAACCCTATGCAGCAAGTATTTTTCTGCACTCGTGCTTCGCACGCGATCATTGCGGAGATGTGCGCTGCGACTCGCTCGAAGGCGCGGGAAAGGCTTTGCGCGGACTCTGAGTCGTGACTTTTGGCAACGAAAATATTTTCATGCTTAACGCCGCCGGCGCTCCCCGGCGCGCGTTCGAAGCCGCCTTTCACGCGAATCGAAGACGGCGATTCGGTTGGGCTTGAAGAGCGTGATCGGGGCGATGGTCGCTGTCGTCGTGTGCGCGAGACGGATGCGCGAAGGCTCGCTCGCGGTGACGGCGCGCCGTCACCGCGACATGTCAGAGGCCGAGCTTGGACTTTAGCAGATCGTTGACGGCTTGGGGATTGGCCTTGCCGCCGGACGACTTCATCACCTGACCGACGAACCAGCCGAGCGCCTGCGGCTTGTCTTTCACCTGCGCGACCTTGTCGGGATTGGACGCGATGATGTCGTCGACCACCTTCTCGATCGCCGAGAGGTCGGTGACCTGCTTCATGCCGCGGCTTTCGACCAGCGCGCGGGGATCGCCGCCTTCTTGCCAGACGATCTCGAACAGATCCTTGGCGATCTTTCCGCTGATCGTGCCCTCGCCGATCAGATCGACGATCGCGGCAAGCTGCTCGGACGTGACGGGTGAGCTCGCAATGTCCCGGCCTTCCTTGTTGAGACGGCCGAACAGCTCGTTGATCACCCAGTTCGCCACCAGCTTGCCGTCGCGCGCGCGGTTGGCGAGCCGGTCCAGCGCCGTCTCATAGAACACAGCGCTCTCGCGCTCGGCGACCAGCACGCTGGCGTCGTAGGCGGAGAGACCGAAGTCGGCGACGAAACGCGCTTTCTTCTGGTCCGGCAGCTCGGGAAGCTTCGCCTTCAGCTCGTCGACGAAGGCCTGGCTGAACTCGAGCGGCAAGAGATCGGGGTCGGGGAAGTAGCGATAGTCGTGCGCCTCTTCCTTGGACCGCATCGAGCGCGTCTCGCCCTTGGTGGGGTCGTAGAGCCGCGTCTCCTGCTCGATCTCGCCGCCGTCCTCGAGGATCTCGATCTGGCGCCGCGCCTCGTACTCGATCGCCTGGCCGATGAAGTTGATCGAGTTCATGTTCTTGATCTCGCAGCGGGTGCCGAGCGGACCGCCGGGCTTGCGCACCGAGACGTTGACGTCGGCGCGCAGGTTGCCCTTCTCCATGTCGCCGTCGCAGGTGCCGAGATAGCGCAGGATCGAGCGCAGCTTGGTCACATAGGCCTTGGCCTGCTCGGCATCGCGGATATCGGGCTTGGAGACGATCTCCATCAGCGCCACGCCGCAGCGGTTGAGATCGACATAGGACATGGACGGCGATTGGTCGTGCAGCAATTTGCCGGCGTCCTGCTCCAGATGCAGCCGCTCGATGCCGACGGTGACGCTGCGGCCGCCGTCGAGCTCGACCAGCACCTCGCCTTCGCCCACGACCGGCGACTTGTACTGGCTGATCTGGTAGCCCTGCGGTGAATCTGGATAGAAATAGTTCTTGCGATCGAACACCGAGCGCAGGTTGATCTTCGCGTTCAGGCCAAGCCCGGTCCGGACAGCCTGCCTGACGCATTCCTCGTTGATCACGGGTAGCATGCCGGGCATCGCCGCGTCGACGAGAGAGACGTGCGTGTTCGGATCGCCGCCGAACGCAGTGGATGCGCCCGAGAACAGTTTTGAGCTCGACGTCACCTGGGCGTGGATCTCCATGCCGATGACCATCTCCCAGTCGCCGGTGGCGCCTTTGAGAAGCTTGTGCGTGGCCGTGCTCATGTCGTGCTCCCGAGCAGCGTGGCAGCAATCCGCTCCCACTCCGCCTGCAATGAATCCTTTGCCGCAGGCTGGCCCGCCTGGCGGTACCAGTAGCCGGCATTGCCGAGATCGCCCTCGACGCGGTGCAAGTACGCATGCACCCAGGCCGCCTCGCGGCTGTCCTCGTCCTGAACGATCTTGTGCGCCTGGTCCCAGTCGCCCTTGGCGGCCCACCAGAGGCCTGCCAGCGGCGCGCTGAGATCCGGCGCGGGCGCGGCGCCGTCGAGGCTGGCGATGTACGCCGCCAAACTCACCACCACCTCACGGGCGTGAAGCGGCCGGCCGCCTGCTCGATCACCTCGCCGAGCGAGAACAGCGTCTCCTCGTCGAAGGGACGGCCTATAAGCTGCAAGCCGAGCGGCAAACCTTGCGCATCCCTGCCCGCGGGCACGGCGATGCCGGGCAGGCCCGCCATGTTCACGGTCACCGTGAAGATGTCGTTCAGGTACATCTCGACCGGATCGGCGCCGCCCTTCTCGCCGATGCCGAAGGCGGCTGACGGCGTTGCCGGCGTGAGGATGGCGTCGACACCCTTGGCGAAGCAATCCTCAAAGTCCTTCTTGATCAGCGTGCGCACCTTTTGCGCGCGCAGGTAATAGGCATCGTAGTAGCCGGCCGACAGCACATAGGTGCCGATCATGACGCGCCGCTTCACCTCGGCGCCAAAGCCTTCGGCGCGGGTGTTCTCGTACATCCCGATGATGTTCCTGCCCTGCTCGCGCAGGCCGTAGCGCACACCGTCATAGCGCGCGAGGTTGGAGGAGGCTTCCGCCGGCGCCACGATGTAGTAGGCCGGCAGCGCATACTTGGTGTGCGGCAACGACACCTCGACGAGTTCGGCGCCGGCGGCCTTCAGCCAGGCCGCGCCCTCGCTCCAGAGCTTCTCGATCTCGGCCGGCATGCCGTCGAGCCGATATTCCTTGGGGATACCGATCTTCATGCCCTTCACGGACTTGCCGATCGCAGCCTCGTAGTCCGGCACCGCGATGTCGACGGAGGTCGTATCCTTCGGGTCGTGACCGGCCATCGAGCGCAGCAGCATCGCGGCGTCACGCACGCTGCGCGCGATTGGACCGGCCTGATCGAGCGAGGAGGCAAAGGCGACGATGCCCCAGCGCGAGCAGCGGCCATAGGTCGGCTTGATACCGACGGTCGCGGTGAAGGCTGCCGGCTGGCGAATCGAGCCGCCGGTGTCGGTCGCGGTCGCGCCCATGCAGAGCAGCGCGGCCACCGCCGACGCCGAGCCGCCGGACGAGCCGCCTGGCACCAGCGTGGTGTTGGAGCCATCGCGCCGCCACGGATTGCCGACGGGACCGAAGCAGGAGGTCTCGTTCGACGAGCCCATTGCGAACTCGTCGTTGTTGAGCTTGCCGAGCATCACCGCGCCGTCGCGCCAGAGCTGCGAGGTGATCGTCGATTCATAGGTCGGCACGAAGTTGCCGAGGATCTTCGAGCACGCCGTGGTGCGCACGCCCTTGGTCGCAAAGAGGTCCTTGATGCCGAGGGGAATGCCGGCGAGCGGGCCGGCATCGCCCTTGGCGATCTTGGTATCGGCCTCGCGGGCCATGGCGCGCGCCTGGTCCGGCGTCTCCATGACGAAGGCGTTGAGCACGCGCGCGGCTTCCATCGCGCCGAGATGCGCGTCGGTCAATTCCAGTGACGTGAAAGATTTGTCGGCGAGCCCCTTGCGGGCCTCGGCGAGCGTCAGCGATGTCAAATCGGTCATTTATTGATCGGGCTGCAGAAGAACGGAGACAGGGTCTTGTCGTTGGCCGGGTCGTCTTTCTTGGCGGAGGCTTTCGCCGCAGCCTCGAGCTCGTCGAGGACGGCATTGACGGCGACGTTGGGATCGGCAGCCTTGCCCTGCCGCTCCATCTTGTCGAGATAGTTCATGTAGGCCTGGTAGGCCTTCTCATCGTCGCATAGCAGGCACATCGGACCTGTTCCTAACGGTCTCTTGCTTGACGCGTTTTCTTCACGCGAACCGGAATCCGCTTCGCTTGAAAACGCTATGTTACTCGACGACCTTCGGCACCAGAAAGAAGTGACCTTCGGTCGCCGGCGCATTGGCAACGATATCGTCGGCGATCTCGCCGTCGTTGACCACGTCCTGACGCTTCTTCATCTGCATCGGGGTCACCGAAGTCATCGGCTCGACGCCCTCGACATTGACCTCCGAGAGCTGTTCGACAAAGGCGAGCATGGCGTTGAGCTCGCCCTGCAAGTGCGGAACCTCGTCGTCGGAAACCGCGATACGCGCCAGATGCGCGATGCGACGGACGATAGCAGCGTCGACGGACATTATATAAGGCCTCTCACGGCAAAACCTATCCGCCGTATAGCAGAGGCCTGTTTTGCACCGCAACCGGCGCAGGTGCCTAGCCGGTCAGCGCTTTCAGGCGGGCCTGCGCCGTTTTGGCGAGCTCCCGGGTCAATTCGGCCGCCGGCAGCTCGCGGCCCAGGCCGATCGCCTGGCCGGCCCAGAGATTGGTGAAATCCACCCGGCCCTGCTTTTCGGCAGCCGCCTTGAGCGGTCCCAGTGCGGTCGCGGCATGGGGAAAGGCGGGCGCGTCCGGCGAGATCGGGCCGACCTCGCGCATCAGTCGGTTCTGGACCCCGCGCGCCGGCCGGCCGGTCATCACATTGGTGATGACGGTGGAATCATCCCGCGCCTCGGCGAGCGCCTTGCGGCCGCCGGGGGTGACCTTGGATTCCGGACAGCGCAGATAGGCACTGCCGATCTGCACGCCGGATGCGCCAAGGGCAAAGGCCGCGGCAATCCCGCGTCCATCGGCGATGCCGCCGCAGGCGATCACCGGTACCTTCACGGCGTCGACGACCTGCGGCACCAGCGCGAAGGTGCCGGGCTGCTCGCTGATATTCTCCGTCAGGAACATGCCGCGATGACCGCCCGCCTCCGCGCCCTGCGCGATCACGGCGTCGACGCCGTGCTGCTCGAGCCAGACTGCTTCCTTGACCGTTGTGGCCGACGAGATGACGATGCATCCGGCCGCCTTGACGCGCTTGAGCAGCGTCTCCTCCGGCAAACCGAAATGAAAGCTGACGACCTCCGGCTTCAGCTCCTCCACCACCTCGCAGAACGCCGCATCGAACGGCGCGCGGTTGGCGGCATTGATCGGCGCGGCCGGATCGAGGCCGTGTTCGGTGTAGTAGCCCGCTAGCCGCTGCTTCCAGCGTGCTTCGGCTTCAGTCGTGAGATCGACCGGCATGTGGCAGAAGAAGTTCATGTTCACCGGCGCAGCGACGCGCTGCCGGATGATGCCGACCTGCTCCCGCGCCTTCTCCGCCGACAGCATCGCGCAGGGCAGCGAACCCAGCGCACCGCCTTGCGCGGCCGCGATCACAAGCTCCGCATCCATCACGCCGGCCATCGGAGCCAGCACGATCGGGAATTCGGTCTTGAAGAGGTCGATCAGTCGACGGTCAGGCCACATGGTTTCTCTCGCTAGTTGGCTCGCTGCAAACCCTCTCCCCTTGTGGGAGAGGGTGGCGCCGAAGGCGCCGGGTGAGGGGTTTGTATCCGCGGAGACAGACCCCTCATCCGGCGCGGATTGCATCCGCGCCACCTTCTCCCACAAGGGGAGAAGGAAAGGCACCTCCCGCCGAATTGCGCCGGCCGGCAAGAAGTTGCTCTGCTTCGGTCGCGATCCGCTCGACGATCTCGGCGGCGGGCGGAATATCATGGATCAAGCCGACGGCCTCGCCGGCAAAGACGGCTGCGATCTCAAAATTGCCTGCGGCTTTCGCCGCAGCATACTCCACGGCGACCTCGCCTGCTCGCTGCATGAGCTCGATCTCGCGGCCGGTCCATCGCCGGATATGATCATTGACCAGCGTGCGTGCGGTGAACGGCGCCGGCCAGAACAGGCTCCGCGACCAATCGACGATGACGCCGCGCACGGTGTCGTTGGCGTTCGCCGCGCGAATGCGCTGCTTCGCCTCCTCCGCGCCGTCGGCCTCCACGCTCGCGTAGAAGCGCGTCCCGATCAACACGCCGGACGCGCCGAGCATCATCATCGCCGCCAAGCCGCGACCATCGGCGATGCCGCCGGCCGCAACCACCGGCACGCGCCCGGCTGCAAGATCGACGACTGCCGGCACGATGTCGACCGTGGTGCGCGATGCGCCATGGCCGCCGGCTTCAGTGCCCTGCGCGATCAGGATCTCCGCGCCGGCGTCCAGCGCCTGCTTCGCCATGCCCTCGCTCTGGACCTGGCAGATCAATCGCGCACCGCGCGCCCTGATGCGCGATGCAAACGGCGTGGGATCGCCGAACGACAGCATGACGGCCTGCGGCCCAGCGTCGAGCGCGATATCGAGAAGATCGGGCTGCCTTGCAAGGCTCCAGGTGATGAAGCCAATGCCGAACGGCGAAAAGCCTTTCAGCCTGGCGGTGTCGGCCTCGAGCCGGGCCCGGTCGCCATAGCCGCCACCCAGGATGCCGAAGCCGCCGGCATCGCTGACGGCGCGGGTCAGCCGGCTGCCCGCGATCGTATCCATGGGCGCCGACAGGATCGGATGCGTGATCCCGAGCAGCTCCGTCAGCGGCGTGGTGATCGGCATGAGTCCTCCCACTCTGGACAGCAAGACTAGGCGCGAATAGCATTCTCGAAAATTGAATTCTTGTGAACGGTGCCATCTCGGAATCGAAACGAGACCATGGAACTCAGCGATATCAAGACCTTTGCCGCAGTGGCCCGCGCCGGGGGCATCACCCGCGCCGCCGAAGAGCTCAACACCGTGCAGTCGAACGTCACCCAGCGGGTCAAGGCGCTGGAGGCCGAGATCGGCACGCCGCTGTTCGAGCGGCACAGCCGCGGCATGACATTGACCGCCGCCGGCAAACGTCTCCTGCCCTACGCGCAGAAGATGGCGGCGTTGTCGCATGAGGCTGTGCTCGCCGCGCGGGACGATGGCGAGCCAAAGGGGCCGCTGGCGATCGGCTCGATGGAGACCACCGCCGCCGTGCGGCTGCCGCCGCTGCTCGCCGATTTCCACCGCCGCTTCCCCGCGGTGCGGCTGACGCTGCGCACGGCGACCACCGCCGACCTCGTCGCCGCCGTGCTCGACGGCGTCCTCGACGGTGCCTTTGTCGCCGGACCGATCGAGCACGCCGAGCTCGTGACCGTCACCGCGTTCCGCGAAGAGCTGGTGCTGGTCAGCGCGCGGCGCTGGACGTCGCTGAAGGAGCTGCGCGCCGCTACGCCCGAGTCAGGGCCGACGGCGCTGGTGTTCCGCACCGGCTGCACCTACCGCCAACGGCTCGAGCAGATCTTCGTCGAGTTCGGCTGGCCGTCGGCAGCGCGGTTCGAGCTCGGCACCCTCGACGGCATGATCGGCTGCGTCGCCGCCGATATGGGCGTGAGCCTACTGCCGCGCGCCGTGGTCGAACGCAGTGCGATGATCGGCAACGTATCGATCCATGCGCTGAACCCGGCGCACGCCCGCGTGGAGACGCTCTTCATCCAGCGCCGCAGCGGACATCAATACAGCGCGCTCAGCGGTTTCGTGTCCTGCCTCAAGGCGGACGACGACGTCATCGCGGCCTGAGATGCCATCGCCGTAGCGCGACGACGGCCCAGATCGCCTCGACGAGGCCGAACGGCCAGGCGCCCTGCAGAAAGCCGTAGGCCGAGCCGAGCGCAGAGGCGGCGAACAGCAGCACGAACCAGTGGCTGCGGTCTTCCATCGCATAGCAGACCAGCATCGCGGTCACGGCAAACAGGCCGAATAGGGTCAGCGCATCCATTGTTCTTCACTCCGCGGCGCGACGCATGCTATGCGCTGATGCCATGCCGGCTCCTATCCTGTCCCTGGTCGATGCTGCAACCCACTGGTCCGCGCGCGGCGCGCTGATCGGGCTTGACCTCGGCACCAAGACCATCGGCGTCGCCGTCTCCGATCCTGACCGCCGGCTCGCGACCGGGGTCGAGACCATCCAGCGCAAGGCGTTCAAGCAGGACGCAGGCCGGCTGCTTGCGATCGCGAGCGAGCGCAAGGCAGCCGGCTTCGTGCTCGGACTGCCCATCAACATGGATGGCAGCGAGGGACCACGCGCGCAATCGACCCGCGCCTTCGCTCGCAACCTCGCCGGCCTCACGGAGCTGCCGATCGGCTTGTGGGACGAGCGCCTCTCGACGGCAGCGGTCGAGCGGGAGCTGATCGGCATGGACGTCAGCCGCGCCAAGCGCGCCGAGGTCATCGACGAGCACGCCGCGATCTTCATCCTGCAGGGCGCGCTCGACAGGCTCGCCAATCTCCGCGCAGCCTCGGGACCGGCTGATCAATGATTGTCGTGATCGCGGCACTTCTGCCGGTCTTCATCCTCATCGTGCTCGGCGTCGTGCTCAAGCGCACCCTGATGCCGCTCGACACGCAATGGCACGGGCTGGAGCGGCTGACCTATTTCGTGCTGTTTCCGATGCTCCTGATCCAGACGCTGGTGAGGGCCGACCTCGGCAAGGTGCCGGTCGCCGGCGTCGGAGGCGCGCTGCTGTTGTCAGTGCTCACGATGTCGCTGCTGTGCCTCGCGCTGCGCCCTGCCCTGGCGCGGCTCCAGATCGATGGCCCGGCCTTCTCTTCGATCTTCCAGGGCGCGACCCGCTGGCAGACCTACGTGGCGCTCTCCGTCTCGGCCAATATGTTCGGCGATGTCGGGCTGGCGCTCGCCTCGGTGGCGATGGTCGCAATCATTCCGCTGGTCAACGTGTTCAGCGTCGCCGTGCTCGCGCACTACGCCGCGCCGGAAAAGCAATCGGCGCGCGCCATCGTCATGACGGTGGCGTGCAATCCCCTGATCTGGGCCTGCGCCATCGGTCTTTTCATCAACCTCGTCCATTTGCCGCTACCAAAAATCTGGCACGATGTCGCGGATGCGCTGAGCCGCTCCTCACTCGCAATCGGCCTGCTCGTCACCGGCGCCGGCCTGCACCTCAAAGGCCTGCTTCGCCCCAGCGCGAGCGCAGCGATCGGCGTGGTGTTCAAGCTGGTGCTGATGCCCGTGCTCGCACTGGCGCTGGCCGCCTGGTTCGGCCTGACCGGCAACAGCCTCGCGATCGTCGCGATCTGCGCCGCGGTGCCGACCTCGCCCAGCGCCTATGTGCTCGCCCGCCAGATGGGCGGCGACGCGCCGCTGCTGGCGCAGATCATCACGCTGCAGACGATTTTGGCAGCGGTGACGATGCCGATCACGATCGCGCTGGTTGCTGCGCGCTAGACGTAGCGCCCCAATGTAAAAAGGATGAAGGTGTTGCAGGCCGAATGGGCCACCACCGTGGGCCATGTGGAATTGCTGGTCCATCGAAGGTAGCCAAGAACAAGTCCGAAAGCGAAAATAAGCAGGCGCCCGAACCAATCGTACTGGGTATGGTTCATTGCCCATACTGCGGATGTCAGGACAATAGCCCCGATCGGGCCCAGAGAAGATTGCGACCAGCCGCGGAACAAGAAGCCGCGAACAACAAACTCTTCGACGAGAGGTCCAGCGATACAGCCTCCAATGAGCCACGCGAGCAATCCCGCGGCCCCTCCGACAACGAGCATGGGATCGGGCTGATATCCTCCTGCCGCACCCATCTTCGAGAGCACGAATCCCTCGATTGACAAAAAGATCGTCGTGATGGCGAGGGCGCGCACTATCTCGCCGCCGGTTGGCCAATTCAGAGCGAGATACTCGCCAAACTCTCTGCCGGCCATGCGGATCGCAATCCAGAGCACCGCGATGGCAGGCAACGTCCCCGCGATGAGCCAGACGCCATACCAACGCCCCTGTGACGCCAACGCCTGGAGTTCCCCTGGAGCTAATGTCTTCGGCCCGGCTTTGACGGCCAGGATGATGCTCACGACCACTCCGCCCGTCAGAACGAAAGCGCCATCTGCGATCAAGGCTATGAGCGTTGTCTCCCAGAAGTCCCAGGTCCGACGCGCCAACGGCGAGACTGGGACGCGACCGCTAACGTTTTTGAGATCCGCCATAAAAGACAACTCTTAAGAGAGTAAAATATTTACTCTACCCAGAGTACAGAACCGTTTTGCCGGCCGTCAATGACCAATGGCGCCGGTGGCGGCGAGGTACCTATCGGATCGTCACAGAACTTGTGGCAAGCGCCCGCCTAACTGCCCAGCCACATCGTCAGCACCACCGCGGTCATATTGTTCAGCGCATGCAGCACGATGGTGAGCCACAGCGAGTTGGCGCGATAGCGCATATAGCCGAACCACACGCCGATCGTGAAGACCTCTGCGAGGAAGTACATGTCGTACTGCAGATGCACGACCGTCCAGACCAGCGACGACAGGATGATCGCGCCGGGCACGCGCAGGAAGCTTGCCGACCAGCCCCGATAGAGGAAACCGCGCGCGAGCACTTCCTCGGACATCGGCGCGGCGACGCTGAAGGCGAGCAGCAGCAACACTGCTGCTCCCTTGTCGCGACCCGATTTCAGGAGATCGGTCATGAAGCCCGGTGTCGCCTCGCGGCCGAGCGCGCGGGACATCGTCTCCCAGGCCAGCACCAGCAGGATGAGGCCGATGGCGCCGACCAGGAGTTGCTTCCAGGACGGCCAGCGCAGCGCGAGATAGTCGACGAAGGATGCACGCTTGAGGCGGACGGCGAGCCAGACCGCCGCCAGCGTCGCCGGCAGGCCCATGATCACCGACAGCGCGAGCGCCTGAGGCTCGTGCCCGACGAGCTCAATCGAGGCCAGGTTGATCGGGTAGCCGCGAAGCGCCACGAGAAGGACGATCGCCCCGACCTGCCCGACGAACATCGCGACGAAGACGAGGAGGCCCCACAGCGCCGTGCCCCAGAATTTCCAGACGCGCGGCGCGTGCTCCGCAGGGGTCATGATCAGTGGCGGGTGTTCGGGATTGAGGGTGTCCATCAGGAGGCTTTCGTTAGGAAGCTGTCATTCCGGGGCGCCCAAAGGGCAAATCCGGAAAGACGGAGCAACAAGTCGCCGGAGAATTCACGGCAGCGCCCGTTCCAGCAGCGCCCGAACATCTCCGCTCTCCAGCTCCACCGCGCCATACATGCTGGCGTGGTTCGCGGCGAGGCGCGTGGCGGCGAACAGCTCGCCGTGGCGGGGTGAGACGCCGTTGAGCGCGGCGGCGGCGGCAAGCAGTGCAAGCTTCTCGACCGCAAGGCGCGCGACGCGCTCGCCATCCGCGCGGCGAAAAGTGTTGCCGATGAAAGCGGCGGCCTCACCTGCTCCGGACAAGCCCTTTGCCTCCGCAACAAGACCCTGCAGCACCGCCATCGCCGCATCCGGCTCCCGCGCCAGCGCACGGAGCACGTCGAGACACATCACGTTGCCCGAACCTTCCCAGATCGCGTTGACCGGCGCCTCGCGATAGTGGCGCGCCAAAATGCCCTCTTCGACGTAGCCGTTGCCGCCGAGGCATTCCATCGCCTCGTAGAGGAAGCCTGGTGCGCTCTTGCAGGTCCAGTATTTGATCGCGGGCGTCAGCAGCCGCATGTAGGCGGCTTCGGTCGGATCGCGCGGCGTGCGATCGAAGGCGCGGCAGAGGCGCATCACCAAGGCGACGCTCGCTTCCACATGCAGCGCCATGTCCGACAGCACCGCCTGCATCAGCGGCTGATCGGCCAGATGCTTCTGGAACACGCTGCGATGACGTGCATGGTGCAGCCCGTGGGCAAGGCCCGAACGCATCAGTCCGCTGGAGGCGATCGCGCAGTCCTGCCGCGTGAGCTGCACCATCTGGATGATGGTGCGGATGCCCTTGCCCTCCTCGCCCACCCGTTCGGCATAGGCGCCGACGAACTCGACCTCCGATGAGGCATTCGAGCGATTACCGAGCTTTTCCTTCAGCCGCTGGAACTGGAGCGCGTTCACCGATCCGTCCGGTGCAAAGCGCGGCATGAAGAAGCAGGTCAACCCGTTCTCGGCCTGCGCGAGCACGAGAAAGGCATCGCACATCGGCGCGGACATGAACCATTTGTGGCCCGTGATGCGATAGGCGTTCCCATCGCGCGCGGCGCGGCTCATGTTGGCGCGGACGTCGGTGCCACCCTGCTTCTCGGTCATGCCCATGCCGAGCGTCATGCCGCGCTTCTGCCACCATGGCGCGAAGGCAGGATCATAGCTTTGCGTCGACAGCACCGGCATCACGCGCGCAAGCAAGTCGGGTTGCAGCGCCAGCGCTGCGACGGAGGCACGCGTCATCGTGATCGGGCAGAGATGGCCGGTCTCGACCTGCGCGGCGATGTAGAATCTTGCCGCGCGGATGACCTCGGCAGCATCGCCCGAAGGTTTCCCATCCACAGTCCAGGTGGAATTGTGCACGCCGGCATGCGCGCTGTGCGCCATCAACTCATGATAGGCGGGATGAAACTCGACCTGGTCGCGGCGGTTGCCTTTGGAATCGAAGGTGCGCAGCTTTGGTGTGTTCTCGTTGGCCACGCGCCCGCGCTCGGCCATCGCCGCCGAGCCCCAGTGCTTGCCGAAGTCGGAGAGCTCCTGTTCCGCGGCGGCACCGCCATTGGCCTTCACCGCCTCGACCAGAGGACGGTCCGTTCCAAAGAGATCGACGTCCTCGAAGGGCGGCGACTGGTTGAAGACCTCGTGGGTTGCGAAGCTCGGCTGGGTCATGGCGTGTCCTCGGACCGGAATCAGTTCCGCCGCGGCTGGATCGGGAAATCATAGGCCGCCCCGCCTGCCCCCGGCAGGGAAAAATGCCACCACTCCTTCGAATAGTTCACAAAGCCTTGCCTGGCCATGGCGGCCACCAGCCTCTTGCGCCAGGCGCGCTGCTCCGGCGTGATCGACCGTGCCGCAGTGTGGCCCTTCACGTCGGTGCAGTCGTAGCCGGTGCCCATGTCGACGCTGCCTTCGGGTGGCCGGGCCTCGACCGGCGCGGTGCAGTCGGCATAGGCTTTTGATCGATCGAATTTGGCGGAATTGTCGGCCTTGAGATCGACCAGCGTCAGGTCGAGCGCGGCGCCGGTGGAATGCTGCGAGCGGCTCGCGATGTAGCCGAGGCGAAACAGCTCGGTCTTGGGAATTTTTGGATTGTAGCGCCGCTCGGCGGCCGTCTCCCGCCCGTTCTGCGACCACGCGACCATGTCAAGGGACGCGCGCGCCGGCCGGTAGCAGTCGAACATCTTGAGCGAGAGATTTTGGCTGGCGAGTTCCTGCTGAACCGCCTTCAGCCGCATCCCAACCTCCCGCTTCACCACGCACTCGCCCGCGCCATAGCCATTGAGTGGACGGCCGACGAAATTGTTGGCGGAGGCGTAGCGGATGTCCTGGATGATCGTGGGATCGATGTCGCGTAAATAGACGAAGCCGCCGGGCAGCGACTGGGCGTGGGCTGCGCTGATCGTTATTGCGGCCAAGAGCGCTGTCAGAGTTGTCTTCAACGAAAGCCCCCACATCGTCATGGCCGGGCATAGCCGTCCGAAGGACGGCGTCGCTTCCGCTCGCCTATGCCCGGCCGTCCACGATCTTCTATCGCATTTGACGCAAAAAGGGCGTGGATGTCCGAGACAAGCCCAGGCATGACGGAGAACTGCGACACATCAGATAGGGGCGCGCCGCACGACACCCGGGACTGATCGGGGGATAACTCACTTCCTCAGCTTTGGCCCTTGCCCCCTCACCCATCCCCGCCTATAGCTCTGCTTTTAATGACATCGAAATCGACCTTCGTCCTCGGCCACCGGCATTTGCTGGGCATCGAGGGCCTTTCCGCGGCCGACATCACCGGCCTTCTCGACCTGTCCGAAGAGTATGTCGAGCTCAACCGCCAGGTTGACAAGAAGCGCACCGTCCTGCGTGGACGGACGCAAGTGAACCTGTTCTTCGAGGCCTCGACCCGGACCCAGTCCTCGTTCGAGCTTGCCGGCAAGCGGCTGGGCGCCGACGTCATGAACATGTCGGTGTCATCGTCCTCGATCCGCAAGGGCGAAACGCTGATGGACACCGCGGTCACGTTGAACGCGATGCATCCGGACATCCTGGTGGTGCGCCATCACGCCTCCGGCGCGGTGGAACTGCTGGCGCGCAAAGTTGACGGTTCCGTGATCAATGCCGGCGACGGCGCGCATGAGCATCCCACGCAAGCCCTGCTCGACGCGCTGACCATCCGCCGCAACAAGGGCCGGATCGAGGGACTCGTGGTCGCGATCTGCGGCGACGTGCTGCATTCGCGCGTTGCCCGCTCCAACATCATCCTGCTCAACACCATGGGCGCCCGCGTCCGCGTCGTCGGCCCCTCCACGCTGCTGCCGCCCGGGATCGAGCGGATGGGCGTCGAGGTCGCGCGCGACATGCGCGAGGGGCTGGAGGGCGCCGACATCGTCATGATGCTGCGGCTCCAGCGCGAGCGGATGAACGGCTCCTTCGTGCCGTCGTCAAGCGAGTACTTCAACTATTTCGGGCTCGACCAGAAGAAGCTCGCTTACGCCAAGCCGGACGCACTTGTGATGCATCCCGGTCCCATGAACCGTGGCGTGGAGATCGACTCCGCCGTCGCCGACGGGGCGCAGTCCCTGATCCGCGAACAAGTGGAAATGGGCGTCGCCGTGCGCATGGCCGTACTGGAAGCGCTCGCCCGCAACTTGCCGAACGCGTGATGCCGATGCTGATCGACCGCCGCCCCATCCTGCTCGCCAACGCCCGCGTCGTCGATCCCTCACGGGATTTCGACGGCATCGGCGACGTCCTGATTGCCGATGGCATCATCCGCGAGACCCGGCGCGGCATCGGCGCAGCCGGCGTCCCCGAAGGCACCGACATCGTCAACTGCTCCGGCAAGATCGTCGCCCCGGGCCTCGTCGACATGCGCGCCTTCGTCGGCGAGCCGGGCTTCAGCCACCGCGAGACCTTCGCCTCCGCAAGCCAGGCGGCCGCGACCGGCGGCGTCACCACCATCATCTGCCAGCCCGACACCTCGCCCGTCATCGACAATTCGGCAACCGTCGATTTCGTGATGCGCAGAGCCCGCGACACCGCGATCGTCAATATCCAGCCGATGGCCGCACTGACGAAGGGTCTGCGCGGCGAGGAAATGACCGAGTTCGGCCTGCTCAAGGCCGCCGGCGCCGTCGCCTTCAGCGATGGCGACAGGAGCGTGACCAACGCGCAGGTGATGCGCCGCGCGTTGACCTATGCCCGCGATTTCGATGCGCTGATTGTGCATCACACCGAGGACCCCGATCTCGTCGGCGAAGGCGTGATGAACGAAGGCGAATTCGCGACCCGCCTCGGACTGATGGGCATCCCCAACGCCGCAGAAGCGGTGATCCTGGAGCGCGACATGCGGCTCGTCGCGCTGACCGGCGGCCGCTACCACGCGGCCTCGCTGTCCTGCATCGACTCCCTCGACATTTTGAAGCGCGCCCGCGACGCTGGGCTCTCCGTCAGCGCCTCGGTCTCGATCAACAATATCGCGCTGAACGAGAACGACATCGGGCCCTATCGCACCTTCCTGAAGCTGTCGCCGCCGCTGCGCACTGAGGACGATCGCCGCGCGCTGGTCGCGGCGGTGGCCTCGGGCCTCGTCGATGTCATCATGTCCGACCACAATCCGCAGGACGTCGAGGTCAAGCGCCTGCCGTTCGCAGAGGCCGCTTCCGGTGCCGTCGGCCTCGAGACCATGCTGCCGGCGGGTCTCAGGCTGGTGCATAATGGCGAGATGGAACTGAAGACGCTGATCCGCGCGATGTCGACCCGGCCTGCCGAGCTGCTTGGCCTGCCGGGTGGAACCTTGCGCCCGGGCGCGCCGGCGGACGTCATCGTGGTCGACCCCGACACGCCTTGGGTCGTCGATCCCGTCGATCTCAAATCGCCATGCAAGAACACCCCGTTCGACGAAGCCCGCTTTACAGGGCGCGTGATGCGTACCATCGTCGGCGGGAGGACGGTCTATGAGCATGTCTAGGCTGGCATGGAGAGTGGACCATGGGGCTTGAAGCGTTCCTCCCCGTAGCCTTTGTCGTCGGCTATCTCCTCGGCTCGATCCCGTTCGGACTGGTCCTGACAAAGCTTGCCGGCACGCAGGATCTGCGTTCGATCGGCTCCGGCAATATCGGCGCCACCAACGTGTTGCGCACGGGCCGCAAGGGACTCGCTGCAGCAACGCTATTGCTCGACGCGCTCAAGGGTACTGCGGCAGTGGTGATCGCCGGCTACGTTGCAGGCCCCAATGCCGCGATGCTGGCGGGGCTCGGCGCCTTCCTCGGCCATCTCTTCCCGATCTGGCTCAAGTTCAAAGGCGGCAAGGGCGTCGCGGTCTATATCGGAATCCTGCTCGGCCTGTTCTGGCCGGGTGCCGTGGTGTTCTGCCTGCTCTGGCTCGCAACCGCCTTCACCACGCGCTACTCCTCGCTGTCCGCTCTGGTCGCGAGCTTCATCACGCCGCTGTTCCTGTGGTGGTTCGGCCACCCGGCCCTGGCATCGCTGGCCGCGGTGCTGACGCTGCTGCTGTTCTACATGCACCGGGAGAACATCAAGCGGTTGCAGTCCGGCACCGAGAGCCGGATCGGGCAGAAAACGTAAGGCCTGAAAAGTACGGATATTGCCGCACCCCCTCCGCATTATATGCCAATTCCTGTTCGCAACTCGCGGCCGATTCCCGGCTGGAGTGGCCAACGGGTTCGGGGCCTGTCATCCTGACGGCGAAGATGGCGTTACGCGGTAGCTCAGAATGAGCGAGAAGATTGTCGGCACGCATGACGAAGGTGGTTTGCAGGGTGCCGCGCGCACGCCTGCAAGCATGCTGCTCGCCGCAGCGGACATCTGGTCCGGCGCCCCCTCGCCATCCCCCGCTCCGGTGCCAGCTCCCTCCTCGCCGCACCAGCGGACGCCTGATCCTGTGGTGCAGGCACCTGCTCCGATCGTCTCCGTGACCGCCGTCGCCGCGCGCAAGCCGACGAGAGTCCGCTCCGAGCAATGGCCTCCGCAAACACTGTCGCTGGCGCTCCAGGGTGGCGGCACCTTCGCCGCCTTCACCTGGGGCGTGCTGGAGCGGCTCCTGGAAGAGCCAGCCATCGAGATCGACACCATCAGCGGCGCCAGTGCCGGCGCCATCAATGCACTGCTGCTCGCCTCCGGTCTCGCCGAGGGCGGACGCGAAGCTGCCCGCGCCCGGCTGAACCGGTTCTGGGTCCGGCTGATGCATGAGGCCTCGTTCCGTTCGCTGATGCTGGTCGGCGGGTTTTCGCCGGCGGGAAGCTCGGTCGCGTTCGGGCCGACGCTTCGCTCCGGACAGTTCGATCCGTTCGACCTCGATCCGCTGCGGCAGGCGCTGTCGCGCGACATCAATTTTGCCGCTTTGTGCCAGGCGGGATGCCCAAAGCTCCTGATCGCGGCGACGCGGATCCGCGACGGGCAGCAGCAGATCTTCGGCAATGACGCGATCAACGCCGATGTCGCGCTGGCCTCGACCTGCCCGCCTCTGGTTCACTGCGCCGTCGAGATCGACGGCGAGGCCTATTGGGACGGCGGCTTTGGCGGCAACCCGCCGCTGCTGCGGCTGGCGCAGCATTCGACGGCCTCCGACCTCCTGCTGGTACAGGTCACGCCGGCACGCGACAGCTATGTGCCGATCACGCTCGCGGCGATCGATCGCCGGCTCGATCAGATCGCGGCCAATGCCGCCCTCAATGCGGAAGTCGCGGCGCTGGAATGGGCGCGGCCGCACGCCGCACCGGATTTGCGCCTGTTTCGGCTTGCAGCGGAAGATGAGATCGAGGGATTGGCGCAACGCTCATCCGCCGATCTCGGCCGCGGCTTCATCCGTTTGTTGCACCGGAGCGGCCGCGAAGCCGCGGAGCGTTGGCTGCGGAAAGATGCGGGCGTCAGCAAGTCCTCGCCCAAAGCGCCCGATCAGAAGGCCGTTCGCGCCGAGCCCGCGCTAGTTTGACTTCGCCAGCGCTTCTTCCAGGAAACGCGCAACCGCGAGCGCGCCGGGATCGTTGCCGAAACGCGCGATCACCTGCACGCCGATCGGCAGGCCTCCGACCTTCAGCACCGGCACGTTGACGCAAGGATTGCCCATCAGCGTCCAGAGCCGGTTGTAGCGGGGGTCACCCGTGGTGGCGAGCTCCTTCGCCGGCGCGGTGCCTGGCGCGGAGTAGGTCAAGAGCACGTCGACGCCCTCAAAGACTTCGCCGAGCTCGCGGCGGCCGCGCCGTCCGATCCGGCGCGCCTCGTCATATTGTTTCGGCGTCAGGCCGACCGTTGCATCGAGACTGGCGCGCAGCATCGGCGCGATCTCGTCGTGACGCTCGGAAAATTCCCAGGCGAGCGCGCGATGCGCCTCGAAATCCTGGATGATCGGATGAATACGCCAGGCCTCACGCACCGCCTCCGGCATGTCGACGGTCTCGACGCTGGCGCCGGCGCGCTCGGCAGCCTTGATCGCAGCTTGCAGCCCCTGCTCGGCTGCGGGCTCCACCGGCCCGGCAAAGTCCTGCCTGACGATGCCGATGCGCGGCGATTTGGCGGCGGCAATGTCGGAGAACTCGGTGCGACCGGTCATTGCCAACAATCCGCGTGCAAGATCCTCGGCGCGAGCCCCGAACAAGCCGACCGTGTCGAGCGCCCAGGAATAGCACTTGACGCCGACCGTCGGCAGCATGCGGAATGACGGCTTTATCGCGGCAACCCCGCAATAGGCCGCGGGGCGGATCACCGAGCCGCCGGTCTGGGTGCCCAGCGCGAGCGGAATCATGCCGGCGCCGACGGCCGCGGCTGAACCAGACGAGGAGCCGCCCGGCGAGTGGCCGGCATTGTGCGGATTGAGCGTCGGCGTCGGGTCGCGCGAGGCGAATGCCGTGGTCGTGGTCTTGCCGATGATGGTGGCGCCCGCGCGCTTGAGCATCATCACGACCGGCGCGTCGCCGCGGGGCTGCCAGCCGCGATAGATCTGTGAGCCCATCTCGGTCGGGAAATCCGCCGTGTCGATGATGTCCTTGATGCCGACTGCGATGCCGCGCAGCGGACCCGAGGTCTGCGCTCTTGCGGACTTGTCATGGCGGACGAAGGCCCGGACATCCCTCTCCCGCGCCTCGATCGCCCCGAGCGATTGCGCGATCGCGGCATCGGGTGACAACTCGCCGGCTTCGATGCGGCGCTGGAGGTCGGCGAGTGAAATCATGGGGCAATCCTTCTTATTGGGATCGCTTTTAGCATCGCGCCGAGGCGGCGCAAGCTTAAGCCCCTGTTGCTCACGCCCTCAGGTTGTTCCATGCTCTGCCCGCAAGGAGACGCCGTGGACGCCATCAATTCCAACGTGGAGCTGACCGAGGCCGACAGGATCGACCGCCTGAGGCTGATCCGGTCCGACAATGTCGGGCCGCGCACCTTCCGTTCGCTGGTCGATCATTTCGGCACCGCGCGAGCCGCGCTGCAGCGGCTGCCCGATCTGGCGCGCCGCGGCGGCGCGGCGCGATCGGGACGCATCTGTAGTGCGAATGAGGCGGAGGCCGAGCTTGCCGCGAGCCGAAGGCGCGGCATCGCCTGGCTCGCGCCCGGCGAGGACGGCTATCCGGCACGCTTGGCGACGCTCGACGATGCACCGCCGCTACTGGCCGTACGAGGCGATCGCACAACCTTGATGCGACCGATGATCGCGATCGTCGGCTCGCGCAACGCCTCCGGCGCGGGACTGAAGTTTGCCGGCCAGCTCGCCCGCGAGCTCGGCGACGCCGGCTTCGTGATCATCTCGGGACTTGCCCGCGGCGTCGACCAGGCCGCGCACCGCACGAGCATTGCGAGCGGCACGGTCGCGGTGCTGGCCGGCGGCCACGACTGCATCTATCCGCCCGAGCATGGCGACCTGCTCGTCGCCATCCTCGCGCAGAACGGCGCGGCGATTTCCGAGATGCCGCTCGGCCACGAGCCACGCGCCCGCGACTTCCCACGCCGAAATCGGTTGATCTCCGGCGCGTCGCTCGGCGTCATCGTCGTGGAGGCCGCGCACCGTTCAGGCTCGCTGATCACCGCGCGCATGGCGGCCGAACAGGGCCGCGAGGTGTTTGCCGTGCCGGGCTCGCCGCTCGACCCGCGCGCCGCCGGCACCAATGATCTGATCAAGCAGGGCGCGACGCTCGTCACTGCGGCCGCCGACGTCATCAACGCAGTGCAGCCGATCATGGAGCGGCCGCTGATGCATCCGGCCGGCGAGCCCGACAGCGAGCCGTTCGAAAGCGATCCGCAGGCCCATGACCGGGATCAAATCTCTGGCCTGCTCGGCCCTACCCCGATCTCGATCGACGATCTCGTGCGGATGTCCGGCGCATCGCCCGCGATCGTGCGCACGGTGCTGCTGGAGCTCGAGCTTGCTGGAAAACTCGAACGTCACGGCGGCGGGCTGGTCTCGCTGATCTAGCTATCGTTGCGCTGATCGAAGCGCGTCCGCGCCGCCTCGATCTGCGCCAGGTGCTCCATCGCCCATTTGCCGAGCGCCTCCACGGGCTGCGACAGCCCGCGGCCGAGATCGGTCAATTCGTAGTCCACCCGCGGCGGAATGGTCGGGAAGATCGTGCGCGTGACGAGGCCGTCGCGCTCGAGCCCACGCAGGGTCAGAGTCAGCATCCGCTGCGAGATGCCGTTGATCATGCGCTTGAGCTCGTTGAAGCGCCGAGGCCCGTCACTGAGCATCATAATGACGAACACACTCCATTTGTCGCCGACGCGCGACAGCACGGAGGCGACCCCGCGGCAATCCGCATGGTTCGGATCCGGCATCGGCGCGGCAGGCAAAGCGGTGTGTGTCGGTTTCAAAGATGTGCCCATGGCTCAAAAAAGTGCGTTCTTGCGGGGATTTCGGCAGTCACTCATGTAGTGCGGGTTACAAATCTATACCATGGGTGACTCTAATGAAACTCCTCCATCTCGACTCCAGCGTGCTCGGCCCCCACTCCGTCAGCCGGCAGGTTTCCGCCGCCATCGTCGACCGGCTGCGGCAGGCGACGCCGTCGCTCGAGGTCGCCTATCGCGACCTGACCCAGACCCCGCTCGCCCATCTTTCCGGATCGCACCTCGCGGTCGCGCAAGGTGCGCCGGCACCGGCAGAACTCGGTCCCGACCTCGCAGCCAGCGCGGCCGTGCTCAACGAGTTCCTCGATGCCGATATCGTGGTGATCGGCGCCCCCATGTACAACTTCACGATTCCGAGCCAACTCAAGGCGTGGATCGACCGTATCCTGGTCGCGGGGAAGACCTTCAAATACGACGCGGCGGGACCCCAAGGGCTCGCGGGTGGCAAGCGCGTGATCGTGGCGATTTCGCGCGGCGGCTATTACGGCGCGGGCTCGCCGGTTGCGGCGCTGGAGCACCTTGAGACCTATTTACGCGGCGTGCTTGCCTTCATCGGCATCACAAACCCCGAATTCATCGTCGCCGATGGCATCCAGATTGGCCCTGAGCATCGTGAGAAAGCGCTGGCGGGCGCGCTCCAGGCGGCGACCAGCCTGCGCGCGGCCTGAGGCCACGCCGACATCATCAGCCGCCGCCAAAATTCCCGCGGCGGCTGATCGGCCGGCGCGCTCGGCAAAGCTAAAACCAAACTCCCTGCATGCCGAGGATGACGGCGATCAGCGAAACGAACAGGCCGATGCCGGAGAAGATGGCGATCGCCACCAGTTCGGAGGTATCGGAGCGCTTCGCCGGAATGGCGGATTTTTCAGTGTAAATGCGTGGTGCTGAAATCGCAGAAAAAATGCGAGCTGCTTTTGGCATAATGGGCTCCCTCAAATGGGCCTCATGACCCCCTGCCCGTAAAAATGTCTGTGCAGCTTGCGCGAAGGTTCAACGCATCACGGAAGGTTCAGCAAATACACGCCGCAGACGCGGAAGCAGGCCGGCGCAACCGAACGCGTTGCGCCGAGCCATTTCAATTTTAGCTTGAGACGATCAACCGCGATAAATCGGCGCGCCGCTTGGAGCGGCAACGGCGCCGCCGTCGACGAAGATTTCCTGGCCCTGCACATGCGCGGAATCATCCGAGGCAAGGAACAGCACCGTTTTCGAAACGTGATCCGTTTCACCGATGCGACCGAGCGGCGTCGACAGCGCGATCCGTTTCTCGAACGCCTTTTCGGCCTCCGGTGTCGCAGTCGCTGGCCCCCAGATCGGCGTACGGATCGCACCGGGCGCGACCACGTTGACGCGAATGCCACGCGGCGACAGCTCCGATGCCATGATCCGCGCCATCGCCCGCACGCCGGCCTTCGCGGCTCCATAGGCCGAGTAGCCGGGAATGCCGAGCACGGAGATCACCGAGCCGTTGAGAATGATCGAGGCGTTGTCATTGACGTAGGGCAATGCCGACTGAACGGTGAAGAACACGCCGGTCAGGTTGGTGCTGATGACCTTCTCGAAGATCTCGCGCGTCGCCGAGCCGAGCGGCGTCCCGCCGGCGATCCCGGCATTGGCGAACACAATGTCGAACTTGCCGAACTTTTCGGCGCCCTGCTTGATCGCAGCTTCGGTCGCGGCGATGTCAGTAGCATCGGCAACGACGGCGAGCGCGTTCGGGCCGAGCTCGTTTGCGGCAGCCGCCAGCGTCTCCTTGTTGCGCCCGGTGATCGTCACCCTGGCGCCCTCGGCCACGAACAGTTTTGCCGTCGCAAGTCCGATGCCGCTGTTGCCGCCGGTGATGAATGCCGTCTTGTTCTTCAGCCTCACGCTCGCCTCCAGTGGTTGCATAATGAAACTAATTTGCCATCTAGGGCGCATGGTTTTATAATGCAACCACACAAGCGCGTGATCGCTGCCGGGACCGGCAGACGCGACGGGACCAAGACGATGGTGAAACGAACGAGCTTTGCAGGCGATGCCTGCCCAATCGCACGATCGCTGGAAGCGATCGGCGACTGGTGGTCGCTCCTGATCATCCGCGAGGCGTTGCTCGGCGCGCGCCGCTTCGGCGAGTTTCAGAGCAAGCTCGGGATGGCGAAGAACATTTTAGCCGTGCGGCTGCGCGCGCTGGTCGACCACGGCATCCTGGCAACCGCCCCCGCCTCCGACGGCAGCGCCTATTCTGAATATGTGCTGACGGCGAAGGGCCGCGGCGTCTTCCCGATCCTGGTGGCGCTGCGGCAATGGAGCGAGGAGTTCGACGACCGCCCTGAAGAGATCGCGACCATACTGGTCGATCGCGACAAGGGCCGCCCCGTCCGGAAGCTCGAGCTGCGCGCGGAGGATGGCCGGGCGCTCAGCCCTGCCGACACCACGCTGAAGCCAAGGCCGCGGCGGAGCCGGAGCGCAGGTTAGTTCCTGCCTCGGCTCGGACCCGCTTTGCACGCGACCGCGCCATCAGCGAAGCAGAGAGCATCGACCTGTTTCTCCATGCCACGCGCAGCGGTCTGTTCGACATGAGCTGGGACGTCGTCTGTCCCCAATCAGGCATGGTGCTCGACAGCTTCGGCGCCTTGCGAACCCTGAAAACCCACTACGTCTGCGGTCTGTGCGATGTCAGCGGCGACACCGACCTCGATGACTTCATCGAAGTGACCTTCACGGTGTCGCCGCAGCTTCGCAGACTTCCCTTCCACGATCTCGAGCAGCTTTCGGTCGAAGATTTCCACTGGAAGGCCCGCTTTCTCGCCGACGCGCGCTTGCCTGGTCAGCCGATCCGCTTGCTTGACGTTTTGCGCAGCCTCGTTCGCGGTATTTCGTTCCTGCCTCCGGGCTCGACCACGGAAATGCGTGCGTCTATCGCGTGACGGACACGTAAGCGCGAAGGACGCTGATGCGAGTTGGAGAATGACGCTGTCGCATCTTGCTCCGTCATTGCGAGCGCAGCGAAGCAATCCAGACCGTCACCGCGGAAAGACTCTGGATTGCTTCGTTGCGCTCGCAATGACGAGATTGGGGAGACGTCATTGGCCGCCTCAAAAGCGCCGCCGCCTCACGACAGCTTGCGCTTGGTCCGCAGTCTCAGATGCTCGTCGGCTTCGAGCTGCGTCATGCCCAGAAGATGACGCAGCACATCGAGCTTGTGGCGATCGGCGAGCTTGCGCAGCGCCGCCACCTGCTCGGCGATGAAGGCAACCGCCTCATCCGCTCCACCCTCGCCCGGTTCCTCGCTGCGCGAGCGCCTGTGCGCGCCTGAAGCCGCGCGCGCCCGTTTCCTTGCTGGCTTCGCCACCAGACCCCACCCCGAATCCATGCCCACGGAAACTTTACGCCGATAAGAACCGCAACTCCAAGGTGGTATTTTACAACTTTCGGGATATGAAATTTTTCTTGTTTCAAGGGCTTTCAACACCCCTCGATTTGACACCGGGGGCCTCACCACCCATGTTCGGGTCGAAACGGCCGATGCGAGTCCTTTCGAATTCGGCCCAAGATTTTCCCGCAAGTTACTGGAACTACATGAATATCGTCATCGTGGAGTCGCCGGCGAAAGCCAAGACGATCAACAAATATTTGGGCTCGTCCTACGAGGTTCTGGCCTCATTCGGTCACGTCCGCGATCTCCCGGCCAAGAACGGTTCCGTCGATCCGGACGAGAATTTCAAGATGATCTGGGAGGTCGACCCCAAGGCGGCCGGCCGGCTCAACGACATTGCCAAGTCCCTGAAGGGCGCAGAGCGCCTGATTCTGGCCACCGACCCTGATCGCGAGGGTGAGGCGATCTCCTGGCACGTGCTGGAGGTCTTGAAAGAGAAGCGCGCGCTGAAGGATCAGAAGATCGAGCGCGTCGTGTTCAACGCCATCACCAAGCAGGCGATCTCGGAAGCGATGAAGCACCCGCGCCAGATCGACGGCGCGCTGGTCGACGCCTATATGGCGCGCCGCGCGCTGGACTATCTGGTCGGCTTCACCCTCTCCCCCGTGCTGTGGCGGAAGCTGCCGGGCGCCCGCTCGGCCGGCCGCGTGCAGTCAGTGGCGCTGCGGCTCGTCTGCGACCGCGAGCTCGAGATCGAGAAATTCGTGCCCCGCGAATATTGGTCGCTGATCGCGACGCTGCTCACGCCGCGCGGCGAAGCCTTCGAGGCGCGCCTGGTCGGCGCCGACGGCAGGAAGATCCAGCGGCTCGACATCGGAACCGGTGCCGAAGCCGAAGACTTCAAGAAGGCGCTGGAACTCGCTAGCTACGCGGTCACTGCGGTCGACGCCAAGCCGGCCCGGCGCAATCCGCAGGCCCCATTCACCACCTCGACCCTGCAGCAGGAAGCCAGCCGCAAATACGGCTTCGCACCGGCGCACACGATGCGCATCGCGCAGCGGCTCTATGAGGGCATCGACATCGGCGGCGAGACCACCGGACTCATTACTTATATGCGTACCGACGGCGTGCAGATCGCGACCGAAGCGATCACTCAGGCGCGCAAGGTGATCGGCGAGGACTACGGCAACGCCTACGTGCCGGACGCGCCCCGCCAGTACCAGGCCAAGGCCAAGAATGCGCAGGAAGCGCATGAGGCGATCCGCCCGACCGACCTCTCCCGCCGCCCGGCTGCTATGGCCCGCAAGCTCGATGCCGATCAGGCCAAGCTCTACGAGCTGATCTGGAAGCGCACCATTGCGAGCCAGATGGAAGCGGCCGAGCTCGAGCGCACCACCATTGACATCACGGCGAAGGCCGGCGGTCGCACGCTGGAGCTTCGCGCCACCGGCCAGGTCGTCAAGTTCGACGGCTTCCTCGCACTTTATCAGGAAGGCCGCGACGACGAGGAGGACGAGGACTCCCGCCGCCTGCCGGGCATGAGCGCGGGCGAAGCCCTCAAGCGGCAGTCGCTCGCCGTCACCCAGCACTTCACCGAGCCGCCGCCGCGCTTCTCCGAGGCCTCGCTCGTCAAGCGCATGGAAGAGCTCGGCATCGGCCGGCCCTCGACCTATGCCTCGATCCTCCAGGTCCTGAAGGACCGCGGCTACGTCAAGCTCGAGAAGAAGCGCCTGCACGGCGAGGACAAGGGCCGCGTCGTGGTCGCGTTCCTGGAGAGCTTCTTCAGCCGCTATGTCGAATACGATTTCACGGCCGATCTCGAGGAACAGCTCGACCGCATCTCCAACAACGAGATCTCCTGGCAGCAGGTGCTGAAGGATTTCTGGCGCGACTTCATCGGCGCCGTCGACGACATCAAGGACCTGCGCGTGGCGCAAGTGCTCGACGTGCTCGACGAGATGCTGGGGCCGCACATCTATCCGCCTCGAGCGGATGGCGGCGATGTCAGGCAGTGCCCGAGCTGCGGCAGTGGCCGGCTTAACCTGAAGGCCGGCAAGTTCGGCGCCTTCGTCGGCTGCTCGAACTATCCGGAGTGCCGCTACACCCGTCAGCTCGCCGCCGACAGCGAGGCGAGCGCCGACCGTTCGCTCGGCCAGGATCCCGACACAGGCTTCGACGTCTGGGTCAAGGCCGGCCGTTTCGGACCCTATATCCAGCTCGGCGAGCAGAAGGACTATGCCGAAGGCGAGAAGCCGAAGCGCGCAGGCATCCCGAAGGGCACCTCGCCCGGAGACGTCGACCTCGAGCTCGCGCTCAAGCTGCTGTCGCTGCCGCGCGAGATCGGCAAGCATCCGGAAACCGGTCAACCGATCACCGCAGGTCTCGGCCGCTTCGGGCCGTTCGTGAAGCACGAGAAGACCTACGCCAGCCTAGAGGCCGGCGACGAGGTCTTCGACATCGGCCTTAATCGCGCGGTCACGCTGATTGCCGAAAAGGCCGCCAAGGGCCCGAGCCGCCGCTTCGGCGCCGATCCCGGCAAGGCGATCGGCGATCACCCGACGCTGGGCACGGTCACCGTGAAGAGCGGCCGTTATGGCCCCTACGTCACCGCCGGTGGCGTCAACGCCACGATCCCGAGCGAGATCGAGAAAGACGCGATCACGCTGCCGCAGGCGATCGCGCTGATCGACGAGCGCGCAGCCAAGGGTGGCGGCAAGACCAAGGCGAAGAAGGCCACCAAGGAGACCAAGAAGGCGACCAAGGCTGCCAAGGGCGCCGATGGCGAGGAAGCCGCGCCGAAGACCAAGAAACCGGCCGCGAAAAAAGCCGCGGCCAAAACCAAATCCGAATCCACCAGCAAGGCGCGCGCTGCCGTGTCCTCGACGGCCAAGACGTCGGCGACCAAGGCAGCCAGCGCCGCCAAATTGTCTGCCAACAAGGCTCCGGCCAAGAAGAGTGCCGGCAAGAATTAGAGGTTAAGTGAAACGCAAGAATGACCGTGGCTTTCCCGACCGGAATGCCATCGTCGCCTTCATCAAGGCAAATCAGGGAAAGGTCGGGACCCGCGAGATCGCGCGCGAGTTCGGCCTGAAGAACGCCGATCGCGTCGAGCTCAAGCGCATGCTGCGCGAGCTCGCCGACGAGGGTGTCATCAAGAAGAAGCGTCACAAGATTTCGGAGCCGGAGAGCCTGCCGCCGACGCTGCTCGCCGACATCACCGGCCGCGACCCCGACGGCGAGTTGATCGCCTCCCCCGCCGAATGGGACGAGGTCGAAAGCGGCGAACCGCCAAATATCCTCATCGAGATGCCGCGCCGGCCCAAGCCGGGCACGACGGCCGGCGTCGGCGACCGCGCGCTGCTGCGCGTCGAGCGTTCGGACGAGGAGGAAGGCCCCGCCTATCGCGGCCGCATCATCAAGGTCATCGACAAGGCCAAGAGCCGCATCCTCGGCGTGTTCCGCAGCCTTCCCGAAGGCGGCGGACGGCTGATCCCGGTCGACAAGAAGTTCGCCGACCGCGAGCTGAATATTGCGAAGACCGAGACGCAAGGAGCGCAGGACGGCGATCTCGTCAGCGTCGATATCGTCCGCTCGCGCGGCTTCGGCCTCGCCTCGGGCCGGGTCAAGGAGAAGCTCGGCTCGGTCAAGTCGGAGAAGGCGATCAGCCTGATCGCGATCTACGCCCATGACATCCCGCTGCAATTCTCGCCCGCCGCCGAGCGCGAGGCGGAGGCAGCGGAGCCCGCCAACCTGAAGGGACGCGAGGATTGGCGCGACGTCCCGCTCGTCACCATCGATCCGCCCGACGCCAAGGATCATGACGATGCGGTGCATGCGCAAGCGGATGACGATCCCAACAACAAGGGCGGCTTCATCGTCAACGTCGCGATCGCCGATGTCAGCTTCTACGTCCGGCCGGGCACTGCGCTCGACCGCGATGCGCTGGACCGCGGTAATTCCGTCTATTTCCCGGACCGCGTCGTGCCGATGCTGCCCGAGCGCATCTCCAACAATCTCTGCTCGCTGGTGCCGGGCGAGCCGCGCGGCGCGCTCGCGGTGCGGATGGTGATCGGCCCGGATGGCCGCAAGCGTTCGCACACATTCCACCGCATCCTGATGCGCTCGGCGGCGAAGCTGCACTACGCGCAGGCGCAGGCCGCGATCGACGGCCGGCCGGACGACGTCACCGGCCCCCTGCTCGATCCGATCCTCAAGCCGCTCTATGCCGCCTACGCCTGCGTCAAGCGCGCGCGAGACGAGCGCGATCCGCTAAACCTAGACCTGCCCGAGCGCAAGATCCTGCTCAAGAGCGACGGCACGGTCGATCGCGTCATCGTGCCGGATCGGCTGGATGCACATAAGCTGATCGAGGAATTCATGATCCTCGCCAACGTCGCGGCAGCAGAGACGTTGGAGAAGAAATCGCTGCCGCTGATCTATCGCGTGCATGACGAGCCCACGCTGGAAAAGGTCCACGCGCTCCAGGAGTTCCTGCAAACACTGGACGTACCGTTTGCAAAGGCCGGTGCGTTGCGCCCGACGATGTTCAACCGCGTGCTGGCTCAGCTCGAGGGCCACGACTACTTCCCGCTGGTGAGCGAAGTTGTGCTGCGCGCCCAGGCCCAGGCCGAATATTCCGCAGAGAACTACGGTCACTTCGGCCTCAACTTGCGGCGCTACGCGCATTTCACCTCGCCGATCCGTCGCTACGCCGATCTCATCGTACACCGCGCGCTGGTTCGCGCCTTGGGCCTTGGCGAAGGTGCGCTGCCCGAGAGCGAGACGCCGGAAACGCTTGGCGAGGTTGCCGCGCATATTTCGCTGACCGAGCGGCGCGCGATGAAGGCGGAGCGCGAGACCGTCGACCGGCTGATCGCACATCATCTCGCCGACCGTATCGGCGCGACCTTCCAGGGCCGCGTCTCCGGCGTCACGCGCGCCGGCCTGTTCGTCAAGCTGGATGAGACCGGCGCCGACGGATTGATCCCGATCCGATCCCTCGGCACGGAATATTTCAACTATGACGAGAGCCGCCACGCCCTCGTTGGCACGCGCAGCGGTGCCATGCACCAGTTGGGTGACGTGGTCGACGTCCGTCTGATAGAAGCAGCTCCGGTTGCCGGTGCGCTGCGCTTCGAGCTGTTGTCGGCAGGCGAGAGCGCGCCGCGAAGCCGCGGGGATTTCCGTCCCCAACGTAAATCGTTCAAGGCGCATCCCGGACGTAGTCCGAAGGACAAGAAGCGCAGGCCGGAGAAGCAGAAGAAATCCGGCAAGGGCAGGAAGGGCAAAGGCGCAAAGGGCAAGGCATGGACGCGATGAGCACGGCCCCGAAAGTCTGGACGCGCGAGACCGGCCTCGTCGAGAAGCGCGACGTCTGGAGCGCGATGAAGCGCGGCTTTCGCGGGCGCTGCCCGCGTTGCGGCGAAGGCAAGCTGTTCCGCGCCTTTCTCAAGACATCAGACAATTGCGCGACGTGCGGCCTCGACTTCACACCGCATCGTGCCGACGATCTGCCCGCCTATCTCGTGATCGTCATCGTCGGCCACATCGTGGTGCCGACCATTCTCTGGATCGAGACCAATTACACGACGCCGGTCTGGCTCAGCTTCGCGGCTTACCTGCCCTTCACGTTCTTCGCCTCGCTCGCGCTGTTGCAGCCGGTGAAGGGCGCCGTGGTCGGATTGCAATGGGCTCTGCGCATGCACGGCTTTGACGACAACCCTCCGGATGGTATTCCGCCGGTGTAATCAAGAAGAAGCAAGCAGTTGGGTGAGGAAATGACGGATACGGCGCAGGCGGAGAAAGCGAAGGTTCACGACGAGAAGGAGCCTGATCATCATCCTTATTTCCGTCCCAAGGATGCCGCGACGCTGATCCTGGTCGATCGCAGCGGCACCATCCCAAAGGTCCTGGTCGGCAAGCGCCACGACAACGTCGTGTTCATGCCCGGCAAGTTCGTCTTCCCCGGCGGGCGCGTCGACAAGGCCGATTATCGCGTGCCGTGTGCGGCACCAGTCACCGCCGAGCTGGAAGCTAATCTCGCCAAAGGCAGCCCGAAGACGCCCGCCTCGCGCGCAAAATCGCTCGCAATTGCCGCGATCCGCGAGGCGTGCGAGGAGACCGGCCTCTGTCTCGGGCGCAGGGCCGAGGGCAAGGTGCCGAAGCTCGAGGGGCCGTGGAAGCCGTTCGCGGACGCAGGGCTCTTGCCTGACCCGTCCGGACTGTTCCTGATCGCGCGCGCCATCACCCCGCCCGGCCGCGTCAAGCGCTTCGATACCCGCTTCTTCACCGCGGATGCCTCGGCGATCGCCCACCGCGTCGAGGGCGTGGTGCATGCGGATGCGGAGCTCGTCGAGCTGGTATGGGTCGAGCTCGGCTCACAGCCGCTCGCCGACCTGCATCCGATGACGCGCAACGTACTCAACGAGCTCGACACCCGCCTCGCCACCGGCCCGCTTCGCCACGACGCGCCGGTGCCGTTCTTCCATTTCTACGGCGGCAAGATGCACAAGGACATCTTGGGCTGATCAGCTCTCACTGGAGAGCTTCCTCCTCCCGTCATTCCAGGGCGCGCCCCTTGGCGCGAGTCTGGAATCCATGCCTCGACAATCCCCGCTGCACGATGGATTCCGGGCTCGCCGCGAACGCGGCGCCCCGGAATGACGTGCTGAGAGTGGATCGAAAAACAAAATAATCTTCCCGGCTCCGATGATGGCGGAGTTCCCAACCGCACCTATGTCATATCGACCGACACCCCAGAACGGACACGGCGCGATGGCACAACGGCAACTGAAGCTTGGCGCGTTCATGCGCCCGATCAGCATCCACACCGGCGCCTGGCGTTATCCGGGGGCGTGGCCGGACGCCAATTTCAATTTCGGCCACATCAAGACGCTGATCAGGAAGCTCGAGGCCGGCAAGTTCGACGCCTTCTTCATGGCCGATCACCTCGCCGTGCTGAACATGCCGATCAATGCGCTGAAGCGCAGCCACACGGTGACGTCGTTCGAGCCGTTCACGCTGCTGTCGGCGCTGTCGGCCGTGACCGAGCGGATCGGCCTGATCGCGACGGGCTCGACGACGTTCGACGAGCCCTATCACGTTGCACGCCGCTTCGCCTCGCTCGACCACATCAGCGGCGGCCGTGCGGGGTGGAACATCGTCACCACATCGAACCCCGACGCGGCGCTGAATTTCGGCCTCGATGATCACATGGAGCACGCCGAGCGCTACAAGCGCGCCCGCGAGTTCTATGACGTCGTCACCGGCCTGTGGGACTCCTTCGCCGACGATGCCTTCGTGCGCGATGTCGAAGAGGGCCTGTTCTTCGAGCCCACGAAGATGCACGTGCTCGACCACAACGGCAAATATCTGAAGGTGCGCGGCCCGCTCAACATCGCCCGCCCCGTGCAGGGCTGGCCGGTGATCGTGCAGGCCGGCGCCTCGGAGGATGGCAAGCAGCTCGCAGCCGAAACGGCGGAAGCGGTGTTCACCGGCGGCGGCAGCCTCGCCGACGGACAAAAGCTCTATGCCGACATCAAGGGCCGCATGGAGAAGATCGGCCGTGATCCCGAGCACCTCAAGATCCTGCCCGGCGCGTTCGTCGTGGTCGGTGACAGCGTCGATGAGGCCAAGGAGAAGCGCGCCCTCCTCGACAGCCGCGTGCACTACGACAGCGCCATCGCCTCGCTCTCCGTCATCCTCGGCACCGACGCATCCGGCTTCGATCCCGACGGGCCGTTGCCCGAAATCCCCGAAACCAATGCCAGCAAGAGCGGCCGGCAGCGGATGGTCGATCTTGCGAAGCGCGACAAGCTGACCGTGCGCCAGCTCGCCCAGCGCGTCGGCGGCTATGGCGGGCTCTCCTTCGTCGGCACCGCCAAAACCATCGCCGACCAGATGGAGGAATGGCTGGTCGGGCATGGCTCGGACGGATTCAACATCATGTTCCCATTCCTGCCTGCGGGCCTCGACGATTTCGTCGACAAGGTCGTCCCGGAGCTGCAACGGCGCGGGATTTTCCGGAAGGAGTACGAAGGGGCCACTTTGAGGGAGAATCTGGGCCTGCCGCGGCCGAAAAACCGCTTCTTTAGGGCCTGATCCGGCCGATTTGAGTGGTTTCTTGACCCTAAAACCTTGACATCAGGCGGTTTGTGGCTAGGTTGCCGGCCAACGCGGGCCGTTTGGCCGGCTCCAGATTCCCTTCAATTTGAGGTCCTGAACATGGCCAAAGCGGTCACCATCAAGGTCAAGCTCGTGTCCTCGGCTGACACCGGCTTCTATTACGTCGCCAAGAAGAATTCGCGCACCATGACCGACAAGCTGGTCAAGAAGAAGTACGATCCGGTGGCGCGCAAGCACGTCGAATTCCGCGAAGCCAAGATCAAGTAAGATCGCGGTACGCTGAAGACTTTTGCGGGGCCCTTGTGGCCCCGTTTTGTTTGTCCCTCTCGTGTCCCGGACGCGGCGCAGCGTGTAACGCTGCTCCCCAGAGCCGGGACCCAGAAAGCAACACAGCGCGATGCGGAGATATGGGCCCCGACCGTACCTTCTCCGACTGCAATGGTGGGGTCGTGCGGCCGTGCGCGGGTTGGAGGCGATGCACCTCCCGATTGAGACCAGTACAGCTAAACTAGTCAGTCGATTGGCACGAGTCGTTTGTCCCACTGCGCCGCAAGCTTCTTGATCTGCTCGAATTTGAGGATCGCCGGTTCACCCTCGCGGACGATTGTCGTCCGCTTGCGTTCCTTGGGAAGCAACGTCATCGCGCGCAATACTGCCGCGCGCAGTTTCATCGAGCCGTGATCTGTCAGGGTAACGAGCTCTTCCGGGTCAAGGGCCATGGGTCCACGCCTACACTACCGGCTGGCACCAAGCCAGCACACGCGCCCCGAATGCCCAGTTCTCCAGATAGCCCAACATGGTTAATAATTAGTTATCGCGTGGCTCCGTCGCGTGAATTGGTGCGCGCGGGTCAAGCGCATTTGGTCCCGCAAGCAAAATGAGCCTCAGGCCGCACTGGACCCTATTGGAGTCGCCCCCCATCCCACCCGATTTCAAATGCTAAAGGAGGCGGCTACCGCCAGGCTCACAGCAGGGGTGAGTTCGCCCGTGCGGCGCCTGCGCGCGCGGTAGAACACAGTGAGCCATTGCAGTCCGCAATCGATCAGGCTACCGCTGCCAACCTGCCGTCGGCATGCGGGTTTGCGCAGAGCAGACGCTTGCGAATGGCCTCTTCAACGAGCGCGAGTGCTTCCTTGGCTTGTCGCGCTTCGGCTTCCGCAACCTCGGCACGAAGCTCTACGGCCGTCAACTTATCCTTCTGAGCTTCAATGCAGCACTGGGCTTGCTCCAGCGCTCGGCAAGCATCTTGCAGCTTGCGTTCGGCGGTCACGGTGAGTTCACGCTGTGCCCGCTCGGCGGCCTCCGCGCGCGCTTCGGCCAACCGCAATCGTTCTAAGGCGTTCGTGCAAAGCGATTGCGCACGGGCTTCGGTCTCGCGGGCGCGCTTCTCCATATCGCGGAACACATCGGCCGCTTGATATACCAGACCGAGGGCTGTTGCTCCCTTGTCTGGCGCCAGCGGTGAGGGAAAGCTCAGGACGTCCTCATCCCCTCCAACTAGCGCTCTGGAACCACGCTGCGTCATGCAGTTCATGCTCGTCGCGAACACACCCGAGCACTATCATGAATAGCTATGGTTAATGGGTGGTTAAACAGTTGCATGACGGGAGATATCGCGACGACGAGCGGCGGGCAGCGGCGCGGACAAGCAGCGCTGCGTCCGCTGTAAACTCGGACGCTCATGAGAGCACGCCAGCCTACGCCACCTTCAACACCGGCGGCTGCGACGGCCGGGTCAGTGCGAACGCGACCTGCACGATACCGCCGGCCAGGCCCAGCGCCACGCCGATGCGCCAGGCCATGGTGTAGGAGCCGAGCGCGTCGTACAGCACCCCGCCCCCGTAGGCACCGAGGAAGCTGCCGATCTGGTGGCTCATGAAGGCAAGGCCCTGGATCATCGCCTGCCAGCGCAGGCCGAACATTTCGGCGACAGCACCTGCGACCAGCGGGCCGACACCCATCCACAGGAAGCCCATGATCGCGCCGAACAGCAGCGTCGAGGCTGAAGTCGCGGGCAGCATGAAATACCAGGCGAGCGCGAGCGAGCGCAGGATGTAGATCGCCCCCAGCAGCGCCAACTTGTTCCAGCGCTGGCCGGCCCAACCGAAGAACAGCGACCCCAGCACGTTGAAGCCACCGATCATGCCGAGCGTCTGCGCGCTCAGCATCGGATCGAGACCGCAGATCGCGAGGTAGGACGGCAAGTGCGTGGTGAGAAACACGAGTTGCATGCCGCAGACGAGATAGGCGCAAGTCATCACCACGAACGAGGCATTGCCGAACGCTGCCCTCACTGCCATCGCGGCGGAAGCATCGCCGATGTCGTCGGCGGCGGGCTTCGGCAGCGGAATCCTGTCGATGCGGCCGGCATACCAGGCGGCGGGAATCATCAGCACCGACATGATGACAAAGCCGGCAAGCCCGATGCGCCAGCCAAACCCCTCGTTGAGCAACTGCCCGATCGGCGCCGACAACAGCGCACCGAGCGAGCCCGCGCCGGAAACGATGCCGAGCACGGTCGAGCGCACCGTTTCGGGCACGGCACGCGCCGCGACCGACATCGCGATTGCGGCCGCGGTGCAGGCCAGCGACGTTCCAATCAGCACGCCGCCGCCGATCATCACGCTGACGAGGCCGCCTGCGCTCGCCATCAAGGCGAGGCCCGCAATATACATCAGCGCGCCCGCGATCATGATCGGACGGAAGCCGTAGCGCACTGTGAGCGCGCCGGCGAGCGGCTGGAGAAAGCCCCAGGCGAGATTTTGCACGGCCAGCGCAAGCGTGAAGTCCGACACCGAGATCTGGATGTCATGCGTCAGCGGTTGCAGGAAGATGCCGAGGCTCTGCCGCAGTCCCATGCTCAGCGTGAGCATGATCGAGGCGCCGATCAGGATGGGCAACGTCGGACGCAGGACCTGCAACAGGGGCATTTTTGTTCTCCCTCATGGGCGCGGCGCGATAGCCGTCGTCTGAGATTCCCGTTGATTTTGATTACACAGACCTGTGTACTTAGGCTATAAGAAGGCAGGTGCTGTCAAGCGAAGAGGACGTTCACCGCCGCATGGCTCCCCCGCCCAAGCAACAGACGATGAAGGAGCGGATTCTCGAGACCGCCGACAAGCTGTTCTACCTGCAAGGCATTCGCGCGATCGGCGTCGACACCATCGCGGCCGAGGTCGGCATCTCCAAGCGCACGCTCTACAACCACTTCCCGTCCAAGGACGCGCTGATCGCGGCCTATCTGGAACGCCGCTTCGTGCAGCCGCGCCCGTCCGACAAGCCACCGGCCGGGCAGATCCTCGCCACCTTCGATGCGCTGGAGCGGCGCTTTGCGGCCAAGGATTTTCGCGGCTGTCCGTTCGTGAATGCGGTGGCAGAACTCGGCGCCCAAGACCGCGCGGTGAAGAAGATCGCAGTGGCCTTCAAGGAAAGCCGCCGCGTCTGGTTTCGCAACCGGCTGAACGAGCTCGGCGTCGCGGATGCGGAGGCGCTGGCGACCCAGCTCGTACTGCTGGTCGACGGCTCGATCACGCAGGATCTCGTGCGCGACGATCCTGGGATGGCGCGCGCCGCGAAGGAGGCTGCGATGGTGCTGCTGCGCAATGCAGGGGTGGATGTGGGGGATGGTACGACTGAGCCCGCGAAGCGAGACAGGCGCACGCCACACTGAGCGCTGTCACCGTATCGCGCGGTGTCATCACCCGCGAAAGCGGGTGATCCAGTATTCCAGAGACAGTGAAGCTAGAGCCGAGACGCCGCGGCGTACTGGATTCCCCGCTTTCGCGGGGAATGACAGCGGACCTTGCGGAACCAATGCGCGATGATAGCAAAATGCCGGTGTTTTGCCCGACGTGTCAAACGGCTGGCTGCCCGCATAAGCCATTGATCCGACTAGCGTCGGCTACTGTGCATGGGGTTGTTTTCGCACTTTTTGTGCCGCACCGCCTCACGCCGCCTGCGACACCACGCGGTTGCGGCCGTCGTGCTTGGCGCGGTAGAGCGCGGTGTCGGCGCGCTTGAGGACATCGGCGACCGCCTCGCCCTTCTTCTCCAGCGTGGTCAGCCCGATCGAGATCGTGACCTCGATGCGCTTGGTGCCCTTGTGGATCGCGAACGGCTCGCCCGCGATCGAGCGGCGCAGGCGCTCGGCGACCATGCCGGCGACGTGGAGATCGGTCTCGGGCATGACGATGACGAACTCCTCGCCGCCGTAGCGGCAGGCGAGATCGATGCCGCGGATCGATTTGCGCACGCGCACGGCGAACTCGCGCAGCACGTCGTCGCCAGCATCGTGGCCGTAATTGTCGTTGATCGACTTGAAATAGTCGATGTCCAGGATCATCAGCGCGAGCGGCTTGCCGCGGGTCGAGGCCTGCTCGGCGAGCGTCGCCAGATGGCTCTCCATGTAGCGGCGGTTATGCAGGCCCGTGAGCGCATCGGTGATCGCCATCTCGATCGAGTTCTGCACGTTGTCGCGCAAGTGATCGGTGTAGCGGCGGCGGCGGATCTGGGTGCGCGCCCGCGCCAAGAGCTCGTTCTTGTCTACGGGGCGCAACAAATAGTCGTTGACGCCGATCTCGAGGCCACGGAGCAGCCGCGTCGAGTTATCGGCATCCGCAATCGCGAGGATCGGCACGTGCCGCGTGCGCTCCAGCGAGCGCGCCTGGCTGCATAGCCGCAGGCCATCGAAATTATTGAGATCGAGCGAGACGATCAGCAGGTCGTAATTGCCCTCGGCCGCATGGAACAGCGCTTCCGTCGGGTTGGGTTCGACATCGACGGTGTGCTCGGCGGCGAGCAGCGTCGCCAGCCGCTCGTAGGAGGACTGCCGGTCGTCGACCAGCAGGATGCGGCCGCCCTTGCCGGTGTCGGCCACCGCGCTACGCTCAGGCGCCTGCACGCCGATCTCGAGCGAGGTGATGGCGCGCATGCGCAGCTCGTCCGTCATCATCTTCAGCCGCGTCAGCGAGCGCACGCGCGCGATCAGCACGACGTCGGAGACGGGTTTTGTGAGGAAATCGTCGGCGCCGGCTTCCAGCCCGCGGATGCGGTCGGCGGGGCTGTCGAGCGCAGTCACCATCACGACCGGGATGTGATGGGTGGCCGGATCGGTCTTGATCCGGCGGCAGACCTCGAAACCGTCCATGTCGGGCATCATCACGTCGAGCAGGATGATGTCGCACTCGGCGCGGCGACAGATCGCCAGCGCCTCGGCGCCGTTCGCGGCGGTCATCACGTCGAAATATTCGGCAGAGAGGCGGGCCTCCAACAATTTGACGTTGGCAGGGACGTCATCGACGACCAGGATACGCGCGGACACAATTCACTCCCTACCCGATGAAACGCCGGACCGTCTCGATGAATTTGCCGACAGCGATCGGCTTGGACAAATAGGCTTCGCAGCCGCCCTCGCGGATGCGTTCTTCATCGCCCTTCATCGCGAAGGCCGTGACCGCGACGACGGGAATGGTGCGCAGCTCCGGATCGTCCTTGATCCAGCGCGTCACCTCCAGGCCCGACACCTGCGGCAACTGGATGTCCATGAGCACGAGGTCGGGCCGCATCTTGCGAACGAGATCGAGCGCCTCGTACCCGTTGCTGGTGCCCGACGTCTGGTAGCCGTGCGCCTCCAACAGGTCGCGGAAGAGCTTCATGTTGAGCTCGTTGTCTTCCACGATCAGGACGGTCTTAGCCATCCCGTCCTCCCGATTGGCAAGGAGACCGATACATATGACGCCTCAGGCGCCTCTCATCGGCGCTTCAAAAACTGGAATCAAACTAGCCCCAGATTCGCTCTAGTTTCGTTAAACCCGAGGGCCGACTTTCTGCGATGTGGTTTCCAGTTGCTTGTCTGGGGTCGCAAGACTCAGGCACGAGACTCGGGCATGATGATTCCAAATTAGAGACCGAAAGTTAACGGAAAGGCAAATCGGGCCATTGAAAAAGCCAGTTCAAAACCCACGCGAAGTGGCTGAAATCGTTGCAATTCAAGCGCTCTCTTTCGTGGCGGGCGAGCCTGAGCGGCTGGGCCTGTTCCTGGCCGAGACCGGCGTCGGACCGGAGACGCTCCGCAGCGCCGCCTCGGACCCGAATTTCCTCCTCAGCGTGCTCGATTTCGTGCTGCGCGATGACGCGACTGTGAAGGCCTTCGCGGCCGCCTCGGAACTGCATCCGACCAATATTGCCGCAGCGCGGCAGGTGCTGGGCGATGCGCTCGGCGACCGGTCCTGGGAGCGCGACGTGCCGTGAGCAGCCTAGAGGCGGCCGGGCCCCGCTGCTTCTGCCGGGATTGTCTGGCCGATCTGGACATGGGCGCGCGGCGCTGCGGGACTTGCGGTTCCCCTCGCCTGGTCCGCCACCGCGCGCTTTCGACGCTGACGATTGCCCATATCGACTGCGACGCCTTCTACGCGACGGTGGAGAAGCGCGACAATCCTGAGATCGCCGACAAGCCCGTCATCATTGGCGGGGGCAAGCGCGGCGTGGTGTCGGCCGCCTGCTACATCGCGCGCACCTTTGGCGTCCGCTCGGCCATGCCGATGTTCAAGGCGCTGGAGGCCTGCCCGCATGCGACCGTGATCCGCCCCGACATGGCCAAATATGTCCGCGTCGGCCGCGAGGTGCGCCAGGCCATGCAGGCGCTGACGCCGCTGGTCGAGCCGCTCTCGATCGACGAAGCCTTTCTCGACCTCTCCGGCACCGAGCGGGTTCACGGCATGGTTCCGGCCAAGGTGCTGGCGCGCTTCGCCCGCGACGTCGAGCGCGATATCGGCATCACAGTTTCGGTCGGCCTGTCCTGCAACAAGTTCCTGGCGAAGATCGCCTCCGACCTCGACAAGCCGCGCGGCTTTGCCGCGCTCGACCGGGACGAAGCGCGGATCATGCTGGCGGAGAAGCCGGTGGGCTTCATCTTCGGCGTTGGACCGGCGACCCAGGAGCGGCTGACGCAGCGCGGCTTCCGCAACATCGCCGATCTGCAGAAGGCAGACGAGATCGAGCTGATGCGGCAGTTTCCGAGCGAGGGCCGTAGGCTGTGGCGGCTTGCGCGCGGCATCGACGACCGCCGCGTCGAGCCGGACCGCGGCGCCAAGACGATATCCAGCGAGACCACGTTCGAGACCGACATCCGCGATTTCGCGACGCTTGAGCGGATCCTGTGGCGGCTCTGTGAGAAGACGTCGTCGCGCCTGAAGAGCAGCGAGCTTGCCGGCACCACCATCACGCTGAAGCTGAAGACCGCCGATTTCCGCCAGCGCACGCGCTCGCAGTCGATCGCGGGGCCGACGCAGCTCGCCGCAAAGATCTTCGCAATCTGCCGCGAGATGCTGGCCAAGGAGATCGACGGCACCGCGTTCCGCCTGATGGGCGCCGGCGTCAGCGCACTGCGCACCGGCTCGGCCGCCGACGATACCGATATGCTCGACCGCCGCGCCGCCCACGCCGAGCGCGCGATCGACGGGTTGCGCAAGAAATTCGGCAACGCCGCGGTGATCCGCGGCATCGCTTATGACGGGCCCGAGAAGGCCGAGGAGTGACTTTAGCCCGGCTGAAGTCAGTCGTGTTCGAAGATCCTGGCGCCCGGATAGACGCGGCGGGCATACTGAACGACCAGATGCCGGTCCTGGGTCGCCAGGAACGGAGTTCGGATCTGGCAAGACCCGACGATGAGGTGCCACAAGCCGTTGAGCTGTCGAATGATCACGTTCATTGAGCCTCCTCGCACTGACCCGAGTGGGCTCAGAATGAAAGAATCGCCCGCCATCGCTCAATTGTACAAGCGTAAGAGCAGCGTATGAGAAGGAATAGAGGAGATATACAAAGGTATGTTGGCGAGGACTCTGTCAGTTGCGGCGCTGATGCTGTTCTGCAGGAGATGCCCACGTCGTAGGATGGGTAGAGCGAAGCGAAACCCATCAGATTGCTGTCCGACGACGAAGGATGATGGGTTTCGCAAGAGCTCAACCCATCCTACACGCTCAATCCGCAACCGCCACCGCCTCGATCTCGATCATCCATTCCGGCGCGGCGAGTGCGGAGACGCCGACGAGAGTGCTGGCGGGCGGCTCCATGCCTTCGAAGAAGACCGAGCGGGCCTTGCCGATGATGGGACGCAGCTCCGGCTTGTAGTTCACGACGAAGGTCGTGATCTTGACGATGTTGGCGTAGCTCGCGCCGGCCGCCTTCAGCGCCAGGCCGAGATTCTGCATCACCTGCGTGGTCTGCGCGGCGAGATCGCCCTCACCGACCACGCGCCCCTCCTCGTCAACCGAGACCTGTCCGGAAATGTAGATGGTGCGCGCGCCGGAGGCCGTGACGACGTGGGAATAAGCCGGATTGTGATGCAGGCCGCTGGGACGGAGATGGTCGAGCTTGGGCATGGTGCTGCCTCCCGGAGGTTTGTGGTTGGGAGGGAGCGTAGCGGGTGATGGTGCGGAGGGCTAGCCCATCGGATTCGTCATTGCGAGCGCAGCGAAGCAATCCAGGAATCTGTCCGGGGTGGCATTCTGGATTGCTTCGCTGCGCTCGCAATGACGGTGGAAGAGCGGACGCTGAAGCCGTCAATTACACGGCTTGCTGTCCTTCACATCGAACTTGCCGAGCGCGCCGGAAATCACAAAATCGTTGTAGTCGAGCACGAGCTGGCGGGAGACGCCGTTCTCGTAGAGTTCGAACGACATCGCATAGACCGGCGTCTGCTCGCCTTCCTTCTGCTGAACGTCGCGGTCGAAATAGCTCACGGTGACCGGCCAGCGCTTGAGCGATTTCATGTGCTCGTCCGTGGTCGACGGGTCGGACGATGTGACGCGGTCGGCGGGGATCGGCTGACCGATGACGGTCAGCGTGTTGTAGACCTTCTGGCCGTCGTCGGAGCCGTCATAGACGGACAGCTCGAGCAGCGACTTGCCGTCCTTGGCAGCGGCGATGATGCGCTGGATCTGCTCGGTCGGGAACACGATCTTGCCGTCGAGGGTAAAACTCTTCGGCGCCGGCAGCTTCAGCTTGACGTTGATATGGTCGCCGTCGCGCTCCGCGGAACCGTCGACCCTGCTGGCCTCGGTCTCGTTCATCCGCGTCTCGATCTTGAAGTGGTAGCTCTTGCCGGCCGAATCCTCCCAGGAATTGGAGCGGAGATCGCTGAGGGTTACCTTGCCCTCGCCGCTATCGAGCTCGGAGACCTGACGGAACTCGGAGGTGTAGCCCTCGCAGGAATTGCCGGTGAAATTGTAGAGGATGCGGCCGCGCGCGCTGTTGACCGAGTTCGAGCGCGATTTGACGAGGCTCAGATCATAGAGCGCCTGGTGCGCGAGGAATGAACCGCCGGCGGCGTGTGCCCCGCTGCTCTGACCGAAAGCGGCCGCCACGAGCGCCATCACACCGAGCGAAGTCCGGAAAAGGTGCACCATGTCTATTCCCTGGGGAAATACAGATTCGACAGCTTAATGGCCGTCCCATTGCGTCGCAACTGCGGCCGTTTCACGTAAAGTTGCGCCCTCGCCTTGAACCTCCTGGTCTGCCTCAACAAAATGCATCGCCCACCCGCCCCGTCGGCTTGCTTGCATGTGGCTGCGCAATGGGCGAAACAGGCCCGGCCCGGCCGCAAGCCAAGAGCGTCGGGGCGGATGAATTCTCGGACTTGGACATTGAGGTCGAACATGGCTGGCACGGTCGAACAGAAACTGGCGGAACAGGGCATCAAGCTGCATGAGGCCCCCACCCCCGTGGCCAACTACGTGCCGTTTGTGCGCAGCGGCAACCTGCTGTTCGTCTCCGGCCAGGTCTGCTTCGACCCTGCCGGCAAGCTGATCGCCAAGGGCAAGCTCGGCGCCGGCGTGACGATCGAACAGGGCGCGGCGGCGGCGCGCGGCTGCGCCATCAACCTGCTTGCCCAGGTCAAGGCTGCCCTCGGCGACCTCGACAAGGTTGTGCGCGTGGTGCGCATCGGCGGCTTCATCAACTCAGCGCCGGATTTCGTCGACGGACCGAAGGTTTTGAACGGCGCCTCCGATCTGATGGTCGCGGCGTTCGGTGACAAGGGCCGCCACGCCCGCACCACCGTCGGCGTCGCCTCCCTGCCCGCCGATGCGGCGGTCGAGGTCGAAGGCCTGTTCGAGGTCGCCTGACGTAAGGGAGCAAGCAGCGTGCGAGCCCCGGATTGGCTGACAGCGCGGCCGGTCGCGCATCGCGGCCTGCATGACATTTCGCGCGGCGTCGTCGAGAACATGCCGGGCGCGGTGCAGGCGGCGATCGCGGGCAATTTCGCCATCGAGGTCGATATCCAGCTCAGCGCCGACGGCGAAGCCATGGTGCATCACGACCATGCGCTCGGCCGTCTCACCGAGGCCACCGGCGAGCTGATCAAGAAGACCGCGGCGGAACTGAAGGCCGTCGCATTCAAGGACACGTCCGAGCGGATGATGTCGCTGGCCGATCTCTGCGCCCTCGTCGCCGGCCGCGCGCCGCTGGTGATCGAGGTGAAGAGCCATTTTGCCGGTGACCGCAAGCTGGTGAAGCGGATGGCAGAGGTGCTGTCGTCCTATGACGGTCCGGCCGTCGGCATGTCCTTCGATCCCGACCAGGTACTGGCGCTGCGCGAGCTGTTGCCCTCGCGCCCGCGCGGCATCGTCGCGCAGCGGACCTATGAGGACGAGTATTGGGCTTACCTGACGCAAGGGCAGCGCGACAGCATGCTGTATCTGCGCCACGGCATTCAGACCCAGCCGCATTTCGTCGCCTTCAAGGTCGACCACCTCCCCGCGCCCGCGCCCTGGATCGCGCGAAATGTGTTCGGCTGCGCCCTGCTCGGCTGGACCGTGCGCACGCCCGAACAGCGCGCGCGCGCCGGGCAATATGCGGATCAGATGATCTTTGAGGGGTTCGTGCCGTAAGGGCCCGTTGCCATTGCGAGCGCCTCCCCAAAGTCGGTCCTGGCTTTCAGCCAGGACGACGCTTGGTTGGGGCTGCGCGAATAGCGAGACATTGCATTCGCAGCCCTCGAGTTCCCGCCCCCTTGAAGTCGCTGCTGCGATGCACGATCTTGGGCTTGGGATTTTCAAGACACGCGATGGCATCATCCGAAATCACGCTTGAGGCCGTACCATCCATTGGCGAAGTCTCGCCGGAGGACTGGGACGCATGCGCCAACCCGGGCGGGAGATGCAATGGGTCTGGCCCGGGAACCTCATCCGGGCTCTCAGGCGATTCCGCTGCTCTCTCAAAACCCACCTATAACCCGTTCGTCTCACACGCGTTTTTCTCCGCCGTTGAGAATTCGGGTTCGGCGACCCCGCGCACCGGCTGGGGACCGCGGCATCTCGTGGCCAAGATCGACGGCCGCGTCGCCGGCGTCGTGCCCTGCTATCTGAAATCGCATTCGCAGGGCGAGTATGTCTTCGACCGCGGCTGGGCGGATGCTTATGAGCGCGCCGGCGGGCGCTACTATCCGAAGCTGCAGGTTTCGGTTCCCTTCACGCCGGCGACCGGACCGCGGCTCCTGATCCGCGACGGCGTCGATCGCGACCGCATCGCGGAGGCGCTGGCGAGCGGGCTGGTGGCGCTGTGCGGCGTCAGCAAAGCCTCCTCGGTGCACGTCACGTTTGCGCGCGAGGCCGAGTGGAAGCTGCTCGCAAGCCACGGCTTCTTGCAGCGGACGGACCAACAGTTCCATTGGCACAACCAGGGGTTCGCGACGTTCGATGATTTCCTCAGCACGCTGAACTCGCGCCACCGCAAATCGATCAAGCGCGAGCGGCGCGATGCGCTTGCCGCCGGCGTCAGCATCCACTGGCTCAGGGGCAATGAGATCACCGAGGATGCCTGGGACGCGTTCTTCGCGTTCTACATGGAGACCGGTTCGCGCAAATGGGGCCGGCCGTACTTGACGCGTGAATTCTTCTCGCTGATCGGCGAGACCATGAGCGACGACGTGCTGCTGGTGATGGCCCGGCGCAATCACCGCTGGATCGCGGGCGCGATCAACTTCATCGGCGCGGACACGCTGTTCGGCCGCAACTGGGGAGCAATCGAGCATCATCCGTTCCTGCATTTCGAGGTCTGCTACTATCAGGCCATCGATTTCGCGATCAAACACGGCCTCACGCATGTCGAGGCCGGCGCGCAGGGCGAGCACAAGATCGCGCGCGGCTACCTGCCGCGGACGACCCATTCCGCCCACTTCATCGCCGATCCCGGCCTCCGCCGCGCCATCGACGACTATCTCAAGCGCGAGCGCGCCTATGTCGCTGAAGCCGGCCGCGAGCTCGCCGAGCTCGGGCCGTTCCGGAAGGACGCGGACGAGGCGCCTTGACGGCTTCTCCGAGGTGATGACAGTAAGGCCGCAACTTCAGGAGCAGCCGTATGACCGCTTACGATCCCAATAATATCTTCGCGAAAATCCTGCGCGGCGAATTCCCGTGTTACAAGGTCTATGAGAACGAGCACGTGCTCGCTTTCCTCGACATCATGCCGCGCTCGCCCGGCCATACGCTCGTCATCCCAAAAGCCCCTGCCCGCAACATTCTCGACATCAACCCGGACGACTACGCCCATGTTGCCCGCGCCACGCACAAGATCGCGGCCGCCGCGATGAAGGCGTTCGAGGCCGATGGCATCACGGTGCAACAGTTCAACGAGCCCGCCGGCGGTCAGGTAGTGTTTCACCTGCACATGCACGTGATGCCGCGTCACGACGGTGTCGCGCTGCTTCCGCCCGCGAGCCGCAAGGAAGACGGCAAGGTGCTGGAAGAGCACGCGGCCAAGCTAATCGCGGAGCTGAAGGCGGGTTAGGTTTTTCCGCTCGTCATTGCGAGCGAAGCGAAGCAATCCAGAATCTTCCGTGCGAGACACTCTGGATTGCTTCGTCGCAAGGGCTCCTCGCAATGACGAGGTTGGGCCGTCGTACCTTCACTCCGACTCAAAATCCCCCGGCTGCGGCGCGGCAAGCGGCGTGAACTCGCAGCGATCAGGCTTGATGTCGATCAACGGCGTGTTGTCGATGCAGTCGAGCCCGCGCACCAGGATCGTGTTGCCCTCGACGCCGACCAGCTTCACGATCGAGGTGCCGATCGGATTGGGCCTGACCGGCGAGCGCAGCGAAAAGGTGCCGCGGGTGTTCTGGTTGTTCTTGGGGCTTTGCAGAATGATGTCGCGCCGGGAGCGGTCGAGCCAGTACAGCACTTCGAGATTGCTGTAGAAGTCGACGCCCTTGATCGCCGGCACGAACGGCTCGAAGATCTCCAGCCGGCACACCGGGCCGTCGAGACGGCCCTGCCGCGGCGTCTCCAGCCGTGAGCTCCATGGCGTGCGGATTCGGCCAATGAAGACGAGGCCGGCATCCTCCGTCGGCGGCAGCTCAATGGCGACTTCGCCCTCGCGGAGTTCGTTTTCGCGAACCATTGTGTCGTTCCTTGCTGTTCGCGAGGGTTTTAGCCCAGCCACCACTGTCCGGCCAGCATGAAGACTTCGCCGGTGACGACGCCGGCGAAAATCGAGCGGCGGCTCAAGAGGAACACGACGAGGCCGGCGGCTACTGCGCCGTAGCGTAAGCCGTCCGGCACGCTCGTCAGCGCACCCGGCGGCTCGACAACTATCTGGGCGATGACGCCGGCGAGAATCGCGGTCGCGACCGCCCTCACCCAGACCAGGAGCTCGGAGCCCTCGTCGATACCGCCGCCGAACCACAGGCCAAGCATGCGCCATATCTGGTTGGGAATAACGCCGGCGACGAACAGCACAGCGAGCGCGTGCCAATCGCCGATGAGCTGGGAGAGGCTCATGCGCGCACCTCGCGCCACCAATGCACGCCATAGGCAATCGTGCCGGCCGCAACACCGCTGACGAGGATATCGAGGCCGCTGTTCATCTTCGCGGCCAAGGGATAGAGCACGATGCCCAGCGCGAGCGCGACGACGTCGGCGATCTCGCGGCTGTTGCGCGCGGTCGAGAACAGGAAGGACAGCGGCGTAAGCAGGAGGATCGCCGCGCCCAGCGTTTGCGTCAGGTTGGCGGCGAGGAAATAGCCCACCGTATTGGCGGTGAGGCACACCGAGACCAGGCCGAAGCCGAGCCCGTGGACGAAGGCGATTCGCCGCTCTCGCGGCACCTGCGGGAGGAAGCGGTGGCACTCGACCCAGAGCGTCACGGCGGTGAGATGCGCGGCGAAGATCAGCTCGCGCCGTTTCGTCGTTGGCGTGCGCATCAGCGGCAGCACCGAGACCACCATCGGAAACAGGCGGATCGCGCTGACGGTGACCGCAATCGCCGACTGGATGATGGTCGCGCCCGAACCGAGCGTTGTGATCAGAATGATCTGCGCCGGCCCCGCCCAGACGAACAGCGTCGAAGCCAGCGCCCAGAGCAGGCTGAAATGGGTGTCATGGGCGAGCGCGCCGATGCCGAGATAGGTCACGAACAGGACGATGGTGAGGATCGTCTGCGTGATCGAGCGCAGCCCCCACGCAAAGGCGCGCCAGGGGCTGTGCCATTGAGGAGAATCGAGCGGAGGAAGCGCCACGGGAGTTTGGCCGGGGTGAGGAATCGTGCCCGCATAACGGGCAATGCGCAGGCTGGCGTCAAGGAAGCCGGCGGCGGGGCTGGCATGCACGCGGGCCACAATCACCACCGCCGTCATTCCGGGGCGCGCCCCTTGGCGCGAGCCCGGAATCCATTAGGCCTCTGGGATCGGTGCACAATGGATTCCGGGCTCGCGACTTCGTCGCGCCCGGGAATGACTGCGGAGAGAGACTCCCCTACCCGCTCACGCCCCGGTTCTTGAGCACGAAGCAGGCGCCGCCTGCCTTCCGGATGCGGTTGCAGAGGTCGTCCGCCTCACTGCGCGTATCGGCGCCGATGCGCACCTGGTAGAAAGCGTGCGTGCCGCGACTGCGCATCACCGAGCTCAGAATGCTTGGATCGCGGTCACCGATCACGGCGCTGAGGCGCGTCATCGCACGGGAATACATCGCCAGCGCCCTGTTGCGATCAAACCCGGCGGCAAGCTGCACGCCCCAGACTTTTGCGGCGGCAAGCTGCACATGCTGCTCGAGCTCGGCCACGAAGGGATTTGGCGCGCGCTTCAAGAGCGCCATCAGGTCGCGGCAGCTCGTCGGCGGCGCGCTCGGCGGTCCCTTTCCGGTGCTGCCCGCTTTCGCCCAGTCCTCGACGGTCGCGCCGGTGATGGCGACGACGTAGTGGCGCGTCTGCTCCGGCATGCCGCCGGTGCCCGCAAGCCACTCCTGCACCCGCCGCGGACCGGCATTGTAGGCGGCAGCAGCGAGGCCAAGATTGCCGAACTGGTTGCGCAGCTCGTTGAGAAACTCGGCCGACTTCGGCAGCGCCTGGACCGGGTTGAAGGGATCGAGCAGGCCGCGCTCGCTCGCCGTGCCTGGCATGAACTGCGCGATCCCCTGCGCGCGGTCGCCGCTGCGCGTCACGGGCCCGACCGCGTCGGTCTGGAAGCGGCTCTCCTGCCAGATCACGCGGGCGAAGAATTCCAGCGGCAGGTTAGCGTCGCGCGCCGCGGCCTCGATGATCAGACAGATCGACTCCCGCGTATCGCTCTCTCGCGCGCTAGCCGGCTTTTCCGGCGGCCGCGCCAGCTCCTCGACGCTTGGGACAGCGACATCGGTCTTTGCGGGCGACGCATCCTCTGCCAGCGCCTGCGTCGCCGACAGGAGCAGTGCGGCAAACATGCGCAGCGGCCTGCGCGCGGCGGAGAGAGGTGGCATGCGCGCGGTCCCGAGAGCTGCCAGCCGGAGTGAGCGGCCCGAGAAGAATGCAATCAGCCTCGACAGAGCGCAAGCATATCTGTGGCATGCGCGTGCGCGGCGTGCCACAAGGTACTGTGCCAAACTGTGGCATCGTGACATGGCTTAGAGACGTCGCCGAATGCTCCCTGGTCTGCCCCTCCCAATGCTTTTCCCCACCAAACGGATCCGCACCATCCTCGCCCTCTTCCTCTGGGTCGTCCTCAGCGTCGTCCCGGCGACCGCGCAAGTTGCCTGGCGGATGACCACGGAATACCCGCAGAACAACATTTCCGGGATCGGACTCACGACATTCGCCAGCCGCGTCGCCGCGCGCACCAACGGCTTCGTGACCGTCACCAACGCCTTCGACAACGAGCTCAAGATCAGCTCGGGCGAGATGCCGCGCGCCGCGCAGGACGGCCGGATCGTCGGTGGCGACGCCTTTGCAGGCGCGCTCTCCGGCATCGACCCGATACTCGGTCTTTCCACCCTGCCCTTCCTCGTGCAATCGGTTGACGCCGCCCGTGCCGCCAACTTGCGGGCACGCCCGCTCTATGAAAAGGCGCTCGCGGCGCGCGGCCTCAAACTGCTTTATGTGACGATCTGGCCAGCAACAGGCCTCTGGTCGGAGCGTTCGCTCGAAGGCGCCGACGACCTGCCGAAGCTGAATTTGCGGGCTTACGATGCTAATTCCCGCGAGGTCATGCGCGCGGCCGGCGCAAATGCGCAGTTCCTGCCGATGGACGCCGCGCTCGCGGGTCTGAAGGAACATCGGCTGAATGCCTTCCTCACCTCCGGCGATGGCGGCGCGGCACGCAAGCTCTGGGATTTCCTGCCCTACTTCACGGCCATCAACTACGCGATGCCGGTCTCGATCACCTTCGTCCGCAGCGATGCATTCACTGAGCTGTCCGAGCCGATGCAACGCGAGGTGCTGGCTGCGGCTGAAGAGACCGAGCAAAGCCAGCTCGCGCTACTCACCCATCGCACTTCGGAAAACTATGCGCGCATGCGCGACAATGGCGTCCGCATCGCTGAGCCGGCGCCGCCGTCGCTCATCGCGGCGCTCCGGAAGGCGGCGACGACCGCAATCACCACCTGGGAGACCCAGGCCGGCGCGGATGCCGCAGCGATCGTCGAATGGGCCCGGCAGCAATGACGCATCGGCTCTTGACTTGAGAGCCGATGCAACTAGCAACGGGGCGACATCAACGCAGGCTCGGCCCGGATGCAAACCATCTACTTCGATCTCGACGGCACGCTGACCAACCCCAAGCCGGGGATCACCCGCTCGATCCAGTATGCGCTGGAGCGACTCGGCAAGCCTGTTCCGAGCGAGGACGAGTTGACCTGGTGCATCGGGCCGCCGCTGCATGCCAGCCTGAAGAAGCTTACCGGAACCGACGAGCTCGCCGACCGGGCGCTGCTGCTCTACCGCGAGCGATTCAGTGAAGTCGGCCTGTTCGAGAACGAGGCGTATTCCGGCATCAAGGACACTCTGGCGAGGATTGCAGCGACACGCCAGCGGATGTTCGTCGCCACCAGCAAGCCCGCAGTCTACGCCAACCGCATCATCGATCATTTCGGCTTGCGGCCTTATTTCGAGCGCGTGTTCGGCTCCGAGCTCGACGGCACGCGGGTCGACAAGCGCGACCTGCTGCGCTACGCGCTCGACGAGGCGAAGGTCGATCCTAACAGCGCGATCATGATCGGCGACCGCAGCCACGATGTGGTCGGCGCCAGGACCAACGGCATGACCGCCATCGGCGTGCTCTACGGCTATGGCAGCGAGGCCGAGCTCAGGGATGCCGGCGCGCATCACATCTGCGCCGCGCACCCGGAGCTGCTCAGTCACTGCATCGCATAAACCTCACGCGCCGACGGTCTCGACGGCCGCCAGCATGCCGGTCTTGGGATGACAGTTCAGGTATTCGAAGAACTGTTCGTCCGCGGCGGCCACCGTGACCTCGTGATAGAGCCGCAGCTTTGCAGACGGCCCCAGCGTCGACAGATACTTCATCGCCGCGCCAAAGATCCGGACGTGGGTCGGATGGGATTCCGCCCAGCGCTCCAGCGCGGCAAGACTCTTCCACCAGCTCTGGCCGTAGGATTTTTCGCTTGGCCTGCCGTCTGCGCCGAGCACGCGCATGTAGCGGTTGGCGTAGCAGCCGATGGTGAGCCCGTTGTCGCGCAGGAAATCCATGCCCTCGCGCAGCACCGGCTCGACATCATCGAGATAGAGTTTTCGCTCCGATGCCTCGGTGTCGCTCCAGTCCTGCCCGGACCGGATCAGGCAGAGATTGTCGTTTGCGATCACGCGCAGCCGCGCACCGTCGCGGACGAGTTTTGGATCGCCGCCGGGTGCCATCGCCTCGGTCTGCGATAGCGGAATGCGGTCGCGCATGCCGCCCCAATAGGCGTGCTCCTGCACCTCGCCGCTCATGCTATCCGCGATCACAGCGACGCCCTCGGGCCGGCCAAGTGAGGAGAACAGCGTCTCGTGCCGTGCCACGGCCGGCCGCAACACCTCGATGAAGGTGCCAATGCCTTCCCGTGCGCTGCCGGTCCACGCCTCGCGTGCCGGCGCAAACCAGGCGTCGAAGCGCGCGATGTCGTCCCAATAGGCGACCGAGACCACGTTGGCATGGCCGGACTGGTCGACATAATGCGCGCGATCCCAATGTGACGGACCATCGGTCGCAACAAAACGCCGGTCGATCTCGGCCAGTGCGTCGGTCGCGGCGGCCGGCGGCGCGCCGCGATACTGCACGCCGAAATAGGCCATCGCGACGCGGCCAACGTTCGGCTTGTAGCGCGCCACGAACGACGGATACGGCGGCCGATAGTCATCCGGCACGCGCTTGTGGCGCGAGCGCTCCGTCTGAAGATGTGGAGGAATTGCGGATTCCATGCTCATGCCCTCCCCGTGATGTCTTGCGGCTGCGGCAGATCAATTCGCCGCGGCAGCGATCTCCGTGGGCTCGACGGTGTCGACAGGCAGCGCGAACTGCTCGACGCGCTTGTACGGCTTGTTGTTGAGCAGCAGGCGCGTCACGTCGGGGCGCGAATAATGCCCGGCAGGGTCGGCCGCGTTCTTGGCAACGCCAATGACACCGAGGTCGATCTCGGCGATCAGAAGGCCCTCCTGATCGGGCGCGAGCTTGTCGCCGATCTGGCTGCCGTCGGGTCCGTAGATGGCGGCAAAGCCGCCGCCGGCATGCAGCAGCGCATGCTTGTCGGGCCGGTCACAGAGGTCGTCGATCATCGCCTGCGAGACGGTCGCGCAAGGCGCCAGCACGAAGCAGGAGCCCTCCACCGCATAGACGCGCGAGGCGGCATTGTTCACCTCGGCGCCGAGCGCCGGCGCGAAGGGATCGTAGAGCGAGAAGCTCGGCCAGGCCGCGACATGCACCTGCTCGTTCTGGGCATACATTGCGTATTTAGAGAGCGGCTGAAGATGCTCCCAGCAGCACAGTGCGCCCAGGCGTCCGATGTCGGGCCGGGCGTGGACGGCAAGGTCGCTGCCATCACCTTCGCCATAGACCGTGCGCTCGGCATGGGTCGGCCGCAGCTTGCGGCGCTTGGCAATCGTCTCCCCGTCGGGTCCGATCAGCCATTGCGCGAGATAGAGGCTGCCGCCGTCACGCTCGGAGAGGCCGAGCACCGCCGTCAGCTTGGCCTTGCGCACCGCCTCGCGCAGCCGCTCGGCCTGCAGGCTGTCATAGGCCAGCGAATTGTCGAAATAGCGCTGCACGAAGCCGCGGCCGATTGCCCAGGCCGGCGAGTCCAGCCAAATGTGCCAGGGATAGCCGGGGATGAAGGCCTCCGGAAAGGCGATCAGCTTCGCGCCCTTTTCGGCCGCCTCCCTGATCAGCGCGATCGACTTGTCGATGGACGCGTCGAGGTCGAGCCACGCGGGTGCTGCCTGCACCACGGCGACCTTGTATTTCGGATGTTCGATGCCCATTCCCGCCTCCATCATGTGCACTGGGACAGCACCGCTTTCCGGTTGATCACGGTACACGCCCGATGCAGTCTATTGGGCCACGGCCGGACGGCGCCCGCTCGACCGCCACGGCACGAAAATTCGACCGGAACGGCGGTCCGGAATTTGCAGCCGGCATCGACGCCTGCATGCGGTTTGAGATGTGAAAGGGAGGCCCGCTGATGACCATCCAGTTCACGACGGACGGCAGCCCCGGTCACCGGCGCCTCGCCCTCTGGCAGGATATCGTCTGCGACGTCTTCGTCGGGCTCGACTGCAAGTCCGACCTCGGCAGCGCCTTTCACGGCTCGGTCACGCGAGGCACGCTCGGCAAGGCGGTGTGCTCCGAGGTCCGTTCCGACCGCCAGCACGTCTTCCGCACGCCTTCCCGCATCGCGCGCTCGGACCAGGATTTCATCCTGATCGCACTCGGCGATCGCGGCGCCGGCGGCGTGGTGCAGGACGGCCGCGAGACCGTGATCCGTCCCGGTGAATTCGCGCTCTATGACACCACACGTCCCTACGAACTGAAGTTCGACCACGCCTTCACGCAGACGATCTTCATGGTGCCGCGACAGATGTTGCAGCGGCGGCTCGGCGGGAGTGAGACGCTGACGGCGATATCGTTCGGCGCGGACGCACCGCTCGAACAGATCACCTACGACTTCATCTACAGACTGTGCCAGAGCGCGGACCGGATCGATCCAGGCAACGCCGCCATCCTCTCCGAGCAAGCCGTCGACCTGCTGGCAATGACCCTAAGTGAGCGGCTCGGCAAGACGTCGCTGCCTTCCTCGACCCATCGCTCGGCGCTGCTCTACCGGCTGAAAGCACACATCCGCGCGCACCTCGCCGATCCCGACCTCTCGCTGCAGGAAACCGCGGCCGCGCTTGGCATTTCACCGCGCTACGTGAACGATCTCCTCGCAGACGAGGACACCTCGTTCCAGCGCCACGTCCTGGCCGAGCGTCTCGCCCAATGCCGGCGCGACCTCGCCTCGCCGCTGCTCGCCCACCGCCACGTCAGCGAGATCGCCTTCGCCTGGGGCTTCAACGACCTCTCGCATTTCGGCCGCGTCTTCCGCGAGCACTTCGGCATGTCGCCGCGCGAGTTCAGGCAGAGCCTGTTGCGGCACTAGCCGCGAGCCATCCGCCTTTGCCTTCGCTCCGGACGAAGACAGGGCTCGGCAATTCCAGATTGTCTTGCCCGGCGGCATGCATCAAGCTGGTGCGATGAAGACCGACTCCACGATGAGCGGATCGGAAATGTTGCTGACGGTGATCGCGATCCGGCTCGCGGTGCTGGTCCTGGCAGGCTGGAGCCTCGTTCTGCTGCCGCGGCACGCTCGTGATGGCGAGTTCGCTTGCACTCCCTCGGTCGCAACAAGGATCGAAGCACAGACTTCGCCGCAGGTGACGAGCTTGCAAGTCGGAGATTCCGCGTTGGACGACATGCTCCGGCACGACTAGGGCCATTGCTCAGCAAGGCCGGCATGCCACTCGAAATCGGTTAGATCATATCGGGTCATGCCGCGCGTGAATCAGAGTTCAGTGCAAGCTGGAAGCCCCCAATTGGTAGGCGTCCATGAGGAACTCTTCGCAACTACTCAACCAGGCGCTTGGCCGCTCCGATGAAGCGACCACTACAATCCCGGTGATCTCGCCGCCCAAGCCTTGGTGGCCTGGCAGCTTTCCATCGCTCGGACGTAGGCAGGGCGTGCCGTCGTGCGGGCGAGATAGTCCCGCTCGGTAGAACCGGGGACATAGTTGCCAGTTCGCACGCCGAGCAGGAGGGCGTAGCTCACCGAGATATCGGCAGCAGTGAATCGGTCGCCAGCGAGATAGGGGCAATCCGCCAGGCGGCGGATAACCAACCCCAGCCGGCTCTCGAAGGTCTCGAGAGCCCAACGGGTAACCCGGGCATCTCGCTCGGCTTCGGGCGCCAGTTCGCGACCGACAAAGACGGCGTTCATCGGCCCGGCGAGCCCGGCCTCGCCTAAGTGGAGAAATTGCAGATAGGAAGCGAAGGCGGGATCGTCCGGCGCGACGGCAAGCGAACCTGAGCCGTGGCGGGCGAGCAGGTACTCAAGAATCGCGATCGATTCGACCATGATCGTCTCGCCGTCCTGCAGTGCGGGAATGAAGCCGGCGGGGTTGATCGCGAGGAAATCGCGATCATTCTCGACTGCGAGCAGATCGACCGGGCGCAGCCGATAAGCCAATCCTAATTCCTCGAGCAGCCAAACAACACGGAAGCCACGACCTTCGCCATAGACGGTGAGCATAGTTAAGCGTTCCTGGATTGGGCTAGATGTACTAACTCGCAGAGGTAAGCCAGTCGCGCAACGGACTATCGATGGCGCATAATGCACTCAACGCTTGGCGCATATTCGTCATCCTACTGTGCGGGCCCTTCCCACTTTATGGGTTCACAACCTAGTTGATCGTCGCGTTCACATTAACTACCGATGCGGAAGCCTTCGAGCCCTGTCCCATAGCCTTGATAACGAATGCATCGCTCCCCTTATACCTACGTTTGGACTTGTATTCGTAAGTAGTCGGATTGAGCTTTTTCAGTTTGCCGTGTGCCGGCTTCTGCAAAATGTCGGAACTACTCACGGTGCCCCGCACGGGGATCGAAAACTGACAACTTCCCCCTGATGCGACGCTAATATCGGCAGTGGAGTTCTCCCCCAGATCCGCCAGTCCTGCCAGCTTTGAACATTCAGCAGCGGCAAGCGCTAATGGCACCGACGTTGAGTTTGTTGCTCCAACGATAAGTGCGAAGGTCACGATCCTGAAGAACCGCATAGTACTCCTCATTTCGGACGTCTCCCTTTCGTGCACTCCCGCGAGGCGCGTGCCCTCGAGTACACGTCCTAGTCTGGTCCGCGTGCAGGCCAGAAAAAAGGCCGGCTTTGCAGCCGGCCTTTTCGATTCATGATGCGCGCTGTCAGGCTTTGACCAGCGGACCCTTGGACGTCGGTCCCTTGGAGCCGCCGGGGCCGCCCGGCTTGGACTTGCCCGGCGGGCGCTTGCGGGTGCCGGGCAGCTTCTCCTGCTTCGGCGTGACCGGGCCCTCGACGAACTCGAAACCGATCTTGTCCTTGGTCTCGTCGGCCTCGTCCTTGACCAGGACGACGCGGACGTGGCCGCCGCCCTTGAGCTTGCCGAACAGCACCTCGTCGGCCAGCGGCTTCTTGATGTGCTCCTGGATCACCCGGGCCATGGGACGTGCGCCCATCTGCTCGTCGTAACCGTGCTGGACCAGCCAGGCCTTGGCCGGCTCGGACAGCTCGATGGTGACGTCGCGGTCGCCGAGCTGGGCCTCGAGCTGCAGCACGAACTTCTCCACCACCGTGCCGATCACCTCGACGCTGAGATGGCTGAACGAGACGATGGCATCGAGGCGGTTGCGGAATTCCGGCGCGAACTGCCGGTTGATCGCCTCGTGGTCGTCGCCTTCGCGCTTGGAGCGGGTGAAGCCGAACGCCTGTTTGGCGAGATCCGACGCGCCCGCATTCGTGGTCATGATCAGGATCACGTTGCGGAAGTTGACCTGCTTGCCGTTGTGGTCGGTGAGCCGGCCGTGATCCATGATCTGGAGCAGCACATTGTAGAGGTCGGGATGCGCCTTCTCGATCTCGTCGAGCAGCACCACGCAATGCGGATGCTGGTCGACGCCATCGGTGAGCAGGCCGCCCTGGTCGAAGCCGACATAGCCGGGAGGCGCGCCGATCAGGCGCGACACGGTGTGCCGCTCCATGTATTCGGACATGTCGAAGCGCAACAGCTCGACGCCGAGCGACGCCGCGAGCTGCTTTGCGACCTCGGTCTTGCCGACGCCGGTGGGACCCGAGAACAGGTAGCAGCCGATCGGCTTCTCCGGCTCGCGCAGGCCAGCACGTGCAAGCTTGATCGAGGCGGCGAGCGACTCGATCGCCTTGTCCTGACCGAACACGACGCGCTTCAAAGTCTGCTCGAGATGCTTAAGCACCTCGGCATCATCCTTCGACACGCTCTTCGGCGGGATCCGCGCCATCGAGGCGATCGTGGTCTCGATCTCCTTGATGCCGATGGTCTTCTTGCGCTTGTTCTCGGCGACCAGCATCTGCGCCGCGCCGGATTCGTCGATCACGTCAATCGCCTTGTCCGGCAACTTGCGGTCGTGGATGTAGCGCGAGGAGAGCTGAACGGCGGCCTCGATCGCCTCATTGGTGTATTTCAGCCGGTGGTAATCCTCGAAATACGGCTTGAGACCCTTGAGGATCGCGATCGCGTCCTCGACGGTCGGCTCGTTGATGTCGATCTTCTGGAAGCGCCGCACCAACGCGCGGTCCTTCTCGAAGTGCTGGCGGTATTCCTTGTAAGTCGTCGAGCCCATGCAACGGATCGTGCCCGAGGCCAGCGCGGGCTTGAGCAGGTTCGACGCATCCATCGCCCCGCCCGACGTCGCACCGGCACCGATCACGGTGTGGATCTCGTCGATAAACAGGATGGCGTTGGGATGGGCCTCGAGCTCCTTCAACACCTGCTTCAGGCGCTCCTCGAAGTCGCCGCGATAGCGGGTGCCCGCGAGCAGCGTGCCCATGTCGAGCGAGAACACGGTAGCGGCCGCCAGGACTTCCGGCACCTCGCTGTCGACGATGCGCTTGGCAAGGCCTTCGGCGATCGCGGTCTTGCCGACGCCGGCCTCGCCCACGAACAGAGGATTGTTCTTCTGCCGGCGGCACAGCACCTGGATCGCCCGGTTGATTTCGGAATTGCGTCCGATCACCGGATCGATCTTGCCGTCACGCGCCTTCTTGTTGAGGTTGACGCAATAGGTCTCGAGCGCTTCGCCCTTCTTCTTGGAGTCCTCGTTGCCCTTGGCCTCGGTCTCCTCGTCGACGCCGCGAACGGGGCGCGCCTCCGAGACGCCTGGACGCTTGGCGATGCCGTGGCTGATGTAGTTGACCGCGTCGTAGCGCGTCATGTCCTGCTCCTGCAGGAAATACGCGGCATGGCTCTCGCGCTCGGCGAAGATCGCGATCAGGACGTTGGCGCCGGTCACCTCTTCGCGGCCGGAGGATTGCACATGGATCACCGCGCGCTGGATCACGCGCTGGAAGCCGGCGGTCGGCTTGGCGTCATCGGCACCATCCGTCACCAGATTTTCGAATTCGGTCTCAAGATAGTTGACGAGGCTCGTGCGCAGCTTGTCGAGATCAACGCTGCACGCACGCATCACGGCAGCCGCATCCGAGTCATCGATCAGCGACAGCAGAAGGTGTTCGAGCGTCGCGTATTGGTGATGACGCTCGTTTGCGATCGCCAGCGCACGATGCAGGGATTGTTCAAGGCTTTGGGAAAAAGTCGGCATTCGCGTCCTCTATGGCCCCCACCATCATGATCGCCATCGCCCGGTCAGGCAACAACAACCTTTGTCACATATAGTTATACAAGATCGCGGCAAAAGACCGGTTCCGCGACTTGAGGGCTTACGCATCCAGGGAATTCTCGATGCAAAACCCGTTCCGATTTGGGCAAGGATTTGGCCAAGTTTGGCGCCGACGCATCTTCCCGTAGTTTTGCCGGCCGGGAGGAAGACGCGTACGCACCGATCAATGCCGCGGAAGAAGGAGCCGGTTTCGAAGGTGCGGTTACTTCTTTTCCATCACGCATTGCAGCGGGTGCTGGTGCTTGCGGGCAAAATCCATCACCTGCGTGACCTTGGTCTCGGCAATCTCGTAGGTGAACACGCCGCACTCCCCGATCCCGTGATGATGGACGTGCAGCATGATCTTGGTCGCGGCCTCGATGTCCTTGTTGAAGAACTTCTCCAGCACATGCACGACGAACTCCATCGGCGTGTAGTCGTCGTTCAGGATCAGGACGCGGTAAAGGTTCGGCCGTTTGGTCTTGGGCTTGACCTTGGTGATGACCGAGGTGGTCGGCCCCGTGCCATTGCCGGGACGGTTTTCCTCATTGCTCATCCGGGGAGCACGGGTGACGGCTGACGTGGACGGATCGAGGCGGTTGGTCAATAGCGGCATGGCACAGGCGTTCAAAATCCCCACGGAAGCGGATCGCGGCTCGCCCGCTGCCTCGCTCTTCGAGGCCTCGCTGAGGCGCACCGTTACGTCGAATCGCCGTTCCCGACCGATCCGGTCCGGTCTCGGCCGGGTCGGCAAGTGAGAATATGGGCCGGCTCCCCGCCCGCCGCAAGCGTGCAGAGACTCAAGCCGATGCGGCCGCGGGCTCGCCGATTCCCGGTCCGGCGATCCGGGGCAAGGTTAATCAATCCGGACCAATTTGACAAAAAATAGATAGGCCAACTGAGGGAACATTTACCAGGAAACCATCCTTTGCCGGGCCGCGGCAATCGGCGCGCCCATATCCCCGGTTTTCTACGGTCGAGTTTACCCGGTCTTCAATCGCATGGCTCGAAATTGGGCAAAACCAAGATTCCGGGGATCCCCATGTCTCGCCTGCCCGTTGTCCGTCGGCTCCGCCGGCACCTGGCCCATTTCGCAGCCGCCGAGCAAGGCAACGTCGCCGTCATCTTTGCGATCATGCTGTTCCCAACCATCTATCTGTTGGGCATGGCGCTCGACTACACCCAGGCCCAACGCCGGCAATCGCAGCTAAACGCCGCAGCAGATGCCGCTGCCATCGCGGCCGTGACGCCGTCGATGATGTCGCAGAGCACGACGGTCGCACAGACGACCGCCACGAACATCTTCAATGCGACCGCGAACGCCATCGCCGGCAGCCTGACAGGGACGCCGAATTTGACGGTGACCGTCGGCAATGTCGGGTTGGTGCGGACTGCGACCGTCAGCTACACCGCGAACTCCACCAACAACTTTCCGAGCCTGCTCGGCGCCCCCGCGTGGCCGATCAAGGGCGGAGCGACGGCCAGCGCCTCAGGCGCGCCGAATATCAATTTCTATCTGCTGCTTGACGACTCGCCTTCGATGGGGATCGCAGCGACCTCGACCGATATCGCCAACCTGATCACCGCTACAAAAAATCAACCTTCCGGCTCAGCGAACTGTGCATTCGCCTGCCATGAAGCGCATCCCAATCTCGACAGCGGTGCATCCTCTACGACCAAGGATAACCTCACCATCGCACGCAACAACAATATTACACTGCGGATTGACCTCGTTGCTCAAGCCACAGCGAGCCTCATGAGCACGGCGCTAGCCACGGAAGCGACGCAGAACAACACCTATAAGGCTGCGATCTATACGTTCGACTACGGCTTCAACACAATTTATGCCCCGTCGGGGCTGCCATCCGCCGATCTGTCGACCGCAGCGATCCAAGCCGCCAATAACATTTCGCTTCTCACGGTCGACCATCAGAACTGCGTCATCTCGGGTAGTTGCACTACAGACTACGGCACAGACATCGAAAATGCGCTAACGAAGGTCAACGCCCTCATGCCCACGCCCGGAGGCGGGACCAATCAAACCGGAGATACGCCTCAGGAAGTGGTATTCCTCGTCACCGACGGGGTTGACGATAAGATCGTATCGTTCAGCTCGTCCTGCAGCGGTACGCCGATTGCCGTTGGCTCCAAATATCGGTGCCAGCAACCAATCAACACGTCGATATGCACAACGATCAAGAACCGGGGAATTCGCATCGCGGTTCTCTATACCGAGTACCTGCCGCTACCGACCAATAGTTGGTACAATACCTATATCGCGCCATTCAACAACCCTTCGTCGTCCACCGGGCAGATCGCACAAAATGCGCAATCCTGCGCATCACCCGGCCTGTTCTATGACGTACAATCGGGTGGTGACATCACCGCAGCGCTGAAGGCCCTATTCCTGAAGGTCGTGCAAACGGCCCCACACCTGACCAACTGAGTCAACGTCATGCCCCAGTCGCGAGCAGCATTCGGAAAGCGGCGCCTTCGGGAGACGTTCGCAGCCTTCCTCAAAGATACGAAAGGCGCGAACGCGGTCGAATTCGCCCTCGTCGCGCCGGCGTTCATCGCTTTGTTGGTCGGAATCATCCAGATCTTTCTGGTCTTCTTCGGCCAGCAATTGCTCCAGCAGGTCGTGCAGCAGTCGGCTCGACAGATCATGACCGGCCAGGTGCAGGCGGCTGGGATGTCAAAGACTCAATTTGCGAGCGTCGTCTGCTCGCAGGTGCGCATCATCTTCGACTGCAACAAATTGATGATCAGCGTGCAGTCATCTAGCGACTGGTCCACGTTGAGCGCGGCTGCACCCACCCTGACTTTCGATGCCAACGGCAATGTCAACAACACCTGGCCCTACAACCCGGGAGGCCCGACCGACAAGGTGATCCTGGAGGTCATCTACCAATGGCCGGTCTTTGGCGGGCCGCTCGGCTTTACGCTGTCAAACCTGCCGAACGGCAATCGCCAGATCACGGCGTCCGCCGCCTTCCAGAATGAGCCCTATCAATGACCACCCTGTCCGTACGTCTCAGGAAATTCCGGGCCAACGAAGATGCCGTGGCGGCAATCGAGTTTGCCATCGTGCTGCCGTTCATGCTGCTGCTTTGCATCGGCGGGATCGAGCTCGGCAACGGCCTCGCGATCAACGTCAAGCTGACGGATACGGTTCACACCGTCGCCGACATCCTTTCGCAGAACAAGTGCGTGACCACGGCTGACGTCACCGGCATTCTCAACGCGTCGTCGAAAGTCCTGGCACCCTATGACATCAGCAAGGCCGTGGTGACCGTTTCGGAGGTGCAGCCAAACGGCGACAACGCCACGGCCAAGGTGATATGGAGCCAGTCGCTCAACGGCACGGCGAGGACCGCCGGGACAAGCGTCAACCTGCCGACGTCCCTGGCGGGGGTGCCGACCACAAGCGGGCTCATCCTTGGCGAGGCGACGTATTTCTATACGCCCAACCTCGGCTACACGATCAGCGGGACAGTTGCGCTCGGCGATCGCTACTACCTGTATCCGCGCCAAACGGCTTTCGTCCCGACCATCACAAGCGGGACAACGCCGCCCGTCCCAGGGACGTCCTGTCCAAGCTCTTGACGTGCCCTCGCGGCCTCAGCATCACCGTGCAGATCGACACCGACGAAAAGAGCCCGGCTCGACGAGCCGGGCTCTTCTGATTCCAGGACTTTGCGGAAAATTACTGAGCGGCCGGGGTGAACTTCGCCACGATGGTCTCGACCGGCTTGAACGCCTGCTTGGCGAGGTCGCTGTAGAGGCCGGCGATCTTCTGCGATTCCGCGACGAAGGTCTCGTAGCTTGAACGGGCGAAATCGGTCTGCGCCTCGAGCGCCTTGTCCAGGGACTTCACACCGGACAGCTTCTCGACGAAGGACTTGGTGTCCTCGAATGACTTCTTGGTGTAGTCGCCATATGCGCTGGCGATCGCCTGGAGGCCGTGCTGCACCGAGGTCGCGGAGGCAACGCACTGCTCGAACTGCTCTTTCCCGTAGTTCTGAAAGTCTTCAACCTTGAACATTTCGGAATCCTTTTTCCCTGGCATGCGTCGGGAAGCCCCGGCTCCCTGACATTTGCCCACAATTAGTGCATTGCACAAAAAAGTCAAGAATCTTGGTGCGTCGCACAAAATTCGATAGACGTTGCGATGATTTCCGGGTTTTCCCGCAAGGGTTCCTTAAGCTTTTGGAAACCGCGCGCCCCTACCCTCATTCCCTGGACGTGTTCAGCTTTCGCAGACGGTCAAAAGCCGTTCGAGAACATAACCTTAGCCAGAACAGCGGCTCAGGCCCACCGCTCTCGCAGCACGCATCGGCGGGAGGACGGCTTGAGCAGGTAATGGTCCCGGGTCCATTGGGCACAATTTCGCCTCACGGGCCGGTGATCAAGTCAGAAACGGGGACGGGGTTTCCATGCTTCGTAAAAGCTTGTCTTCCTCGCGCTTGGCGCGGGTTGGGGTTTTCGGGCTTCTTACAGTCACCACCGCGGTCATCGTCACCACCGATGCCGCCGAGGCGCGCCGCCATCGGCATCGTCAGTACGCGCACCACCGGGTGCAGCGCGATGCGTCCGAGAGCTCCAACACGAAATTCGCGTCGATCATCGTCGATGGCAATTCCGGTGCGGTGCTGCAGTCGACGAACCCGGACGGGCTTCGCCATCCCGCCTCGCTCACCAAGATCATGACGCTTTATCTGCTGTTCGAGCGTCTGGAGTCCGGCAAGATGAAGCTCGACACCGAAATGCCGGTGTCCCAGCACGCCGCCGACCAGGATCCGACCAAGCTCAACCTGCGTCCGGGCCAGAGCATCCGCGTCGAGGACGCGATCAAGGGTCTCGTCACCCGTTCTGCCAACGACGCGGCCGTCGTCATTGCCGAAGCGATAGGCGGCGACGAGGACGATTTCGCCCAGATGATGACGCGCAAGGCGCGCGCGCTCGGCATGTCCAGGACCGTCTATCGCAACGCCTCGGGCCTGCCGAACGACGAGCAGGTGACGACGGCCCGCGACCAAGCCACTCTCGGTCGAGCCATCCAGGACCGCTTCCCGCGTTACTATCGTTATTTCTCGACCGCCTCGTTCAACTTCCGTGGGCAGTCGATCCGCAATCACAATCACCTACTCGGCAGCGTCGAGGGCATCGACGGCATCAAGACCGGCTACACCCGCGCCTCCGGCTTCAATCTCGTGAGCTCACTGCACCGCGGCAACCGCTTCCTGATCGGCGTGGTCCTGGGCGGCCGCAGCGGCGGCTCGCGTGACGCCATCATGCGCAACCTGCTCGCGGAGAACCTCGATAAGGGGGCGGCTACCCGCACCGTTGCCGCCATCACCGAGCGCAACGGCTCCAGCTCCGACACTGATATTGCCGACGCCTCCGAGACCCCGGCCCGCTCCGCTCCGCAGATCCAGGCCGCGGCCGCTCCTGCTTCCGAAGCGGCCGCGCCGCGTCCAGCCTCGCGCCTGTCGGCGCTTGCTGCCGCCACGGCCGCGATGCCGCCGGCCCAGCCCCGGCCTGAGGCCAAGCCTGCCGAAACCAGGATCGAGCCTGCCCCGCTTACCAATGGCGTGATCGCGAGCCAGCCGTTGTCGATCATCCCGGGCTCCTCCGAGCCGATGAAGCCGGTCCGCGTAAAGACTGTCCAAGTGAAGGCCGGCCCAGTGAAGGTCGCCTCCGCCGCCCCGGTGCAAGCCGCGCCGCCGGTTACCAACACCATTCAGCCGCGTGCCGATGTCGCCGAGACCTCCGGCGCAGTCGTCGCGCGGGCGGACCTCGTCAACAAGCCCGAAGTCATCAGCAAGCCGGAGGCCCCGGCCCGCGCCGAACTGCCGCCGCAGCCGCCGGGCTTTGGCACCGGCAACGGCATCCTCGGCGTGCTCCCGGCCGCCAACGCTCCCGCGCCAGCCCCGAAGGTCGCTTCCAACGATCCGGCGCCGCAGCCGATCCAGATGAGCAGCACCACCAGGCCGATGGTCACCCACAGCGGCTGGATCGTGCAGGTCGGCGCGCTCGAGAGCGAGAACGAAGCCCAGCAGCGCATCGAAGCTGCGCGCAGCTCGGCCCGCGGCCTGCTCAGCAAGGCCGATCCGTTCACCGAGGTCGTCGCCAAGGACAACCGCAAGCTCTACCGTGCCCGCTTTGCCGGGCTCGAGCGGGATCAGGCCGAAGCGGTGTGCCGCACGCTGAAGCGCGCCGACATCTCCTGTATCACCGTCCGCAACTGATTTTTTCCGCTGTTGCGATCCGAATGCCCGCGCCTTCCGCGGGCATTTTCGTTTTGTCGGGGGCGTGATCCGAAGTCCGTTCCGCAACAACCTCTCGTCAAGGATTTACGGTTAAAACTTTGCTCAAGGGATCGGCCACGCCGACAACGGCGGGCATTAGGCGACGGCAAACGGAGCAAACGGAGCTCACGCGGTACGGGCGTTTGTAGCGTGGTGCCGGAGTTAGCCGTTATGCGTGCGAAGCAGAGTATCCTTGGCCTCGTTTACACGGGCAGCGAGGTACGTCGAGCCCCCCTGGTCGGGATGCAGTTTCTTCATGAGGGATTTGTGGGCTCGGCTGATGTCGTCGCGCCCCGCGCCCGGCTGCAGGCCAAGGATCTGATAGGCTTCCTCCGCCGTCATTTTGCCGCCCGCCGCCGCGCGGCGCTGCCCCCCTGTCGCATTGCCTTGCGCGTTCTGACGCCAAGCGGGAAACCGGCGGTCCAGATAGCTTTCAAGTAAGGCCACGCTCTCGGCGTCGAACTCTGGGGCCATCGCGAGCAGCGCAGCGAGATCGAACTCCCCGAGACTGCGCCCGGCGTTCGGCCCGGCAACGATCTGGCCCGTGAGCTGGCCGCTGTCGTGATCGAGCTGCATATCCAGAAACTGCGAGCGCACACGTGAACTTTGGCCGGACGCGCGCGTCGCGCCGCCGCCGAACAGCCCGCCAATATTACCAAAACCAGTGTTCGCGAGCGGGGTCCAGCCAAGCAGCCCGGCGCCGAAAATGCCGAGCGGGATCGCCACCGCAAGCTCGCCCCTGATGCCCGTGAATGCTGCGACCGCCAGCGCCACCACGCCGCCGCCGATCTTGATGGCACGCGCCAGCACCGCCGGATTGGCCGCGCGGAACATCTGGAGCAGCAGATACAAAGTGATGACGGCAACAGCGCCAGCGATCAGGGTCGGCATGGCCCGAATATAATCGCCCTGTCGGCAAAATGCATTGCGGTCTTTCCGCGTGTCCGCAACCGGCGACGACACGAGACGTTCGTTCGCCGGAACGTCCGGCTACTTCATTTGGCCGATCAGCAGGGCCGCGCCGCCCGTTGTCTTCGATAACTTCAACAGTGCATCGCGGCCGCCGGCGGCATAGGCGGCGGCGGCGCGCAGGAGGTCGCGCAATTGCGCCGCCGCGCCAGGATCGAACCGGCACCAGGCACCGCCGGTCAGGCGCGCGATCTCCCGAAACGCCTGTTCAGCCACTGCGTCATGGCCCTCCTGAAACAGGAAGACAGGCACCTTGAGCATACCGAGTTCGCCGGCTTTGGCGCAGAGCTCGTCGACCTTCTCTTCCATGGCATCGCCGACGAAAACCACCGCGCGCACGCCGGAAGCGACCGCCTCGCGCCGGGCCTCGCTCAGCACCTTGCCGATCTGGGTGTCGCCACCGCGGCAATCGATCTTGCTCATCAGCGTGGCAAGTTTGGTGCTGTCCGAAATCCAGCCGGTCGCGCGGCACTCGTTGAAGCCACGATAGTAGACGAGCCGGATGTCCAGGCTGCCGAGCGCCGCCGCCTCGCGGAACATGTCCGCCTGGAGCGCGCAGGCCATGTCCCAGGTCGGCTGCCGGCTCATCGTCGCATCCAGCGCGAAGATCAACCGGCCCTTCGCGCCGGGCGCATGCGGGGACGTGGCGCGGGCCTTGGCGACGAAGGCGGCGATATCGTCTGCTGTTGACGTTTGCGCCTGCGGTAGCCCGTCGCTTCTCTCATCTTTCGCCGAGGCAGCTTCGCGGCCGCGCGGTTTGGTTGGTTCGCCGGACATGTCTGCTCGCATCTCACCAGAGCGGCTAATGTGGAGAGTGAGCCGCGTACGGTCAATGCACGAAGCCTCCGCGGGCGGTGGCCGGCGGAGGCTTCGGAAGTCGCGCTTAAGCTGAGAGGCGCAATCAGCTCTTGATCAACTCTTGGCGGGCGCCATCAAGGCGACTGGACCAGGCTCAAGAATCTTGGGCGGCGCCGAGCGGGTGTCGACCGGCGCGATGTCGCTGTCGGTGTCGCTCAGGAACTTGTCCAGCATGCCCTGGATCGAGCTTTTCGCGTCATCCGGACCGGTGTCGCGCATGTCGTTATGCTGGAATTCGGTCTTCACGACCTGGATCCCGGCCTTCTCGCATTCGTCGTCGGTCGGGATCACGCCCGGATCGGTCTTGAACTGCGGATCGTGCGAACGGAACGACAGGATCTTGAACTTGCCGGCAGTGACGAAGGGCACGCGGAGATTGTCCAGCGTGACGACCTTCTTGACCTCGTCGGGATACTGCTTGGCGAAGTACATCGTGATGTCGCCGCCCATGGAGTGGCCCACCATCGTCACCTGGGCGTAGTCGGCGTTGGGCTGGACCTTCTTCATTTCCTGCATCGCCAGATGGATGTTGGCAACGCCGCGCAGGATCTGCGGCAGCCGGCCGACATAGAGCTCGCCGGGCTTGGTCACCATCGGAGGATCGGTCGGCAGGTCGTGCTGCGGGCTAACGACGAGGTAGCCGCGCGCCGCAAAAATGTTGGCGAGGAAGCCGTATTCGGTGTTCTTGACGGTGTTGCCGTGATTGATCACAGCGACCGGCAGCGTGATCATGCCGGCATTGGCCTGCATTTCCTTGTCGCGGCGAATCGCGATATCGACAGGAACCGGACGATTGTCGCGCGAGGCGTCGTAAAAGGTGATGGTCTCGTGCTTGATGGCCCACTTGCTCGCGGTGAAATAAGCAACGCCGCAGAGGGCACCGACCGAAACCAGAACGGCAATTCCACGCTTCATTTTCGTCCTCAGCCTCAGGTCTTCTGACCTGAATCCCTGTTGAAAATCGTTGGTAGAGGGCTCTCGGTGGCCCCTTGTCGCCTATTCCCTAATATATGTCACAGGCACGTGACAGGAAGGCTAAATATTGTGAGCTGGCAGCCCTTTCATTGTGCGGCGCACACGCTCCTTGGGCACCTTATTCCCGCACCGCTACGTCAGGGTGCAGCCGTGGTTTGAACACAACCTCTCTCTTTCGGGTCCGATTTCAGGGTAATTGCGGTGTAGAAACCGTCTCGCGCTCGCTCGGTTCCATGGGAACCGGCGGTTTGTGCTTAAAAGATCTTCGACCGGAAGTAGCGACATACCGTCGCAACTCAAGCGACGATGATGTCGTGAACCTCGAGCGGCTTGTCGACCTGGCTGAACCATTCGGCGCGGTTCGCAGCACGGCGGCGGCCGCGCTCATCGAGCGGCAGCTTGAGCTGGCGGAGCAGACTCGTCACCTCTTCCCGCGCAGTGAGATGTCCGAGATTGGGCCGCACGCCGAGCGTGGCCTCGTCGATCTCGTCGAGCGCTGTCAGGCCGCGCGGGAAGAATTCGCGATAGACGACGCGTTCGGCGAAGCCATCGACATACCGAAAGCCGAGCCGCAGCGACAATTCCTTCAAGCCGTCGGCGACGAGCTGCTTGTTGCGCGAGCCGAGCATGGACAGGCGGTTGCGCACGACGATCCAGTCGGTGGTCGAGCCGTCGAGCTGGCGGCGCTTGCGCCTGGTGTCCCTCACCATCTCGGCATAGTGGCTCTCGCCGGTGACCGCATAGTTGGCGGGATCGACGGTGCCGAGCACATCGAAGTCGAGGAAGCTGTCGTTGATCGGCGTAACCAGCGTGTCTGCCATCGAATGGGCGAGCCGCATCAGGTAGCTGTCGGTGCCGGGCGTATCGATGACGATGAAGTCAAAACTGCTCTCGACCGCCGAGACCGCCTCCACGAACTGCTGGAACTCGGAACTCTCGTTGTCGGCGATCTGCATGGTCTCGCCGAGCTTGATGCAGCGATGCACCGGCAGCTCAAGGTCGAGCTTGGTGCGGCGCGCCCAGGCGGCGCGGTTGTTAATATAGCGAGTGAAGCTCTGCTGACGACAGTCGAGGTCGATGCTGGCGACGCGCTGGCCGGCCTTCAGGAGCGCGACCGCGATGTGCAGGGCGGTCGTCGATTTGCCTGAGCCGCCTTTCTCATTGCCGAGCACAACAACATGCGCCGAGCCGGATTGGCCTTGGCTAGCCTGCACAAGCATTAGTGATCCTCAACACCCCTGCGAAATATCTTCGAGTTGACCGCGTCTGTGGTCAAGTGAAATGCGTGACAGGATATGCAAATCGCGGTGCGCCGTTCTTCAATCATGAATCGCATCGTCATCTCGCGTCTGCCCACGGCGTCGCGGCGTCCTTCACGGCGCGGCGCGGGATGCTCCGCCGCATGCGGATGCATGGCGTCCACGGCCGCGGCTTGTTAAGGTTGGCGGCCGCGCGGCAGACCGTGCGGTCCTGCCGAATCCCAACCCTCCCAGAGTCCCGATGTCACGCAGCCCCTTGATCGCCCGCACGGTCCCCGCCCTGCGCCGCGCCGTCGACAATCTTCGCAAGCGAAAAGCCATGATCGCGCTGGTGCCGACCATGGGTGCACTCCATGACGGACATGTGTCGCTGGTGCGCCTCGCCAAGCGACGCGCGAGCCGGGTCGTGGTCTCGATCTTCGTGAACCCGACTCAGTTTGCCCCGACCGAGGATTTGGGCGCCTATCCGCGGACCTGGAAGGCCGACATTGCCAAACTCGCCGCCGAGGACGTCGACATCGTCTGGCATCCGGGCGTCGAGGCGATGTATCCGGAGGGCTTTGCCACCCGCATCGTGCCGGAGGGGCCGGCGGTGGCCGGGCTCGAGGACCGCTTCCGCCCGCACTTCTTCGGCGGCGTCGCCACCGTGGTCGGCAAGCTGTTCACGCAGTGCCGGCCGGACGTTGCGATCTTCGGCGAGAAGGACTTTCAGCAATTGCGGGTGGTAACGCGGATGGCGCGGGATCTGGATCTCGGCGTCAAGATCATCGGCTCACGGACCGTGCGCGAGCGCGACGGGCTCGCGATGTCCTCGCGCAACGTCTACCTGTCGCCGGAGGAGCGGCGGATCGCGCCCACCCTCTACCGCGTCATGAAGGAGAGCGCGGTGCGGATCCGCGCCGGCGATGCGATCGCGGCCGCGATGGCGGGCGGAGCCGAGATGATCGAGGCCGCCGGCTTTGTGCTCGACTATTTCGAGGTCCGCCATGCCGAGACGCTCGCCCCGGTCACCTCGCGCAAGGATGGACCCCTGCGGATCCTGGTCGCAGCAAGGCTCGGTTCGACCCGCCTGATCGACAATATTGCGGTTTAGAGCAGCCCGAGGTCACGCAGCTCGCGCCGCATCGGCTCCGGCATCGCGGCGATGGTGCCCGCGGCGGCCTTGCCGAGATCGGGCGGCACGGCATCTTCGGTGAGATAGCGCCAGCCCTGGAACGGACGCATCGGCCGCGGCGAGACCGAGATCACCTTGGGCTGCATCACGATCCGGCAGCGGCCGATGCCGTCCTTGTCGCGGAACGGCTCGATGCCGATGATTTTTTCGCGCGCGGCGATCTCGCCCTTGATCACCCAATAGAGTGATCCGCCCGAAAGAATCTCATCGCCGCGCTTGGGCACCATGCGGGTGATGTGGACGTGATGCTGCGGCAGGCCCTTCTTCTTGGCGGCCTGCATCCGTTCGGCGATCCACTGCCTGAGCTCCTTCACGGAGTCGCAGCCAACGGCGAGCTTGATCAGATGTAGCGGCATGCCCCAGCAATAGCGGGCCGGCTGCGCATTTGAAAGTCGAACTAGTTGTTATCCGCAGCCGCAGGAGCCGGTGCCTGGGCCTGGGCTGGCGCCGGCGGCGCGAGTGGAACCGGCGCGGCGGCGGGAGCGCGCGCGGCCTTCGGCGCGGGCGGCTTCTTTGCGGCCGGCGCGGCGGCCTGTGCCGATGCCGCAGCCGGGGCACGGGCGGCTGGCGGCGGCGCGGCGTTCGCATTCGCGTTCGCGGCGGGCGCCTGACGTGTCGGTTCCGGCGTCATGATGCTCACGGCCGGCGTCGATGAGGCGCTCGGGAACTCCGCATTGGTCGGCTTGCCCGTCGGCATCGAGGGCGGCAACCCGGCGAGCGCCCCCGTGGCCGGCAGTCCCGCCGCTCCGGGCGCGTTCCAGGTCAGCGCATAGCGCGCGACCAGCGTATCGTAGAGATGGGATTCCATATTGGCGGCGACCTGCTGCTGATCGGTCAGCGAGCGGAAGGCCGCGCAATCCGACTTCGTGCAGCCGTTGCGCACGACCAACACCTGCGCGACGAAGCCGTAGCGGTCGTGCTCCAGCGCCTTGCGCATCGCCTTCAATTCCAGCGTCATGCCGCTCTCGGCGGTCGCGGCATCGCCGAGAGCCGTCAGCCGGTCGATCCGCGCCGCAGTATAGGAGACGGCGGCGGCGGCCGCGTCAGGCGTGCCGAACAGCGCCTTCTCGCACCCCAGAGCCACGGCATCGCCGGCGAGATCGTCGAGGCAGGACAGTGCAGGCAGGCTTGCGGTCGCCGTGGCCGGCATGGGGGCTGCGCTCGCAATGCTTTGTCCCGTCGGGCCGTAGACGCGCATGGTAGCGGCGACCGCGATGCCGATGGAGAGCAGCGTAATGACGGTCAGCGCACCGTTGGCGACCGACTTCTCGGCGCGCACCAGCGTGATCAGGAGGATCAGGCCGAAAAAGCCGGCGGCGGCCAGGGTCAGCCACATCGGAGCGGCCGCCGAGCGCCAGATTTGGTCGAGCGAGTCGGCCCATGACGAGTTCATGCGCGACGTCCCCTCACGCGAGCAAGCAGCGAATTATCAAGGCAAGCGCCGCGAGTCGGCAACCGCCCCATTCACCTTGTTAAGATGAACCGGGCCTTTTTGACGGCGGCACGAACAGATTCGCCGCCGACGCCCGCGCTTCAGCTCTCAGGAGATTGCGAGCTGGCTTTCCTTGGCAACGCGCTCAAAGGCTTCGGTCGAGCTCTTGATCCGATACTGGCAGTCGTCACCTTCCGTCGGCAGCAGGCGGATGACTTCATACGTCCCGCTGGCAGCCGGGCGCGCGACGTTGCTGGCCGTGAAAAATACGAGCGTTCCCACGGGGAATTTGTGCTTCAACACCCTCTCCTACTCAAACAGCGCCTGCCTCGCCCATTGTCCCACTGCGATGGCCGGCCGGAAACCCGGTGCGCTCTATAGCAGCGCTAGGCCTTTTTGGCCAGCGGTATCCGGCATAGCAAACGTATCAATTTTGCAATGTTTTCAGGGCGATACCGAGGGAAACCGGCCCGGCGATGATACCGGCGGTTGAGGGCCCTCAGGCGGTGTGGGGAAGCCTGCCGTCGGGGCTCGCCTGATCGACCGCCTTGGGCAGCTCCTGGGCCAGGATCTGGCTGAGCTGGTCGACTGGGATGTTGTAGCGGGCGGCAAGCTGGCGGACCGTGTCGTTGCCGAGCACCGCACGGAGCTGGTCGGCCGAGATCGGTAGGTTCTGGCCGTTGCCGAGCCAGGACTTCACCTGGTCGCCGAAGCCGGCCTGCTGGAGCTTTGCGATGATCGCGCTGAGGCCGCCCTGGTTGTTGCTGCCGAGCACCTCGCTGAGCACGGCCGGCAGCACCGCCGCGCCGAGCTGGCCGAGCGCGCTGCGGAATGCGGGGTTGTTTTCCAGCGAGTCCAGGATTCCCATGGCCGTCCCTCTCCTTGCCGATCGTGACTGCGATTGAGCGCCGCCAGCCGTGATGCCGTCAAGCGGCGCCCAATCACAATCGCGATCAGACGTTCTCGAACCTTTCGATGACGAGCGTTTCGGCGAGGCCGTCGCGGGTCCATTCCTGGAACGCCGGCAGCGCCATCATCGTGTCCATGTAGGCCTTGGTGTCCGGCGCCACCTCGATCGCGTAGGTGCGGAAGCGGTGCACCACTGGCGCATACATCGCGTCGGCCGCACCGAAGCGGCCGAACAGGAACGGTCCCTTGGCGCCGTAGCGGTTGCGACATTCGCGCCAGATCTCCTGAATGCGTGCGACGTTGGCTAGCGCATCCGCCGACAGCGTCACGGGGCGCACGGGGCGATGCAGGTTCATGCCGCATTCGTTGCGCAAGGGCATGAAGCCGGAATGCATCTCGGCGCACACCGAACGGGCATGCGCGCGGGCCGCAACGTCATCGGGCCACAGCTTCACCTCCGGATAGCGCTCGGCAATGTATTCGATGATCGCGAGCGAATCCCACACCGTGATGTCGCCGTCGACGAGCACCGGCACCTTGCCGGCACGGCTGAAGGCAAGGATGCGCTCCTTGTCCGCGGGATTGTCGGTGTAGAGCGGGATCACTGTCTCGACGAACGGGATGTCATTGGCGCGCAGCGCGAGCCAGGGCCGCATCGACCATGACGAGTAGTTCTTGTTGCCGATTGCGAGTTTCAGCGCAGCCATGTGACCAGTCCTTCTCGGGGCTCCATCATGCGTGCTGCTTGTAGCGCCATCGCCTGCCGCCAATCAATCGTTGCCGCGCGCGAACATGCATGGCAATTCTTCCCCGAACGAGGGGATCGCAATGCACGGATACTGGGTCGACGTCGCGGCCGTCGGCTTCTTCATCATCGAATGGCTGGTCTACGCGCTGACGCTGGAGCACTCGGCCTATGGCCGGGGCAGCCTGTCGGCGCGCATGAACCGCTACCGCGAGGTCTGGGTCCGCCGCCTGCTCGAGCGCGAGACGCGCATGGTCGACATGCAGATCATGGCCTCGCTGCAGAACGGCACCGCCTTCTTCGCTTCCACCAGCCTGTTCGCAATCGGCGGCGCGCTGGCGTTGCTGCACGCCACCAACGATGCGATCACGATTCTGAGCAAGCTGCCGATCGACCTCAGCCCCTCGCCCGCGCTGTGGGAGCTGAAATGCGTCGGCCTCGTCCTGATCTGCGTCTACGCCTTCTTCAAGTTCGCCTGGGCCTATCGCCTGTTCAACTATGTCGCGATCCTGTTCGGCGGGATGCCGCCGGCCACCCAGCGCGACACGCCGGAGGCGGAAGCCCACGTCATCCGCACCACGCGCGTGTTCGAATCCGCCGGCCGCCATTTCAACCGCGGCCAGCGCGCCTTCTTCTTCGCGCTCGGCTATCTCGGCTGGTTCGTCAGCCCCTGGGTGCTGTTCGTCTCTACGGCAGCGGTGGTGATCGTGACATGGCGGCGGCAGTTCGCATCCAGCGCCTGGGCGGCGATGGCGCCGGAGATGGTGGCTGTCGACGGCGAGACGGCGCAGAAGCGCGGTCATTGACCCAGACTCTCTCCACAGCGTCATTGCGAGCACAGCGAAGCAATCCAGAGTCTTTCCGCGGTGGCAGTCTGGACTGCTTCGCTGCGCGCCCCGCACACCGCCGTCATGCCCCGGCTTGACCGGGGCATCCAGTACGCCGCGGCTTCTCCGTATCCTCGCGCAGTCTCTGGAATACTGGATCGCCCGCCTGCGCGGGCGATGACGGTGAGATCGAGGAGAACGCGTGCCCCAATGACGGAGCAAGATGTGGCGCCGCCATCCTCCGACTTGCATCTCAACTAGCAGACGCACCTTCGCCTTCTCGCGGCGGATTTCGCCCGAGCTTTGCTTCGTCTCTCCACCCTCTAATCCAAGAGGGCGCAGGGAAGGCCGGATGCCGGCTGGCACCCGCAGATCCGCTGTGCGCGTGTAGCGCAAAAAAGGACTGCACAGCGGCAGACAGGTGAAGCCCAACACACGGCCTTCCCTGCGCAGTGGTTTGACGGCGTATGCCGCGCTCTCCCGGGAGCCGATTTCCCTCTGGCCTCCCTCGCCCCGCGAATTGACGATGCAGTCCGCCCGGTTGGGCTCGCGTGCACCTCCGCGACAGGCTTGACCGTAGCAACGACGGCCAGGACCACACGGTTTTGCCGTACGCGCGCTCGCGCATCGCCACAGGGTTCGATGGCGTCGTGCACGTAGCCATCGAAATGTTGGCGAGACGAACCTTACAGCGCCGCTCGTCTGCACGCGGTTACGAGCTCACAGGGACTACCCGCCCTGCCCGCACCTCTCGTGCCGACGCTGCCGCGTCCACCGCAACCCGGCCCGCGAAACGTGACGACGTACGATCGCCCCTCTTGGTGGGCCGGGATGGCCGACACATACGACAAATCCGAATTTCGGTAAAGTGGAATATTTTTGATGCAGGCGCTTGACGCGCGACGAAGATGGCGCGTGTTTTGCCCGACGGGCAAAGCGAGCCCATTGTTTGGCGCTAGTTACCTAAAAGCCGGACCACCATCGTCACCAAGCTTTAGCAAATCCCATTCACAACTAAGGCGCGTATAGCTCCAGATGCGCTCTCGCTCCTCGAAACGGGCGACGCAAAAGCGCGACAGGACGATTAAAATGAACGCATCGGAAATCATTCGTCGCGCCATCGAGATCGGCAAGGCCACGGAAGAGATCACGTTCGATCAATTGAACGAATTGTGCCCTTCCGATACGACCCCGCCGGAGATCATCGAGCAGCTATTAGAGGCGCTCAGCGATGAGGGCATCAACGTGGTCGAGGCGTAACGTCGGCAGGAGCAGTCATGGAAAGAGACATTGCGATTAGAATCGACGGAATGGTTTTGGGCGCGCTGGGCACCCTGGAGGGCATTGCTCACTACATTAAGAACAACTTGTCGGACGAAGAGTATTCAAAACTCGTCAAGTCAATCGGGCAGTCGATGGCTGGACTATTCGATCTCTCGCAGTCTCTGCATTCCCTGTTTCCCGATATCGTTCCAGCGGAGCTGCGACCGCCGGGCGAACCGTAGCTCGTAGGATGGGTTTCGCTCCGCTCTTCGTCAGGGAGTTCCATGAGGAAAAGATTGCGGAGTACAACGCTCGGCAACTCAGCCGCATGATTGAAAAGCTCGACGCATTTGACAAAGGCGCGATCGATTTGCCTCACCTTGTGTCGAGCTTGGATGGACTTCAAAGCGCCCTCGAAGGTGTGGATGCACAGTGGAAGAATGCCTTCCTCAAGCAATGGGGCGTGCTGGAAGACGTTAATGCTGACATTTTGGACAGGAACCTCACCGAAATTCCAAAAGAGCACGCGCGCCTCTTAACGAGTACAGTCCGGGAAATCAGGAAGCTCATTGCTGAAAGCCTGTGACCATTGGCGGCCCTAGGCAACAACCTACGACCCGAAATCCCGCGGCGTGAACGGAAGGTCCATCACTTTCCATTCCTGGTACTTGTCGGCCGGCAGCATCTTGTAGGGCTGGCAGGCCTGGAGCGCGCGCATCGCTGACTGCATCAGCAGCGGGCCCTTGGCCGATGCGCTGGCCTCGATCAGGATCGGCGCGCGCGCCAGCGTGCCGTCGGTGGCCATCACCGCGCGCAGCTTGATGTGCACGTTGTCGCCCGGTGCCACCCCGGCCGGCAGTTTTGCGCAGCTCCTCAAATGGCGGCGAAACTCCGCGATGACCTCGGGCGGAAGCTTGGCCGCAATCGAATCCTTGGCATCGCCGCCGTCGTCCTTGGGCGCGTCCTTCGGCGCGAGCGACAAGTCCGGCGGCAGGCCGAGCATGACGCCGTATTTAACGGTGACGTCGGGCTCCGGAGGCGCATAGGCCGGCTTGTCGGCTGGCGGCACGGACGGCGGTGGCTGCTGCGTGGACTGAGACTGCTGCGCGGGCTGGGGTTGCTGCGCTGCCTGCGGTTGCGGCGTCACTTGGGCTTGCGGCTGCACATTGGCCTCGCGCTGCTTCGGCGCCGATGAGGGCTGCGGCTGCGGTTGCTGCCGCTGCGGTTCGGGCGATGCCTGCGGTGCCGGTGACGGCGATGGTGCTGGCGCCGACGGCTTGGCCGGCGGCGCGGTCGCCTCCGCCTTTTCCTGGAAATCGATCTTGGGCAGTTTCAGGTCGGGGAGCGGCGGCTCAGGCGGCTTCTCTTTCGCCTCCTCTTTGGCCTCCTGCTCTTTAACCTGCTCCTGCACCTGCTCCGGCGTGACGATGTCGACCGAGACCGTCTCGGGCGGCGCGGCATGGAACGGATGAACTTCGCTGATCAGGATGATCAGCCCCACCAGCGTCAGATGCGCGATCGCCGACGCTGCAATGTCCGTCCGTATGATCCGCCGCAGTTCCATTGCCTGATCTTGGGTTGCCGCGTCGGTCCTAGCATACCCGACCGACCCCTCAATCCCATTTCGGCGCGAAGCCGAAATCGGTCAGGCGGCCCCTGGGGTGCGCGAGCCCGGAAATCCAGCTCATCTCCTCGTCCGACAGCTCGAAATCGAAGATCTCGATGTTCTCCGATAGCCGCTCGACGCGCGAGGTCCGGGGGATCGCGGCGACATTCTGCTGCACCAGCCAACGCAGGCAGACCTGCGCCGGGGTCTTGCGGTGCGCGCGGCCGATTTCGGCCAACGTCTGGTCGGTCTTGATGCGGCCCTTGGCGATCGGACTGTAGGCGACGAGCGCAAGGCCGTGCTGGTCGCAGGCCGCTCTCACCTTGGTCTGATCGAGATAAGGATGATATTCGACCTGGTCGCAGACAAGCGGCTCCGGCGAAAGCGCGACCGCCTGCTCGATCAGGGCCACGGTGAAGTTAGAGACGCCGATGTGCCGTGTCAGGCCCATACGCTTGGCGTGCGCCAGCGCCCCCATCGTCTCCGCCAGCGGCACGTGCGAATTGGGCCAGTGCAGCAGCACCAGGTCGACGGACGGGAGCCGCAGCCGCGCCAGGCTCTCCTTGACCGAGCGCTCCAGGTCGTGGGGCGCGAAATGATTGGTCCAGACCTTCGTGGTCACGAACACGTCGTCACGGCGCACGCCGGAGGCGCGTAAGGCATCGCCGACCTCGCGCTCGTTCTCATAGACCTGCGCGGTATCGATGTGACGGTAGCCAAGCCGCAGCGCCTGCTCGACCACGCGCGCACAGGTGCGGCCGCTCAACTCCCACGTCCCTAGCCCGATCGCCGGGATCTTTGCGCCATTGGCCTCGACGAACAGCATGAGGAATCCGATTCCACGTTCGCCCCCCGTAGCCATTATGGACCTCGCCCATGGCACTGCCAACCGAGGCGGCGGCACGCCGACGGGATATCCAGATCAGACTGACGAGGTCTTGATGGGTTATCTTGCCGTCAGACCTTGGCGAGCGCCTGGAACACCGTGTCCGGCGCATGCGCGATGACCGCGAGCAGTGCCCGGGCAGGACCGCGCGGGGCGCGCTTGCCCTGCTCCCAGTTGCGGATGGTCTCGACGGGAACCCCCAACTTGGCGGCGAACTCCATCTGGGTGAGACAGGCGCGGCGGCGCAGGTCGCGCACCGCGAGCGGAGCTGTCTCGAGCGCGCTTGCCTCGCCCGGCGCACTCCGACCTGCGGGCTGCACCGGAAATTCCTGCCCGTTCCGCAATTCGACGATCCGTCCGTCCGCCTTCAGCCGCAACCGCATGTTCATCCCCTAAGCCGGGGGAATCATGCGCGAGGCCGCTTAAGTTCGGATTAACGATAGGGCTGCCATTGCTCACACTCCGTCATTGCGAGCGCCGCGAAGCAATCCAGACTGTCCCCGCGGAAAGATTCTGGATTGCTTCGCTGCGCTCGCAATGACGACCGTTGGGAGGGAAGTGGCTCAAACTTCCCTACTTCAGACCGAACCAGAGCGTCGCGATGCCGAGGAAGGAGAAGAAGCCGACGACATCGGTCACCGTGGTGACGAAGGTGCCGGACGCCACCGCCGGATCGGCTCGTACGCGGTCGAGCCCCATCGGGATCAGAATGCCGCCGAGCGCGCCGGCGACGAGGTTGCAGATGATGGCGAGCCCGATCACGATGCCGAGGCCCGGGATCTTGAACCAGGCCACTGCGGCAATTCCCGTGATCACGGCAAAGGCGAGGCCGTTGACGAGGCCGACGAGGCTCTCGCGCATCACCACGCGCCAGGCGTTGGATGAGCCGAGCTCGCGCGTCGCCAGCGCGCGCACCGCGACCGTCATGGTCTGGGTCGCGGCGTTGCCGCCCTGGCTCGCCACGATCGGCGCCAGCACGGCGAGCGCCACCATCTTCTCGAGCTGGCCCTCGAACAGGCCGAGCACGGAGGACGCCAGGAACGCGGTGGCAAGATTGACCAAGAGCCAGTTGAAGCGGCCGCGCGCAATCGTCAGCACCTTGTCCGACAGCTCTTCGTCGCTGGTGACGCCGCCGAGCGCCTTGAAGTCCTCGTCCGCCTCTTCCTCGATGACGTCGACGACGTCATCGACGGTGATGACGCCGACGAGACGATCCTGGGTGTCGAGCACGGGCGCGGCGACGAGGTTGTACTTGCCGAACATGCGCGCCACCTCCTCCTGGTCCTCCAGGACAGAGACGCGGCGGCGATCCTCGTCGCAGAGGTCGGCGAGCGGAACGGGGCGGCGCGCGCGCAGCAGCACGTCGAGCGGCACGGCGCCCTGCCAATGCTGCTCCTTGTCGACCACGTAGATCTCGTAGAAGCGATCGGGCAGATCCGGCGTCTCGCGCATGTAGTCGATCGCCTGGCCGACGGTGAAATCCTGGGGCACGGCGATGAACTCGGTCTGCATCCGCCTGCCGGCGGAGTTCTCCGGATAAAGCAGGCTGCGCTCGAGCGCGACGCGTTCGGGCAGCGGCAGCTTCTCCAGGATCTCTTCCTGGTCCGCGGCGTTGAGAGTCTCCAGGAGTTCGACCGCGTCGTCGGATTCGAGCTCGCGAACGCCCTCGGCGACCGTTTCCGGCGGCAGCTCCTCGAGGATCTCCTCGCGCACCGCCTCGTCGACCTCGTTCAGCGCCGAGAAGTCGAAATCGCGTCCCGTCAGCTCGACCAGGCGGACACGGTTGTCGGGTTCGAGCGCCCCGATCAGATCGCCGAGATCGGCCTCGTGCAGCTCGCCGACGATGGCCCGAAGCAGAGTCGAGTCGCCGGCTTCGATCGCGCGCGCAATCTCCTCGACGAATTCGTGCCGAATTTCGCCCTCTTCATTGCGCATCGGCACGTGGTCGAGTACCGAGGCCGCGGCGGATGGGGCAACGTCCATTTGTTCATCCATGGCGCGCCTCGCCGTTTGACAGGTGGATCAGGTGGTTTGGGCTATCGGCTCAGGCAATACACAAGGCAACTGCAAGCGCAATGGCAAAGATACGTCGGCCGAAATGGATCCTGATGTCGATGGGCGCGGTCATCGCCGCACTCGTCGGCGCCGGCTTGGCCGAGGCCGCCGACTGTCCGCGCAAGGATGCGCTCGGCACCTCGCGCGTGCTGAGCGTCGACGCCAAGGCGACCCCGCGCATCGGCCTGAAGAGCTTTCCGCAGACGCTGCCGCTGGCCGATCACGAGGTCGTGCTCACCTTCGACGACGGCCCGTATCCGCCGACCACGTCGAAGGTGCTGGCCGCGCTGGCGCAGGAATGCGTGCGCGCCACTTTCTTCCTGATCGGCCTGCACGCCTCCGAGCATCCCGAGATGGTGAAACGGATCGTGCGCGAGGGCCACACCATCGGCCATCACACCTGGTCGCATCCGTTCATGGCGCGGATCCCGCTCGAGAAGGCGAAGAGCGAGATCGATCGAGGTATCGCTGCCGATGAGATGGCCCTGCACGGCAGCTCGACGACGACGCCATCGACGCCGTTCTTCCGCTTCCCCTATTTCGAGTCGACGCCCGCGCAGCTCGACCTGCTGCAGTCGCGCGGCATCGTCGTGTTCGGGGCCGATCTCTGGGCCAGCGACTGGAACGAGATAACCCCCGAGCAGGAGCTGAAGCTCGTGACCGAGCGCCTTGCCGCCGCCGGCAAGGGTATCATCCTGTTCCACGACCCGAAGGCGCGCACGGCTGCGATCATGCCAGCCTTCCTGCGCTATTTGCGGGAGAATGGCTACCGCGTCGTCCACGTGGTCTCGGCAGCGCCGACGCAGAAGAGCGCCGACGCGCGTTGATGCCGGAATGTCACGCCAGGCGCAAAATGGGGTAAAATGGGCGTGTTAAGCCCCTGTTCATGCTAGGCTATGCAATGATGACAGGGGACCTGCGCCTGAACCGTTTCGGGCCGTCTCCGACCAACGTTGGACACATCCGCAACGCGCATGGAGGCAGACGGGATTCATGATCGGGAGTAGCGTTTCTGTCCGGACGCGATCGTGGATCGTCCTGTGCTTTGGTGGCGTGTTGGGTTTCCTGACCGCCGCTTCGCCGGCGGCCTATGCGGCCAACTGTCCCGGCCACCCGGACGCGCTCGGCACCTCCCGCACCCTGGTCGTCGATCCGCGCCAGCATCCGCGTATCGGCACCATGCAGTACCGCGAGACGCTGCCGCTCAAGGATCATGAGGTGGTCCTGACCTTCGACGACAGTCCGCTGCCGAAATACTCGAACCAGGTACTGCAGATCCTGGCCGATGAATGCATCAAGGCGACCTTCTTCATCATCGGCGGCCAGGCCAAGGCCAACCCGGAAGGCGTGCGCAAGCTGGTGGCGGCGGGCCACACCGTCGGCACCCACAGCATGACCCATCCCCTGACGTTTCAGAAGATGCCGATCGAGAAGGCCGAGGCCGAGATCAATGGCGGCATCGAATGGACCACGGCCGCGATGACCGATCCGTCCGCGCTGGCACCGTTCTTCCGCATTCCCGGCCTGCTGCGCGCCGAAGGCGTCGAGAACTACCTGATCTCCCGCGGCATCCAGGTCTGGAGCGCCGACTTCCCGGCCGACGACTGGCGGCACGTGTCGTCCGATCGCGTCTACCAGCTCGCAATGCAGCGGCTCGAGGCCAAGGGCAAGGGCATCTTGCTGCTGCACGACATCCAGCCCCGCACGGTTGCGGCGCTGCCAAAAATCATCCGCGACCTGAAGGCGCGCGGCTATCGCATCGTGCACGTGGTGCCCGCGACCGCCGACCGGCCGGCGACGCCGACCGAGCCGGTGGAATGGCTGCTGCATCCGCCGTCGGAGACCGTGCCGATCGCGCGCTGGCCGAGCGTTCCGAATTTCGTGTTCACGCAGACGAGGACGCTTCCGGCGCCGAGCCTCGCCGACCTCAACGCGATGCCGTCCGATCAATCGCCGCTGCCGCGCCGGACGAAGGCGCTGGCGAATATCGCCGCCACCCTGCCCGTGCCCGAGCGCGACCTGTTCGCGATCCCGGAGGGCTCGATCGAGGTCCTGCTGTCGACGACACTGTCCCGGCGCGCCGCGACGCGGATGGCTGCAGCCGAGATCTCCAGTGCGGCGCGCGCGAATGCCCGCGGCCACAAAGGCAAGGCCGCCGCTTCATCGCACAACCGTCAGACCGCGCATGCCGCCCCCGCAGCAAAGCGCGCGCCGCAGGTCAGGGGCACAGCGCCCCGTCCGACGCGCCTTGCCAGCCTGAAGAAGCGGCCGCAGTAGGCGTCTACTGCCGCACGATGTTGGCGACGCAAAGCAGCACGATCAGCGCCAGGAAGAACAGGTCCATATAGGACTTCAGCTCGCCGTCGCGGCGCAGCCGCGCAACGTCGGTCACGATCTGCTTGCGCGTCGAGGTTCCGCCCGAGCCGTCGTTGATCGGGGCCTGCAGGCGCCTGGTCTCGGCCTCGAGCTTCTCGATCTTCTGGAAGAAATAGAAGGCGCGCAGCGTCGAGCCCGCACGCATGGCGGTATAGACCAGCACCAGGATCGCGAGGATCGCCCGGTTCGGATACTTCTCCATGAAGTTCAGGCTGAAATAGACCACCGCCATAAACGCGAAGTTGGTGATGAAGCGGTAGAGGATGCTCAGAAAGGCCATGCTGGCTCCAGCCTCAAGGACGGCGCAACCGGATCGCGCTCTCGAATTTCGGGGAAGTCGGTCCGGGGCCGGAACGGCCGGCCCGAATGCCGCGCGGGCAGGTCTACGCCCACTTTGTTGCAACAAAGATAAGACCGGCCGGCAGGGCGGCGTTTTATCTACGCTCGGCCATAAAGCAAGACAGAGACAGAGCGGAGAGCCGGCCGCCTGGTCCGCGCCCATTCCGCGCAAGCAACGGCTCAATGGAGATTCGGCGCAAGCCGGGATACACTGCCGGTGCCACCGCATGTGGGGTCTGCCGATGCCGAAAAAGGGAATCACGGGCCACGACGAATGGGTCCTCACCGAGGCGCTCGCGACCGCGCTGGTCGCGCTGGAGCAGCTCGAGGCAAAGCACCAGCCGCGCGCGCATATGGACGACATCCGCAAAATGCTGTCGAACGGCAAGGAGCCGGCGACGGTGAGCCTGCACCTCGCCCAGGCCAAGTGCCGGTTATTCCCCGACCTCGATCCGCTGGAGATCTACCGGGAATACGGGATCGGCGAGGAATATGGCTGAAGCGGCCCGCTCACCGTGAACGGCTGGTTTGCCCGGTCGCTGGGATCGAGCGAGATTGTCGGCTCGTTGCGTCCCCGCAAGCGTAGTAAACCGCCCGTTAACTCGGGGGCGCTATCGTTTGCCATGTCCGGGTGGTGACCGCCCGGCCAGCCGGAAGCGACCATCATGCCCGTCGAGATGCTGACTTACGCAGAGCTGGGCGAAAGACTCAAAATTTCGCCGGAGGCGGCCAGAGCACTGGTGAAGCGGCATCGGCTGCCCCGCTCCCGCTCGAATGATGGTAAGACCTTGGTGCAGGTCGACCTCACCGAGATCAACCATTCTCCTGTCACGCGAGCGTCCCAAACGCCGCCCGGTCACGACCTGGTCACCGCCCTGAAGGAACACATTGCGACGTTGCAGGCCGATCTCCTGGAGATGAAGACCGTTGCCGGCGGTCACCGGAGCGACTTCGAGAGAGAGTGCGACCGCACGAACAAGCTGCTGGCCGAACTGCTGAAAGCCAACATTGAAACCGTGGCGGCGCGCGAGAAAGTGGCTCATCTCGAGGGGCGGCTTTCGATGGTGAGGCAGCCGTGGCGACAGCGATTGGCTGAAGTGTTCAGGCATGTCCCATTGGAAGCCCTTCGGTGGAATAGCGGTCGCAGTGCGCGATCGCACTAGGCATCCGATTTGGCTAGACCTGACAATGCCTGCACCAGAAGCCGACGAACCTCACGCTCGTCTTCTATCGCAGCCTCCACTGCCTCATCTGCAAGAGCCAGCTAAAGGATCTTGAGTCCAAGCTCGACGAATTCGAGAAACGCGGCGTCTCTGCTGGTCATAGGCAGCGACGATCAGAGGACCAAGACGCAAAATCAAACAGCGAAGATTTGCGCGAATTAGATGCTAGAGCTGATTGCAGCTACACGCGAGAGACATCGCGAGAATACTTTTCGTATCAATAGCTTATTGCCATTGGCGCGCTCGGAAGGAGGTCGTATTTGCTGCGATTTCAATGACTTGCGGAGACGGGCAAGGAGTTTAAGTGCATTTCCTACCAACAACGTCGTCCATCTCGCCGTCCTCGGCGGATCGATACGGTATCGGCTTGCGATACCGTCCCGCGCGACATAATTTCAACCACACGTAGCTCGTTCGAAGACAATCTATCGGGTTCGGCCTAGCGGGAGAGAGCGATGGCGGACATCCAATGGCACCTTTCCGGTGACTACTTCGAGAATTGCAGTTGCAGCATCGTGTGTCCCTGCCTCGTATCGGCAGCGCCCCCATTGACCTCGCGCCCGACCGAGGGCTTCTGCAACGTACCACTGATCTTCCACGTCGAAAGCGGCCGCTACGGCGATATCACGCTCGACGGGCTCAATGTCCTGGTCATCCTCCACGCACCTGGGGTCATGGCAGACGGAGATTGGTCGGTGGCCGCCTATATCGATCAGCGCGCCAACGATGAGCAGACCGAGGCTTTGGCCGCGATCTTCACCGGCGCGGCCGGTGGTCCGATGGCTGCGTTCACACCGCTGATCAGCAAGAATCTGGGCGTGCGCAAGGTTCCGATCACATTCCGGATCGACGGCAAGACGCGGTCCGCGGAAATCCCGGGCATTCTGCACATGTCCGTCGATCCATTGCCCACCATGCATCCGAGCGGGGAAATGTGGGCGAACATCGGCCATCCGGTTAGCCCCGACAAGATGGCGTTGGCAGTCGGCGCCTCCGGCAATACGTTCAGCGATCATGGCATGAGCTGGGATAATTCCGGCAAGAACGGCCTCTATGCGCCGATCCGCTGGTCGAACCAGGCTTGATGCAACTCCTGATGCTGGCCTGTGACAAGGCCGGCAACGTCAATCGCAAATGACCGACAGCATACTGGAAACCGTGCTGCGCCGCGATCGCTGGGTCATCGGCGGCGCGATCGGCATCATTGTCCTGCTGGCACGGAACTATGTGCTCTGGCTCGCCAACGACATGGACATGGGCGGGATGGACATGACCGGGTTCGGCATGGGATCGGAATCATGCTGCCGGCCAACCAGCCATGGCGAGCGATCGAGTTCGCATATGTGTTCTTGATGTGGGCGGTGATGATGGTCGGAATGATGGCGCCCTCGGCAGCGCCCATGATCCTCATGTACGCCCGCTTGGGTCAACGGGGGGAAAACGCAGGGCAATCCGTTCGCCGCGACCGGCGGGTTTGCGGCCGGTTATCTCCTCGCCTGGAGTGGCTTTTCGCTGCTGGTGTCCTTGCCGCAGTGAAGAAGTTCGAATTGCCAGCAGCAACATTGCAAGTGCAATTCGACCTCACTGTTCCTCGATCGATTTTCGTCCGCGCCGACGAGCTGAAAGCACGGCAATGCCTTTCAGACCGAACGTTCTGCAGGTGTCCCAGAAAAGTGCTGCGAGTCAGGCGTCCGGCGCTTACCGGATCCGCTTACCCGATCATCTACCTGACCACGATCGGCGATGTTGTTCACGTGCGGCATGCGTTCCGGAAGAAACCACAGGCAAAGGCCAAACGCGACGTCGATCTCGCCAAAGCACGACTTAGACCAGCTCAAAAGCTCCCAGCGGCCGTCAGCCTGATTGCGAGCGGCTCGACCGGGTGGATGACGGAATCCATCACCCCATTTTGGCATACCGCGGCCGGAGCGGTTTGCACGGGATAGCAGAGATTGAAGTAGCTGTCGGACTTGATCAGTGATCCATAGGCATAAGATATCTGGCTTGTTCTGGCATTGAACAGGTTGAGCACATCGAGTTGCACGCGCCAGCCGTTGTCCGTCCGGTAGCCGATGCGTCCGTTGACCACGCTGATCGGCTGGGAGCGGAACGCATTGTCTTCGGTCAGCGGAGTTGATCCCAGATAGCGCCAGCGAAGCGCGCCAAACCAGCCGGTTCTATCGCCGAGCGTCACACCTGCCGACGCGACGACCTCGGGGGCATTGGGAATGTAGTTGCCCGGCGCATTGCCGATCTGGGCTAGAGGATATCCTAAAAGCGAATCGTAAACGGCGGCCTGCTCGCTGTCATATCCGATGAACCTGGCATGGGTCATCGCGAGATCGGCGTCGAACTCGATCCACGAACGGGGCCGGAAATGGTTGGTCCATTCCACGCCATAGCGCCGGCTTGGGCGGCTTGCTGAGGTGTCGCCGGCATCGCCGCTGAAGACGATCTCGGAGTCCTGGTCAAGCAGGAACAGGCTGAGCGAGGACTCGAGATTTGAGATGATTTTGGTGCGGACCCCGACCTCTGCTCCCCTGGTTCGCACCAGCAAAGGCGAAGTAGAGAGCTTCGTGTCGGAATCGCCCGGTGCTTCCGTGATCGTCGCACCGCGCGCATCATTGCTGTGCATACCGAGGCCTGCGCCCAGGAAAAATTCGGTCCTGTTGAACGGACCGAGCACCATGGTGAATTTGGGACTGCCGATCCCCGCGTTGACGTGGCCAGAGTTGTTGCTGTCGAACACCGAGGTGACGTGAGCGTCGTAGCAATCGCCGCGCCAGCCGAGCGTGGTGCGCAGCCAGTCGGTCCAGCGGACCGTGTTCTGGGCGTAGATGCCAACGCTACCTTCTCCGACCCGGTCGCTGCGAACGTTCGACAGGAAGCTGCGCTGGTAGGTGTCCGTCAGCGCGAGACCAATGGCATCATAGCGGGTTTGGATTCCGAAAGTCGTCTCCATTGGCCGGCCTGCGAATGAGCCGTTGACGGTCCGCGACGCATTGGCGCCGGCCATGACGCGGTCATCGCGCTGGTGAAACTGATCGCCGAATTCGGGATTGTCGAGGAAATAAGTGAAGTTGTTGAAGAGGTCGAGCGTGCTCTTCACAGCGAAGGCATTCGCCTTCCACGATCCCGCATCATCGGTGCCCGCGATACGCGCCGAGAGCGCGAAGCGATCGGTGTTGCCTCCATCGGTCGGATCGATTGCCCCAAACCGGCCGATCTCGCCGGACGTGATTGCGCGCAACGGGATCTGATCGGTCGAATTCCAGCGATTGGTGTAGGCCATGCCGGTGATCGACAGGCCATCCAGCGCCGTTCCCTGGGTATAGCGCACCAGACCATTCAGCTTGCGCGTGTCGTCGGGACTATCCCACGGGCCGTTGTAAGTCCCGGCTTCGCCTGCAACGAGCAGCGTTCCATCGCCGACCTTGCTCGAGCCCATGCTGAACAGTCGCCTGTAGCCGAAGCTGCCAAGAGTGACCTGCGCCAGGCTCTTCTCGACGCGATCGATCAGCGAAATGTGCAGATTGCCGACAGAGCTGAAATCGCCCTCGTCCGCGAAGTAGGGCCCCTTGCGTACGTCGAGTGCGTTGATCGTTTCCGGCATCAGCCAATTGAGGTCCGCGTAGCCCTGGCCATGCGCATGGGTGCGCATATTGACCGGCACGTCGTCGACATAGATCGCCATGTCGGTGCCGTGATCCAAATTATAGCCGCGCAAGAAATATTGGTTGGCTTTGCCTTCGCCCGAATGCTGCGTCACGATCAGGCCGGGAACGGCCTCGAGGACTTCCCCGGGACGCGCCACCGGACGCGCATTGATCGTATCACCGGTCACCGTGATCTGACTCGCCATGCTCGGCGGCGAGACAGGGCCGGAGCCTGCGTTGGGTGCGCCGGACCCGGCAACCGGCGCGGGCTCTCGATCGGATGCGGTTCGTTGTCGAAATGATCGCGCGTCGGCCCTGACGATGCGCCTGGAAGACCGGTTGACCCTGACGGGCTTGCTCGGCGCTTCGACCGCGATTGGTGGCAGGACTGTCGGCTTCGTGGCCCCCGTGACGTCCGGGCCCGATGTCTCGGAGGCGGACTGCGACTGGGCCCAAGCCGACTGTTGAACTGCGAGAACCAGGATCGCTGCGAACGACAACTGACGCCAACCGCCGGACACGCCCTTACCCCTACGAAGCTTGCAAAGCGCCACGTCTGCCCGGCTCGGCTCTGAGGTCCGTTCGGAGTTTTCTGGTCGCTGTCATGGGGCTCCTACCGGGCCGACACGACAGTATGATGTCGGCTCATGAACATCATACCGATCGGCAATCTGGGGATCATTGTCTCGGCTGTCAAATGGCCGTCATTATCGATGAAATAATCTGCGATCGAACGGGTGCTTTGATGCGATCGCCGCCGGCATCTTGGCCGGACAATAATCGCAGGACATTCATCCACTCGCTTGCATCCTCTTCTCCCCGAGTGAGATGGGCGCGAGGTCAGCGGCCGCACGCAGTAAACCAGGGACGACGGCATGCAATCCGACGCGAATGTCGACGCGCGGCACTCAAGACGTGACTTTACCATCACGACTGGCATCAATGAGACATCTGCCTCGCGGTCTGACCTACGGACCGATCGTGATTGGACGCTGATAGCCATCGTCGCGACGTCCGGATTTGCCGGCCTTGGCTACGAGATCGTGTGGACGCGCCAGCTCAGCCTCGCGCTCGGCACCGAGATGATGGCGGTTCTCGGGGCGATCGCCGGCTTTTTTTCCGGGCTCGCGCTTGGCGCCTTTGCCCTCGACGGCTTGATCCGTCGCGCATCTTCGCCGCGATATGTCTATGCGATCCTCGAGGCCGTGATCGGCCTCTGGGGCTTGACCGCGATCTGGCTCCTTCCCGCTGCAGGCCGCGTCATGGCTCCCTTGCTCGGCACCACGCCGGCGCCGGCGCTGCTCTGGGCGGCGAGCTTCGCACTCCCGACCCTCACGCTCATGCCCGCAACCGTCGCCATGGGCGGGACCCTCGCGGCACTGGAGCGAATGACCCGCGAAGCTCGCAGCGATGCAAAGGTCAGCGCCGGTGTCTACGGCGCAAATACCGCTGGTGCCGTGGCCGGTACCCTCGCCTGCGCTTTTCTCCTGATTCCCTCGCTTGGATTTTCAGGCACGCTGATCTGCCTTGCCGGAATGAATGGGCTGTGCGCCCTCGCGGCAGTGATGATCGGATCGACCTCCGGTCGCGGCACGATCAAAACCGAAGACTCGATACGACACGGCTTCGGCGGCTTGCGGCTCAGCTTTACCCTGTTCGCGACCGGTCTGCTCGGAATCGCGTTCGAAGTCCTTGTGGTCCGGCTTGCCGCACAGGTCATGCAGGACACGGTGTATACATTCGCCGGTCTTCTGGCGGCTTATTTGCTTGGCACCGCGGCTGGAGGCCTCCTCTGGCAGCGGGCCGGGCGCAATGCCGGAGACGGAAGCCTCGCCTGGCTACTCGCCGCGGCGGCGCTCGCTTGCCTGATCACCGCCGTACTCACGTCCTTCATTGCAGGAATTGCCGAGACCGCTGTCGAAGCTGGCATCGCTGGCGAGCTGGCGGTCGCGATCGCGTTGTTCCTGTTGCCGGCGACCGCGATGGGGGCGCTGTTCGGCCACCTTGCCCAGCAAGTGCGCGACCGCCGCGGGTCGCTCGGCTGGGCGGTGGGCATCAACAGCATAGGCGCCTCGATCGCTCCGCTAACGACGGCACAAATCCTCATCCCAGCATTCGGCGCCTGGACCTCGCTCATCCCGATCGCGTTGGGTTACCTGCTCCTGCTCCCGTTCCGGCGCGCTGCGGCGCTGCAGTCAGCGATACCAGCGTGCATCGCTCTCGTCCTGCTGCTTCGGCCTGCGCCAACGCTCGTCAAGATACCTCCTGGGGGCAAGCTGCTCGCTCTCAGCGAAGGGCCTATGGCGACCGCAAGCGTCGTGGATGATGCAACGGGTGCTCGCTATCTGGAAGTCAATGGTCGCTTCCGCATGGGAGGCACGAGCTCCGTCCGCTCCGACTATCGCCAAGCCATGCTGCCGCTGCTGCTGCATGAGCGGCCGCACAAGGCGTTGTTTCTAGGCATCGGGACCGGTGCGACGGTGGTCGGGGGCGCGCAGATGCCTGGCACCAACGTGCATGGGGTCGAACTGTCGCGCGAGGTCATCGACCTGCTGCCCTGGTTTGCCAATCCAGCAGTCACCGGTGAACCGCCTCGGTTGACCGTCGCAGATGCACGCCGGTTCGTGGCCGCCGACTCCGACAGCTACGACGTGATTGTCGCCGATCTCTTTCATCCGGCCCTCGACGGAAGCGGGTCGCTCTACACCGTCGAGCATTTCGCAGCCATCAAGCAGCGATTGGCGCCCGGCGGCATCTTCTGCCAGTGGTTGCCGCTCTACCAGCTTGATCTGCCGTCCCTGCGCGCAATCATTCGGGCATTTCTTGAGGTCTATCCCGACGGCTCGGCATGGCTCAACCACTATAGCGTCCGCACGCCCATGCTGGCGCTGATCGGCCCCCGCAACGGAGGCCGCGTCGATTCTCGCGCGCTCGCGTCCCGCCTGCTCGATCCCCGCGTCCGCCCCGCCGTTCGCCCCCTCGGATTCGAGACGCCGCTCGATCTGCTTGGCCAATTTGTTGGGGGTCGACGCGCTCTGGCTGCATTCGCCGGAGAGGGTCCGCGCAACACGGACGACTATCCCTTCGTCGCATTCGACGCGCAGCGAAACGTTCGTGCGTTGTCGGCACCGCCCTGGTCGCTCTTACTCTCCGTAATTCGTTCCATTCGGCCCCAGGCAGCAGAACTGTTGGATGCGCCCGAGCATGAGATCTGGAGCGACCGACTGACCGCCTACTGGCAGGCGCGAAATCGCTTCATCGAAGCGGGCGCGGCGTTACCCGGTGATCCCCGCGGTGCAGCCCTGATCGCCGCCGCGGCTCCGGGATTGCTCGACGCGATTCGTCTCAGTCCCGAGTTCGAACCGGCTTACGCACCTCTGATCGGTATGGCAAAGTCGTTGATGGCGTCCGACCACGCGGCCGCCGCGCGCCTCCTGCGCTCGATCGACGAAGCCGCGCCCTTGCGTACGGATGCCAAGGACCTGCTCATCCGCGAATTCGGACGATGACGGATGCCGCGCAGGTCGGCGGCTCCTAGGGCGCGAAGCTGATCCGATAGCCCCAGCAATCGAGATGATCAGGCATTGCGTTGAAGGCGATCGTCATGCGTTGCGGTCCCTGATTCCTGGGCACCTCGTGATAGACGTAGCTCGGGAACAGTACGAGATCTCCCGGTTCGGCCTCCGGCAGCACGTATTTGCCGGCGTTGAAGGGACCGACCGCGGCGCTCTTGGTATGATGCCGAAACGAGAATTCGAATCCGCCCGGCGGGCGCACGAAGACCGTCTTGCACGCCGGATGCGACGGGGTCAGGTAAAAGATTCCCGAGATGAAGCTGTTGGCATGTGAATGCAGCGTCTGGCTACCTCCGGACTCCAGCATGTTGGTCCACATCTCCTTGACCGTCCAACGGAGCTTTTCGCCGAAAAGCAGGACGCCGAATTCTTCCAGCTTCGGGATCGCGACGTTCGCGATCTCCCGGAAGAGTTTGTTGTTACCCGGATCTGCCACCTCGGTGTGGAACAGTTGGTCGGATCGCAGATTGGCCTCGATACGGGCATTGCGGATCGCCACCACGGCGGCTTCGTTGAGCGTGGGATTCAAGAGCCCCGGCGAGCGCATGAGCGGAATCGGAAAAAGAGCCTCGATCTGATCCATATCGTGATCCAACGTGCTGAAAGATGGCCGGACGATAATTTGCCGGACATGACATGGCGATGACAAAAGACGAGATCTATCGCGCGCCAAAAAACTCGCTCGCGTGGACAGCGGCTACTCGTCGGCTCTGAGGACTTTCAGCTTCTCACCGGGCGGCAGTTCGTGCCGCCTCTCCCTGGTCTCTTCAACCGCACGCGCCGCCATTTCGAGGCAATCATCGAATTCGCCATTCCGCGCCTCCACCATGGCCTGATGGAGATCGCGCTCGGCAAAATATCGCGACAGATTGTCTGCCGGCAGAGCAGCGGCCAATGCGGAAGCTTCCTTCACGGCAAGTTCGCACTCTTCGCGATCGGGCTCGGCGCGGGCTGGGGTGCCCGATGCCAGGCTCGAAAGCCCGAGCAAAAGGAGGAACGCTCGGCGACTAAATCCCGACAACATGGATCTGATCAAGCTTGGGCAGGGATCGCATTAGGAGTCTCGTCGAAAACTTTCTGGCGGGGCACCGCGAGGCCCCCGCCAGAACCGTCTACAGTTCGCGCCACCCGCGATTAATCGCGGCCGTGATCGTGGTCGTTATCAGCGCGGCGGCTGGCCAGCCGTTCGGCGAGTTCCGCATTCTTTTCCACCAGAAGCTTCGGCGTACCTTCCGGCCGGATGAAGATCGGGTTCGCATAGAACCAGACGTTCGAATAGGCCTGAACGTCGTAGGTCACCTTCTTCACGCCGTTGACCGTCTGAAGATGAGCAGGACAGGCGGCATCCGTGCAGCTAACCTGGGCATTGGTCAGGTCGATCAGAGGATTGCCGTGCGTGTCGGTCACATTCGGCGTCGCGGCAGGAATGTTCGTGCCGCGTGCACGGATGTACATCGGCTTGTCGCTTGCAACGAACGTCGTGCGGAACCGGTAACGCGTCGCACCGTTCCGTTCTCTGTCGCTATGCATGTCCTTGGTCGGAATTTGCTGAGCGATGACGGTCGTCTGGTTGTAGACGATCGAAGCACCCGCCACGCCGGCGGCGTTCGGAACGGCATAGCCCGGCGCGCCCGGCTGGATCACCCCGGTGATCTGCCCGGTGATCAGGTCAACGTGGTCGAGATACGGCTTGTTGAGGGGCTGGTTGATGCCAACCTGCTGCAAGAGGGGGTTGTTGAAGCTGTACGGGCTGTTGTTCTTCGCCGGGACGGTCATCTCCATCTCGAGCGTAATCCTCTCGCCGGGTCTCACGACCAGCGTTTCACCCATCGTCTTCCAATCTTCGCCGCGGGCCTTGGCGCGGAACACGAGATCCGGGCCAATGATGTCGGCATTGACCGAGTAGGAATTGCCCGAACGCATGCCGTCGACGATCGACTGCGCACTGAAGCGCTCGCGGTTGGGAACGTAAAGCTTGGTATATTCGCCGGGGATGAAGTCGGAGGTCGTGAACGAGTCACGCGCGCCGCCCGCACCGCGATTGTGCCAGTCGGAGCTCACATACATGAAGAAGTTGCGCCCCTCTCCGAGCAGGCCGTCCCACAGGCCGCCAACCTTTGCGGTGTAAACGCCGGACATTCCGTAGGTGCCGCCGCCGACCGCGTTGGATTCATAAGAGCCCGAACCACCCGTGATGGTGCCCTGCGCCATGTGGCCCGGAGATTCGATGCCGAACGCCACGGTCGGACCGGCATTGTTGAAATCACGGAAATGCTCGATGTTGTAGCCCTTGCTGGACGACGCGCTGAACGGCCCCTGACGCTCGGTATGCGTCGGGATTGCATAGGATTGCAGCGGGTGATTTGCCTGCAGCCACTGAATTCCCGTAAGGGCCTTGCCGTGACCGGCGGTGCCGGAATTGTTCACGTTGTCCTTGCCCGGCCAGAGCGGACTGTTGCCGACATCGACAGGGCCAATCGCATCGGTATCGGCCCGATCGAAACGATATTCGAACTCAGCCATCTTGTCGGCATTGCCGTAGCCGCGCGGGTTCTGCCCGGCAATGACGGCGACGTCCGTGTGTTCGTGGCCTGGAACAATCCACTCGAGGCCTTCCACCAGCACCTTGTTATACATCGCGGTGCGGTCCACGATGATTGGATACTCAACTTCACGGATCGACTGCCAGCGCCACATTGCAGCACTGGTGCCGGTGCCGTTGGGCGTGCCCTTCAGGCTGGTGATCGTAATGCCGTCGATGGTCTTGCCGAGCGTGTCGCTCCAGGTCGTCGTGGTCTCACCCGGAATATTGGCGCTGGTATCACTGAAGCGGCAATCGCGATTGCCCGAGCCGCCGTGATTGCCGAGCGTGAACCAGTCGAGATCGAAATTATTGCCACCCGCCGCCGCAACGCCGGTAGCAACAGCGCGATCAATCGAATAGCCGGCCGCTACGGACCCATCGGTGCACGTATTGTGGTTGTGCATGTCACCGGCGACGTAAGGATTTCCCCGATGTCCGAACCCTTCGCCGCGGTCATCGGCATGCGCCGTGTGCGTCAAAGCCAACGAGACCGACGCTGCCGTCAGCAGGATTTTCTTCGTAGACGAAGCCATGTAGTCGCCCCTTGATGATTTGTGCGAGTCAGGAATTCAAAACAAATCGCCGCAGCCAAGATGTGCGGATTTTGCAGTGGCGCAACCAAAACAGAACTCGGAGACAGTTCCGTGAAGGTTTTGTTTCCGCGTGTACCTCCGCCTGAGAAATCCACCAACTGATCTTCACGTCTACAGTCTATCTCGACGAGCTCGCGCGATTTGCGCGTGACAACGTGCGAGCTTCGCTGCATAAGCCGCTGCGCGCCGTTGCGGCTGTCAGAGATGTGAAGGAAATATGTCAACGCCAGCGATGCCAAACGCCACACAGATTCTTGGAAACACTCCGTCCGATCGATCTGACAGTCCGATCGAAGGACGTTCGGTGAGACGATCACTAAGCTTGCCCGACGTCATCAGCTCACTGACACGAGAGCCGCTCCTACACTTTGCCCTGCTGGGATCGTTGATTTTCGGCGCCGACGCCGTCCTGCATCCACCGGCCAAGGACGACAAGGTCATCACCGTGACCAAAGCCCTGCGCCAGTCCTTCATAGACAATTTCGACGAGGACAAAGCGCGCGTCCCATCCGACGCGGAGCTCAACAAGATGATCGAGAGCTGGGTCGCCAGCGAGATTCTCTATCGTGAAGGCAAGGCGCTTGGTGTCGACAAGGGCGATGACATGATCAGAGACCGCGTCGCATTCAAGCTGCAATTGCTGATATTCGATCAGGTCCGCGTTCCACAACCGACCGAAGAGCAGCTCCGCGCCTGGTTTGCCGCCAACCACGCGCGGTTCGACGAACAGGAGCGCGTGGGATTTTATCTGACACCAGCGACGGACCGGGCGACCGCGCAGAAGCAGCTCGACGACATACTGGGCCAACACGAATCCGAGGAATTGCGAAAGCAGACCCGGGCCATACTGGGACGTCCGGTCGTAAGCCTTGCCGCCTCCTTTGGCGAAAATTTCCGCGATGGGCTTCTAGCGATGCCGGAGGGACAGTGGGGCATTCTGCAGTCGAAAGACGGCTGGCATGTCGCTCGGCTCGATTCCCGCCACCCCGGCAAGCTCGCCAATTTCGACGATGTGCGCGAAGAGGCCGCACGGACCTGGCACACCGAAGAAACGCGCAAGCAGGCCTGGGAGGCGGTTGGCCGGCTCAAGGCCAATTACAAGGTGCGATACGAGCAATGATGATCCGAGCCTGCCAGGCGATCTTGCTTCTTCTCGTCGCGCTCGCCCTGCCTCGTTATGTCCAGGCGCATGAGGCTACGCTCGGCGTGCTCGAATTCCGTGAGGTCCGGCCCGGAGCATTCATCGGCCTCTGGACCATGGAGCCGTCGATCGGCGCCGCACGTGTGGACCTGCGGGTACCACCCCACTGCTTCCTGCGACTGCCCGAGATGAACTGCGGCGAGAAAGGGTTGGTCGGCCCGATCACCATCACCAACCTCGGCGCCGACATGTCGGCCGTCTTGATCAAGATCCTTCCCTTGAGCGGCGAGCCCCGCAGTTACACGATATCGACCGCCAATCCCGTGGTGTCTGTCCTGGGCACGGCCGCTCCGACGCTACAGACGTGGATCGAACTCGCCAGGACCTACGTCAATTACGGCATCGACCATATCCTGCTTGGGGCGGACCATCTGCTGTTCGTGCTCGGACTGATCTGGATCGTCGGTGGCGGATGGAAATTGGTGCAGACCATCACGGCTTTCACGCTCGGGCACAGCGTCTCCCTTGCGGCGGCGGCGTGGGGGCTAATCGGCATCCCGGAACGGCCTCTCAATGCCTGCATTGCGCTCAGCATCGTGTTCGTTGGCGTCGAAATCGTCAAACAGCAGCGCGGCGATCCCGGGCTGACCGCCCGTTATCCCTGGGCCGTGGCCTTTACCTTCGGACTCGTTCACGGCATCGGATTCGCCAGCGCTCTCGCTGGACTTGGGCTCGAGCCTCGCCTGCTCCCCAGGGCCCTCCTCTTCTTCAACGTCGGCGTCGAGATCGGACAGCTCCTGTTCGTGCTGCTGGTGCTCTCCCTGATCTGGGCGCATCGACGGCTCAACGCGGGCCTGCCGCGCTGGGGCGAAGCACTCCCGGCCTATGCAATCGGCTCCATCTCCATGTTCTGGTTCTTTGGCCGGCTGGTCCGCGTTCTGGCGCTCCCATGAAAACACAATGGAAAACGATGTCCACGCGACACACCATCAATGCTCTGACAGCTATCGCAATCCTGGCCCTGGCGCAGCCTGCATTTGCGCATGAGCAGGCGGGAGTTGGTGGTGGTTTGGCGCAGGGATTGCTACATCCCCTGACCGGCGTCGACCATCTCATCGCGATGGTCGCGGTCGGAATTTGGGGTGCGCAACTCGGCGCGCCGGCGATCTGGGTGCTGCCAATCACATTCCCGCTGGTGATGGCGCTTGGCGGGGTGCTTGGTGTCCTGAAGGTGCCGTTGCCTGTACCGGAGGCGGTCATCGCTATGTCCGCGCTGGTGCTTGGCGCGGCGGTAGCACTGAGATTGCGCCTGCCCTTCGCGGTGGCGGCCATCATCGTAGCTGTCTTTGCGATTTTTCACGGTCACGCGCATGGAGCCGAGCTTCCGACCTCGGCGAATCCTCTGGCTTACGGTCTCGGCTTCGTCGTCGCGACCGGGCTGCTCCACTTGTGCGGAATCCTCATCGGTGCATTGACCCGATGGTCTGCGGGAGAACGCCTCATCCAGGGCCTTGGCGTGGTCATCGCCATCCTCGGTGGCTATTTCCTTGCGCACAGCATCGGAGCGCTGGCATGAGCGCTCCGACCCGACGGATGTCCATCGCCGCTGGCCTGCTGGTCGCAGGCATTCAGCCAGCGAGTGCTCATATCGTCTCTTCCCGGCTCGGCGATTTCTACGCAGGAGCTCTCCATCCCCTGACTGACCTTCAAGATCTTGTCTTGTGGTTCTCGCTTGGCGTCCTGGCAGGATCGCTCGGAGCCGGAAGAGGCCGCTGGATTATGGTGGTATTCCCGTTGGGACTGCTGATTGGGCTGCTGTCTGCCCACGCCATTGGCGCCTTGTCGGCAGGCTCAGCCCTAAACGCTGGAATGACGCTGCTGGTCGGGCTGCTGCTTGCAGCGGCACTGCGTATTCCCATCCTTCTGCTGTGCGCCATGGCGTTCGCCCTGGCTGTCATCCGCGGAGCGGCAAATGCCAGCGACCTCGCGCCTGAGACCGATCGCTTCTTGTTTGCGGCCGGGCTGGGCTGCATCGGGTATGCCGCGATAACACTCGTCATGGCCCTCACAGTCGCGTTTCGGCAAGCCGAATCCCCTATGGTCTGGCGCGGGATCGCGATCCGGGCGCTCGGGGGCTGGATCGCCGCCGTGGGGCTGATGATGGCCGGCCTCTCGCTCGCTTCGTGAACGAGCTGCATCTCATGACACCGGCATGGTTCGTGACAAGCCGAGAATGAACAACCTGGTCACGATCTCTTACACGCTGCTCCTGCTCGCGTGCGGATGGCTAATCTGGACCGACCTTCGCTACGGCATCATCCCGGACTGGATCAACGGCTTGATCGCGGCGCTCGGGCTTGCGCGGGTGCTCGTCATCGACGGCCACTCGACGGCCCTGATCGCAGCATCCCAGGGCCTGCTGACCGGAGGTCTGCTCCTGCTTCTAAGGCACCTCTATTTCCGGTGGCGCGGCATGCAAGGGCTTGGGCTTGGTGATATCAAGTTTCTCGCTGCTGCGACGATCTGGACCGGGCTCCCGGACATGCCGGTTCTGCTATTGGCGGCGACCTCCACGGCGCTGGCCGTCTGCCTCTCCCTGCCGGTTGTCGGGGGTGACGTCACGGCAAGAACGTCGATTCCGTTCGGGCCTTTCCTGGCCGCAGGCCTACTGGTCGTACTCGCGCTGCAGGCGAATGGCTATGGGATGCTGCTTTAGACAGTCTTTGGTCGAGACTCATAGCGGCGGCCGGGTCCTCGTCGAGTTTGCCCTATTGTCGTAGCCGTCGCGCTCCGCGGTCGCGGGCGCCATCCGAACCTCTCCCTCGCTCGCCTTTCCGGGCTGGGGCATCGAGATGATCGCCGTCTGAGCATCCTTCTCGAGGACAACTTCGCGGCCCTGCACCGCGCGCAGCACCCAGCCGTCACGCTCTTCGCCGAGGCGCAACCGCAGCGATACTTTGCTGGACCGCTCGACGAAGATACCGAAGCTCTCGCTCTCTCCAATGACCGTCCCAACCAGCAAGAGGCGCGGTTTCTCCGGCTCCTTCGGACGCGGCGGCGGCGGGCGCAAGGTCGCAACCGGCGCCACCACCGGAGCAGGCGGCCGTCGCGAGGCCGAGAAGATCGGACGATCGCGCGTCGCCGACAGGGAGGCCAGTGGAATGCCCCACAATGGATTGGCGCTCTTTGCTGCAGGCTCATTCGATGCCGGCGCCGGGCTAGCGGTCAACGAAGGGCGTTCGGGCTTTTCCACCCCCAACGGGCTCTCCCGCGATGCAATCGAACTCGCGTCCATCGCCTCGTCGCTTGTCGCAGGCGCAATTGCCGCACTGGCCGAAAGACCTGCCATGCTCAGGACGGCGACGCCCCAGCCGATGACCACAAGGCGATGCATCATTTGGATCCTTGCCATTGGCCCGAAACGGTCAACATCACGCGCAGCTTTCCTTCCCCTGTGGTCGCGACAGCCAAGGGTGCCTGCACCACGAGCTGATCGACGAATAGGAACGGAAGACCCGCCTCCAGGTCGTAGAGGAGCTGCTGCACGGCCGGTTGTTCGATCTCGCAACTTGCCACCACACTGACGAACCCGGCCTTCGATCGATTGCCTTGTAGCTCGACCTGAGTCGAGAGCACATTGCCGCCGACCTTGGTCGTGGCTTCCGCCACCCGCTGCACCAGTGCAGCGCCGGCGACCGTGACTGTCTTTCCATCAAGAAACGCCGAACCTTGCGGCGCCGCCGAGTTGTTCTTGCCGCGACGGTCGCCCCGCACCGGTCGCCCCTCGAACTGGGCCAACATATCGGCAGCGCTATTGCGCTGGTCATATCGGGCAAGCAGATCGACGAGCGAACTTGCGATCAGCCACAGCAAAGCAATGACGACAAGTCCATAGAGCGAGGCAGCCAAAGCCGGAGACGATAAAAAGACCTTTCGAAGGAGCGCCGACCCGTTCATGCTCCTTCCCCGAAATAGGCATTCACGTGAGCCTCGATATGAAAGCGCTCGCCAGGCTCGTTCGGTGATCTGGTCGTCGGCGCATAGAATGTAGCTCGACTGAACTGAGGTGACTGCTCAATCAGCCGGATCAGCGTCGGCGCGTCCTGAGTCAATCCTGCCAATTGCAACCGATCACCCTCGATACGCAGATCCGTGACGTAGGTCCCGTCGGGCAGGAGCTTGGAAAGATGATCGAGCGCCAGGACGTTCGCTGGCGTCGTCTGCTTGCGCCGGGCGAGCAACGTTTCGGCTGTGGACGCGCCCCCGCTCGGGCTGAGCCTCAAGGCCGCGCGCTGGCGTGCAATCGCGGCGCGCAGGTCCTGCAATTCCCCGTCCACGACAGTACCGAGCAACATCGTCGCGACCAGAGTCACAGCGGTTGTGGCCGCAACACCAAGGAGAACGAACTTCAGCAGCTTCGCAAGATCTCGTCCACCGGCAATTGCCGAGCGAAGACCGGCCTTGAACAGCATGATCGACCGCGAGCCCGATCCGTCGTCGGCATTGATCGCGACGGCGGCTGCTCCGGCGCGATCGGCGAACTGAACCAGCGGTACGATGGCGGCGCGCGGTACTGCCGCCAAAATGAGACCAATGCGTTCGTTAGGCGCCGACTGCGGCGCGCTCAAGCCAAAGAAGGCCTGATCGGCGGTCCAAGGTGTCAGGCGATCGATCTGGGAGCGGACCATGCCATCCAAAAATGGTTCTGCCTGTTTGGGAAAGTCGAGCTGTCGAACCAGAACCTCGTGGGGGGCAAGATGAATGTCCATTGCGCAGCCGCGCAGACCGCCAATCCAGTCGGCCGGTAAGGCGCGATCGTCGGCCAGCCGAACTTCAACATCGGGCAGCGGCGGTTTGCCTCTGGATTGCTGCGCGACTCGCAGCGTCAGCGTGTCCGCACCGTTGCGGCGGGCGCTGATCTGGCGACGCCGTTGCAACCGATCCGCCATCTGTTCGATCGCCGCGGCCACCGTCGCACTCCAGGCGGCAAGTCCCGCCTCGATGTCGGTTGCAAGCTTCATGACGCCCGACGCGCAACGCGCGCGTTCCTTGTTTGCGGACCCTCGTCCTCTTGCGATAAAACCCGATAAGGCAAATCCCCTTCACCCGGCGCGATCACCGCCACCGAGCCACGGCGCCAGCCGGTCGCCCCGCTCACGGAGATATGCAGTCTCCAGGCCCTGCTCTTGGCCGTTGTCGCAGTGCCACCCGCTGGCCCCAGAGCCTGCGCGACTGCCGAAGTATCCGCCGACAATGAATTCCGCGATGCGAGGAAATCCTTCAGGATCAGCGGCGTCATTCCCGGCAGCGCGGCGATCACTTCAGGCGCGGCGGTCAAGACGTCTATCCCGGCTGACCCATTGAACACCGTGACGAATGGCATGGCCCGATCGACCAACCAGGGCGGCGGACCGAGCACGAGTGGGAGCTCTTCGACATGGGCAAAGGGCGCGAGCCTCGGCCCGTAATTGCGCCCGGCGGAAGCATAGAGTGCCTCTTCCGCCTGCTCAGCCGCCTTGTCTGCAGGCTTCGTGCGCCAAGCCACCACGCGTTCCGCGTAATCATTCGCCGCCTCGCCATCGGCGCCGAGCGTCGCAAACAAGTTGGCAATCATCTCCTTCGGCGCAGCATTGAGATCGATCCGGGCCGCTTCCGTCACGAACGAGACCGCAACCTCGTCATCGCCCAGCCGAACTCGAAATCCGCCCTGCTTCGGGCGCTCCTCCGCCTTGGCCAGGAGCAATTGATAAGCCGCGAGCTCGACACCTGCAGTGACAAGCGCGTCTGCCTGCAAGGCCTCATCGCCAATGCGCAGCACGCGTGCCGAGCTCGAAAGATGCTGGGAAAAGATCACGACGAGCGCCGCCAGCGCCGCCAGAATCCACAGCGCCGCCACCAGGATAAATCCATCCCGAGCATCTTCCTGACGTGGCGGATATCTCATCGATCGCGACATCAGTCCTTCGCTCCGCTGGAAGCGACATTCGGCGTCTTCGGCTGGTCCTGTCCGGACTCGCTGCAGTCGTTCTTGCCCTCGTCGCAGCCCACTGCCGGCGCGTCGACATGGATGTGCGCCACGGTCGACATCACCGGTACGCCTCCTCGACTGTTGTCGTGAACAGTCAGCCGAACGGCAGAAGGCAGCCGGTCCGCATCGCGCCAATCCGGTTTCCAGGTGAGCGTCCGATCCGCATAGGCGAACGACAGGCGGAACGGAGACGCAAGCAGCATCACACGATCGGAAAGATGCAGCGATTCGGACATCGACACACCTACGAGCAAGGGTGCGAAGCTTGTTCTGGCCCGCACGAGCCCAAGATCGCGTCCATTGGCCATCTCGCCAATCTGTACGATATCCAGCCCGCGCCCGGCATTCGGTCCAATTGCCTTGCGCACGAAGGTGACGATCAGCTCTCGTCCCTCAAAAAGCGGTTGCTTCTGTTCACGATTGGCCGGAACAAATTCGGCGGCCGAGAGATCGTCGGCGATTCTGCGCAGTGCCAGGCCCAGCATCTCCGCCCGCTGGGCGCGATCGACACCGCGATTCCACGACGGCAGCCATTGCGAAGTGATCGTTGCGAGCGCGGACAGGACGACCCCGGCGACGATCAGCGCGGCCAGTGCTTCGATCAGAGTGAAGCCGGCCTGGTCGTCCCGATGAGTGGATGCCGAGCACATCAGCGAGCTGTCCGCGCAAGTCGTACCGTCCGCACGTCGACGCTTGCTCCTGAGGCGGAGCGGACTCGCAACTCCACCAACTCGGGTATCCAGCCCGCCTGGCCGGCGGCAAGATCCCAGCCCGAGCCGAGTGGCGCGACCCGCATGATCCACCGTCCGGAAGCTGACTCACCACTCGCGGCACCTGGCACAAGCCGGCTACGATCGGGAATTGCAGTCACAAGGGATGCGTTCGCATCTTCGATCAGGGTGACCTTTTCCTCGATCTTCCGGACGGCCCGCATATTCGACGCCACGACCGCGCCGATGGCCGCCAGCGACAGGCTGACCACGGCCAGTGCGATCAGCACCTCAATCAAAGTGAAGCCGGCTTCACCCTCTTCAACCATTGGCGAGCGAACGAGAGACAATGTCGACCCTCCCGGTCAGCCAGTTGATCCTGATCTCGAGACGCAGGTCTGCCCGCGCGATTGCAATCGCTCCGCCGCAGGATAGACCATCCGGAAAAAAGCTGATCGTCGAGAACACTGGGCGCTGGTTGCAGTTGCGCGGCAGGACCGCCTCGAAAGCGACGTCGTCCGGCACCCGGACCGCGGCGGATCCGGCGCCCGAACGGATCGACCGGCCCGATGTATCGATCTCGGTATCCACTCTCACGCCGCTGCGGAGCGACACAGCGCGGTCCGCCTTCAGGATAGAAGCCGCCTCAAGGGCATAAGCCTGCAGCCTTGCCTTCGAGGTCTGCCGCGGCACCGACGGCAACAGCACGGTTACGAGCATCGCGAGGATCGCGAGCACGCAAACCATCTCCAGCAGCGTAAAGCCGCGCTGACCGTCGTCACTCATTGCGGGCGCTTCTCTGCGTGGCGAGCGAGATGTCGGCAGCCGTGCCGCTACCTCCCTCCTGACCATCGGCTCCATAGGACAGGATGTCGTAAGGTCCGTGCTCGCCGGGGGAACGATACACATAGGGCGTATTCCATGGATCGGTGGGCAGAGCCCCGCCTTTCAGATACGGGCCGTTCCAAGCCGTGATGCCGGCAGGACGGCTCGCCAGCGCACCCAATCCTTCGGATGTCGAGGGATAGCGGCCGACATCCAGATAGAACAGGTCGAGCGCACTCGAGAAGCTCTGTAGCTGGATCTTCGCCGTCTTGACCTTGGACTCGCCGAGATAGTTGAGGACCCTTGGCCCGATCAGCCCCATGATCAGACCGATGATGGTGATCACGACCAGCATCTCGACCAGCGTGAAGCCGCGCTCGCCATCGCGGGCCGCCATCGAATGGCGCTGCATCAATCTCGATCCCCATGCAGGGCGACCCAGCCTCGATTGGTTCCTCGCTGTCATACCGATCCTCCTTTCGCTCCGTCAGCCGACGAGCTGCGTGACTGAGAGCAATGCCGTCATGACCGAGACGATCAGGCCTCCGACGACGACGCTGATCGTCAGGATGGCGACGGGCCCGACGATTCCCAAAACACGATCCAGACTGCGCTGCAGCTTGGCCTCGTAGAATTCCGCGATCCGGCCGGCCAGCGCCGGCAATTGTCCGGTTTCCTCGCCAAGTCGCAGCATGCGCACCGCCATAGGAGGGAGAACGTTCGACGCCGCCAGTGCTTGGGACAGCTTGCCGCCCTGCCGAACGCGATCAGCCGCTTCGACCCAGGGCGCGGACGACGAGGTCACGGACATGACATCAACGAGAATGCGCTGCGTCGTCGTGAGGTTTACGCCGCAGCCGAGCAACAATCCCAGATTCCGGCAAAACAGGCTCGTGCGATAGAAGATGAAGATGCCGCCGATTCCGGGCAGCTTCGCAAGTCCGGCGACGAGCGAAGCGCGCACCTTGGCCTGCCGCAGGAGCCACCATCCGCAAGCCAGCACGACCGCACACGAGATCGAAATCAATGCGCCGTTGGCCCGCATCACGTCAGAGACGTCCATGAAGAAGCCGAGTGCCGTGTCGGCCCGCCCGCCGAAATCGCGAAGCACCGATGAAAATTGCGGCAACACCACCAGAATGAAGAACAGCATGACGCCGATCGCCGCGAGCAGGACGAAGGTCGGATATTGCATCGCATCGGCGAGCTTTCGCCGGGTCGCCTCGGAGCGCTCGCGCTCGCCAGCCAGCACCTCAAGGACGTGGTCGAGCGTACCGGACGCCTCGCCCACGCGCATGAGTGCCCCATACATAGAAGGAAACAGTTCGGGTTGGGCAGCCACCGCATCGGCAAAACTCTCGCCACCGAGCACGGCCATCCTCAATCGCCCGACCACCGGACGCAGCCGACCGACGTCGGAATCGCTCGACAGCAGTTCAAGAGCGTCGTCAAGACGCGCTCCTGCCTTCAACAGCAGCGCAAGATCCCGTGTGAAGGTCGTGATCTCCGCGCGGGACGGGCGGTTCAGTCCAAATCCGCCGCGCAGCGCGGGAGCCGATCGGGCCTCCTCCACGGCCTCGATCGGCAGGAGCCGCAAGTAGGAAATCCGGCGCTCGACCTCCGCTCGCGTCGGTGCGACCAGAGAGCCTACGACGATCTCTCCCGACTGGGTCAAGGCGCGATAGCGGAAACTCGGCATGATCCTACTCAGCGCGCGGCAATCACACGGAGGATTTCGGCTGGCGTGGTGATGCCCGCGCGGCATTTCGCGACCCCATCATCAAGCATCGTCGTCATCCCCTCGCGGATCGCCAGACGATCGATTGCCAGACCATCGGCTTGCTCCCCGATGAGTTCTCGGAGACCGCTGCTGAGCTCGAGCAGCTCAAAGATCCCGACCCGGCCGCGATAGCCGCTCTGGCCGCATCGTTCGCAACCCCGCTGCTGCCATAAGGTCTCTCCGCTTCGGAGCCCGAGGTGATCGAGCCTGGTATCCCGGGTCTCTTCGTCCGGGCGGAAACGCGTCGGCACCTTGCAATGCTCGCAGAGTTGCCGGACCAACCGCTGCGCGACGACGGCGCGTAGCGTGGAACGCAGCAAGTAGCCTTCCACACCGAGATCCAGCAACCGCGGCACAGCCGCCGCGGCCGTCTCCGTATGCAGGGTCGTGAGCACAAGATGGCCTGTAAGCGCCGCATGGACGGCCACATGAGCCGTCTCGGAATCGCGGATTTCGCCGACCATGATCACGTCGGGATCCTGGCGAACAAAGGAGCGCAGTGCGCTTGCGAAGGTAAGCCCGATCGCCGGCTTGATCTGGGACTGATTGATGCCGGGAATTTCGTATTCGACCGGGTCCTCAACGGTCAGGATCTTCCGCTCGGGTACGTTCAGCATCGACAGGATCGTGGCAAGCGTTGTCGTCTTGCCGCTTCCCGTCGGGCCGGTGACGACGATCATGCCATAAGGTAATGTAATCAAGCGGCGCAGGATGGCATCGTCCCGCTCGGAAAGACCCAGCCGGCTCGCGACGAGCTGCGAGCGATCCTTTGGCAGAATGCGCAGAACCGCGGACTCGCCGTGCTGGGTCGGCATGATCGCGACACGCACGTCGATCTCGGTTCGGCCAGCCCGGATCCGCGCCGCTCCGTCCTGAGGCAGACGCCGCTCGGCAATATTCAATCCGGCGATGATCTTGATGCGGGAAATGACCGCCTGGGGAAGTACGCCCGCCGGCGGCTGGATGGCACGGAGCAGTCCGTCGATCCGGAGCCGAACCGCAAGACCGGTCGAGAATGGCTCGATGTGGATGTCGCTGGCGCGCATCTCAACGGCTTTTTCGATCAGATCGGTGACCGCGCGCACGACCGGCGCGCCGCTGGCCAGGTCGCGCAGGCTCTCGATATCGTCATCGCGCAGGTCCTGAGCGGCAGGCTGCTCGCCATCCTCGGAGTGACCAAGCTTTTGGTCGAGAACGATGGCCAGATCTTCGACCGACGCCACCTTGAAGGTTGTCCGGGCTCCGAGCACGAGCTCCGCCGCCCTTCTGGCCGCATGATCGGTCGGGTCCGCCATCGCAAAAACGGGCGTGTCGTCCGCCAGACGGCAGGGAAAAGCGAGAACCTCCCGAAGGAAACGTTGCGAAAACTCGTCGGTCGCAGAGGCGGCCGCCAGCATCTCCCGCAGACCAATTCGCATCAGACCGCAAAATCGAGCAGCCTCGTCCGCGAATGTATCGGCCGGTATGTCGAACGATTCCCAGGCTCTGGCCGGCCGCTCGCCAATAGCCGCGCCCTTCTCCGGATGTCCCGGGAAGATCAGCCGAAGATGCTCGATGAATTGCGAAGACGGTGTACCGCTCATGACATGATCCGGTTGCGCCTGCGCGTGACGCTGTTGGCATCTTGCAGCTAGACCGGACGTCGTTATCGATCCGAAATATGACGACTGTACGAAGGTCGCTCGATGTATCCACGCGGCAGGCGCACTCGCCCACAAATGCGGAGCGTCTCGGCTCGCAAAACATAACTGTCATAATTGATCGCTAAGGATGACCGATGATCTGGGCGGCGCCTTCCGGCATCCGATCAGCAACGCGAGTAGATCGGCAAGTCCATGTTTCGTTTCGGCAATCGAAGCCAGTCCGGTGCGGTTGCCCGCAACATCGTGCTCGTCGCGACGATGCTTCTGTTCTCGTCATGTAACATGGCTACGATCAGTGGGCCGGCAACGGCGCCGGCTGATGTTGACGTGCTCGACAAGGTGCGATCACTCGACATCTTGCCGCGTGGCGATCAGCCGGTCGCTGCGATCCAGGGGCGTCCCGAGACGCAGCGCGTGACAAATCGCACCTATGAGGGCGCGGTGATCTCCGACGTCGCCGAGATTCGGCCACAGCCGACCTCGAGCGGTCCGGGCTATGACCTGAACTTTGAAAACACGCCGGTCGCGACCGTCGCAAAAGTGGTACTCGGCGACATTCTCGGCCTTGGCTATACGATCGACCCGCGCGTGCAGGGCAGCGTCAGTCTGATCTCTGCGCGACCGGTGCCCAAATCCGACATCGTCTTCGTGCTCGAGAGCGCCTTGCGACTGTCGGGCGTCGTGCTGGTGCGCGATGCGGGCGGATACAAGCTGACGCCACTTGGCGACGCCGTTGGCGCCGGTCGTGTCGACGCCGCGGCCGGTCGTCCCGAGGCTGGTTACGGAGTCTCGGTTATTCCACTGCAATATGTTGGCGCCCAGACCATCCTCAAGCTGATGGACAGCTTCGCAACGCGCGCTGGCAGCGTCCGCGCCGACCCGACGCGCAACCTCCTTCTGATCCAGGGTACTGGAGCTGAACGGCGGACCGCCGTCGAAACCGCCCTCAGCTTCGACGTCGATTGGATGCGAGGCCAGTCAGTCGGAATCTTCCCGGTCAACAATTCCGCACCCGAGCCGCTGATTGCCGAGCTCGAAAAGATCATGGATTCCGGTGAGAATGGCCTCAGCCAGAATCTCGTCAAGCTCCAGGTTGTCAATCGGCTGAACGCCATTATGGTCGTGACGCGCAAACCTGCCCTGCTCCAAGCTGCGGCGACCTGGATCCGACGCCTCGACCAGGCGGACTCGACCCGAACCAGTGTCCACGTCTATCGCATCCGCTATGGCGATGCTCGACAGCTCGCCAAGGTGCTGACCGAAATGTTCGTGGGCAGTGCCTCGGCCTCGCTCGACAGCGCCGAGAACCAGCTCGCTCCCGGATCGGGCGGCATGACGACATCGGTTGCCGAACGATTGTCATTCAACACCAACTCGTCCAGCGCATCGGCAAGCCCGACCAACCGCCTTCAGGGCGCCGCAGGCGCGGGCTCCACCACGCCGTCCGGATCCACTTCCTCAAACGGGGCAGCGTCCAGTGGTGGGCTCGACACGAGAAGCGGCGGCGGACAGCCGCTCATGCCCAATGTGCGCATCACGCCCGATATCGTGAATAACGCGCTTCTGATCTATGCCGACCGCGAGAATTATCGAACCATCTCCAGCACTCTGCAACAACTCGATCAGCCGGTGCTGCAGGTCGCAATCGACGCCACCATCGCGGAGGTCACGCTGACCAACGAGCTGAGTTACGGGGTCCAGACCTATCTGACCAGCAAGCAGCTCGGCCTGAAGGCCAACCAGGGCTCGATCCTCAACACGCAATCAACCTCGGCGCCATCGACAACGACGACAACCGATGCGACCACCGGCGTCGTGAGCACGGTGACGAGCGCCATGATCAACCGCGCATTTCCCGGCTTCAACTTCCTGATCGGATCGGAGTCACAGCCGGCCGTTATCCTCGACGCACTGCATGAAGTGACCAGCGTCAAAGTGCTGTCCAATCCGTCGCTCGTCGTCATCAACAACCAGACTGCAACCCTTCAGGTAGGCGACGTTGTCCCGGTCTCGACTGGCAGTGCGACCGTGCTGTCCTCCAGCAATACTGTGGTCAACACCATCGACTACCGCAACACCGGCATCATTCTTCGCGTCGTGCCGCGGATCACCGCAAATGGAAACGTCCGTCTCGAAATCGAACAGGAGATCAGCAACGTATCGCCCCAGACCTCAACCAGCCTCACTCCGACCGTGTCCCAGCGCAAGGTGAAGAGCTCGGTTTCGGTGGCAAACAGCCAGACCGTGCTCCTGGCCGGATTGATCAGCGAGCAACAGAACGGCAGTCGCAACGGTATCCCGCTGCTTGACGAAATTCCCGGTCTTGGCGACGCCTTCTCACACCAGGGCAAAAAGGGCACGCGCACGGAGCTGATCATATTCATTCGCCCGCAGATCATTCGCGATGGCAGTGATGCACATCAAATAGCCGAGGAGCTGCGCTCGAAGCTTCGCGGCACTGTTGGCGCGAGTATCACCGATGACCTCCGTGTCCAGACCGTCCGCTGACGCCCCGGTTTCGATGCGCCTCGTAAGGGCCGCACTTCTCCTTTCGCTGCTGTGCTGGCTGTTTGCTGGGTCTTCCACCCTCGCCGATCCGATTGCCTCAGCGCGCTGTGCATATGCGCGCGGCAACTTTGTGCAGGCCGTCAACCGGCTGACGCCTCTCGCGTTGCGCGGCAATGTGGACGCGCAGGCGATGCTCGGCTTCATGTATGAGAACGGGTTCGGAGCGCCGCAAGCCTATGACGCTGCGGCCGACCTCTACACCCAAGCTGCGATTGCCGGCAATCCGTTCGCCCAGGCGATGCTCGGCCTGATGTACGACAAAGGGCATGGAGTGCCGCTCGACGTCGTGCTTGCCTACAAATGGTTGAATCTCGCCGCGGGCCGCGCGGGAAGGCTGCAGCGTGCCTATTACATCCGCCTGCGTAACGCGGTTGCTTCGAAGATGTCGGTCGACCAAATCGCCCAGGGACAGGCTCTTGCGCTCGCCTGGGCCCCCGGTCGTTGGTGAAGTCTTCGCCCGACTGCAGGGCGATTCCCGAGATCCTTGCAAATTCAATCGTGAACCGGCGCTACGCGGCCACCGTTCGAGATCGATGACAACGTAGCTCTCATCGACAGCCCGCGACGGTTGCGCAGATGAGTTGCCGCTTTTTCCCAAGCTTTCACGGTTTTGAATCACAAGCGACACCGCACTGCAATTCGCGCTCGCGATAGTTCGCCGCGGGCTCATCAAGCCTCGCCTCCCTCCACAATTCTCCCTTGGAGATGACCATGAGAATAGCGAACGGCCGATTCAAGTCGCTTACCCTCGCAACAACAGCGTTCTTCACCGTAACGAGCATCGCACCTGCATTTGCCGGAGCGACGAGGACACCGATCGAGCACGTCATCATCATCGTCGGTGAAAATCATACGTTCGACAATCTATTCGGCACTTACAAGCCGAAGGCCGGCCAGACGATCGACAATCTCCTGAGCAAGGGCATCGTCAACGAGGACGGCACGCCGGGACCGCATTTCCGGAAGGCAGAGCAACGGATCGGGCGCGACGAAGTCCGCTACAATGCCGAGACAATTTCGACCGGCGCCTATACAGCTCTGCCGCAACCCTACACCACCTGGGCCTCAGGCACCGGCCTTCCGCAAAACGTGCTTGACACGCGCTTTCCGGCGAATTTGCCGAACGGCCCCTTCCAGATCAGCAAGTACGTGCCTTATGCGGCCTATACCGGCGACCCCGTGCACCGCTTCTTCCAGATGTGGCAGGACATCGACGGCGGCAAGCATGACAAGTTCGTATGGGTTGAGGAAACCATCGGCACCGGCTCGAACGGCCAGCCCTATCCGGCAGGCGGCTTCAACCCCATGGAAGGCGCCATCTCCATGGGCTTCTACAATATGAACCCCTTCACCGATGCGTCCGGAAAGCCGCAGCCGGGTGATGCGCCCTTCTTCAAGTCGATGGCCGACCAGTATGCCATCAGCGACAACTATCATCAGGCGATCATGGGCGGAACGGGCGCCAACTTCCAGGCGCTGGTCACCGGCCACGCCGCCTTCTTCACGAACCCCGAATCGCTCGATGGTTCTGTTGCGGTGCCCTATGCCAATCAGATTGAAAATCCAGATCCGGCGCGCGGCACCAACAATTACTACACGCAGGACGGCTACAGCGGCGGCTCCTACGTGAACTGCTCCGACCCCAGTGCTCCCGGCGTCGCAGCCATCAACGAGCAACTCTACAAGAACAACGTTCACAACAACAACTGCTCTGCGAACCACTACTACCTGGTCAACAACTACAACATGTATTGGAACCAGAACAGCACGAATCCGCAGATGCTCGGCTCGGACAAGTTCGTCTTGCCGCCCCAGAGCGCCCCAACGATTGCCGACGTCATGACTGCAAAGGGTGTTTCGTGGAAATACTACACCGCTGATCGCGGCGACGACGTGACGACTTTCGCGGCGGCCGTGGACGGCGTCGCGATCCCCTACCATTATTATTGCGGCATCTGTGATCCACTTACCGGCTTTCTCAAGATCATGAAGAATCCGACCGAGGAAGCGAAGCTGCAGAATTACGGCGCGTTCCTGAAGGATGTCCAGAACCACACGCTGCCGGCGGTTTCGTTCGTCCGTCCGTTCGAGGCTCTGGCCGGGCATCCGGCGGATTCCACGACGGACCTCTACGAGAAATTCCTCGAGACGCTGGTCAACCGTGTCAAGGCCAATCCGGAGCTTTGGGCTACGACTGCCATCTTCATCACCACCGACGAAGGCGGTGGTTACTATGACTCGGGTTATGTCCAGCCAGTTGACTTCTTGGGCGACGGCACCCGCATCCCGTTCATCCTGGTTTCGCCCTATGCCAAGAAGAGTTTCGTGGATCACACCTACTACGACCACGTGTCGATCGTGAAATTTATCGAGCGGAACTGGCACCTTCCGACCATCTCGGCCGTGAGCCGTGACCGGCTGCCAAATCCGGTCCACGATGGCGACGATCATCGATATGTTCCGAAGAATCGTCCAGCGATCGGCGATCTGATGAACATGTTTACGTTTGCCGATCGCGACGGTGACGGCGATCACGATCGCGACGATCGCTGATCCAGGAATCATGCGCTTGGCTCAACGCTGATTGAACCAGACAACTCCCGAGGCCCGCGGCATGAACCGCCGCGGGCCCACTGTTTCGGCATCGACCAGCCCTTGCTCAACACACAGGGACAGCGGCTCGAGAACCTTACGCGGGTCGAAACGTTCGGCGACAACCAAGCCAATGGCAACAACGACGCGGTCGATACGGCCATTGCCGGGCAGATCGCCGAGTACGGCATTGTCGGCGACTATCTCAACGCGCAGAAGCAGCGCAATGAAATGCGCACGCCCCTACCGTGCGCAAGACGAGAGCCGAGGCCGCCGCTCATGCCGACTGCACGGAGGCGCAGATGATGGCGATGCTCGGCCGGACCGACCCGAAGATGCCGGCCCACTACATTACCAAGGCTAGGCACCAAGGCTAGGCGCGACAAACTGGAGCCAGCGGCATGGAGAAGGGTGTCATTCGACCATAATCAAAATGAGAACATCTGGGATTTCACGCCGTTGCGCGCAGTGAACGCAACAGTAACGCCGATCGGTTACTTCCGGAAAAAACCGTAAGGATTTCAACGCTAAACGTGGGTTTATGGTGCGCTCGGAGGGACTCGAACCCCCACGGTGTTACCCACTGCCACCTCAAGGCAGCGCGTCTACCAGTTCCGCCACGAGCGCTAGGAGATGCCGGCCTGAGGCTTTAAGGCCGGCCGGATCAGCGGCGCCGATCTAACAAATCCATCAGGGGGATACAAGCCTGCATAGGAGGCGAATTCCACAAGCTTGCGCGGAAAGATCTGCCCGGACCGGCCTTATCTGGTGCCCGGCGAGCGCGGCAGCATCTGCTTGACCTCGACCGCGATCCGGTTGCGGTCGACCAGCACGACGCCGGAGGCGACCGGCAGGTTATTGGCCAAAACCTTGACCTCGTCAGCCTCGGTCGCGTCCAGCTCTATGATGGCACCGCGGGAAAGACGTAATACCTGATGGATCGGCATGGTGGTCGTCCCGAGGACGACCATGAGATCCACGGTGACTTTATCGAGTGTGGGCACTTAGCACCGCCGCAACTTGGGACTTTCGCATTTGCTCTCGCGATGATCACCACGTTATGGTTAGCCAATGGTTAATGACCGTCAAAACCCCCGCCAAGACCTCGATTTGACGCCGTTTTCCGCCTCCACGGGCGCGCCCGTGGAGTGGCGGATTTCGGACGTCCCTGTGCCCTATCCGGACGCGGTGGCTGCCATGGAGGCGCGCGTCGCGGCGATCGCGGCGGGCGAAGCGCCGGAGCTCGTCTGGCTGCTCGAACACCCCCCGCTCTACACCTCCGGCACCTCGGGCAAACCCTCCGATCTGCTCGATTCGCGCTTTCCGACCTTCGCCACCGGGCGCGGCGGGCAGCTCACCTATCACGGCCCCGGACAGCGGGTGGCCTACGTCATGCTCGACCTCAAGCGCCGCCGGCCGGACGTCCGGGCCTATGTCGCGGGCCTGGAGGAATTGATCCTGCGGACGCTCGCCGCCTTCAACATCCGCGGCGAGCGGCGCGAGGACCGGGTCGGCGTTTGGGTGAGGCGGCCGGACAAGGGGCCGGACCACGAGGACAAGATCGCGGCCATCGGCGTCCGGCTGAAGCGCTGGGTGTCGTTCCACGGCATCGCCATCAATGTCGAGCCGGACTTATCGCATTTCGCCGGCATTGTGCCCTGCGGCGTCGCCGATCCCCGCTACGGCGTCACCTCGCTGGTCGATCTCGGCCACCCGGTGACGATGGCCGACGTCGACATCGCGCTCCGGCAGGTCTTCGAGGAGCTGTTCGGCCCGACCAAGGCGCTGCTGCCGGAAGCGGCGGCCTAAAAGCGCGATCGTCATCGCGCTTTAGGTTATCGTTTGCGCATGATCTCCGCGCAAACGCGGTCCGCGTTTGTCGCGAGGGAAAACCGCCGCACACTTTTCCGGATCATGCTCTAAGCGGCCGCGCGGTCCGGCGCCACGTCGAGCTTGCCGGCGATGTAGCGGCGCTCCTGGGTGAGGCCGCCGAAGCCGTAGGCGTCGCCCCTCACCTCGTCGACATGCAGATAGGTCTCGTGATGCAGCGGGCCGAGGAGCTCGCCCATGCGCTTGAACATGGCGGCGAGATAACCAGCCTTCTCGTCCTTGGTGTTGGTGCCCTCGCTGACGTGGATGTCGATCCAGTAGCTCGCGAGCTTCTGCTCGGCGAGCGAGGCGCCGCCCGCGAACCAGTCGCTGGCGTCGACCGACTTGACGATGATCGCGGTGACCTTGGGGTCCTTGTGCAGGATCTTTGCGGTGAGCTCGGACACGGCGCTCGCGATGTCCGCCTTCAGCGAAGGCGATTGGCGGGAGGTGGTGTAGGACACGGTGATCAGCGGCATGGTCGTTCTCCTCTCGAACTGTCGCGCGGGCTTCGCGCGGCGTCGGTGGAAAGCTAGACCGCCCGCCGTCATTTTGGTATCTTATCCAGATTGGTACCAGTGATAACATTTCGTAATGAAAGCCACACTCGACATCGCCACCGTCCAGGCCTTCCTGCTGGTCGCCGATCTCCAGAGCTTTACCCGCGCCGCCGAAGCGCTCGGCACGACGCAGGCGGCCGTCAGCCTCAAGCTGCAGCGGCTGGAGACGTTGCTGGCAAAACGCCTCGTCGAGCGCTCGCCTCGCGCGGTCCGGCTCACCGCCGAAGGCGCTGCGTTCCTCGATCGCGCCCGGGCGCTGATGGAGGCGCATGACCGCGCGCTGTCCGGCGGAGCCTCGGCCGCGCAGTCGCTCTCGCTCGGGATCTCCGACCACGCCGCGGGCCCCGAGCTGGTGCCGCTGCTCGAACGCCTGCACGCGATGTCATCCCAGCTCACCCTCGCCGTCACCATCGGCTTCTCGCGCGAGATGCAGGACGCCTACGATATGGGCCGGCTGGATGCAGTGATCGTCCGTCAGGAAGGCAGCCGGCGCGGCGGCGAAAAGCTTGCCGAGGACGCGTTCGGCTGGTTCGCGGCAAAACGCTTCACGCTGCCGCGCGGTCAGCCGCTGCCGCTTGCCACGCTCGCCCCGCCCTGCGGGGTTCGTGCCATCGCCGTACGCGCGCTCGACAAGGCGGGAATCGCCTGGCGCGAGCGTTTCGTTGGCGGCGGCGTCACGGCAGTGGTCGCGGCCGCGCTTGCCGGACTTGCAGTGGCGCCGCTGGCGCGGCGGATCGCGCCTGCAGGGCTGGTTGACGTTGGACCGGCACACAAGCTGCCGAAGCTCGGCAGCTCCAAAGTGATGCTGCATTCGAAGGTCAGCGATCCCGCAAAACTGGCGGCGCTGCGTACCATTGCGGCAACGTTCCGAAGCGTAGCGACGACTTGACGCCGCGCACTCTCACAGGATCGCCTCGAATGCGCTGCGCAGCGTCTCGTGTCTGAACACGAAACCGCGGCTCAGCACCCTGTTCGGCCCGACGTCGCCCCTGATCCGCATCGTTGGATCTTCCTGCATACCCCGCGCGCGATTTGCCTAAAAATATCCCACGATACGGGAACAATCCCCCACCGTGGAGCGTTTGCAGGGGTTGCCGCAGGGTCGAGGGCATGGTGAAAAAGTCCAATCAGCAGAGAGACTTGTTCGATAGCGAACGCAGTTTCCGGCTGCTGGTTGAAGGCCTTGCCGACTACGCCCTCTACTTGCTCGATCCCAACGGCATCATCACGAGCTGGAATGTCGGCGGCGAGCGCATCAAGGGCTATTCATCCTCGGAAATCCTGGGCCAGCATTTCTCGCGCTTTTATACCGAGACCGACCGGGCCAACGGCAAGCCCGCCCGTGCGCTGCGAATTGCCCGGGAAAAGGGCCGCTACGAGGAAGAAGGTTGGCGCGTCCGCAAGGACGGTACCTTCTTCTGGGCGAGCGTCGTGATCGATCCGATCTATGAGGACGGCGAGCTTGTCGGCTTCGCCAAGATCACGCGCGACATCACAGAGCGGCGCGATGCGCAGCTCAAGCTCGAGGCGATGCAGAAACAGCTCGCCGAGTCACAGAAGTTCGACGCGCTCGGCCAGCTCACCGGCGGCGTCGCCCACGATTTCAACAACCTGTTGATGATCATCAGCGGCAGCCTTCACATCCTGAAGCGGGGAACCCACAACGACGCGAAGCTTCACCGCGCGATCTCCGCGATCGATACTGCGACCAAGCGCGGTGCCGTACTCACCAACCAGCTCCTCACCTTCGCGCGGCGGCAGAGCGTCAACCCGCAGACGATCGATTTCGCCGAGCGCATTGCGGCAATCCGCGAGGTGCTCGACGCCGGCATCGGCAGCTCGGTGCGTCTCGTCTTCGACTTCGAGCGCGGAGCCTGGCCGATCACGGCTGACGTCGCCGAGCTCGAGACCGCGTTGCTCAACCTTGTCATCAATGCCCGCGATGCGATGCCCGACGGCGGCACGGTGACGATCGGCACCCGCAACATCGTGCTCGACGAGCCGCCGCACGTCGGCGAGTTCGTTGCGATCAGCGTTGCCGATACCGGGCTCGGCATCCCCGCCGACGTACTCGACAGGATCTTCGAGCCGTTCTTCACGACCAAGCCGATCGGTAAAGGCACTGGCCTTGGCCTCTCCCAGGTGCACGGCTTCGCCCACCAGGCCGGCGGCACGGTCAAGGTTTCAAGCCAGCTCGGCAAGGGCGCGACATTCACCATACTCCTGCCGCGCGGGAGCAACGCGCCGGCGCGGGAAGCGAGCGAGGCGGCTCCGTTCCGCGGTAGCGGCACGGTGCTGCTGGTGGAGGACAATCCGGACGTCGCATCGGTCAGCACCGGGCTGCTGGAGCAGCTCGGCTACAATGTGCGCCGGGTCGCCGATGCCGAAGCTGCGCTACGCGAGCTGGAGAAGAACGGTGTCGACTTCGTGTTCTCGGACATCGTGATGCCCGGCAGGATGGACGGGCTCAGCCTCGCCCAGCATTTGCGTCGGGTCCACCCCCGCCTGCCGATCCTGCTCGCCACCGGCTACAGCGACGCTGCCGCCCATGTCCGTGGCGATTTCCCGATCCTGCGCAAGCCCTACGAGATCCACGAGCTCAGCGAGGCGATCGCCAAGCTGCCGCGGTGAAGCCTGCTGCTTCTTCTCGCCCCGCAAGCGGGCGATGGAGTGCACCTACACCGTCGGCAGCACCGAGAACGCTTCCCCTGCCCTGCGCAGGTTCAGCTCATCGGTGCCGGCAGTCTCGCTGGTGACGCTGTCGACGCGCGAGGACGGCGGACCGTGGCGGCACAGCGCGATCATGTCGGCGACGTGCTTCGGCGAGCCCGCAAAAAGCGCTTCGACGCTGCCGTCGCGCCGGTTCCGGACCCAGCCTTCGAGCCCGCTGGTGACAGCCTGGTACTCGACCCAGGCACGATAGCCGACGCCCTGGACGCGGCCGCGGATCGTGACCTGGAGAATTGCCCGGCTCATTTTTTCAGTCCGAGGAACTCGGCGCTACGCGCCTTCATGTCGGCCTCTCGCATCACGCGGCCGGTCAAGTCCGACGATGCGAGGCCTTTGAGGTTTTTCGGCGGCGTGCCCTCACGCAGCGCCTTGAGCGTGTCATGGACAGCTTGCGTCGCAGCCGCGATCGGCGCGTGGCCCTGGAGCGCGATACGCACGCGCTGGCCGGCGAGATAGTCGAGCGTGTTCAGCTCGTCCGGCGCACCGCCGAGCACGATCGGCAGGCGCGTTGCCGCCGCGATCGCTTCGAGCTCGGTGCGGGACTTGATGCCGGTGAAGAACAGCGCGTCGACGCCAGTAGCCTCATAGGCCTGCGCGCGGCGGATCGTGTCGTCGAGCGAGGTGATCGAGGCCGCCCCCGTGCGGCCCATGATGACGAGCGAGGGATCGCTGCGGCCGTCCAGCGCCGCCTTCATCTTGCCGACACCTTCCTCAAGCGGGATCAATTGCGTCCTGGCTTCGCCGAAAGCGGCCGGCAGCAACGTGTCCTCGATGGTGAGGCCGGCCGCGCCCGCGGTCTCCAGCTCCTGCACCGTGCGCCGCACGTTGAGTGCATTGCCGTAGCCATGGTCGGCATCGACCAGCACCGGAAGCCTTGCCGCGCGGGACATCCGCCGCATCTGCTCGGCGAGCTCGTTCAGCGTGATCAGCGCGATGTCGGGATCGCCGAGCACGGCGAGCGAGGCAACCGAGCCGCCGAACATGCCGAGCGGAAAGCCCAGATCCTCGGCGATCCGGATCGAGATCGCGTCGTAGACCGAGCCCGGGCGGATGCAGGCCGAGCCCTTCAGGATGGAGCGCAGTTTTTCGCGGCGGGAACGAAAGGCCATGGTGCCCTCTCAACTGTCGCGACGCAGCCGCAACATACTCCGTCATTGCGAGCGCAGCGAAGCAATCCAGAATCTTTCCGCGGCGGCAGTCTGGATTGCTTCGCTGCGCTCGCAATGACGAAGTTTGTGGGGCCCGAGAGCCCCACTCACGCCCTACGCAAACTCCAAGATCAGCGCGTCCACCGCAAGCGTGGCGCCCGCGCTGGCATGGATCTTCTTCACCGTGCCGTCGCGCTCGGCGCGCAGCACGTTCTGCATCTTCATGGCTTCGACCACCGCGAGCGTCTCGCCGGCCTTGACCTCCTGACCCTCGGTCACCACGATCGAGACCACGAGGCCGGGCATCGGACAGAGCAGCTTCTTGCCGGTATCGGAGGCCGTGACGACCGGCATCAGTCGCGCCGAGGCCGCTTCCGCTTCGGTCCAGACATAGACCGGCACCTCGACGCCCTGGTGCGCGAGGCGGACGCCGTTCGCAATGGGCCGCGTCTGCACCGCGATGATGTGGCCGTCGATCGTGCCCTGCCAGACCGGATCGCCCGGCTTCCACGACGACTGCAACAGATGCGCATTGCCGGCCTTGCCCTCGGCGTCGAGGAAGCGCACCACGATGGCATCGCCCTCGCGGCCGACCTCGAGCAGAATCTCGTCACGGTCGAGCCACACCGCGCGGCGCCGCTCGCGTTGCACAATCCGGCCGCCGAGCTGCCCGGAGATCTGCCGCTTGCGCTCGCCTAACACGTGATCGATGGCGGCGCCGACCGCCGCGATCCGGCGGGCGACCTCGCCCGCAGCCGCATGCGGCGCAAAGCCGCGCGGAAATTCCTCGGCGATGAAGCCAGTCGACAGCCTTCCCTCGCGCCAGCGCGGATGGCTCATCAACGCCGACAGGAACGGGATGTTGTGGCGGATGCCATCGACGTAGAAGGCGTCGAGCGCGGTTGACTGTGCCTCGATCGCGGCGGCGCGCGAGGGCGCATGCGTGACGAGCTTGGCGATCATCGGATCGTAGTGGATCGAGATCTCGCCACCCTCCTGCACGCCGGTATCGTTGCGCACGGTAATGCCGTCCCTGCTCGCTTCCGCCGGCGGCCGGTATTTCACCAAGCGCCCGATCGAGGGCAGGAAGTTGCGGAAGGGATCTTCGGCATAGAGGCGCGATTCCACCGCCCAGCCCGTCAGAGTGACGTCCTTCTGCGCGATGGTAAGCTTCTCGCCGGCGGCGACGCGGATCATCTGCTCGACGAGATCGATGCCGGTAACGAGCTCGGTTACGGGATGCTCGACCTGAAGGCGCGTGTTCATCTCCAGGAAGTAGAAGCTCTTGTCCTGCCCGGCGACGAACTCGACTGTGCCGGCCGAGTCGTAATTCACGGCTTTCGCCAGCGCGACCGCCTGCTCGCCCATCTTGCGGCGGGTGGCTTCGTCGAGCAGCGGCGACGGCGCCTCCTCGATGACCTTCTGGTTGCGGCGCTGGATCGAGCATTCGCGCTCGCCGAGATGGATCACGTTGCCATGCTTGTCGCCCAGCACCTGGATCTCGATGTGGCGGGGATCGACGATGAATTTTTCGACGAAAACGCGATCGTCGCCGAACGAGGCCTTGGCCTCGGCCTTGGCCAGGTTGAAGCCCTCGGCGACCTCGGCCTTCGAATGCGCGATGCGCATGCCTTTGCCGCCGCCGCCGGCGGAGGCCTTGATCATCACCGGATAGCCGATCTCGTCGGCGATGCGCACCGCGTGCCGGTCGTCCTCGATGACGCCGAGATAGCCGGGCACGGTGGAAACCTTGGCCTTCGCCGCGGCCTTCTTGGACTCGATCTTGTCGCCCATCGCCGCGATCGCGTCGGGATTCGGGCCGATGAAGACAAGGCCGGCTTCCTTCAGTGCGCGCGGAAACGCCTCGCGCTCGGACAGAAAGCCGTAGCCGGGGTGCACCGCTTCCGCGCCGGTCTTGCGGCAGGCGTCCACGATCTTGTCGATCACCAGATAGCTCTCGGCCGCAGCCGGCGGGCCGATCAGCACCGCCTCGTCGGCCATCTCGACATGGAGGGCATCGCGGTCGGCCTCGGAGTAGACCGCAACCGTCTGAATTCCCATCCGACGGGCAGTCTTGATGACCCGGCAGGCGATTTCGCCGCGATTGGCGATCAGAATGCGTTTGAACATGTTCTTCTTGAGCTTCGTCCTTGGGCGGGACCCCTCCCGGGCCGGTGGCGGGCCGGTCGGGACGGGCCGTATGCCTGTCGTGGTACAGCAAAATGGGCCGGAGGCAACGGTCTAAATCCGCGCCCCTAGCGTACCAGCGCAAGACCGAACGGGGCCCGGCGAGGTCTTGCGGACCGCCCCTATGGCTTCCCGGCCGTGGCCATGCCCCGCACGAGGCTATTCGCAAAGCCGCGTTTGGCGACCACCACAGGCCGATTGTCCGGTTGACGCTGTTGATGGCGAAGAAGGGCAGCCATGCGCTGACGAGCGCCTGGACGTCTCTGGCCTCATAGGGGGTGAAACGGATGGCGCCGTCAACTCCCCGTCGCGGTCGACCTTGCGGCGCACCTCCATGCCGAATTGCGCAGCCACCTCCAGCGTGTCGACGAAGTGGAGATCGTTCGCCAAGGTCTCAGCAAAGTCCTCCCAGGGGTGCATCGTCGCGTAGGCCGACACATGGGTCTGCTGCCCGTCCGGCGGCGCGCCAAGGCGACCCCGATGGCCGGTTCTCGAAATAGAGGATGTTGCCGCAGGCCTGACAGAGAGCTTCAAGATTTAGCCTCTCCTGAAACGAAGTCTTGCGAGAGCGCGCTTGTTGCGTCCCGCGACGACGCATCCGAAGGCCCGATCGTTCCGGTCTCCGGAACAAATTGCCAAACACGGCGTTGCCGGCCGTTCATGCCTTCCCCATCTGACGTCGCGATACGCCGACAGCGACGGATCCTTTCCTTAAGCACTCTCCCATTGAGCAATGGTCATCCCGCCCCGTCTGTGTGAAGATCGGCCCGGCACGTGCGCACCCGCATCACAACGGCCAATGCCTTGAACGACACCTTGCCCGAGACCATCGCCGCCGAAAGGCTGCGCCAGCACCTGGAGGAGATCGCGCGTGAGCGCGACAACGCCTATCGTGCGCTCCAGGAGCGCGAGGCGGAGCTCGCGCGGATCCAGCGCATCGCCGGCGTCGGCGGGCTTGAGATTGACTTCCGTGACGGCGTCAAGAACCGGCGTACGCCCGAATATCTCCTGATCCACGGTCTGCCGCCCGAGGCAGCCAACGAGACCTATGGCGACTGGATGCAGCGAATCCATCCCGAGGATCGCGAGCGCACGATCAAGCGGCTGTTCGGCACCCTCAAGAGCGAGAGCGACGATTATTCCGACACGTACCGCATCATCCGCCCCAACGACGGCGAGGTGCGCTGGATCCGTGTTGTCGGCAAGATCGACCGCGATGCGAGCGGCCGCGCGGTGCGGCTGGTCGGCGCCGACCTCGACGTCACCGACCAAATGCTGGCCCAGGCCACATTGCGCGAGAGCGAGGAGCGCTTTCGGCTGATCGCCGACAGCGCGCCGGTGCCGATCTGGGTGACCAAGCTCGACCGCAAGCGCTCCTTCGCGAACCAGGCCTATGTCGATTTCGTCGGCCTGCCCTACGACCAGGCCATTGATTTCGACTGGCGCAAGGTGCTGCATCCGGACGACCTGCCGCGCGTGCTGCAGCAATCGGTCCAGGGCGAGGCGTCGCTCAAGCCCTTCGTGCTGGAAGCGCGCTACAAGAATGCCAATGGCGAGTGGCGCTGGCTGCGCTCGGAATCCCAGCCGCGCTGGGATCCGACCGGCAAGCACATCGGCTTCATCGGCGTCGCCCACGACATCACCGCGGCCAAGCAGGCCGAGATCGAGCTGAGGCGGCTGAATGAGACGCTGGAAGAGCGCATCACCGAGCGCACCGCAGAGCTCGAGTCCAACGAGGCGCGGCTGCGCGCGATCCTGGAGACGAGCAACCAGTATCAGGGGCTGGTCAATCTCAAAGGCGAGCTGGTTTACGCCAACCGGACTGCGCTCGACGGCATCCGCGCCGAGGTACGCGATGTCATCGGCAAGCCGTTCTGGGAGACGCCCTGGTTCACCGCCACGGAGGGCATGAGCACCATCGTGCGCGAGGCCTTCAACACCGTGCTCAAAGGCGAAGCCGTACGACTGGAGATGCGCCTGCGTCTTCCCGTCGGCGAGCGCGATTTCGAGTTCGGCATGCGCCCCGTGCTCGACCGCCACGGCAACATTTCCGGTGCGGTGCCGGAAGCCGTCGACATCACCGAGCGGCGGCGCGGCGAGGAGGCGCTGCGACAGTCGCAGAAGATGGAGGCAATCGGCCAGCTCACCGGCGGCGTCGCGCACGACTTCAACAACCTCCTCACCATTATCCGATCCGCGACCGACTTCCTGCGCCGCCGCGAGCTGCCGGAGGAGCGCCGCCGCCGCTATGTCGATGCGATCTCCGAGACCGTCGAGCGCGCCTCCAAGCTGACCGCCCAGCTCCTGGCCTTTGCCCGCCGGCAGCCGCTGAAGCCGCAGATCTTCAATGTCGGCAGCCAGGTCGAGAGCGTGGCGCAGCTTGTCCGGCCGCTGGTCGGCGGCCGCATCGAGATCGCGGTGGAGATCACGGACGCCGACTGCTTCACCGTGGCCGACATCGCCCAGTTCGAGATCGCACTGATCAACCTTGCGATCAATGCCCGCGATGCAATGGATGACGAAGGCCGCCTCACCATCGCGGTCCGGAAGGTCTTGGGCATTCCGAGCCTGCGCGCGCAATCGGCGCGCGGCGGGGACTACGTCGCGATCTCGGTGTCGGACACCGGCAGCGGCATCGCGCCGGAAAACATCGACGCCATCTTCGAGCCGTTCTTCACCACCAAGGAGGTCGGCAAGGGCACCGGGCTCGGCCTGAGCCAGGCCTTCGGCTTCGCAAAGCAGTCCGAAGGCGACATCGAGGTGACGAGCACGCAAGGCCACGGCGCGACCTTCACCATCTATCTGCCGCAGGCGCAGAGCCCTGCCGGGGAGAGGGAAGCCGCAGCACTGACCAGCGAGGCCGCAACCACTGGGCGCGGTTACCGCGTGCTCGTGGTCGAGGACAATGACGATGTCGGCCGTTTCTCCACCGAGCTCCTCGAAGACCTCGGCTATGTCGTACGCCGCGTCGCCAACGCCAATGCGGCGCTGGCAATCCTCAGCGAGAACGAATTCGCCGTCGACCTCGTCTTCTCCGACGTCATCATGCCCGGGATGAACGGCGTCGAGCTCGCCGGCATCATCCGCGAGCGCTATCCGGGCCTGCCCGTCGTGCTCACGAGCGGCTACAGCAATGTTCTCGCCGAAAACGCCCACCGCGGTTTCGAGCTGATCCAGAAGCCGTATTCGGTGGAAGCGCTGTCGCGGATCCTGCGCAAGGCGATCACGGAGAAGCTGTCGGTTGTGCGGTGAGTGCAGCCTCCCGGCCTAGTGCGCAATTGCGCACGGGGGGCCGGGGACCCCATAACCACAGGATTGTGTTTGGCGAAGAACGACGACGCGCGTGCCTCAAGGGAGATTCCGCGGTATGGGTCCCGGCCTTCGCCGGGACGACACCTGAGTTTAGGCTGCAGTCGTCCGCATAACGACCGCTGAACAGCCACCGCATCGGATACCCACCCGTGAAACCCGCCCTCCTCTCCGCCTGGCAGACCTGGGCGTTTCTGTCGGCCTGCTTTGCCGCGTTGACCGCGATCTTTGCCAAAGTCGGCGTCGAGAACATCAATCCGGATCTGGCGACCTTCATCCGCACCATCGTGGTGCTGCTCGCCTTCTCCGTGCTGCTGTTCCTCACCAGCCAGTTTGCCGTGCCCTCGGCGATCTCGTCGAAGACCTGGCTATTCCTGGTGCTGTCGGGACTTGCGACCGGCGCGTCCTGGCTCTGCTATTTCCGTGCGCTGAAGCTCGGTCCCGCGACGCTGGTGGCGCCGATCGACAAACTCAGCGTCGTCCTGGTTGCCCTCTTCGCCTTCGCCTTTCTCGGCGAGCGCCCGACCGCGCAGGGCTGGCTCGGCATCGCCATGATCGGCGCCGGCGCGGTGCTGCTGGCGATAAAATTTTGAGGTATTGATCAGGCGACAAGTCACAGGACGCAGCGATGCGCTCTCTTCGTTTCCGACTGCTGGCTCTGTGGATCATGCTGGTCGTCTCCGGCATTGCGACCGGTTACCTGCTGTTCGAGTCATTTCAGCAGACCGCCAATGCGCGCCTGGCGCGGTCCGAGGAACTCGTCGCCCGCGCCTGCCGCGATCTCGCCGACCGCTATCAATTCTTTGTCGCGGGCTGGTCTGGCGGGCCGATCGACGATCGGCTCAAAGGCGAGCTGACCGGTGTGACCCAGACCGCTCTCGCCGGCGCGGCCGGTGTGGAAGGCGGAATCTGGCAAGCCGACGCCGGCTCGCTTGCCTACGCATTTCCGACCTACGAAGGGACCGGCCCGAAGACCGATCTGCCGGCAGCCGAGCAGAACACCATTCGCGAGGTCAACTCCGAGGCCTTGCGCTCCGGGCGCCCCGCATCGATCCAGCAAGCCGGCCGATCCCAGGTCCTCATCGTGCATGCGTGCCCGCTGCGCGGCCCGTTGCAAGGCGCCACCGGCTGGACCATGACGCGAGTCTTCACCGCGCAGGGACCCGCATACACGCAGTTGCTGGCCGGCCTCATGGTTCTGGCCCTGACGATCTTCGGATCGGCCCTCTGGCTCGCCCGACTGCTCTACACGTGGTCGCGCAACATCGCGCTGATCGAGAGCGAGCTTGACCACCGGCGGGACGGTCTGGTCGACCTGCCGAAGCTGGCGCGTACCGGCACGCCCGAGCTCGATCGGCTGGTGGATGCCTTGAATGCGACCGGCGAGCGTCTCTCGCTCGAGCGCCGGCGCGCCGCGAGCGCCGAGCGGCTCGCCGCGCTCGGCCGCCTGTCGGCCGGCCTTGCGCATGAAATTCGCAATCCGATCGCAGCAATGCGCTTGAAGGCCGAGAACGCGCTCGCCGTCGCTGACGGCTCACGCAGCAACGCGGCTCTCAGCACCATCCTGCAACAGGTTGACCGGCTCGATCTTCTGTTGCGGGATTTGCTGGATATGACCCAGGCGCACGAGCCGAAGCTCACGGACGTCGATCTTGCGTCCTTCATCCAAAGGACGTTGGACGCCCATCGCGAGCTCGCGGCCGCCAAGGACCTGATCATAACGGCGGGAACCGAAGGCGCGTGCCGGGAGTTGCCACGGTTCGACCCCTTTCAGATGCAGCGCGCGTTGGACAATCTGATCCTCAACGCCATCCAGAACTGCCCGCCCGGAGGCATCGTGGCGGTCGACGCCCGCCGCCGGGATGGCAGCCTGGTGCTGCGGGTTGCCGATACCGGTGCCGGCATTTCCGCCGAGCTGCGCGAACACCTGTTCGAACCGTTCGTCACCGGACGGCCGGACGGCACCGGGCTCGGTCTTGCCATTGTGCGCGAGATCGCGCGAAATCATGACGGCGAAGCACGGCTCGTGCCGGCCCCACGCGGCGCGACGTTCGAGATCGAGGTGCCATGGCGATCATCCTGATTGTCGATGACGATGCGGCGCTGCGCGACGGTCTCGCCGAAGCGCTGACCGATCTTGGCCATACCCCTCGCGTGGCGGCGTCCGGCCGGGAGGGCCTTGCCGCGCTCAGCGACGACGTCGACGCTGTGCTGCTCGATCTGCGCATGCCCGGCGGCATGGATGGCATCGAGGTGCTGCGTCGAATCCGGTCGGAACGCGATGCGCCGCCGGTCGTGGTGCTGACGGCGTTTGCCAGCGCCGCGAACACGATCGAAGCCATGAGGCTCGGCGCCTTCGATCATCTCAGCAAGCCGATCGGCCGCGAGGAGCTGAAGGCGCTACTGAAGCGCCTGCCCGAACGCGCGCATTCGATCCTGGTACCCGCGCGCGAGGCCGGCGACAGCTTGATCGGATCGAGCGAGGCGATGCGCAGCGTCCAGAAGGCGATTGGGCTCGCTGCCGACAGCGATGCGATCGTCTTGATCCATGGTGAAACCGGCACCGGCAAGGAGCTGGTGGCTCGCGCACTCCACATCTACGGTAAGCGCAAGGATGATCCGTTCGTCGCGGTCAATTGCGCGGCCATTCCCGAAGACCTGCTCGAGAGCGAATTGTTCGGCCATGTGAGGGGCTCCTTCACAGGCGCGACCGCAGACCGGGCCGGCGCGTTTCGCGACGCCGGCAATGGCACGCTGTTCCTCGACGAGATCGGCGACATGCCGCTTGCCATGCAGGCGAAAATCCTGCGCGCCCTGCAAGAGCAGGTCGTTACCCCCGTGGGTGGCAAGCCGGTGCGCACCACCGCGCGCGTCATCACTGCCACCCATCGCGATCTTGCCAAACTCGTCGCGGCGAAGGAGTTTCGCGAAGACCTCTACTACCGGCTCAACGTCCTGCCCATTGCGATTCCGCCGCTGCGCGAGCGCGCGGCGGATATCGTCCCGCTCGCCGAGCACTTCCTTGCCCGTGTTGCCACGCCAAGCGGATGGCATAAGCGGCTCAACGCCGCGGCGATCGAGAAGTTGCAGCGTCATGGCTGGCCCGGCAACGTCCGCGAGCTTCGCAATGTGATCGAGCGTGCCTACATCCTAACCCGGTCCGACGTGATCGGGCCCGGCGACATCGACACCAGCCGCGCCGACGTGCAGCCGCCAGATTCCCCTCCCGATGCGGACCTTCCGGCCGCAGTCGCGCAGCTTGAGAAGACGATGATCCTGCGCGCGCTGGCTGCGTGCGATGGCAACCGGACGGAAGCTGCGCGCCGACTCGGCATCAACCGCCAGCTTCTCTACACCAAGATGCAGCGCTACGGGATTGCGGCGGAGGCGTCAGAAAACCTGACGGACCGTGTCCGCAAAGACGACGAATAACCCCGGCACCTTGCAACAACTCCTTTGAAATCAACGATCTCGCGACTGGCACATCGCTTGCTCAAGCATGGCCAAGCGACATCGTCGCGAAATCGAAAGGAGTTGTTGCATGAAAACAGCACGCATGCGATGGCCGTTATATGCGCTGCTCGCCACCACGGCGATCGGCGCCAATGCGGCCGCCTACGCGCAGACCACAGGCCCGATATGGGATTCCTCTCAGCTTCCGGAGTCGCGCGGCACGGTCAAGCAATACACGCTGACACCGCGCGGCGACGTCGATGGCATCATCCTGACCGATGGCACCGAGGTGAAGCTGCCGCCGCATCTGACAGCACAAACGGTCTTCTCGATCCACCCGGGCGATCAGGTCTCGATCCGCGGCCTGCGGGCCCGCGCGGTGGCCCTGGTCGATGCCGCATCGATCACCAATGTCACCACAGGCCGCAGCGTCGTCGACAGCGGCCCGCCTGACCGGCGCGATCGCGGTCAGGACCAGATGATCAACGGCAGGATCGCCGCGCCGCTGCACGGCAAGCGCGGCGAAGTCAACGGCGCGCTGCTGGAGGACGGCACAGTGCTGCGCCTCCCACCGCCGGAGGCTGAACGTCTGCAGGACTGGTTGCGGCAGGGTCAACCCGTCTCGGTGCGCGGCGGCATCCTCGACACGCCACTCGGCAGAGTGGTCGACGTGCAGGCGATCGGAAACTCGCCTGAGCAGATGAGCGAACTCGCCGGCCCGCGGCCGCCCCGCGGTCCCGCGGATGGTCCCGACCGGCGCGGCCCGCCGCCGCCTCCGCCCCTGCCCGGCCCTGGTCTTCCACCTCCTCCGCCCCCGCGCAGCTAATGCGTCCGTTCAACCAACCGAGAAAGAAAAGCCAATGCATTGGATCGATCCTGACTGCCTGCCCGAAGTCGAAGGCACCTTCGAGCGCTTCATTCTCAATCCCCATGGTGAGGTCGATGGCTTCGTCATGAAGCCTGACGGGCGGACTGCAATCCTGGTTCACACGCCACCGCACCTGGAGAGCGAACTGACCCGCCACCTCTCCGCCGGCGACGCGGTCCGCGTTCGGGGTGTGCGGCCACGCGGGGCCGACCTCGTCGCCGCCGTCGCCATCACCTCATCCGATGGGCGACAGATCATCGATGAGGGCCCGGTGCCCGACCGCAAACATCCAAAGCTCAAGCATCAGCCGATGGCCGCCGAAGGCAATGTACGGATGTCTCTGTTCGGCCCAAGGGGCGAGCTTCGCGGCGCACTGCTTTCCGATGGCGTCGTTCTTCGCATCGGGCCCAAGGAGGCCGAGAGCGTCGCGACCCTGCTCGCGCCGGGTGCAAAGGTCGCCGCGCGCGGTGACGGAGCCGAGACGCAGCACGGTCGGGTGATCCATGTGCTGGAGATCGGACCCGGCCCGCACGCACTGAAGCCGGTCAAGACGCCCAAACCCAAAGACAAGACCAAATCCCACGCCGAGGTCCGTGCGGCCTAGGCGGGCGCTCACGGCGAGGACGAAACGCACCGCATTGGTCTGGAGGCTATCGTGTCCACACCTGCAGATCGCAGACGCGCCAGCCGCGCGCTGGATGCGGCCAACTTCTTCCTCGCCGATGTCCGCGATGGCCTCGGCCCCTATCTTGCGGTCTATCTCCTCACGGAGCAACGATGGAACGAAGCCCGGATCGGCCTTGTGATGTCGATCGCTGCGATCGCCGGAATTGTCGCGCAGACGCCGGCGGGCGCGCTGATCGATGCGACCAGGGCCAAGCGCCTGGCGATGGCTGCCGCAGCCACTCTGGTGACGGTCGCCTCACTGACGCTGCCGCTCTTCCCGCGCTTCGTGCCGGTCGCCATCTCGCAAAGTATTGCGCATGCCGCCGGCGTGATTTTTCCGCCGGCGCTTGCCGCCGTATCGCTCGGCACGGCTGGCCATCGCGCCTTCACCGCACGGATCGGACGCAACGAGACGTTCAACCACGCGGGCAATGCCGCGGCTGCGGCGATTGCGGGCATCGGGGCCTACCAATTCGGTCCAACCATCGTGTTCTACCTGCTCGCCTTCATGTCGCTGGCAAGTCTCGTCAGTATCATGCTCATCCCCGAACGTGCCATCGACCATGACCTCGCCCGCGGTTTGGCTGACGGTCGCGCAGGCGAGCAGCCGTCGGGCTTCAGCGTGCTCCTCACCTGCCGTCCCCTGCTCGTCTTCGCGATCTGCGTCGTGCTGTTTCACCTCTCCAACGCGGCGATGCTGCCGCTGGTCGGGCAAAAACTCGCTCTTCAGGACAAGAACATGGGCACCAGCCTGATGTCGGCCTGCATCGTCGCGGCGCAGGTGGTGATGGTGCCGTTCGCGATGCTGGTCGGCGCCTGTGCCGACCGCTGGGGCCACAAGCACTTCTTCCTCGCCGCGCTCTTGATCCTGCCCATCCGCGGCGCACTCTACACGCTCTCCGACAATCCGTACTGGTTGGTCGGCGTACAGCTCCTCGATGGTGTCGGCGCCGGCATTTTTGGCGCGATCTTTCCCGTGATCGTCGCCGACCTCATGCGCAACACCGGTCGCTTCAACGTCGCCCAGGGCGCGGTGATCACGGCGCAAAGCTTGGGTGCAGCCCTGTCGACCACACTGGCCGGCCTGGTCGTGGTCGGCGCGGGCTATAGCGCAGCATTCCTCACGCTTGGTGCAATCGCCGCGATCGGCGCCGTCGTCTGCGTCTTTGCCCTTCCCGAGACGCGCCAAATCGCCCATACAGCACCACCGCAACGGGGGACGACGGTGCTGCCCGCTTCGACCATTGCAGCCGAATAGCCATCGAACGAGGACCGACATTGCCACTCGCGCCGCACGACAATCTTTGGGCCTGGAGCATCATCCTGCCGGCGACCGCAGGCGTGATCATCCGCCCCTTTCGCCTGCCGGAGGCGGTCTGGGCACTGGCCGGTGCTGGGAGCCTGGTGCTGTTCGGCTTCCTGTCGTGGGACGACGCGCTCACCGGTATCGCGAAGGGTATCGACGTCTACCTCTTTCTGATCGGGATGATGCTGATCGCCGAGCTGGCGCGGCTCGAAGGCCTGTTTGATTATCTCGCTGCGCTTGCCGTGGAATATGCCGGCGGCTCGCCGCAGCGGCTGTTCCTGCTGATCTATCTCGTCGGTACGCTGGTGACGGTGCTGCTCTCCAACGATGCCACTGCGATCGTGCTGACGCCCGCCGTCTATGCCGCGACGCGCGCGGCCGGCGCAAAGCCGCTGCCCTACCTCTTCGTCTGCGCCTTCATCGCCAATGCCGCGAGCTTCGTGCTGCCGATCTCGAACCCGGCCAATCTCGTGGTGTTCGCCTCCCGCATGCCGCACCTCACCGAATGGCTGCGCCTGTTCGCGCTGCCCTCGCTCGCCTCGATCGTGCTGACCTACATCGTCCTGCGCCTTACCCAGCATCGGGCGCTGAAGGAGGAGACCATCGAGCACCGTGTGCCGCACCGGAAGCTCAGCCGCGGCGGCAAGCTGACGGCTGTCGGTATTGCTGCGATCGGCGCCGTGCTGCTGACGGCCTCGGCACTCGACAAGCAGCTAGGCCTCCCGACCTTCGTCTGCGGCGTGGTGACGACCGGCCTCGTTCTCATGCTCAACCGCCAGTCGCCGCTGCCGGTGCTGAAGCACGTGTCATGGAGCGTGCTGCCGCTGGTCGGCGGCCTCTTCGTCATGGTGGAAGCGTTGGTGAAGACCGGCGTGATCGGCCATCTGTCCGCATTGCTGCACGAGGCCGTCGCGCAGTCGGTGCCGAAAGCTGCCTGGAGCGTCGGGATCGCAACCGCGATCGCCGACAATATCGCCAACAACCTGCCGGTCGGTCTCGTGGCGGGATCGATCGTCGCCAGCGACCATCTGCCGGCCTCCGTCGTCAGCGCCATCCTGATCGGCGTCGATCTCGGGCCGAACTTTTCGATCACCGGATCGCTCGCCACCATCCTCTGGCTGGTGGCGCTGCGGCGGGAAAAGATCGAGGTCGGCGCCTGGCCATTCCTCAAGCTGGGCCTGCTCGTGACGCCGCCGGCCCTGATCGCGGCGTTAGCTGCGGCAATCTGGTAGCCGCACACTGGGCTTAAGCGCGGCTATTTGCGCCATATCAATATCGCCGGCAAGAACGGACCTATCATTCAGCTTGTCGCGCCTGCTCATGCGGCGCGGCAAGGAGGTCCATCATGCAGAATAAGGAATTGCCGAAGCACTTCTCGCCGCGCCGCCAGATGCAGGCTTTGGCCCGCCCGGGCGAACATCAGCCCGAGAAGGCCAACGCTCTGCTCGCGTTCACGGCCGCGGTGCTGCTGCTCCTGCTCGCCATCGTGGCGATCGACCAGCATAGCGCCGCGCTGGAAGCGATCGGCCTGCTCGGTCATACGGCTACGATCGATCCGATCTTCATGAGCCCCTGACGCGCCGAAGACGCGTCGAGCGGGTTGATCGCGGCGACACCGCCGCGATCAACTATTGCGATGCCGGCGGACAAATCCGCCCGCGAGCACGGTCAGTCGTTCTCGTAGCCGTAGACTTCCGGCAGGATGAAGATTGCGGCGAGCAATCCGATCAGCGGGAAGATCGCGACGAACAGCGTGGCATTCGCCTGTCCGATCGCCGCGAACAGCGACGGGAACAGGAAGATCGCCAGGAACGACGGCAGCTTCACGAACATGTAGGCAAAGCCGCTCGCGGTGCCGCGATATTTTGGCTTCGCAACCATGGTCGGGATCGTCATGCAGTTCGAGGCGTCCCAATAATGGCCCCACAGCATCGCGGCCGCGGCGAACGGCAGCAGCATCTTGTTGTCGGTGTAGAGCGCGAAGGCCGCGACCAGGAGCGAGGCTAGCACGATGCCGAAGCCGGCGATCGCGATGCCGCGATGGCCGATCTTCGGCGTCAGCAGCGGACCCACCCAGCCCGACACCGCGGCAAGACAGAACAGTCCCATCGTCACCAGGTTGTTGCCGAGCACGCTCGACACGCCGACCATGACAAACAGCACTGGCAGGTAGAAGGCGAAGGTCGAGAACTCGCTGCCCTGGGCAAAGCAGGCGATCCAGCCGTAGATCGTGGCGCGCCAGCGGATCGGATCCTTCTTGAGGTCGGCGAGGAACGCGCGGGTAGAGACCTTCGGCACCTCCACGTCCTGATCCGGCAGCATGTCGAGATTGTCGTTGAACATCTCGCGCGCGACCTGCTTGGCCTCGCGGAAGCGTCCCTTCTGCACCAGCCACACCGCCGTCTCCGGCACGTCGTGGCGCATGATCAGGATGATCAGCGCCGGCACCGCACCGAGACCGAGCGTCACGCGCCACAGCATCTCGTGCTGCATATCGATCAGGAGGAAGATGACGATGACGCCGATGGTTAGGACTTCGCCGATCGCGAACATGAACTGCCAGCGGTTGCCCATGACCTCCCGCTCGCCCTTGGCCATGGATTCCATGATGTAGGTGTAGCCGGTCGAGATGTCGGAGCCGAGGGGAATGCCGAGCAGGAAGCGGATCACGACGAGCCAGCCGACGCTGGGCACGAAGGCCTGTGCGAGCGCCAGCACGATGAACATCACCATCGTCACCAGGAACATCACACGGCGGCCGATCTTGTCGGACAGCCAGCCTCCGAGCAGCGCGCCGATCAGCGCGCCGCCCTGCGTGCCGGCGGCGGCAAGGCCCAGCATCAACGGATCGGGATTGTACTGCTCGCGGATGAAGATCAGCACGAAGGCGATCGAATACAGATCCCAAGCCTCGACCAGGATCGAAGCCATCATCAGCCAGCCAACCTTGTTGCCTTTCGGACTGTAGTTGGTGATGAGGTAGCGGACCGCGGCTTCGCTCGCGGTCGGTTGTGGCATGGCCATCGTTGACATGTTGTCTGGTCCTCCTGAAAACTCGTTACGTGCCCAGTAGCGGCTCGATGCTGCAATCGAGCAGTCGCGGGTCGATCCCCGCCTCCATTCCCGTGAACATGAAGTCCATGTAGTCGATCAGTGCATCGCTGGCCTTCACCGCATCATCGACGCGGCGGCTGGCGACCGCATTGAGAATGGCCAGATGATGATCGATCGTACCGGACAGGTCGGCCTGGCCCGGCATGAAGCGGTGATGGATGAAGCCGATGCGGCGATAGAGCGTATGCAGCGGCCGCAGCGTGTGGGCGAGGAACGGCTCGCCGGCCGCCTCCAGCACCAGCGCGTCGATGCGGCGATCGATGCTGTTGAATTCGTCGAGAGTGAGGCTCGCACGCCGCTCGCGCAGCAGCCGCTCGATGTGCAGGGCCTGGTTGCGATGCGAGAGGCTGGCGCGGTCGGCTGCAAGACGGATCACGAAGCGCTCCATGTCGCGGCGCAGGCCAAGCAGCATGCGCTCGCGCGCCAGATCAATCGGGGCGATGTGCAGCCCGTGGCGCGGGCGGATAATGATCAGCGTGTCGGCGGAGAGGCGATTGACGGCGTGATGCACCGGCGTGCGGCCGAAGCCGGTAATCTGCTGCAGCTCCAGCATCGTCATGAACTGGCCGGGCTTGAGCTCGCAATGGACGAGCAGTTCCTCGATCTTTTGATACGCAAGCTCGAAGAAGTTGAGGCGGTTGCGGCGGCTGGGCCTGCCGTCGCCGTCGTCGTCTGATCTCACCACCTCGAGCGCGCGCTTGCGCCGTGCCATGTCGTCCTCCCGTCCGCCCGCATTGTCGTCCTTGCAGGGCGGCGCCTTGTTTCTGGCCCTCTTAAAACATGTTGTGATATATTACAAGCAAGCGTAAGACTGCCCGCCGAGACTGCCGCTTCATGCGGCGCGGAAATCAACAACAAACGGGCGCAATGCGTTCGTGTGGGGAGGACTGTTGCCGTGAAGATCACGTCGATCGAAACCATGCGCACCGAGGAATTCTCCAACGTCATCTGGGTACGCATCCACACCGACGCCGGCGTGATCGGTCTCGGCGAGACCTTCTATGGCGCGGGCGCCGTCGAAGCGCAGATCCACGACACCTTTGCCGCCCGCCTGCTCGGCCGCAATCCGCTGCACATCGAGGCGATCCACCGCGACATGCTCAACCTGCCGATGGCGCAGTCCTCGACCGGTGTCGAATATCGCGCGGCTTCGGCGATCGACATCGCGCTGTGGGATCTGTTCGGCAAGGTCTGTGGCCAGCCGGTGCATCAGATGCTCGGCGGTCTCTGCCGCGACAAGCAGCGCATCTACAACACCTGCGCCGGCACCAAATACGTCCGCTCGACCAATATCAGCCCGGTCGCCAACTGGAATCTCGGCGCGTCCGAAGGACCGTACGAGGATCTCGACGCCTTCATGACCCGCGCCGATGCGCTGGCCGAGAGCCTGCTCGAAAGCGGCATCTCCGCCATGAAGATCTGGCCGTTCGATCCGGCAGCGCAGGAGAACAAGGGCCTGTTCATCACCGCGGCGCAAATGAAGCAGGCGATCGAGCCGTTCGAGAAGATCCGCAAAGCCGTCGGCGACAAGATGGAGATCATGGTCGAGCTCCACTCGCTGTGGAATCTACCTGCGGCCAAGCAGATCGCCCGCGCGCTCGAGCCCTACAAGCCGACCTGGTACGAAGACCCGATCCGGATGAACTCGCCGCAGGCGCTGGCCGAATATGCGCGCTCGACCGATGTCTGGGTCTGCGCCAGCGAGACGCTGGGGTCGCGCTTCCCCTACAAGGACATGCTCGACCGCGACGCCATGCATGTGGTGATGGCGGACCTGTGCTGGACCGGCGGCCTCACCGAGGGCCGCAAGATCGCCGCCATGGCCGAAACCTATCACCGGCCTTTTGCTCCTCATGATTGCATCGGCCCGGTGGGCTTCATCGCCGCCATCCACATGTCCTTCAGCCAGCCCAACACGCTGATCCAGGAATCGGTGCGCGCCTTCTACAAGGGCTGGTACAATGAGCTCGTCACCACCATGCCGGTGATCAAGGACGGCTACGTCTTCCCGATGGAAGGACCCGGCCTTGGCGTCGACCTCCTGCCCGCGGTATTCGACCGCAGCGATCTCACCGTGCGCCGCTCCAACGTCTGAGGAATTTCGAGATGAGCACCTCCCTCTTCGACCTTTCCGGCCGCACCGCGCTCGTGACCGGCTCTTCCCGTGGCCTCGGCCGCGCCATCGCCGAGGGCATGGCCAAGGCCGGCGCCAAGATCATCGTCAACGGCGTCGATCCCAAGCGCGTCGAGCAAGCCGTCGGCGAATTTCGCGCCGCGGGGCACCAGGCCGAGGGCGCGGCCTTCAACGTCACCGATGAGGCGGCCATCGTCGCCGCCTTCGATGCGTTCGACAAGAAGGGCCTTGCCGTCGACATCGTCGTCAACAATGCCGGCATCCAGCACCGCAAGCCGCTGGTGGAATTTACCACCGACGAATGGCGCAAGGTGATCGAGACCAACCTCACCAGCGCCTTCGTCATCGGCCGCGAGGCAGCCAAGCGCATGATCCCGCGCAAGCACGGCAAGATCATCAATATTGGCTCGCTCGGCAGCGAGCTGGCGCGCCCCACCATCGCGCCCTACACCGCCGCCAAAGGCGGCATCAAGAACCTCACCCGCTCGATGGCGGTGGAATGGGCCCAGCACGGCATTCAGGCCAATGCGATCGGCCCCGGCTACATGCTCACCGACATGAACGAAGCTCTGGTCAACAATCCCGACTTCAACAACTGGCTGATGGGCCGCATTCCTTCGAAGCGCTGGGGCAAGCCGGATGAGCTGGTTGGGGCCGCGATTTTCCTGGCTTCAGATGCCTCCACCTGCGTCAACGGCCAGATCATCTATGTCGATGGTGGCATGATCGCCGCGATGTGATCGCGAGCGAGAAACAAGGGAGCAAGCCATGCGCGCCGTCGTCATCCACGCACCGAAGGACCTGCGGATCGACAGCTATCCCGATGCGGCGCCGGGTGCAGGCGAGGTCCGCGTCAAGATCGCAAATGGCGGCATCTGCGGCTCGGACCTGCATTACTATCATCATGGCGGCTTCGGCACCGTGCGCATCCAACAGCCGATGGCGCTGGGCCACGAGATCGCCGGCGTTGTCGCGGCGGTCGGTGACGGCGTCAGCCATGTGAAGCCGGGCGCGCGCGTTGCCGTCAACCCGAGCAAACCGTGCGGCCAATGTCTGCATTGCCAGGAAGGCATGCGCAACCAGTGCCTCGACATGCGCTTTCTCGGCAGCGCGATGCGCTTTCCGCATGTGCAGGGCGGCTTTCGCGAATTCCTGACCGTCGATGCCACGCAGGCGGTGCCGATCGCCGACAGGCTATCGCTGGCGGAAACTGCGGTCGCCGAGCCACTCGCGGTGTGCCTGCATGCCGGCAAGCAGGCGGGTCCGCTGCTCGGCAAGCGCGTGCTGATCACTGGCTGTGGCCCGATCGGCGCGCTGATGATTTTGGTTGCGCGCTTCGGCGGCGCCGCGGAGATCGTGGTGACGGATGTTGCCGAGGCGCCGCTAGCGGTCGCCAAGAAGCTCGGCGCCAGTCACGCCATCAACGTCGCGAGCAATGCCGCGGCGCTCGATGCCTGGCGCGCCGGCAAGGGCGTGTTCGACACGCTGTTCGAAGCCTCCGGCAACCAGGCCGCGCTGCGCACTGCGCTCGACCTGCTGCAGCCGGGCGCCAGTCTCGTGCAGCTCGGCCTCGGCGGCGAGATGACGCTTCCGATCAACACCATCGTCGCCAAGGAATTGCAGCTCCGCGGCACCTTCCGCTTCGATCCCGAATTCGAGCTCGCGGTGCGGCTGATGGGCGAAGGCCTGATCGACGTGAAGCCGTTGATCACCGCCGCCATGCCGTTCGAGAATGCGGTCGCGGCGTTCGAGCTCGCCAGCGACCGCTCGCAATCGATGAAGGTGCAGTTGACGTTCTGAGGCCAGCCGCGAGCCTCAGGGCTGCGCGGCGCCTTCGATGAGCCGATCGCCGACCAGCCGGACGGCGCCGCGCTTCCAGGAATAGTCGGCGCCCATGCGCAGCCCGCTGTCGCCGCGCGACACCACGGCGCCAGTCCGGGCATCCCGCACCTGGAAGCCGATCGTATATTCGGTGCGGCTGACCCGCCGCACCACGCCGATCAGCGATTGATCTGCGCCGAGCTTTGCCGCGATGGCGGCATCGCAGCCGTTGCAGTCGCGCAAGGCGCGGGATCTCACGGCGTCCTCGCGCACGCCGCTGACGTCGACGATGCGATAGCGGCCCGATTGCCCGAGCGCTTCGCGCACCGCAGTCGTCACCTCGGTCAGATAGGAGCTATCTGTGGCCGCGAGGCCCACCGCGGGTGCAGCCGTGTTGTCGTCGAGTTCGAACTCGAACACCGCAAGTGCGATCGGCGCCGGTGCGGCGAGCGCCGCCAGGATCTCGCGCGCGACGAAGCGCTCGGCGTGCTCCCACGCCTCGTCATTGTCGCCGCGAAAGGTGTAGAGCTTGTCCATCACGACCTTGCGGGCAGCGACGTCGATCACCGCGACCTTTGCCCATTGCACCAACGTGCTCGTCTTCTGGATGCCGCCGATGACCTTGAACGCTGCCCCGTCCTGCGCGGTCGGAACAAGCCGGTAGCGCTCGCCGGCGGCGATGTCCCGTCGCAGCGCGGCCATGAACGCGGCCAGCCGCTTCTCGTGAGCGGCGGTCTGGTTGGCGGGCTCGCCCGACGTGTCCAGATAGCTGAAATCATCGATGGCAACGCCACCAAGCCCAGCGGCGGACGCAGCAGCGGTCCGCAGAACGAGCAGGAGAATTGAAACGAACACAGGCAGGGATCGACGCATGGGCGGCCTCGCGGGATGGACGGGCCTTGACCCTAGGCCGGCAGCCCCCGCCCCCGCAGCCATCTAGGTCCCGGCAAGGCCCGGGAAAATTTCACGACGTCGTCCCGGATCGTCAGCGCCGCTTTCCGGCGGTTCCGTTCTGCCGTTAAATGGCCGAAGACCAGTCAGGGTGTCCGCCGATGTGGAACCGCTCCAAGCCCGACCTAAAACTCCGCCTGACGCTCCGCGTGGCGGCGATCTCCGCGCTCTGCTTCGCGGCGATCGCGGCCTACTTCCTCGTCGAGGCCGACCGTTCGGTGCACGCTAGGATCGATGCGATCGCGGCTCTCGCCGCGAAGACGCTGGAGCTCCAGCGCAACAAGATCCAATGGGTCAACAACCCGCGCTCCGAATTTCCGAACCTGGACAATGTCGCCGCCTCCGTGATGGCGCCCGGCCTCTGTCTCGCCTTTCGCGGCAGCAACGGCGATGTCGTACAGCGCTTCTGCGGCGGTGCACCCAATGCAGGCGGTGAACCGCCACGGGTCTTCGCCGCCTTCTATCGCAGCCTGTTCGATCCGGGCCGCGAGGCCGTCCGCACGGTCGAGGCGCGCGGGATGAAGATCGGCGAAGCCGTCGCATGGATCGATCCGGCCGTGCTCACGGCGCAAGCCTGGCATGAGGCGGGCCGGCTGACGACCGCGCTCGCGATCGCGCTGCCGCTGCTCTGTGCCCTCGTCTATGCGGCGTTGGCCCGCGCGTTGCGTCCGACACAGGTGGTTCGCGCCGGCCTCGAACGGATCACCGCCAACGACCTGACGGCACGGCTGCCGCCGTTCGATCTGGCGGAGCTGTCGGCCATTCGCGAGGTGTTCAACCATCTGGCCGAGACTCTCGCCACCACACTCGCGGAACGCAGCGAGCTGACGCGCAAGCTGATTGCCCTCCAGGACGAGGAGCGCCGTCATCTTGCGCGCGAATTGCACGACGAATTCGGGCAATCGCTCGCTGCGATCCGCGCCCTCGCCGCATCGGCGCGTCAGACCGCCGCGGAAGACTGCCCGGCCCTGCTTGCCGAATGCGACGGTATCGCACGCACCGCAACGGACATGATGGAGACGTTGCGCGGCGCGCTGTTCAGACTGCGTCCGCCCGATGTCGACGAGCTCGGCCTCGTCGCCAGCCTCGAGGGCCTGGTCGCCGGCTGGAACGGGCGCAGCCGCGGCCGGCCAAAGTTCGACGTCCGCTTCGACGGCGCGTTCGAGAACCTGCCCGCCGCCGTCGGTGCCGGGCTCTACCGTATCGTACAGGAAGCGCTCACCAATGCGGCAAAGCATGCCGGCGCCACGCGCGTCAGCCTCGAACTAGCCGCACGCGGGGCTGCGGAGAATGAAGATCGTGTCATCGCACTTTGCATCACTGACGATGGCCGCCCCGGCGATGCCGCAGTCAAATCCGGCATGGGCCTGCTCGGAATGCGCGAGCGCGTCGCCGCGCTCGGCGGCGAGCTCAGCTTCGACACGGGCGGGACTTGCGGCGCGACGCTGCGCGTCGTAATCCCCGCACCGGTCGATTCCATCATCATAGAGCGCGCCGCATGAACGGAGCCGGCTGCGCCATCATGCTGGTCGACGATCATGCCGTCGTTCGCGAAGGCTATCGCTCGGTGTTGCAGAAGCAGCCGGGCTTCCGCGTCGTGGCCGAGGCCTCCGACGGGGCGGAGGCGTACCGCCTGTTCAAATCGGCAAAACCGGATCTCGTGATCATGGATCTGAGCATGCCCGGCATCGGCGGGATCGAAGCGATCAGGCGGATCAGGCAATGGGACAAGGGCGCGCGCATCCTCGTCTTCACCATGCACCAGAACGCAGGTTTTGCCGTGCAGGCGATCCGCGCCGGCGCTAGGGGCTATGTCACCAAGACCAGTCCGCCCGAGACGCTGGTGCGTGCCGTGACCGACATTCTCGCCGGCAAGATCGCCATCAGCCCCGACATCGACCACGAGCTGGCGCTGAGCCGGCTTGCCGGCGAGAGCTCCGCCGCCGACGTCCTCACCGCGCGCGAGTTCGAGGTGCTGCGCTTGCTGCTCGCCGAACGGAGCACGCAGGAGATCGCCGAAACGCTCCACGTCAGCCCGAAGACGGTGGCGAACCTGCACTCCCTGATCAAGGACAAGCTCGGCGTCGCCTCCGACATCGAGCTGGTCCGGCTGGCCCTGCGCCAGGGCCTGCTGACGCAGGCCGACCTGGGCGAAGCCTGAGCGCCGCGAGCGGCGTCGGATCATTCGCGGGAGATCACCGAGTCGAGCCACGCGCAGTTCAACGGCGGCACGCTTGGGTCTGGCACGCGGACCCCGCGCGCGGCCGCATCCAATCGCATGTCGCGCAGGCGCTTGCGCTGTTCTTCGGGCATGTACAGCCGCTCGTGGCCCCACAGCGATGGGCCGTCGAAGGTCTCGTGCGGCTGCCAGGTCTCGGGATCGATGACCCGCCCGCCCCAGCCATATTCGATGAAGAAACCTGATGGCGTGTTGACGTAGAACGAGGTCATGTGGTCGTTGGTGTGCCGCCCCAGCGTGTAGGCGACGCGGCCCTCGTCCATCTGCGCGAGATCATAGCCCTGCCCGACATCGTCGAGGCTGCCGAGCTCGACCATGAAATGGTGCAGCGCCTTCCGCCCCGAACCCACCATCGCAAAGCTGTGGTGGCGGCCGTTGACGTGGAAGAAGTAGAGCCGATAGGGCTTCAGCCCGAAGTCGGAGACGTGAAAGCCGAGCACGTCGCGATAGAACGGCAACAGCGGCTCGACGTCCTCCACGTTGAGCACGACGTGTCCCATGCCGAGCGCGCCGGTGCGGAAGCCCGAGATCGGCCGGCCTGGCTTGAACGGCTCGGTCGCAAGCTCGGGCTTGCAGAACGCTTCGAGCCGGTTGCCGGCGGGATCCGCGAATGCAATCAGCTCGGTCACGTGCCGCTCGTCCGCGAGCGCGCGCGACCCGCGCGTCACCTTCACGGCGTGCCTTTCGAGGCGGTCGGCGAGCCGGTCGAGTTCGGCGGTGGACGGAACCTCCCAGCCCATCATCGCCAGGCCAGCATCGCTGCTACCATCGACGATCAGCCGCTGCTTGCGATCGTCCATGCGGAAGGCGCGCATCTTGCCGCCGCGGTCGATCTGCTGCATGCCGAGCAAGCCGGTCGCCATTCGGCTCCACTGGTCGAGCTCCGATGAACTGATCCCGATATAGCCGAGCGCGGTGATTTCCATCGACGTCCTCCCGATCGTCTCGCGTTCGCCGCACTGCGTCGAACTTGATACCGGCCGCGCGCGATCCTACGGTGGCATCCCGGCAATCGCTTCGCGTTCGCGAGGACGATAGTCGCGGGACGAAGCGGCACAAGGGAGGAAATTCGAAGTGTCCAAGGAGCGGACGCGGGCGGACCGGCCACGGCAGTCGGAGGGCGTCCGCGCCTTCAAGCGCGGACTGGACGTGCTGCACGAGGTCAACCGCTCCGGCGGCATCCGCGCCGGCGACGTCGCGCGCGCCCTCGACCTGCCTCGCCCCACCGTCTACCGCTTGCTCGAAACGCTGGAGGAGCTCGGCTACGTCGCGCGTAGCGCCAGCGACGACCGCTTTCGCGTCACCCGCCGCGCCCTCAGCCTCGGCGACGGCTACGACCCCGGCGTGGTGATCTGCCAGGCGGCGGCGCCTTTTCTCGCCGAGCTCAGCAAGGCCCTGGTCTGGCCAGTCGACCTCTCCACCTACGAGAACGCGGCGATGGTGGTGCAGGAGACCACCCATTCCCGCAGCCCGCTCTCGATCGATCGCGGCATGATCGGCAAGCGCCTGCCGATGTTGCGCACCTCTGCGGGGCGCGCCTATCTCGCCGCCTGCCCCGCGCGCGAGCGCGACCTGATCGTCAACCATCTGCGCCGGATCGACGAGGTCGACGACCGCCCCTTCCTCGAATCCGCTCGCTTCGACCGCATGATCGCCGAGACCCGGGCACGCGGCTACGCCATCCGCAGCGAAGGCGAATACAATCCCAAGACCGCCTCGATCGCCGTTCCCATCGTCCGCAGCGGCGCGGTGTTTGGCTGCATCTCCATCATCTGGATCCGCTCGGCGCTCGGGATCGACGAGGCGATCGCGCAGTTCGCGACGCAGCTACAGGAGACGGCGTCCGCGATTCCGGTCGGGGTTTAGACCTCACCCAAAGCCATATGTCGTCGCTCTCGCGCTGACTCCTCCGCACCGTCATGCCAGGCTTGACGAGTGCTAGCATCCGTCCGCAGGGCGGACACTTGGCGCGGTGGCGTTGAAGCGGGGGCATAACTTGGGGAAGAGATAGCCCCATGCAAGATAGATCCGCCCCCGAACACTTCGACGTCGTGATCGTCGGCCGCGGCCCGGTCGGCGCGACGCTCGCCAACCTGCTCGGCCTCTGCGGCGTGCGGACGCTGGTGCTGGAGCGCGAGGCGCGGACTTACCATTTGCCGCGCGCGGTGCATTTCGACGACGAATGCATGCGCGTGTTCCAGACCATCGGCCTCGCCGACGCCATCCTGCCGCATGTTATCCTCAGCCCCGGCATGCGCTTCCTCGACGCCGACGGCCGGATGCTTCTGGACTGGTCGCGTCCGCAAACGCCGACGCCGATGGGCTGGAATCTCAGCTACCGTTTCCACCAGCCTGACCTAGAGGACGCGCTGATCGGCGGCCTGAACCGCTGGCCGCACGTCACCTTGCGTAACCGCTGCGACGTGTTCGCGCTGGATCAGGACGAACGCGGCGTACGCGTCCGCTATGAAGATCTCTCCAACGGCAAGCTCAGCGAAATCCGCGCCGGCTACGTCGTCGGCTGCGACGGCGCGCGCTCGCTGGTGCGCCGCTTCATCGGGTCCGGCATGGATGATCTCGGCTTTCACGAGCGCTGGCTCGTAGTCGACGTCCTGCTCAAGCGCAACCGCGACGACCTCGGCGACTACAGCATCCAGCATTGCGATCCGCGCCGTCCCGCAACCTATGTCCGCGGCACCGGTACACGACGGCGCTGGGAGATCACGGTCCGTCCCGACGAAGACTCCCAAGAGGTCGCACAGCCGGCAATGGTCTGGAAGCTCTTGTCGCGCTGGATCGCACCCGGGGACGCCGAGATCGAGCGTGCCGCGGTCTACACCTTTCACTCCACCATCGCGCAGCAATGGCGGAGCGGACGGCTCTTGCTCGCTGGCGACTCTGCGCACCAGACCCCGCCGTTCCTCGGACAAGGCATGTGCGCCGGTATCCGCGATGCCGCGAACCTTGCGTGGAAGCTCGGTGCCATCCTGCGTGGCCGCGCCCGGGCCGATTTGCTCGACACTTATCAAAGCGAGCGCCTGCCTCACGTGCGCGAGTTCATAGAGCTTGCCATTCGCCTCGGCGGCGTCATCAACACCAGGGCGATCGAAGCGGGCCTCGCCGCCGGCGAAGCGCGCGAGAACGCGCCAGTGAAGCTCGAGGTGAAAAAGCCTCTGCTCGGCCCCGGACTCACGCTCAGCGATCTACCATTGGCCGGACAGCTTGCGCCGCAGTTCGCGTTGAACGACGGCAGTCGTAGCGACGATCGGATCGGTTACGCCCACCTTGTTCTGGTCGAGAGCGCCGCTGCGCTCTCGTCCCGTCTTCGCAGCAGGCTGTCGCAAGCGGGAATCGCGATTCTCACCGGCGATGATGCCGAAGGCGTGGGAGGCTGGCTCCACGAGCACGGCATCGCGGCCGCACTCGTTCGCCCCGACCGCTACGTCCGCGGCGCCGCCCGCAACGATGCTGAACTCGACCGGCTCGTCGCCGCAATCATCCCTCCCACGTGCCATCCGCGGCCTGAACCAACACCCCTCGAGGATATCCCATGAAACTGCTCTCATTCATCGCCGACGGCCGCACCTCCTTCGGAGCCGTCAACGACGACGGCGTCGTCGATCTCGGTGCGCGCATGGCCGCCGACGGCTGCACGACGCTGCGCCGGCTGCTCGAAACCGGCCGGCTTGCGGACGCGGCAAAGCTCGCCGCGTCGGTAGCGCCCGATCATCCCCTCGACAAGATCACCTTCTCGCCCGTCATCCCCGATCCCGGCAAGATCATCTGCGTCGGCCTCAACTATCGCGACCACGTCGCCGAGACCGGCCGCAGCGTCACCGAGAAGCCGGCGCTGTTCGCCCGCTTCGCCTGCAGCCAGGTCGGACATCTCCAACCCATCGTGAAGCCTGATGTCAGCAACGATTTCGACTATGAGGGCGAGCTCGCGCTCGTCATCGGCAAGGAAGGCCGCCGCATCCCGGCAAGCCGCGCGCTCGACCACGTCGCCGGCTATGCCTGCTACAATGAAGGCAGCGTCCGCGACTGGCAGCGCCACACCAGCCAGTTCCTCTCCGGCAAGGCCTTCGCAGAAAGCGGCAGCTTTGGCCCGTGGCTGGTGACGACGGACGAAATCCCCGATCCATCAAAACTCACTTTGCAGACGCGGCTCAATGGCATCGTCGTGCAGAACACCACCACCGATCTCCTGATCACGGCGATACCGGAGCTGATCGCCTACATCTCGACGATCTGCCCGCTCGTCGCCGGTGACGTCATCGTCACGGGCACGCCGGGCGGCGTTGGCGCCAAGCGTACGCCGCCGCTGTGGATGCGCCCCGGCGACACCGTCGAGGTCGAGATCTCCGGCATCGGGATCTTGCGCAACAGGGTCATCGCCGAGACGGCCTGACCACCGACGCCGATCAATCAACGGACGACAAAATCAGGAAACGACATGGGCACAATCCGCATGACATCCGCCGCCACCCTGCTGGTCGCGCTCGCTGGCTCCGCGGCCCGCGCCGAGATCAAGGGCGACGCGATCCGCATCGGCGTCCTCACCGACATGAACGGCGTATTCGCGACCGCAATGGGCCCGGGCTCGGTCGAGGCGGCGCGGATGGCGGCGGAAGAGTTCGGCGGCAAGATCGACGGCAAGCCGATCGAGATTTTGCAGGCCGACCACCAGAACAAGCCTGACCTCGCATCGTCCCTCGCACGAAAGTGGTTCAGCGACGGCGTTCAGGCGATCGCCGACGGCGGCAGCTCGGGGGCGGCGCTCGCCGTGCAGGAGCTGGTGCGCGGCAATGGCAGGATCTTCCTCGTCTCGGGCGCCGGCGCCAACCAGCTCACCGATGAAGCCTGCACGCCGAGCAGCGTGCAGTGGACCCAGGACGCCTATTCCACCGCGACCGCCGTGGTCTCCGGCATCATGCAGACCAGCAAGGAGCCGTGGTTCTTCATCACCGGCGACTACGCCTTCGGCCACTCGATCGAGTCGACCGCGCGCGCTCGCATCACCGAGCTCGGCGGCAAGGTCGCCGGCAGCGTCAGGGCGCAGCTCGGCACGCCCGACTACAGCTCGTTCCTGCTCCAGGCGCAGTCGTCGGGCGCAAAGATTCTCGCGATCAACGTCGCCGGCGACAACGCCACCGCGATCAAGCAAGCGGAAGAATTCGGGCTTGCCGCGCAAGGCATGAAGATCGTGCCGATGTCGTTCCAGAACGTCGACATCGAGTCGGTTGGGTTGAAGGCGACCCGCGGCGACCTCATCGTCACCTCGTTCTTCGAGGATGTCTCGCCCGCCGCCCGGCGCTTCTCCGATGCGTTCTATGCGCGCCGCAAGGCGATGCCGTCACAGATCCAGGCCGGCGTCTATTCCGCGGTGCGCCATTATCTGCAAGCCGTGAAGGACAGCGATTCCGACGACAGCGCGACCGTGATGGCGAAGATGAAGGCAACGCCGGTGTCGGATGCCTACACCACCAATGGCCGCATCCGCGAGGACCAACGCATGGTCCATGATCTCTATCTGGTGCAGGTCAAGACGCCCGAGGAATCCAGGGGCCCCTGGGACTTCGTCAAGCTGGTCGCGACGATCCCGCCCGACCAGGCCTTCCGCCCGCTCGACCGCAGCAAGTGCGGCCTGGTCGGCAAGTAGGCCGATCAGGCGAGATAGCGCGTGATTTCCATCGCATAGAGTGCGCAGAGCGCAAGGCTCGACCACACCGCGGCGCTGAAATACAGCGCCATCCAGGCAAGCTCACCCTTCCAGTGCGCGATGTCGTGGGTCACCACCCAGCGCGTGCTGACGTCATGCAGGCCCTCGAGGAAGCCGAGGAACTTGTTGCCCTCGGCATGCCCTGCCCGCCAACGGCTGAGATACATCGGCACGTCGACGGTGACGAGGAAGGCGAGGAAGCAGGCGATGCCGACGATGCCGGCGATCAGCGCCCAGCGCACCGGGCCCTGAAACTCTGGCATCAAGCGGCACAGCGCGATTCCGGCCAGGAAGAAGGTCACCGCCCATAGCGAGTTCTCGATGGCGTTGAAGAGATAGTTGGTGGTCAGCACCGCGTACCAGGAGAAACACTCCGCAATGATGATCACAGGCACGATCACGAGCGCGATGTTGATGGTCGTCTGTGCGCCCGCCATGCCGCCGAGCTGGTGCAGAATGATGGCCCATTGCGCGGCGAAACAGACCTCTGCGACGGTTGCGACCGAGCGGCCGACGAAGACGCTCGACAGCCAGGTGTCGAACAAACAGATCCGCTGCACGTCGGCGCGCGGCAGCACCGAGCGGAAGGCGCAGCCGAACACATAGGCTGCGCAGAGCAGGAACATCAGCCCGATGTCGGAGCCGCCGCCCACGCTGGCCGAAGGCGTCGGGTAGAACTCGCGGTACAGCATGAACCAGACGAGGATGTTGGCGGCACTCACCAGCGTCAGGGCCCCCCACCACCACGCGAGGGGATTTGACCGCGCCTGCCACTGCAGCATGAACCGCTCCGCTGTTATCGATTTGACATGTCGTCGTAACAATCCTGTCACAGGACGTCATGGAATCACGACAAATATCTGTGCGTTGACGTGCTTTGCGGCCGTCTCCCTGGCCTGCGCACATATTGGACAATTTTGGCTGATTGGCGAAATTATTGGACAGATAGGCCTGGCGGGTTCATTAATTCCGTATGGCTCGAACTCTCAGGTCCAAACAGACCTCCTCATCCGCTGCCGCAGTGCTGGCCGAGAGTGCCGATGACGCAGCTTTCGCCACGACTCTCGCAAAGGGTCTCGTGGTGCTCGAGGCGTTCAAGGCCGGAACGACGCTGCTCGGCAACATGGAGCTGTCGACACTGACCGGCATTCCGCGGCCGACTGTCGCGCGCCTCACCCACACGCTCGCCGAGCTCGGCTATCTCCGCTACGACGCCGAGCGCGCGAAATACCGCGTCGGTGCGCGCGCCTTGCGGATGGCGCATCCGCTGCTGGCCGACATGCAATTCCGCCAGGTCGCGCGCCCGATGATGCAGGAGCTCGCGCAAAGCGTCCGCGGCACCGTGTCGATCGGCCTGCTCGACGGCACCTCCATGATCTATGTCGAGACCGCGCGCTCCGGCGATGTCGGACCGCACGTCCCCGACATCGGCATGCCGATTTCCGTGGTGATGACGGCAATGGGCCGCGCCGCGGCGGCGACCTTGCCGCCGGCCGACGCCGCATTCCTGGAAGAGCGTATCAAGAACGAAGACGCCGAGCTGTGGTCGGCGTTCCGCGACACTTACCGCGCGGGCCTCGCGCAATGCGCAAGCCGCGGCTTCTGCGCCTGCTGGGGCGAGTACATCGCCTCGATCCATGCCGTCGCCGCGCCGCTGTTTCATGCGCGCGAGCTGAAACAGTCCTTCTCCATCAACTGCGGCATCCCCGCGTTCCGGCTTCAGCCCGGTCAGTTGGAGGGCGAGATCGGTCCGCGGATCGCCGCCCTTGCCGACAACATCCGTGCGATTGTCAACGCTGCGGGGCCGTCGATCGAAGCACGTAAACAAAACAAGAAGAGGGCCAGGCCATGAACGACGCAACTGGCACTCCACGTCCGGGAGGCCACCATGATCATGACGCGCCGAACATTGCTGGGCACCCTCGCCGTCTCGCTGCCCGCTGTTTCATTGTCCGCGCGCGCTGAAGATGCGTGGCCCTCGCGACTGGTGCGGCTGATCTCGCCTTATGGGCCGGGCGGATCGAACGACATCTCGCTGCGCCTGTTCGCCGATGAGCTTGGCCGGAACCTGCATCAGCAGTTCATCGTCGAGAACAAGCCCGGTGCCGGCACGCGCATCGCCAACGATCTGGTCGCGCACGCACCGGGCGACGGCTACACGCTCCTCTATGTCGCAGCCCCCTACGCCACCGCCGAAGCGCTGTTCGGCAAGCTGACCTATGATCGCAAGGACCTGCAGACGGTCGCCATGGCCGTGATCGCGCCGCTGTTCCTGATCATCAGCGCGGACGCGCCGTTCAAGACGTTGCCTGAGCTGATCGCCTACGGCAAGTCGAAGCCGGACGGACTGACCTTCGCCTCGCCCGGCGCCGGTTCGCAGCCACAGCTCGCCGGCGAGCTCCTGTTCAGGGACGCCGGCGTTAAAGGCCTCAACATTCCCTTCCGCGGCGACGCAGCGTCCTACACCGAGCTGCTCGCCGGGCGCGTCGATGCCACGCTGACAGCGTTGCCGACCGCTCTGCCCTATATCCAGAGCGGCAATTTCACCGTGCTCGGCGTCGCTTCCAGCGAGCGCAGCGCCCTCTACCCGCAGGCGCCGACCCTGCGCGAGCAAGGCTTTTCCAACGTGATCGCCGCCGGCTGGTTTGGCTTCATGGTGCCGACCAAGACGCCGCAGTCCGTGGTCGATCGTATTCAAGCCGCAATCCTGCGCGTGCTCGATAGCGCCGACATCAAGCAAAAGCTCTCTGCCCAAGGCCTCGAGGTGCACGCGACCACGGCCGCCGAATTCAGCCGGTTCATCGACGCCGAGACGCACAAATGGAGCGCGCTGATCCGCGACGCCGGCCTCAAGGGCGAGTGAATTCAACGTCCCGCGGCGATAGTCGGATCATCAGTCGCGCGCCGTGACAGGATGCGCGCGCGAGCGCAGCCCTGGCGAGGTCCTTTCGCCGGGGCCGCATCTGTTTCCGCGAATCGCCTGTGAGCGAGGACGCCGAACTTGGAGATTCCAGGGTTCGCAATCAGCCCTTCATCGTCGCCACATGGGCCGCGAGCTTGTCGAGAGTCTGGTAGCCGTATTCGACGGCGCCAAAGCCGATCATGGCATCGCGCTGCTCCGTGGTCGATGCCAATTGCCGGAGCGTCAGCACGGTCTTGCCGTTGCTCTGCTCTGCGAAGGTGATGGTGAAGCGAAACAGACCGGGATCATCGTCCTTGTCCACGCCGTGGTCCATCTCCATCAGATGCGGCCGCTCGATGCGGCGGAAACGCATGCGGTTCGGATAGACCGTGCCGTCGGGGCCGATCATGTTGAAACGCCAGACGCCTCCGACGCGCACGTCGATCTCATGGGTCTCGATCTTGAACCCCTTCGGGCCGAACCATTGCGGCAGATGTTTTGGATCGGACCACGCCTCGAACACCAGCGCACGCGGCGCGTCGATCACGCGCGACATCACGATCTCGCGGTCGAGCGACCATTGCGACAAAGCAGGGTTGGCAGAATTCGTCATCACTTAGAACCTTTCCGTTTGGTTGTTCGGGACGGCCGCTTTGCAGCCGCCCTTTCCTTCTCTTTCTTCAACTTCATCACATAGGCCTCGAACCGGTCGAGCCGCGCCTCCCAGATCGCACGCTGCTGCTGGAACCAGTCTTCCGCACCGAGAAGTGCATCCGGTTTGAGACGGCAGGTGCGCACGCGGCCTGCCTTCTCCGATTGCACAAGGCCGCTCGTCTCCAGCACGTGGATGTGTTTCATGAAGCTCGGCAGCGCCATGTCGAAGGGATCGGCGAGCTCGCCGACCGATGCTTCGCCCGCGCACAGCCGCATCACGATCGCCCGCCGGGTCGGGTCGGCGAGTGCTGCAAAGATCTGATCCAGTCCGGTCAATTGGTTAGCCATGTAGCTAACTATAGGCGATGCGCCGGGCAGCGTCAACAATTGTTATCCTATCGGCTAAGTAAAATTCTATCGGCCGCGAATCCACTCCGAGCGCGGATTTCGCTCCGCTCCATTCGCGCGACGAAGCTGAACGACGGCCGTCATGCGGAACCCACAGCGCGCAAACGTGAGTTGGGATGCGCGGTCCTTCCCTGTAAGACGAAGCGGGGGCGCATCGCATCGTACATTCGGACCGTGCCGTCTTTTGTCACATCAACACGTCTCACCCGGCGAACTTTCGCCCGGGCTGCACTCGTACCGCTCGCGATCTGCCTCGCCCGGCCGCGCCGCGCAGCCGCGGATTCCGACATGATTGCGTTGATGCGCGACATCGTTGCGGCCGAGCTCGCACCGACCGCGACGCCGGACCATCCAGGCGGCCTCGCCGCCGCGCTCTATGCCGGACGCCACGTCGAATTCTTCAACTATGGCTTTGCCGACGACACGACCCGACTCCCCGTGACGTCGGATACGCTGTTCAATCTCGCCTCCTTGCGAAAGCCTTTCGAGGCGACGCTGGTGGCGCTCGGCGCGCTGCGCGGCGAGTTGCGGCTCGACGATCGTGTGTCGAAATACCTGCCTGAGCTCACCGGCGATTACATTCGCCGCGTCACCGTCGGCGAGCTCGCCACCCATACCTCGGGCCTGCTGCTGCCGACCGACCATCCGCCATGGCCGAACGAGTCGTACACGCGCGAGCAGTTCATCGGCATGCTCGACGCCTTCGCGCCACCTGCGGACGCGGCGCCCGGGAAACAGCGCATCTACAGCCATGCCGGCTACGTGCTGCTCCAGCTCGTGCTCGAGCGCTGCTACGGCAAGCCGATCCGCGAGCTCATCGAGCGCCGCGTCCTGATGCCGATTGGCATGAAAGCGACGTCCATCCCGGACCGCGGTGCAGACAACCGCGCCGTCATGGACGCGCCGCGGATGCGGCGCGTCGTCCAGGGTTATTCGGACCAGGGCATGGCGATCGGCCCGCCCGGCAACCAGCAGAGCTATTTCGATGTCCCCGGCACCGGCCAGATGTTTTCCTCGGCACGGGATCTGGCGAGCCTCATGGCTGCCTGCGTCGACGGCCGATCGATCGAACCGCAACTGCGCGAGGCCCTCCAGATAACGCAGCGCGAAGCCTTCCGCGTCGACGAGAAATTCGGACAGGGCATGGCTTGGGAGACGGTGCATCTTCCCGGTCTCACGGTCGTGGACAAGCCCGGCGGCCTCAACAACGCCTCTGGCTATATCGGCCTCGTCCCGGCCCGACGGCTCGGCATCGCGCTGCTGGCCAACCGCGGCGACTATCCGCACGAGATCGCGCGCTACAAGATCCTGCCTACGCTCGCGCGGCTGGTCGCGTCACATTGAGACAACGGCGTCAGACCGATCGCGTCAGTCCGCCGTCGACGCGGATGTTCTGTCCGGTGATGTAGGCCGCACCGTCCGAGGCCAGGAACGAGATCGTCGCCGCGATCTCCTCGACCTTGCCGTAGCGCTTCAGCGGCACGCTGTCGCGGCGCGCGTCCGTCTGCGGCAGGCTGTCGATCCAGCCCGGCAGCACGTTGTTCATCCGGATGTTGTCGGCCGCATGAGTGTCGGTGAAGATCTTGGTGAAGGCGGCCAGGCCTGCGCGAAACACTGCCGAGGTCGGGAACATCGCGCTCGGCTCGAACGCCCAGGCGGTCGAGATGTTGATGATGGCGCCGCCCTTCTGCGCCTGCATGACCGGCGTGACCAGCCGTGTCGGACGGACCACGTTCAGCAGATAAGTATCGAGGCCGGCATGCCACTGCTCGTCGGTGATCTCCGTGATCGGCGCGCGCGGTCCGTGGCCGGCGCTGTTGACGAGCACGTCGATGCGTCCCCACTTGGCAAGCGCACCGTCGACGACCCGCTTCAGATCGTCGCTCGACTTGTTCGAGCCGGTGACGCCGAAGCCGCCAAGCTCGGCCGCCAGTGCCTCACCCTTGCCGGAGGACGACAGGATCGCGACGCGAAAACCGTCGCCGGCGAGCCGCCGCGCAGCCCCCGCCCCCATGCCACTGCCGCCTGCGGTGACGAGTGCGACCTTTTCCGCTGCCATGACGATCATCCTTGCGATACCGTTGAGGCGAGCCGACGGCCCGGCCTATCATCGGCTCTTCTACAAGCAGAATTGCCGATAGGTCCACCATCGCAACAGGCCACCATCATGAGCGACTTGCAGATCCGCAACATGCGCCCCGGGGAGACTTCCCTCGCGGTCGATTGGGCCGCCGCAGAGGGCTGGAATCCGGGGCTCGCCGACGCCTCCTGTTTCGCCGTCCCCGATGCGCAAGGCTTCTTCCTCGGCGAGATCGATGGCGAGCCGGTCGCGACCGTCTCCTGCGTGAACTATGGCGAGACCTTCGCCTTTCTCGGCTTCTACATCGTGCGCGCCGCCTTTCGCGGTGCGGGCCACGGCCTGCGCATCTGGAATGCGGCGATCGCGCATGCGGGATCCCGCGTCATCGGGCTCGACGGCGTTGTGGCGCAGCAGGACAATTACAAAAAATCCGGCTTCCGGCTTGCCTACGCCAATATCCGCCACGGCGGCACCGTCGCGGCCCCGCCTTCGCCGCCGGCTGGTGTCGTCGCGCTCGAGAACATCCCGTTAGCAGTGGTGGAGGCCGACGATGCCACCGTCTTCCCCGCTCCGCGCCGCGCGTTCCTGCGTGCCTGGATCGATGCACCCGGCCATATCGGTCGCGCGCTCATGCGCGACGGCCGGCTTGCGGCATGGGGTGTGATCCGTCCGTGCCGGACCGGCCGCAAGATCGGCCCGCTCGTCGCCGACGATCGCGCCGGCGCGGATACGATCCTGCGGGCCCTGCTCGCAAGCGCCGGCAGCGGCGAGGTCTTTCTCGACGTCCCCGCCATCAACGGCGAGGCCGTTGCATTGGCCGAGTCCTTCGGCCTCACGCCGGTGTTCGAGACCGCGCGGATGTATACCGGACCGATCCGCCCACTGCAGCTCGACCGCATCTTCGGCGTGACCAGCTTCGAGCTGGGCTAGAGAATCCGCCGCTCAGTAGCAGCGCATGATGTTGACGGTGTGCTCGCCACCGCCGCGGCCGGGCACGGTGACCGTCTCCGATGGGCAGCTCGGCACATACGGACGGTCGGACGGCACGACGTTCGGCGGGAAACGATGCGCCCAGTCCCAGGGGACGTCATAGGTGTAGGTGTAGCGCACGTCGGTGGACTGCGGCGGCTGCGCCGCATCGACGAAGGGCTGGTTGGTCATGCCGGGGTCGTAGTAGAACCCGCCCCCGCCCGGCCAGTAGACAAATGGATTGTTCCGCCGGTGGTGGAACCGGGCTGCGGGCGGCACGATCGCTGGACGGCCGACCGCCGGCGGCGCGGCGGGGGCAATCGCAGGCCTGGCAACACTCTCGTTCGGACTAAGGAGCAGCGCGGCTGCGCTGAGCAAGGCGAGCAACGCCCCATGCAATTTATAGGTCATGATACGCACCAACTCGTTGGCTACGGCAGCTCCCCACTGCACGCTAGGCCGGTCCGCAGCTCCCCCGCAAACGTATAATTAATTATTGGTTAAGGAACGGGATTAACAGAGCGAGCCCTGCGGGCAAGACGCGCCCGTCCTGCCGCCGGGGCGTTGCCAAGACGTCGTTCCGTGAACGCGTCTCATAACCTGTTGATCGCGAGTTGATCGAGTTGACCGGATGCGGCGGAACGCTGCTGCATTGCGGTCGTTGGGCCCGACACAGCAAGGGAGCATCTCGATGCAACGTAAGGCAAAACTTGCATGCCTGGTCACGGCATCGCTCATGGCGGGTACAACCGCCGCGTCGGCCCAGGCCTACGATTGGAACGGCAACGGCGTGGGATGGGAGCGCAGCGGCCCCGCCTATGAACCGGTGCGGCCGGGCCCAATGTACTACCTCGGGCCTGCGGCGCCGTACGGCCCGCTCAACGGCACCAACCATCCGACGCCGAGTTCGACGCAAGGTGACGTCGGCCCCGGCGGCAACAACAACGGCACGCTGAGCGGTCGCTATAGCTACTGGTAAGATCGGCGCGCCACCAGGCCCACCGTCCAGCGGACGGTGGGCCCTCGCGTTTCAGCGGCCATGTTGTTGTTTGCGCAGCCAGTCCAGCATGTCCTGCGTTTCTCAGGATAGTGTTCGTTGAATTGCCGATCTGAGTGACGGCGGGCCAAAACACGAGTCCGGCGTCAAGACGTCGACGACAACTAATACTGATTATTCGAATTTTGAAACTATGCTATTGATTGCGCACTCCGGTCGCCGCAGAGACGGATATCGCGATCATCACGCGAAACGAGCCGCAAGGATACGTCCGCAGTTGGCGATGAGAATTGAAAGAGCGACGCTGTTGCGCACACTCCGTCATTGCGAGCGCAGCGAAGCAATCCATAGTCGTCCCGCTGCGACAGTCTGGATTGCTTCCCGCGCTCGCAATGACGATGCTCGTGAAAGCGGATTGCGCTATTTGCGCATCGTCGAAAAGTGAGGACGACGCCGAAGTTGCGGATGGCCGTATGCTCCTAACAGAGCACCGCCACTCACCCAGCCAACACCTTGCTCCGCCGCCAGACATCGCGCGGCGCCCTCCCCACCCCCCTTGCATCCCTCTTCGCTCTTGTAACAAAACTGTCATGCAGCAAAACTAAACGAAGGCAGCGGCCGCGATCGGTCGCCGAGCCGCCTCACTGCTGGGAGAGATCTATGCGCCGTTCACTGGTGTTGCTGTCCGCCGGATTGACAGTGCTGTCCACCGGACTTGCCTCCGCGCAGAACAACACGCCTCATAACCTGATCCTGTTCATCCCTGACGGCCTGCGCGCGCTGAAGGTCACTCCCGAGACGGCGCCGGCGATGGCAGAGGTCCGCGACAAGGGCGTCAATTTCAAGAACCCCCATTCGCTGTTTCCGACCTTCACCATGGCCAACGGCTCGGCGATATCGACCGGCCATTATCTCGGCGACACCGGCGTGTTCTCCAACACGATCTGGACCAACTACACGTCCGTGCCCGCCGGCGATACCGTGGTCCCCTTCATCGAGAACGATGCGGTTCTCGGCGACATCGACGAGCACTTCAAGGGCGACTATCTCAACGAGGAGACCATTTTGAAGATGGCTCGCGACAAGGGCCTGAGCACGGCGGCCATCGGCAAAGTCGGTCCGACCTATCAGTTCGACCACACCGATCATCCGGACAAGCCGGGCAATCATTCGATCGTCATCGACGACGCCACCGGCGGCAAGAACAGCGTCGCGCTGTCGGACGAAATGAAAGAGGCCCTGACCAAGGCCGGTCTGCCCCTCGCCACTCCCTCGCGCGGCGACAACGCCAAGGCCGGCGACGCCAAGACGCCCGGCACCACCGTCGCCAACGTCGCGCAGCAGGCCTACCTCGCCGACGTCGCGACCAAGGCCGTGCTGCCGATGTTCAAGGCACGCAACAAGCCGTTCGTGCTGGTGTTCTGGTCGCGCGATCCGGACGGCACCCAGCACAACCAGGGCGACAGCCTCAATCAGATCATGCCCGGCATCAACGGCCCGAGCACGATGGCGAGCATCAAGAACGCCGACAACAACCTCGCCCAGATCCGCAGGGCGCTGGACGAGCTCGGGCTCGCCGCGAACACCAACATCATGATCCAGGCCGACCACGGCTTCTCGACCATCTCCAAGGAGAGCAAGACCAGCCCCTCGGCCAAGGTCAGCTATGACGACACGCCGAAGGACTTTTTGCCGATGGGCTTTCTGGCGCTCGACCTCGCCAAGGCGCTCGACCTGCCGCTGTTCGATCCCAACGACAAGAATGCGAAGGTCGAGGGCAACAAGCATCCGAAGGCCGGTAACGGCGTGCTCGGCAAGGACCCGACCAAGCCCGATCTCGTCGTCGCCACCAATGGCGGCTCGGACCTGGTTTATCTGCCAAACAAGGACAAGAAGCTGGCAGCCAAGACCGTCAAGGCGCTGCTCGAGCAGGACTACGTCTCCGGCCTGTTCGTCGACGACTCCCTCGGCCGCTTCCCCGGCACACTGCCGCTGTCGAGCATCAACCTGCGCGGCAAGGCGGCGACGCCGACGCCGGCGATCGTCGTCAACTTCCGCTCCTATGCCAGCGATTGCGGCGAGGCGCCGACCAACTGCTCGGTGCAGGTGGCCGACACCGTGCTGCGCCAGGGCCAGGGCATGCATGGCAGCTTCAGCCGCGGCGACACCATGAACTTCATGGCCGCGATCGGGCCGGACTTCAAAGCCGGCTTCGTCGACGAGCTGCCGGTCAGCAATGCCGACGTCGGCATGACCGCCGCCCAGATCATGGGGCTGCGCAGGTCGCAGAATGGGGGCCTGGTCGGCCGGGTGATGTCGGAGGCCCTGCCTAACGGCATCGTGCCCAAGGCGTACAAGGCCGTGGAGAAGTCGAAGATGTCCGAGAACGGACTGCAGACCGTCCTCAACTTCCAGCGCGTCGGCAGCCAGCGCTATTTCGACGCCGCCGGCTTCCCCGGTCGCACGCTCGGGCTTGAGCCGGAGGCCGGCAAACAAAAAACGGCGGGGAAATAACCCCGCCGCTTCATCGCGTCCTCACGAGAGGCACGAAAATCTCACACGCCCAAAGCTTTACATGCCGATGTCGAACACGTTCGGCAATTGGCCCGCCAGGGGCAGCGCGGTGGCGCCCAGGAAGGTCGCCACCATCGCCATCAGGCGACGGTTGTTGTGGCGCTTGCCGCGCATCTGGCCGGCGATCCATTCCAGCATCTCGCTGTTGACCTTGGCGGCGTAGGATGGCGCCCAGCTCTCGATGTCGGTGTCCGGCGACAGCGCAACGCTGCGCGGCGGCACCGGCAGGCCCGAGGCGTTCGCTGCATAATGGGCAACGGCCTTGGCAAGCAGGTCGTCGAACCGGCCACCATCAGTGCGCTCGGTCGCGGCCTCGTTGATCTCGAACAGGACTTCGGCCTCAGCGCGGCTGATCGGCTGGTCGTTGACCGCGGCAGCGGTCAGGATGCGCGTGCACCAGGCGGTGTCATCGGCGTCGAGCGAGCGGGAGAAATGCACCCTGCCCTTGGTGGTCGGGCCCTCACCCGTGATCACGCCGTCGCGCACGATGGTCAGCGCATGGGCCGCGGTATCGCGACAAGACGGTTCGAGAGAGGGAGGCTCGACGGAGTTAGGCGCAACGGCAGACATAGTTCACTTCCAAACTTCTTCTGATCGACCAGCATTTCCATGCGGGGCCTGAACGAGTGGTTAACGATTCGATAGGAGGATCGCGACTTTTCTCGATGGTTGCCGATTAGTCGCTGTCAGGACCATTTCGGTTCCAGCAAAAGTCGAGGCCCGCGTAATGCTGGTCATAAAGGGCATTATCGGGGCAATCTAGACCGCGTCCCTCCGGGTAGGGTTGTTTCGCCGCAGGCGCGGCTCTATCAGAAAGATGCTAGAAAATCGGTCCTTCAAAGAAGGAATTCACATTTTACTTGAGCCGGTTCACTTGTACCGTTCACGCTCATATACTGAGCTTGACGGCCTTGGAAAATTTACCAGTAAATTCAATGCGATGAGGTAGAACCATGCCACTCCCAATCGGCACCACCGCCCCCGACTTCGAAGCCGAGACCACCGAAGGGAAGATCAAATTCCACGACTGGATCGGCAATAGCTGGGCCTTGCTGTTCTCGCACCCGAAAGACTTCACGCCGGTTTGTACGACCGAACTCGGCGCGCTCGCAAAGTTGAAGCCCGAATTCGACAAACGCGGCGTCAAGCTGATGGGCCTCTCGGTCGATCCGGTCGATCGCCACGCGAAGTGGTCGGAAGACATCAAGGAGACGCAGGGCGCCGCCCCCAACTACCCGATGATCGGCGACACCGACTTCAACGTCTCGAAGCTCTACGAGATGCTGCCGGCCTCGACCTCGGGCGATCCCCTCACCCGGACGCCGGCGGATAACCAGACCGTCCGCAACGTCTTCGTCATCGGCCCGGACAAGAAGATCAAGTTGGTGATGGTCTATCCGATGACCACGGGGCGTAACTTCCAGGAGATCCTGCGCTCCATCGACTCGCTCCAGATGACCGCCAAGCACCGCGTCGCGACGCCGGCCGACTGGAAGCAGGGCGAGGATGTCATCATCGCCGGCTCGGTCTCCAACGACGAGGCCAAGACGATCTATCCGCAGGGCTGGAAGGAGCCGAAGCCCTACATTAGGATCGTGCCGCAGCCGAAGTGACGTGCTGCGGTTGCGCAAGACAACCGCCAGTCGCCATCCCGGGACGCGCAAAGCGCGAACCCGGGATGGGTGTTGCGCACCGCCCGGAATGACCAGCTCGGCCGCCGACAGACCAGCGGTCGATGAGATCGCGGTCACCACCGCGCGCGCCGACGTCGGCGAACGCGACCGGCCAGCTCCAGTGCTTGAGCGGCGCCAGTGCGGTGAAATCGCCCCCCACTTCCACGCGTTCAATCCGGTGCTGCGCGAGCACGCGTTAGCCTATGCGAAGATCCGCAAAGGTTGTGCGTTGCTTTGACACAATTTCGAATCCCGTTATCGTCAGCGCTCCGTTCAAACCCTGGGGGACGATATGGACGATGAGAAACCGATAGCCGAACAGGCGATGGAGACGATCACCACCGCGGTGGAGGCAACCAACGACGCCGCTGTCCCCGCCGTCAAGAAAGGCAGGAAGGCCGCCAAGAAGGTTGCGAAAAAAGTAGCGCCGAAGAAGGCCGCCAAGGCGAAAGCCAAGAAGTCTTCGAAGAAGGCCAAGAAGACCGCGAAGAAGGCGGCAAAGAAAACCGCCAAGAAAAAGAAGGCCAGGAAGGCCAGGCGCTGATCGCAACCTCGAGAAGAAGGCCTCCGGGTGCGCCGCGCCCGGAGGGTTCGCTCTACCCGCGTCGCGTGGACGCGCGCCGGCCCGGGTGGTGCTTCCCTTTTGGATCGCGAAATTCGCTCCTGTGGCCGCGCCGATCCTCCTTGGCGAAGCGCCGCCGCTTTTCGGCTGAGCCGAACGCCTTGATCACCCGCCTGCCGTTGACCTTCTTGATCACGTAGCCGCCCTCAGTCATCGAGAACGGCGCCTTCAGCGTTCCCTTGTGATCGAACTTGGTACCGCGCGGATGCTCGAACGGCTCGAACCAGGACGGATAGACGAAGTTCGACATCGGGAAGCCGCTGACGATGAAGAACTCCTCCTCGACGGCATCGCAGACCTCGTAGGCATATTGGGTGTGCCTGCTCTCGTCGGCCCACAGATTGGCCATGGGATCGAGCACCATCTCGAACAGCTCGTGCGAGGCCGCCATGCTGACCGGCTCATCGCCGAGTGCCTTGACGAAGATCTTTGAGATCGGCTGGCCGCGATGCGTCAGTTCGTGGCGTCCGAGCATGTTCTTGTGGGAGGCATCGTCGAAATAGACGAGCTGCCAATCCGTCTGCTTCGGTTTATACGTAACGTAGAGATCGATCGGATAGCCCCACACCGGCAGGAAGTGCTCGTCGTAGCACTTCTGCAGCGCGGCGGTGAGCTTGCCCATAGCCCGGTCGCTGATCATCTCCTCCGCGTAATTGATGCAGGCAATCCGAACCGGCTTCAGGGACCTGCCGAGCAGTGCACGCCTGGCTCTCTTCATGGAAATCACCAAGTTGAATGGGAAACTGAAATAAGCCGCGCCAGCCTAGCACGGATGGGCGGTACACGTCAGGGATGTATTGCCGGGGTCCGGCTCTCCCGGGACCTTAGAAGCGCCGGTTGACCAGAAACACCGCCGCCGCGCAGATCGCGACGCCAGCGATCGCGAGCGCGTCCAGCCTCTCTCCGAACAGCGCATAAGCCATCAGCGCGGTGACGGCCGGTACCAGATAGAACAGGCTCGCAACCGAGGTCGCTGCGGCATGGCGGATCAACCAGTACAGGAGCCCGATCGATCCAATCGAGAGCACCACGGCCAGCCAGGCGAGTGCGAGTACGAATTCCCGCGTCCAGTGCACCACGCGGTCCTCGAACAGGAAGGCGCCGATCGCAAAGAAAATCGTCACGGCGGCGTATTGCACGAGGTTGCCGGCGCGCCAGTCGATGTGGTTGCAGTAGCGCCGCTGATAAAGCGTGCCGAGCGTGATGCTGATCAGCGAGACCACCGAGGCGAGCCAGCCGAGACCGGCTTCGCCCGTCATGGGACGGTTGTGCAGGATCAGAACAACGCCGCCCAGGCCGAGCACCAGGCCGCCCCATTGCAAAGGCGTGACCCGCTCGCCAAGCCAGCGGTTGGCGATGGTCGAGGTCAGGATCGGTTGCAGTCCCGGGATCAGCGCGGAGAGCCCAGCCGGAATCGAGTGCGCGATCGCGATCGCGGTGCCACCGAGATAGAAGCCATGAACCAAAATCCCGGCGACGGCGCTGTGGGCAATGCCGATGCGATCCGGCCACTTTGGACGGGCGATCGCGGCGATCACCACCATCAGGCCGACGACCACAGCCATGCGGATCGCGAGATAGGTCAATGGATCGGCGTTGTTGACGACGTATTTGGTGCCGATGAATCCGGTGCTCCAGAGCACGACGAACAGGATCGGCGCTGCACGTGCGGCCGGGGAGTCTTGACTATGATTCATTGCCGCCCTCATTGCCCGACCGGGGGCTGTGCGGCAATGCGATTTTCAGCTTTGCGGGATGCTGCGCTGCAGGGTGGACAAGAGCGCGGGTGCGGCTCAGGCCCTCACCATTCGGTCGGGCAGGGATCGATGATCTTCCAGAGTTCGACGCCGTTCTTGATCTTCTTCATGTCGGTGGTGAGCCCACCGTTGCGGCGGATCCAGTCCTTCACCGTGTCGGGATAGTACGACATCAGATCGGACGTCCCTTCGGCGCTGGTGACCTTGATGCCGAAGGTGAAGGCCTTGTCGTAATAAGCTTGGTGGAAGCCGAGGCTCGCACGGGGCGTCACGCAGATCTTGTTCATCGGCACGATGCCCAGCACCAGCGTGCAGGCCGAATTGCAGATGCCGTCGATGATGACCCGCTCGCCCTTGTCACGGACGCGCTTGTACTTGGCCTTGTACTCCTCGACATAGCCGCCGTGGTCACGGGTGATGTGCAGATCGGCCCGCGCAGGCGTGGCGGCGATCACGGAGAGCAACAGCAGGCTTAAGGGCGTGATGCGCATGGCAAAGTGACGGCGACAGCCTTGCAATGAGCCGGCCTCGAAGAGCTCCCCCCAAGGGGCCGGCTAAAGGAATCTTGACGGAATTCTCTTTGGTCACACTTGTGTGGGGAATTCGTTAAGCATCTCGAAAAGGCCAAAAATGGGCAGGGCCGCGGACGCTCCCCGGCTTTTGGGTCACACCCGGCCGGAATAACCGCGATCGGAGGCGATTTTCGACCTCCGGATGGTGCCCAGCCGGCCCAAAATGGCTATAAGTGGCAGGTCCGTTAGCGCAGGTTCCGGAGAATCGAGATGAGCAGGTTGAAGCTTGTTGCCGCGGTCGCCGTCCTGTCGGCGGCAGTCCTTGCCCCCAGCCTCTCGGAAGCCCGGGTGCATCACCGGCACCACCGCCATTACACCCACCCGCTGCCCTATCCGATCAGCTACCTGCACAATTATGGCCCCGGCGTCACGCAGGGCAGGTTCGCCTATTACGACGGTCCGTCGAACAACCACTGCTACCAGGGCTCAGCCGGCTATATCGGCCAGGATGGCCGCAGACACCCCTGCTTCTGAGGGGCGCCCGTCTCCTGCCGGCAAGCCTTGCTTCATGTCTTATTTGGCGGCTCCCGACAGCAGCAACTGCTTCTCGATCTCGTAGACCGGCAGCTTGACGAGGTCCTTGCCGACCTCGCCCTGAAGGGCCTTGCGGACAGCCTCCGAGTAGTCGGCACGGATCATGCCCAGCGCGCGCGGCGAGGCCACCACGGTCAGCGCCGAAGTCTCGCCCGAACTGACTGCGATATCGAGCCGCTCGGCCAGCGTCCGCAGGAACGCACGCTCGGCCTCGTCGTGCCAATCGGTCTGCTCGACCGCGCTGCGCGCACCGCCCGTTGACGCATGGAGTCTGCCAGGCGTATCGGTCCCCTGCGCACTGGTCGATGGGTTGGCGTGCTCATGCACCTCGCGGGTACGCAGGTTCGGAAACATCTCGTCGCCAAGATTTTCCAGGATGAGTGCCTTGCGCCCGTCGCACACGACGAGCCAGTCGCCTTTGTCGATTCTCATCTTGTTCATTGAACTGCTCCAAACAACATGCCGGCGTGGCCCTCTGGTCCATGTGGGCTCCACCGCCCGTGATGCCCTTCGAAGTCCTCGACGGACTGCTCACGGCGACAAGACTACGAGCGAAGCCGGACTTCGGACTTGCGCGGGATCAAGGATGGCTATGAGCCCAGACCTGGGACGGTTTCCGCGCCGCCTGATCAGGCCCGCGGCGACATTGCTGAAGCTTTGTTCATCAGCATTACATTTCGGTTCCGCCACAATTTGATCAGAACCCTCTTCGATATCTTGGATCGCGTTTGCGGAGGAAGACATCATGAAGCTTAAGATTGGCCTCGTTGCCGCGTCCCTGTTCGGTGCCATCATGGCATCGCCGGCGGCGTCCGCCATGCCCATTGCGCCGATTGCGCCAGCGCCGCAGGTCTCTGACATTGAGCAGGTCCGCATGGTCTGCAATGCCTGGGGACGCTGCTGGTGGCGGCCGAACTATTACGCCCCGTATTACGGTCCGCGATATTACGCGCCCTACTACGGTCCGAGATACTATGGTCCGAGATATTACGGCTATTACGGCGGCTATCGCCGCTGGTGAGATTTGAAGGGGCCTTCGGGCCCCTTCGCTTTTGCGAGGAGACGCATCCCGGCTGCGCCATCTGCGCGTAGACCAATTCCAAAACTGATCTAGATCAAAGCAAGAAAATGCCGCTGCGGCAGCTTGCGCTGATGGCGGATTTCATCGTTTTCCAATGTCCCCAGACGGGCATGAACGTGCAAACTTATCTGGAGAAGCAGCCGAAACTGCAGGGGCGGAGTTTAGAGGCATTCACCTGTCCCGCCTGCACGCGAGTCCATTTCATCGATCTCGCTTCGGGCCGGCCGATGACCCGGGAGCGCTAGAGAGCGGGACGGATCCATCGGGCGTCTCCGCGTCCCGCCTCGGACACACCGCACTACTACGGCACTGCTCCGCGGTTTACGGAATCTAGACTCTTCAGCATTGATATGATTTGCGTCATTGAAACGGCTGTGAGCCAGACGAATGTTGTTCAGTGCTCTTGCGCCCTCCTCCGCACTGCAACTGACGACCTTTACTGAGGTCGATGCGTTCCGGCCGGCGGAGCTGATGGAGGATGCCAGGAGCATTCCGCTCGACGTCGCGCATTTCGCGGCGGCACGTGCGGTCGTTTGCCTGCCGGCGTGCTGGATCATCGTGATGAGATCCTTTGCGCGGATCCTGGATACGGCCTATCGCGCGCCCGGCGGGATGGTGATCCTGCCGTTGACAGACGATGTGCGCGCCACTCTCAACGGCGAAGACCTGGACTCGCGCTTCTTCGTTGCACTGCGCGGCAACGATGACTGCCATTTCATCGAGCCCGCAATCAACCTTCACGCGATGATCATCCTATCGCCCGGTCTGACCGACCGCGGCTGGTTCGACCGGGCCGACACGATCCAATCCTATGTCCCGGACCGCGCCGCCCTGATGCATGTGCGCCAGCTCATTCTCGACATCCTTCGGACCGCCAGCGCGGAACCGGGCCTGTTCGCGATTCCCGAGCTTGCCGCGCAGATTCAGGAGGGGCTGCTGCTCGCTGTCGATGAGCTGTTTCATGTGGATCCGCGCGCAATCGGCGATAACCGGATCGCGCACGCGCGGTCGTCAAGGCTCGTCAAGCGGCTCGACGACTATGTCGCCGCCCATCCGACCGCCCCGATCTATACGGCGAGGCTCGCCAGCGAGTTTGGCGTCTCGACGCGCACACTGGGCGGCGCCGTTTCGAAGCTGCGCGGGATGCGCCTGCACCAGTACATCCGGCTAAAGCGGCTGTGGGCGGCCCGCGCCCGGCTCCTGAGAGGCGGCGGCAGCCTGACCGTCGCATGCTGCGCCCGTGCCCACGGCTTCCACCACATGGGCGAATTCGCCGCGATCTATCGCGCGACCTTCAACGAAGCGCCGTCGGAGACGCTGGCGCGCAGCCGGTTGGCCAGGATTCAGACCCCGTAGCTCCTACCAGTATTTCTGGGCCGGACGAACCTCAACGGCACCCCCCAAACGGGCAGCCGGGATGCGGGCGGCCAATTCGATCGCGGCGTCAATCGTGTCGGCCTCGAATTCCAAGTAACCTCCCACTGCGCGTTCCTGGTAGGGGCCTTGCGCTGTCACCGTCTCACCGTTTTGCACGCGAACGGTCACAGCGTCTTTCGGCAGACCAGCCGGCAGTCCCGGCGTTACGTTGGGCATCGCGGTCACGGCCGCGTATTGCGCCGCCACAGCCTTATACTCGCTTTCAGTGAGCGCCTTCGCGTCGAAGTCCTTCGGCTGATAGATAAGCATCAGATATTTCATAGCGTTGATCTCCAGGGTTTGCTCGAACCTGGGCTTCGGCATCAGCCCATACCTTATTGACGAAAGAGAGCTCCCACTTCGTGACAGGACGCCTCAGGAGCCCGGTCTTTTATGAAGACCCCTGCTCATCGAGATTTGCCAGGTCGATGCTGCGAAGCCTTTCGGGATTGGCGATGAGCTCGATCTCAACGATCTTCGCATCGTCGACAGTGAAGGCAAAGATGATGGCGGGTTCTTCGTCTTGAAACCACGCCGCTCCAACGGCACCGTTCACGAGCAGAAGGCGTGTCGCCGGCGCGCGCCCCGAGAACGCAAGCGCCCGTCTGGCAATCGTTGACGCACCGCGAATTTCTATTGCGACTCCGCTGCGTGCAGCGGTCTCGTCCGCACGGAGCACCACGTCGGGATCGAGCACGGCGACCAGGGCAGCGAAGTCGCCGGCGCGAGACGCTGTGAGGAAGGCTTCCACAATCTGACGCCGGCGAGCCTGATTGGCCTCTGGAACTGCCCTGCCTCCCTGAACACGGCGGCGCGCACGGCTCGCAAGCTGGCGAGTCGCCTCGACAGACCGCCCGACAATTGACGCGATTTCGTCGAAGGGCAGATCGAACATGTCATGCAGGACGTAGGCGACCCGCTCCGCTGGTGGCAATCTCTGCAGGACGACGAGCAATGCCAGCCCGACGGAATCGGCGAGCATCGCCTCCTGCTCGAGATCGATCACATTCCCACCACTCGTCACCGCGTCCGGCCCGAACGAGTCCAAGGACTCCTCACGCCTGGACTTGCGGACTCGCGCGCGCAGCATGTCCAGGCACACCCGCCCGACGATCGTCGTCAGCCATCCACCCATATTCTCGACGCCATGTGCGTTGGCGCGGCTGATCCGTAGCCAGGATTCCTGTAGGGCGTCGTCGGCCTCACCCATCGAGCCAAGAATCCGGTAGGCGGCCTTCCGCAATTGAGTGCGATGAGCTGCGAACTGCTCGGTGAGCCATTCCTGTTCGTTCATCGGTCACATTTCCTTGGCGCACTTCCCCATAACTATGACGAATGGCCCCCCGATCGGCGTGACAACGCAGAAGGGCGGGTTCCAACGCGCTCAGCCGGGATGGATGCCGGCGATGTTCATAATCGGCGGAGATGGCGCACGCCGGCGCGCGGGCGCGGAGCGATGGTTTGTTGGGTGGAGAGTGTCGCGGCGAACTGCGGACCGAAATGGCGCGCTCGGAGAGATTCGAACTCCCGACCCTCGGAATCGAAATCCGATGCTCTATCCAGCTGAGCTACGAGCGCTTCGGCCCGATGGCCGGGCCACAACCGAGACATGCTCGTTCGGTGCCAGCGGACCAGCACCGAGCGCGTCGCTCGGATGCGTTCGACTTAGCAGAGAGGTTTGAAAATAAAAAGCCCTGTCGGCCCCCCGCTGGGGCAGCGGAGGCGCTCACCAAGTCGTGTTAAAGAAGCCGAAATGCGGCTGTTGCGCCACCAGCATCATCGGTCTGGCGAACTGCGCCGGCCGGGCCCTGGCGACCCTGCGCTTGGACTGAACCGAGGCCTGCGCCTTGGCGTCGGTCTTCTTGACCGATGTTGCCTCGGCCTTTGACCCGGGCGGGATGAACTGGGCGAAGGTCTCGCGTACCCGCGCTTTCGCCGACATTTCGTTCAGGCCGGGTGACGCGTTCGCCTGCGCTGGTTGCGGCGCGGCAACCGCGGCCGCCTGCACGACAGGAGGGGCAATCGTCGGCTTGCTGGTATCGAGAACGACACGTTCCGGCAGATGTCGATCCGACCGGATACGGATCAGCGGCGGGTCGTTGCTTGCGCTCGCGATGCCCGACGTCGCAGCCGGCGTCGGCCAGATGAAATTCGCCGCCAACAGCAGTGCGAGCAACGCTCCACCGACGAACATGAAATACCGAAAGATGGGCATTGGCACCGCTCCGCGCGCGCTTCCAGGCGCGAGCACTGCGCCTTAACTGGCGATCCTTTAATTTGGTTTCAAGATAGGCCGTTCGGTTCAACGGCAACGCCAGGTTTTTTGACGAACACGGACATGGCGGTAACTTTTCCGCTACCGGGACATCCGCCCCTTCACGCACGCCGCGCTGCGATCACCGAGCATGTGGCCTGATCGGCATTAACGTTGATGAAGCCGATGGGAATGCGCACAAAGGTCCTGCGGCTCTTCATGCTCACGGTTTCGCGAAGCAGGCGGCTGCGATCGGTCAGATGGCTGCCGTCGCGCCGGGTGAAGGCGCAGACGATCTTAAGATCTCTTACGGCATAATCATTGTCGTTTCGCAGGGTGAAGGTCACCAGCGCCTTCGAGCCAAGCCCGCCGCGTCGCCAGGTCTGCGACGAAATCCGAAGGCGATCGAGCTCCGCCGCCGCCTGTACGCCGGAAACCGTCGCGGACGTTGCATCCTGGTTCGCCGAGGGCGATATGGCCGGCGCGGGATCGACGGCCGCCAACTCGGATTTTCCCGGCTCGCCTTGAGCGCCGTTGCCTTTGGCCGGCATCAGCATCCAAACACCGCATCCGACAACAAGTGCTGCCAGCAACCATAGGAGGCTTCGGCCAAATGAGACGCTCACGATTGTCGCCGCATGCGCCAAGCGATCGCCGACCCCAGCGAAGCGTCTCAACCCGACCCGGCCAAACCCTGCGTTCATGGCTGCGTCACCGATAGCGATAATGGATTCGGCCACTCCTTACCTTAATACAGCAGACGAACTATGGTTCCCGCGCACAAGCGATTCCGGGAAGGACGGTGGCGATCATCGGCCGGGATCGCTAACATGCACTGCAACATCGCAAGCCCCGGTCGGGAGGAAATGAAATGCCAGTCGTCACTTGGGACCACGTCCATTTGCGCAGCCCCGATCCGGAGGCCACGGCGGCCTGGCTGCGGGATGTCCTCGGTGGCGAGATCGTGCGCGCTCCGGGACGGATCGACGTGAACCTTGGCGGCGCCAAGATCTTCATTGCACCGCTGGAGGCTGAAGGCGCCGTCAGCCCGCCGCCCCCGCATCCCCATCAGGGCCTCGACCATTTCGGGCTCACAGTGAAGGACATCGACGCCGTCGCCGCCGAGATCAAGGCCAAGGGCGTTGAGTTCACGCGCGAGCCGACGACCATCCGGCCCGGCGTCCGCATCTGCTTCATCCGCGGCCCGGAAGGCATCTCCATCGAGCTGCTCGAGCGCGACAAGAAGTACGCCTGACGACGCCGCACGGCCGTATCGGACACGAGAGCTGTCGCGCGCCGAGCTAGGTCATGCTTCCCGGCATGAAGCAGCGGATCGTGACGCCCGTATAGCCGTAGATCGGCCAGACCATCGTGCGCCCAACCCGGTTGGGCTCCGAGATCACGGCTTCCTCGGGTACGTCGACCCAGACGAGCTCCTGCGGCTGGCCGCCGGTCACATAGCCGTAGCGCGGGACGCGGACACGATAGTGCCCGTCCTTGCTCTCCCAGTCGGAGTCCGAGATCGCCGAACCGTCGGCATCGGAGCAGCATGGCCCCTTGCCGCTTCGCAGTCCGTCGAACCAGGCCTTCAATTCGGCATTGGTGTTGACGAATTGGCCGCGGTCGCGCGCGTGCGCCAAGGGGACAGCGAGGGCGACGAGCAGGAACGCACAGCCGAGCCTGCACACACTTCTCCAGCGTGTCGCCGCGCTGCCAACCTGGTCTGCTTCGCAATTCGTGGGACGCGTACCGTACAGGCGCGGCTCATCGCCGCCGGAATCGATCCAGTGGGTCATGTTCGTCTTGCTCCAGCACCCCGCGGCCGGTGCAATGATGGTCATGCATTTCGCGGGCCAACTTGATTCGCACGATTGGTCCCACGTCAGCATGAGACCGTCATATCCCCGTCACAAACAAGCCGGGACAACTACGGCTCGCGCCATCGACGAGCGCCGTTGGCCGCCAAACTGCCGCGTTGCGCGGGCGAACATGCTTTGGCATAAAAGCTGGACCGGTACGCCAAGGGCGAAAGCGACCGGCCGCGGGACGTTATGAAGAACGGCCTCTATTCGATTCACGTGACGCTGCTCGATGGTCGAGTCGGCAAGGGCAGCGGTGTGATCTTTTTTCGCGACGGCAAGATCCTCGGCGGCGATGCCTATCTCTATTACACCGGCAGCTACACGGTGAGGGACAACACCTTCAAGGGCGAGGTGCTGGTGCAGCGGCACACCTCCCCGCGAGGCGACGACAATCCGCTGTTCGGCGGCCCGGCCCCAGTCGGCATCGGCGTCAGCGGGACCTTCACGGACACAGGTGCGGAGATGACGGGAACGGCGCTCGTCGGCAAGGCGAGCCAGATCTTCGGCGCCACGCTGCGCAAGCTGGCGGACGTCGAGTAGCTACTCCGCCGCCTGCTCGAGCGGAGCCGTGCGCGGCAGGATCATCTGGATGCGCGTCCCGCCGCCCGGCTCGGAGTCGAGATCGAGACGCCCGCCGAGCCGGTTGGTGACGATGCTGTAGACGATGTGCAGCCCGAGCCCCGTCCCGCCCTGGTCGCGCCGTGTCGTGAAAAACGGATCGAAGGCGCGGCGGCGCACGTCGAGGCTCATGCCGCAGCCATTGTCGGAGAAGATGATCTCGACATTGTCCTTGCCGGACTCGCGCACCTGGATGTCGATGATTCCCGGCCGGCCGTCGGGGAAGGCGTGCGCCACCGCATTGAGGAACAGGTTGGTCAGCACCTGGCCGTACGGGCCGGGATAGCTGTTCATGGTCAGATCGGGCTGACAGTCGACGTTGAGCGTCAGATTGTGCTTGCGCAGCCCCGGCCGCAGGCTCAGCACGACTTGCTCGGTGAGGTCGGCGAGGTCGAAGGTGCGCTGGTCCGAATAGTTGCGATCGGCCGCGACCTGCTTGAACGACTGGATCAGCTCGGCGGCGCGGTTGAGATTGGACACGAGCTGCGAGGACGCGTCGCGGCTGGTGTTGAGATATTCGTTGAGCGTCGAGCGGCGCAGCTCGCCGCGCTCGACTTCGGCGCTGAACATCGCAGTCTTGCGCTCCAGCGCAGAGGCGACCGTCAGGCTGATGCCGACGGGATTGTTGACCTCGTGCGCAACACCCGCGACCAGCCGCCCCAGCGCAGCTAACTTCTCCGCCTCGATCAGCGAGGCCTGGGTCTCGCGCAGATTGCGCAGCGCGGTCTCGGCGGCTTCCTTCGCCTTGCGCATCTCCTGCTCGCCGCGCTTACGTTCGCCGATGTCGAGCGCCACGGTGACGATCCGCTCGATCTCGCCCTCGGCGTCGAGCAGTGGCAGCTTGTTGACGAGCCATTGCCGCATGTTGCCGGAGGAATCCTTGTACTCCTCCTCGTAGAAGCCGAGCCCTTTGCGGAACTTGAGCACCCGCTTGTCGTTCTCGTCGGTCTTGGCCGCGCCGTAGCGCGACATCAGGTCGGCCGTGGTACGGCCGATAGCATCCTTCGGCTCGATGCCGAAGATGCCGGCCATGTAGCGGTTCATCAGCACGTAGCGCAGGTCGCGGTTCTTGACGTTGATCACCGCGGGCACGGTGTCGATGACCTGCTGCAACAGGCGGCGACCCTCGGCGATGGCGTCTTCCGCGCGCTTCTGGTCGGTGATGTCGCGCAGCGTACCCTCGTAGCGAACGATCTTGCCCTGCTCGTCCCGCACGCCGCTCGCGCTGTCCGAGAGCCACAAGATGTTGCCGCTGCGCTGGCGCACCTGGTACTCGAACTCTCGCACCATGCCGTCGCGCTCCATCAACCGCTGGTATTCGGCGCGTGCCTCAGGATGGACGTAGATGGTATGGGCGATGTCGCTGATGCTGTCGATGAGGTGCTGCGGGCTGTCGTAGCCCATCATCCGCGCCAGCGCGGGATTGGCGTTGAGGAGCTCACCGGCCGGCGTCGTGACATAGATGCCGTCGACCGAGCCCTCGAACAGCTTGCGATAGCTCTCCTCGGCGAGGCGCTGCTCGGTCAGCGCGCGCACCGCCGCTTCGCGCGCCGTGTCGGCCTCCTCCAGCGCACGGCGGAACACCTCGGCCGCGCGGGCGATGTCGCCGATCTCGTTGTCGAGGTCGGCGGACGGGATCGACGTCCTCTTCTCGCCGGCGGCCAGCGCGCGGATCGACCTTGCAATCTGGGCGAGCGGACGGACTGTCCGCCGCACCACGAAGGCGGCCGCGACGATGCCGATCAGCACGCAAATCGTACCGAGCACGATGCTCTGCCATCTCGCCTCCGTCAGCGTGCGGGCGAAGTCGCGCGACAGCACATGACCGCGCCGCGCGCTGACCTCGCGCAGCAGCTCGGTGACGCGTCCGATCAGCCGGCCCTCGGTTCCCAGCACCTCGCGATCGATATCGGCGATCTGCCGTTCGCGGACGGCCACCGCGATGATGGCTTCGGCGTAATCGTTCACGGCCGCCTTCAGCTTGGTGTCGGCGATGTCGGTCGTCCGCATGCTCTGCGCCGCCTGCTCGGCCGCCGACGGATTGCGAGCCAGCAATCCCAGCGCGATCCGGCTCTGCGCCTCCGACAGGCGGGACGCCAGCTCGCGATCGGCGGTTCCGGCGACCGCAGCATCGAACCTCTCGCGCAGCGGCGGCAGGCCGGCAAGCAACTGGGCGCGGCGGTCGATCAGCGTCGAAATGCGCTCCAAGCCGCTGCGGTAGGTCGCGAGCCGCTCGGTGACTCCGTCGATCATGTCCTGCTGCTCGGGCGCGAGCTCGATGCGGGTCTTCTTCAGGATGTCGCTCAGCGTCGCGGCCGCCTCGCCGACCTGCTGGAACTGGATTCCGGCGCCGGGGTCGGTAACGAAGTCGCGCGCGGCGAGCCGCAACTCGTTCATGCGCCGGTCAATGTCCTCGGCGAGATCGCCGACGCTCTGGAGCCGCTGCAGCTCGGCGAAGGTCGAATCGATATGCCGGATCGCGATCACGCTCGCGGTCGAGGTGACGATGATCACCGCCAGCACCAGGAGGAAGCTGCCGAACGTGAGCTGGCCGATGGAGAGCGAGAATATTCGCTTCTTCTCGGGATTCGGCGTCGATTCGGCGGACATTGGGTTGAGGACCGGGCTACGGGAAGCCCAATATACGACGTATTGCGGCCTCGGGGGAACATGCCTTGGGCCGCGGAATATCCTTAACATCGCGGGCCGGGCAGCGCCCTCCGTCTTCGGTTAACCCTTCCGATCAGGACGTTTTGACGCTGGCCGGGCCCCTGGCCGGAATGGTCATTGCGGCGACGCCGATGACGACGCAGGCAAGCCCGATCCAGGCGGTCCGGCTCAGGCTTTCGCCGAGGAAGGCGACGCTGATGGCGACCCCGATCGGCACGCGGAGATAGGCTTGCGCGGTGGTACCGACGGAGCCGAGGGTCTGGATCAGGCGGAAATAGATTGCGAACGCCACCGCGGTCGAGAACACGGCGAGCGCAAGCAGCGCCAGCACCGAGACCAGCGAGGGCGACAGCGTCCAGGGCTGCTCGACCATGAGCGAAGCCGGGACCAAGGCCGCCGCCCCCGCAAGCAGCGAGCCGGCCGCCGGCGCCATCGGATCGAGGCCCTTGAAGCCACGGCTGAAGATCGCGGCGCAGGCGTAGCAGATGGTAGCCCCAACGATGGCCGCTTCCGCGATGAGACCCCGACCGATGTCATGGAAGGCATCGACCCCGACGATCAGGCAGATGCCGGCCATACCGGCGACCACGCCGATCAGCTTGCGGGGCGTCGTCGCCTCGTGCCGGGTTACGATGGCGGTGAACAGGAAGGTGAAGATCGGCGCCGCCGAGTTGAGGATGGTGGCAAGGGCGGCATCGACATGGCGCTCGCCCCACGCGATCAGCGTCCAGGGGATCACGCTGTTGAGCACGGCCTGGAAGGCGAAGCGCTGCCATGTCGCGGCATCCGCCGGCATCCCGATGCCGCGCGCCCGCATGACGGCGAGCAGCAGCAGGCCGGCGATCGCGGTGCGCGCCGCAATCAGCGTGATCGGCGGAATGGTGGCGACGCCGAGCTTGATGAAGGTGTAGGAACCGCCCCAGAGCGTGGCGAGCGCGAGCAGCAGCGCCAGCTCGACGGCAATGTTGGTGTCCTGCCGGCTATCCATGTCACGCGTTCCGTCCTGCTCTCAGGCGACGGAACTTAACGCGGCCGCGATCACCGATAATTCGCTACATATCGAAGTGTGTCAGCCGAGGGCGCCCACCTCGAACACCTCACCGTCATAGCCGGCTTCGCGGGGGATACGGAGCTGACGGCCGCTTTCGGTCTTGGTCATGACCGGCATCACCGTGACGATGGACATGCCGCGGGCATGGTCGAGCGCCGCGGCCACACTGCCCTGCTTCGCCAGCCGGATCAGGTTGCGCGTGGTCGGGAACGGCAGCTTGAAGCGGCCACTTTCACCGCCCTCCACCGCCTCGCGCGGCGACACCCAGATCGAGTCCGTCGACTCGCGCCCGTCATGCGCGCCGAGCTGATCGGGCGGTGCTGCCGCGAGGAAAAACCAGGTGTCGAAGCGCTTGGGCATGCCCTCCGGCGTGATCCAGTGCGCGTAAGGCACGAGCGTGTCGAGCGCGAGCTGGAGGCCGTTGTCGGCGAGGATGCTGAGGAAGCTGATCTTGTGCTCGTTCAGCGCGACGCGGTGCGCGTCCGCGATCTCGCCGGCGCGCTTGGCATCGATCGGGACACCCGAGCCCTTCGGCCGCGCCAGCAGGATGCCGCTCTCTTCGAAGGTCTCGCGGATCGCGGCGATGCGGAAGCCGCGCTCCGCTTCGCTCAGGCCTTCGCCGCCCGAATACAGCTCGGACCGGGCGACGATCTCCTTGTCGCCGGCATCGACGCTGCCGCCGGGAAACACCAGCGCACCCGAGTTGAACTCGATCTGATGATGGCGGACCATCATAAAGACCTCGATTTCCTGTGCTGCGCCATCGCGAAGCAGCAGGATCGTGGACGCGGGGCGTGATGCGGCGATCTCGGGCATACAACTAACCTGCGGCACTCGATAGCGGCTGGAGATTGGCGCGCTTGTCGACGCGGGCCACGCGCGACAGCAGATAATCGACCTCCGCCTTCGCCGCCGGCGTGATGGTCGCGCCCGGCTTGCGCTGGGCGCTGGAGGCGATGATGCCGCGCTTCTGCAGCACGTATTTGCGCACGGCGAGCCCTGCGCCGGGCTGCTGTTCGTAGCGGATCAATGGCAGATGCGCGTCGAACAGGTCATGCGCGGCGTCGCGCCTACCCTCCTTCGAGAGACGGACGACGTCGATCAGAAGCTCGGGGAAGGCATAGCCGGTCATGGCGCCGTCGGCACCGCGCTCCATCTCGAAATCGAGGAACAGGCCACCATTGCCGCAAAGAATCGAGAGCGGCCGCAGCGAGCCGTCCTTCTGGAAGTTGCGCAAGGTCGAGATCTTTTCCAGCCCCGGCCAGTCCTCGTGCTTGAGCATCACGCAGTTCGGATTGTCGGTGACGATCTTGCGGATCACTGCGGGGGTGAACACCACCGACAGGGTCAGCGGATAGTCCTGGAGCACCCAGGGCACGTCGGGACCGATCGCTTCGGCAGCCTGCTTGAAATAGCCGATGATCTGGTCGTCGGTGCGCAAGGACGGCGGCGGGGCGATCATCACGCCGGCGGCGCCCGCATCCATCGAGGCCTTCGTCAACGCCCGGATGGTCGCAAAGCCCGGCGCGGAGACGCCGACGATCACCTGCATTTTCTTGGCGCGCTTGACGAAGCGCACCGCCACCTGCTCGGCCTCGGCCGCATCGAGCTTCGGCGCCTCACCAAGGATGCCGAGCACCGTGACGCCGTCGCAGCCGACCTCCTCGTAGAAATCGGTCAGGCGGTCGATCGAGCGCTCGTCGATCCGGCCGTCATCGTGGAACGGCGTCGGCGCGATTGCGAAGGTGCCCTTGGCGTCGGCGGTGAGTTTCATCGTCTTTCCTTGTCCATCTTTCCTTCGTCATTCCGGGATGGCCCGAAGGGCCAGGCCCGGAATGACGGTGTGGCTAAAACCGCCGCGCGCCCATCTTGATCTGCTCTTCGGAGAAGAAGATCTCCTTGGCGTGATCGACGATGTCCTGAGCCTTCCAGCCCGTGTGCGGCGGTTTCCAGCCTTCCATCTCCATCATCCGCATTTCGCGCACGCCGCGGGGTCCGGACACGCCCAGCACCTTGCCGGTCTGATCGCCCGACAAATCGCTGACCATGTATAGCACGGCCGGTGCGATGCCGTCCGGCCCCAGCGCCGCACCGGGGTTCTCCTTATAGCGGGGCAGGTCTGCGGTCATGCGGGTCAGCGCGCCCGGGGCCAGGGTCCAGATCCGGATGTTGTATTTGCGGCCCTCGATCGCCAGCACATTGGACAGGCCCCAGATGCCGCCCTTGGCCGCGCCGTAATTGGTCTGGCCGAAATTGCCGATCAAGCCGGAGGTCGAGGAGGTGTTGACGATGACGCCGCCGCCGTTTTCCCGCATCCAGCGAAACACCGGCATGGTGCAACAAAAGGTGCCCTTCAGGTGCACCTTGATGACCTTGTCCCAGTCGGCCTCGGAGGCCTTGGCAAAGGTCTGGTCACGCAGGATGCCGGCGTTGTTGACGAGGATATCGGCGCGGCCGAAATGCTTGATCGCGTCGTCGAACACCGACTGGCCGCCCTCCATGGTGGAGATGTCGGCGCCGTTGGCGACTGCCTTGCCGCCCTCGGCCTTGATCGCGTCGACCACCTGCTGCGCCATCGACTTGTCGGCGCCGGAGCCGTCACGCGGCCCGCCGAGGTCATTGACCACGACGGAGGCCCCTTCCCGCGCGAACAGTTTTGCGTAGGCCTCACCGAGTCCGCCGCCCGCGCCGGTGATCAGCGCAACCTTGCCGTCGAGTAGTCCCATGGTGGCTTCTCCCTGTTTTTGTTTCTTTCTTCGCCTCTCCCCGCGTGCGGGGAGAGGCCGGAAATCAAGCGCAGCTTGATTTCCGGGTGAGGGGGAGTCTCCGCGAACTCAACTCTCAGCGTCCCCGTGGAGACTCCCCCTCACCCCACCCTCTCCCCGCAAGCGGGGCGAGGGAGTGCGCCGCCAGTGCCTTCCTAACCCAGCACCGTCTTGCCGTTCTTGATCACGGTGACGCCGCGCGACTTTACCTTGGCTTCGAACGAGATCACGTTGCCGTCCTTCCAGAGCTCCATGGTCACGGTCTCGCCGGGATAGACCGGCGAAGAGAACCGCGCGACGTGCTGCCGGAACGCGGACGGATCGTAGTCGGCATAAGTCTGGAGCACGCCGCGGCAGGTGATGCCGTAGGTGCACATGCCATGCAGGATCGGGCGCGGGAAGCCGGCCTTCTTGGCGAATGCGGGATCGGAGTGCAGCGGGTTGCGATCGCCGCAGAGGCGATAGACCAGCGCCTGGTCGGGGCGTGTGGTGATGTCGACGGTTCTGTCAGGCGCGCGCGACGGGATCGCATGCGGATCGGGCTGGGTCAGGTTCGGCCCACCAAAGCCGCCGTCGCCGCGGGCGAAGCGCGAGGCCACCAGCGTCGCCAGCTTCTCGCCCTTCTCGTTCTTCAGCACGGTCTGGTGGCTGATCACCACGCCCTTGTCCTTGCCCTTGTCATAGACCTCGAGCACGGAAGAATCGGCGGTGATGTGCGCGGCCGTCGGCAAAGGCTGATGAAACGTGATGTCGCGCTCGCCGTCGACCACCATCACGCGGTTGAGGTTCATCTCGCCGGGGCCCGAGCCCCAGGCCGCGACGGAAGCGAAGGTCGGCACCACCTTGAGCGGCCGCGGCGTCAGCGTGCCCTCGTTGACGAAGGCCAGCTCGTTTTCGTCCATCGGATCGGCCCCGAGCCCGATGCCATAGGCATAGAGCATCACCTCGCGATCGCTGTAGGCGTATTTCTGGCCGCGGTTCTTGAGAGCTTTGAGTTCTTCGTATCTGGCGGACATTTTTCTGGTTTCCTCCCAAATGTCTTCGGCACCGCCAGTTGAAGAGCCCTCTCCCCTTGTGGGAGAGGGCAGCGAGGACGGTGCGGCATACTCTTTTGGGTGAGGGGTTGCCTCCACAGCGAAAGTCTCTCTGCGGAAAGAGACCCCTCATCCGGCGCTTCGCGCCACCTTCTCCCACAAGGGGAGAAGGAAGAAAGCAACTACACCACCGGCGTAAAGAACGGCAGTGGTGCGCCGTCGGTGGGCTTGAACACCACTTTCACCTTCTGGCCGATCTTCAACTTCGTCAGATCGCAATCGACGAAGTTGGTCTGCAGCGACGGGCCTTCCTTCAGCGTAACGTAGCCGATCGCGTAAGGACCGGTCGGCGACTTCCGCATCAGGCTGTAGGTGTAGATCGTGGCCTCGCCCGAGGACTCCTCCCACACCGTTTTGTCGGAGAAGCAGAACGGGCAGATCGCGCGCGGAAAGTAATGCGCTTCGCCGCATGCGGTGCAGCGCTTGATCATGAACTTGCCCTCTTTGGCCGCTTCCCAGAACGGCGCGGTCTCGGCGTTCGTCACCGGAGCCGGATACTTTTTTGCTTCGCTCATCACACGCGCTCCAGAATGGCGGTCGAGGCGGCATGGCGGACGCCCAAAAGGCCGCCGGTGCCGTGGGCGATGGCGAGATCGCAGTTCTTGACCTGCACCTTCGGATGCGCCTCGCCGCGCAACTGCCTGACGGCCTCGACGATCTTGGTCATGCCGCCGCGGTTGACGGGATGGTTGCTGCACAGACCACCACCGTCCGTGTTGAACGGCAGCTTGCCGACGCCGGAGATCAGATTGCCGTCAGCGACGAACTTGCCGCCCTCGCCCTTCTTGCAGAAGCCGAGGTCCTCGAGCTGCATCAAGACCGTGATGGTGAAGCTGTCGTAGATCGAGGCGTATTTGATGTCCTTCGGCGCGATGCCCGCTTCCTCAAACGCGCGCGGACCGGACCAGACGCCGGCGGAGTAAGTGAGGTCGAGATCCTTGCCGCCGCGCGGGCCCTTCATCGCCTCGCCATGGCCGATCAGGCGCACTTGCGGCTTCTTCAGGCTCTTGGCGATCTCGGGCGTCGTCACGATGAGCGCGCCGCCGCCGTCGGAGACGACACAGCAATCCATGCGATGCAAGGGATCGGAGATCATCGGCGAGTTCAGGACGTCCTCGACGGTGACGACGTCCTTGAGCATCGCGTGCGGATTGTATTGCGCGTGATGCGAGGCTGCGACCTTGATCCAGGCGAGTTGCTCGCTCGTGGTGCCATAGTCGTGCATATGGCGCATGGCACACATGCCATAGGCATTGTGCGTGGTCGCACCGTAAGCGGATTCGAAATCGACTTCGGCGCCGGCCGCGCGCGGCGGCATCGGACCGGTGCGCGGCTTGCCGGCAAGCGTGATCAACGCGATCGAGCACTTGCCCGCGGCGATGGCTTCAGCGGCGTGGCCGAGGTGGATGATATAGGAACAGCCGCCGGTTTCGGTGGAATCGACGTGACGGAGTTTTTTGGTGTTGAGGCCGAGATAGTCGACCATAGGCCAGGCGCCGCCCGGGGCGTCGCCGGCGCAGAAATAGCCGTCGACATCGTCCTTGGTGAGCCCGGCATCCTCGATCGCGCCTTTGGCGACCTCGGCATGGAGCTGGGCTGTGGATTTGTCCGGCGCATGCCGGGTCGGGTGTTCATAGATCCCGGCAATGTAGGCCTTGCCCTTGATGGTCAAAACTTTAGGTCTCCGCTGGCGTTTCTTCTTGCTCCGTTTTTCTGAACCGCGAATGCCCCGTTGGCAAGCGCGGAAATATTCCGTCGGGCGAGAGGGCAGCGGGTTGGCGCAACTCGCCACTCCGTCATCCAGAGGCACCGGGGAAGGTCTTTCGCATCGTCATTGCGAGCGCAGCGAAGTAATCCAGGAGTCTTTCCGCGGATGCATTTTCTGGATTGCTTCGCTACGCTCGCAATGACGTCCCGGACGGACAAAGTCGTAAAGGTGTTTTGCTCGACGGCACAAGCAATTTTCTATTTTTCGAAAACAACCCCATGCAAAGTAGAACGGTGGTTGATTTCGAACAGAAATCGTGGGTTAGCCGAAGGCGCAACCCACCTCTCTACTTTCCACATCGAGAAAGAAGTGGTGGGTTACGCTGCGCTAACCCACCCTACGAGACTGCCCTACTCCGCCGCGATCTGACGTGGCGCAGGCGGTGGGTTGGCAAGGTCGGCGGCGAGTTGGGCGTAGCGGGCCTTGGCGTCCTGGACCGCCTTCTCCTTCACGGGGCCGTAGCCGCGGATGCGATCGGGCAACGAGAGCAGTTCTACCGCGGTGTCGATGGTGACCGGCGACAACAGGCCGAGCACGGTGGCGACGTCCTTCTCGTAGCCTGCAATCAGATCGCGCTCGAGCTTGCGGTCGGCGCTGCGACCGAAGATGTCGAGTGGTGTGCCGCGCAGGAACTTGAACTTCGCCAGCACGCGGAACACCCTCAGCATCCACGGCCCGAACGCGCGCTTCTTCGGGCGTCCCAGCGCATCGACGCCGCTTGCCAAAATCGGCGGCGCGAGATTGAAGTTGAACTTGAAGTCGCCCTCGAACTGGTCGCGGAGCTGCTGCTCGAAGGCGCCGTCGGTGAAGAGGCGCGCGACTTCGTATTCATCCTTGTAGGCCAGCAGCTTGGCGTAGTTCACCGCGACCGCGCGCGGCAGTGCGGCGTCATAACCGCCCTTCACTGCGGCATCTCGGACCTCGTCGACCAGCTTGCGGTAGCGTTTTGCCAGCCGGCTGTTCTGATAGGCGGTCAGATGCTTGGCGCGATGCTCGATGACCTCATCTAACGTCATTGCGTCCAAGGTCTTAGGCGCAACGACCTCGTCAGTCCCCTTCAGCATGTCCGCAAGGCGCGCGGGATCGGCGACCGCGAGGCGGCCGAGGCGGAAGGCTTCCTTGTTCATCTTGATCGAGACGCCGTTGACCTCGATCGCCTGCTCGATCGCTTCCGCCGAGAGAGGCAGCAGGCCCTTCTGGTAGGCGTAGCCCATCATCATCATGTTGGTGGCGATAGAGTCGCCGAGAAGCTGTTCGGCCGGCTTGGTGAAATCGAAGAACACCGAGTCCTTGTGCAGCGCCGTTTCCAGCACCGCGTTCAGCTTGCGGGTCTGGAAGTTGAAGTCGCGGTTGAGGATGAAATCGGCGGTGGGGATGACGTGGCTGTTGATGATGCCGCGGGTGCGGCCGGAGTCACAGAGCGTGATCGTGTCCTTGGCGACCGCGACCACCTCGTCGGCCGCGAGCACGAGATCGGCCGTGCCGGTGACGATGCGCGAGCAGGTCACCTCGGCGGGATGATCCGACAGGCGGACGTGGCTCAGCACCGCCCCGCCCTTCTGCGCCAGACCGGACATGTCGAGAATCATCGAGGCCTTGCCCTCGATGTGCGCGGCCATGCCGAGCAGCGCACCGATGGTCAAAACGCCGGTGCCGCCGACACCGCCGACCGCGATGTTGTAGGGCTTGTCCAGCGGCGGACGTGAGACCGGCTCGGGCAGTTCGCCGATGTCAGCGAGCTCCGCCGGGGCGCGGTGACGCGGCGCGCCGCCATCGATGTTGACGAAGGACGGGCAGAAGCCTTTCAGGCACGAATAGTCCTTGTTGCAGGAGGACTGGTTGATGGCGCGCTTGCGCCCGAACTCGGTCTCCAGGGGCTCGACCGAGATGCAATTCGACTGCACCGAGCAGTCGCCGCAGCCTTCGCACACGGCCGGGTTGATCATGACGCGGCGCGGCGGATCCTCCATCAGGCCGCGCTTGCGGCGGCGCCGCTTCTCGGCAGCGCAGGTCTGCACGAACACGATCGCCGACGTGCCTTTGTATTCCCGGCACATCTTCATGACGTCCTGCAGCTCGTCGCGATGATATTTCTTCACGCCGGGCGCGATGGTGTCGGCCGGATAGGCGTCGGGATTCTCCGAGACCAGATAGATCTCGCGGATGCCTTCGGCGTGAAGCTGGGAGGTGATCTGCTGCGGCGACAGATCGCCGTCATGGCGCTGGCCGCCGGTCATGGCGACGGCGTCGTTGTAGAGGATCTTGTAGGTGATGTTGGCTTTCGAGGCGATCGCCTGGCGGATGGCGAGAATTCCCGAATGGAAGTAAGTGCCGTCGCCGAGGTTCGCAAAAATGTGGTTTTCGTTGGTGAAGGGCGCGATGCCGACCCACGGCACGCCCTCGCCGCCCATATGCGTGAACGTCTCGGTCGAGCGGTCCATCCACAGCGCCATGAAGTGACAGCCGATGCCGGCGAGCGCGCGGCTGCCTTCGGGGACCTTTGTCGATGTGTTGTGGGGACAGCCGGAGCAGAAATAAGGGGTGCGGGAGACAGGCGCGGTTGCCTGCATTTGCGTGGCTTGGCGACCGTTGAACCAGTCCGCCTTGGCGCGGAGCATCTCCGCGATCTCGGGGTTCAGATTAAGTCGAAGCAGCCGCTCGGTGAGCGAAGTCGCAAGCGAAGCGACGCTGAGCTCGGCGGCGAAAGTCAGGAATCGCTTGTCGTGCTCGTCCATCTTGCCGACGATGCGCGGTCGGACGTCGTCGCGCCAGTTGAACAGCTCCTGCTTGACCTGGTTCTCGACGATCTCGCGGCGCTCCTCGACGATGAAGATCTCTTCGAGGCCGACCGCGAACTGGCGCACGCCTTCCGGCTCCAGCGGCCAGGGCATGCCGATCTTGTAGAGGCGAAGGCCGATTCTAGCCGCGACCTCCTCGGTGATGCCGAGCTCGCGCAGCGCTTGCCGTACATCCTCATAGCTTTTGCCCGACGCCATGATGCCGAAGCGGGCGTTCGGGGAATCCATCGTGATGCGGTTGACCTTGTTGGCGCGCGCAAAGGCGATCGCGGCAAAGCCCTTGTAGTCCTGGAGGCGACGGTCCTGCTCGAAGCGGTCATCCGGCCAGCGCAGATTGAGGCCGCCGGGCGGCAGCTCGAAATCAGTCGGGATGATGAAGGGCTTCATCTCGTCGGTGAGGTCAATCTCGGCGGTGGTCTCCACCGTCTCGGTGATGACCTTCATGCCGACCCAGCAGCCCGAGTAGCGCGACATCGCGATGCCGAGCAGGCCCATCTCGATCATCTCGTGGATGCTGGAGGGATAGAGATAGGGCATCAGCGCCGAGATGAAGGCGTGGTCGGACTGATGCGGCACGGTCGAGGACTTTGCGCCGTGATCGTCGCCGGCCAAGCAGAGCACGCCGCCATTCTTGGCCGAGCCCGCGGCATTGCCGTGGCGGAAGACGTCGCCGCAGCGGTCGACGCCGGGGCCCTTGCCGTACCAGATGCCGACCACACCGTCATACTTGGCGCCGGGCGAGAGGTTGAGCTGCTGCGAACCCCAGATTGCGGTGGCCGCGAGATCCTCGTTCACGCCGGGCTGGAACTTGATGTTGTACTGCTCGAGATGTTTTCGCGCGGCAAAAAGCTGTTGGTCGTAGCCGCCGAGCGGCGAGCCGCGATAGCCGGAGATGAAGCCCGCGGTGTTGAGGCCGCTCGCGCGGTCGCGCCGGATCTGGGCCATGGGCAGGCGGACCAGCGCCTGGATGCCCGTAGTGAAGACGTGTCCGGTTTCCTGGGTGTATTTCTGATCGAGACTGATCGGCCCCTGGTTGATGCCCATGCTGTCCTCGTTTCACCGCCCTATTCAGGTCTTGCTCACTTAAGATCGCTTAAGCCGTTGCCTGCCCGTTGTTTTCAGCTAGGGCGCGCCGACCACCTGCGCCACTTTATGTCGGATATTTAACGCTTCGCACCACAAATCTGGCTCGGAAGCGGCGACGAGTAAAAATCGCAATTTCGTGGCCGGAAAGGCATTGGGCATTTTCAATTTGTGTCATCATGCACCGCCATCGCGAAATGACGTGACGCCCCTATAATCTGGAATGACGACGTTTGGTCGCGGGAGAAGGCCGAGGATGCGGACGATTCTGGCGGGCCTGGTTTTGTGCAGTGCAATTGTGGGCGCAGCGACGGCCAGCGAGCCGTCACCGGAGATGATTGCCCGCGGCGAGGCGCTGGTGGTGGCTGGCGATTGCGCGGGCTGCCACACCGCCGATCCTGCAAAGCCTTTTGCCGGCGGAACGCGCATCGACACGCCGTTCGGCGCGATCTTCACCCCGAACCTGACGCCCGATCGCGACACCGGGATCGGCGCCTGGACCGACGCCGACTTCACCCGCGCCTTGCGCTACGGCACCGCGCCGGACGGCTCGCTGTACTACCCGGCCTTCCCCTACCCCTATTTCACCCGGATGACCAAGGACGACACGCTGGCGATCCGCGCCTATCTCGCAACGCTGCCGCCCGTCGTGAGCCGCAACAAGCCGCCGGAGCTGCGCTGGCCGTTCGGCTATCGCGGCCTGATGCGGGCCTGGAATTACCTGTACTTCAAGCCCGGCTTGTTCGAGCCGGATCAGGGCAAGAGCACCGAATGGAATCGCGGCGGCTATCTCGTCACCGGGCTCGGCCATTGCGGCGCCTGCCACACGCCGAAGAACTACTTCGGCGCAGACAAGGATGCGCTGGCGTTGTCCGGCAACGACATCGGCGGCTGGTTCGCTCCAAGGCTCGATGGCGCGGCGCGCAGCGGGCTGAAGTCCTGGAGCGTCGAGGACGTCGCCGAATATCTGCAAAGCGGCCGCAACGCCAGGAGCCACGCCGACGGGCCGATGGCCGAGGTCATCGTCGGCTCGACCTCGAAGATGAGCGATGCCGACGTGCGCGCGATGGCCGTGTATCTGAAGAGTTTGCCGGCGGCGCGGCGTGAGCCGATTGTGACGCCGCCTGATGATGCCGAGATGAAGGCCGGCCAGGCTGTCTACGCGCGGCTCTGCATCGCCTGCCATGAAGCCGACGGCTCCGGCGCGCCGCGCATCTATCCGCCCTTGCCCGGCAATGCGCTGCTGCAATCGGTCAATCCATCCTCCACCTTGCGCATCATGCTCGACGGCGCGCACACCGTGACGACGCCCCGCGCCCCGAACACGGGCGAGATGCCGGGCTATGCCAAGCAACTCTCCGACGAGCAGATCGCCGCAGTGACGAACTACATCCGCAACTCCTGGGGCAATGCCGCGCCGCTGGTCACGCCGGCACAGGTGGCGAAAGCGCGGAAGCAGGAGCCGTGATGGCGGAAAGTACCGGGCGACGAAAGTGCACTCCCTCTCCCCGTAAGAACGGGGAGAGGGTTGGGGTGAGGGGCAGCCTCCGCAAAGATGGTGACATTTGAACGCGCGGAGAGTCCCCCTCACCCGCCGCGCTTCGCGCGTCGGCCTCTCCCGCGCGCGGGGAGAGGCGAAGATCTACCGCTCATCTCCCGTGAAGACGAACTTCGGCATCTCCCATTTGTAGCCCACCGCGAGCAGGCGGAAGCTGATGCCGAGCACAAATGTCAAAATGGTCCAGAGCTCGGCGTTGAGCTTGAGGCCGAACGCCGTGGCATAGAACAGGCCGGTGACGACCGAGACGCTGGCATAGAGCTCGGAGCGGAACAGCAACGGCACGTCGTTGCAGAGGATGTCGCGCAACACGCCGCCGGCGCAGCCCGTCACCATGCCGGAGACGATGACGATCGGCAGCGAGGCATCCATCTGCCAAGCGACGTCGCAGCCGGCCATGGTGAAGACGACGAGCCCGATGGCATCGAGCACGATGAAGGCGACCTTGAGCCTGTGCACAAGGCGCGCGAACAGGATTGTAATGAAGGCCGCGCCGCCAGCCAGCGCGAGATAGATGGGGTTAGCGACCCAGGCCAGCGGATAATGTCCGAGGAAGAGGTCGCGCAGCGTGCCGCCGCCAAGCGCGGTGATGCAGCCGAGGAAGCAGACGCCGAGCCAATCCATGCTGCGCCGGCCGGCCGCAAGCGCCGCCGTCATGCCCTGTGCGGCCACCGCAACCAGGGAAAGGAAATGCAGCACGCTATCGCTCGGCGGCAGGCTCCACATCGCTTTGTTCCCTTCCGTCCGTGGCGGAACCATCTCCGGGTTCCCCGATGAAACAGGTTCCCGATTCCCGCGAGGTGGGCAACCTGCGACGAAAGCATAAAGGATCCGGAACAGAATCTCGCAGCTACGGGTTGACCTGCCGCAATAACCGAGGAGACCAATCGATGGCTGACGACCGTTTTCCAAACGATCCGTACCGCCCGAATCTCGCCGAGGATGAGTATCTTCGCCAGGCGCGCCGGGATGCCGACCTGCAGGCCGATCCCGAGCTCGGCGAAGGTCCCGCCTCCAGCGGCAAAATTGCGTTGTTCGCCGTCGCGATCGCGCTGGTGCTGGGCGCTGTGTTCTACGGACTGAACAACACCAGCACGAACAACCAGGCCAGCAATGCGCCACCCGCGCAGACCGCCCAGACGCAGCCGGCCAATCCGGCCGCGCCTCCCGGCATGAAGAACAACGCCTCGCCGGGCGTGACCACGGGTGCGGCGCCGAACAAGCCGGCGGAGCCGGCTGCGCCGTCTGACGGCGGCAAGGCGCAGTAACACCATCACGCTGTCATCGCGGGCATGACGACAGGAACGAACACGGCGGGACCCGACATCCCGCCGCGTGTCGTTAGTTTGACCGTTTGCGTCAGCTAAACATCTTGTTGAGCTCGCCGCCGGAATAGCCGCCGGCCAGCTCTGCGAACGTCCCCTTCTCCGCCATCTCCTTCGCTGCGCGCATGAAGCCGCCCCAGGCCGCGCGCGCCAGCGAGCCGCCGACACTGATCCGGCGTACGCCGAGATCGGCGGCTTCCTGCAACGAAAGTCCGGAGCCGCCGATGAGCAGATTGAACGGCTTGGGATGCACGGCCTTCACCACTGCCGCGATGTCCTCGCGCGTCTTCAAGCCCGGCGCATAGAGGCAGTCGGCACCAGCGTCGGCATAGGCGGTGAGCCGGTCGATCACGAGCTCGAGGTCGGTCACACCCCACAGATGCGCCTCGCAGCGACCGACCAGCATGGTGCCGCTGTCGCCGATCGCCTTGCGCGCTGCCTTGATGCGCTCGACCGCGAGCGCGCGCTCATAGATCGGCTTGTCCTTGTCGCCGGTGGAATCCTCGATCGACAGGCCGGCGACGCCGGTCCGCACGCCGCGTTCGACATTTTCCGCAACCTTGTCGGGTTCGACCGCGAAGCCGCCCTCGAAATCCGCGTTCACGGGGATGTCGACGGCCGAGCACAATGCTGCCAGATGCTGACAGACGTCGTCGACCGTGACGCGGTTATCGGCGTGCCCGATCGTCCAGGCAAAGCCGGCGCTGCTCGAGGCAATCGCCTGGAAGCCGAGATGCTGCAGCGCCTTGGCGCTGCCGACGTCGAACGGATTGGGCAGGATGAAGCAGCCGCTCTCGTGCATCTTCCTGAATGTCGCGCGCTTGTCCGCGGTCGTGACGTGCATGTTTCTCTCCCTTGTTGGCCGCGCAGACATAGGCACGCAGTGAGCCACGCGCTAGTGCGCGTCGTGTACGGCGCGGCTGTCCTTCGGCGCCTGTTCGCGGTCGGTCATGCCGTAATCGCGGATCACGCTGGCAATGCGCAGGCGATAGTCCGCGAAGATCTTGCTGCGGCCCTTGGCCTGCGAGCGGCGGTGCTCCATCGTGTTGCGCCAGGCCTCGACCGCCGCCTCGTCGCGCCAGAACGACACCGACAGGATCTTGCCTCTCTCCGTCAGGCTCTCGAAGCGCTCGACCGAGATGAAGCCGTCGATGGTTTGCAGGAGCGGCTTCAGATCGGCCGCGATATCGAAATAGTCCTGGCGGTGTTCCGGCTTCGGCCAGACTTCGAAGATCACGGCGATCATGGGCATCTCCTCAAGATGGTGTTGGTGCTGCCTACAATACCACCTTGCGCAGGAAGGTCCGCTCCTCGCTAAGAATAAACTTGTTCTCCTCCGCGAAATGGAAATTGGCCATGCCTTCCGCATCCTGGCGCAGCCGCGCGCGATAGGCCTCATAGGCCGCCAAGCTCTCGAAGGTGATCAGCGCGAAGGCGATGTTGTTGGTGCCTTCATGCGGCATGAAATAGCCGATCAGGTCGCCGCCGCATTTCGGGATGATGGTGAGCCAACGCTTCGAATACTCCTCGAACTGCGCGCGCTTGAACGGATCGAGCTGGTAGCGGATGAAGACGGTGACGGACATGCGGGTTCTCCTCATTTCTCCGTCATTGCGAGCCAACGGGTCCGCGCGAAGCGCGGCCCGATGACAGGCTCCGCGAAGCAATCCAGAGTGCGGCCGCGGAGGCAGCCTGGATTGCTTCGTCGCTTTGCTCCTCGCAATGACGAATTGGTTACAGCCTACGCCCTTGCCCGGCTACAATGCTTCGGCTATCATCGAAGCATGAAATCAGGACCCGACATCGCCATGGTCGCTTCGCTCGTCGGCGACCCCGCCCGCGCCAACATGCTCACCGCGCTGATGAACGGCCGCGCGCTCACCGCGAGCGAACTCGCGCAGGAAGCCGGCATCACGCCGCAGACCGCGAGTTCGCATCTCGCCAAGCTCGAGGCCGGCGGGCTGGTCGAGCCGGAGAAGCAGGGTCGGCACCGCTACTATCGCCTCACCGATCCCGACGTCGCCGGTGTGCTCGAAGGGCTCGCTGGCCTCGCGGCACGGGCCGGCCACATGCGCGTGCGAACGGGGCCGAAGGATCCGGCACTGCGGCGGGCGCGGATCTGCTACGACCATCTTGCCGGCGATCTCGGCGTGCAGATGCTGGACTCCTTGCGCGAGCGGCGCCTGGTGAAGCAGAAGAAGCAGGAGATCGAGCTGACGGTGGAGGGCGAGCGATTCCTTGCCAAGCATCTGCAGATCTCGCCCGACATGCTCGCCCATCCGCGCCGCCCCATCTGCAAGGCGTGCCTCGACTGGAGCGAGCGACGCCATCATCTTGCCGGCACGCTCGGCGCGGCCATGATGAAGCGCTTCACCGAATTGAAGTGGGCCGCACGCGATGCGACGCCCGGCAGCCGCGTGGTGAACTTCACCCGAACCGGCGAAAAGCAGTTCGCCGCACTGTTCGGCGACGGGCGGGAATAAACACAACTGCGTGTGAACGGCGACTCTCGTCATGGCCGGGCTTGACCCGGCCATCCACGCGTTTATTGCGGCTCGCACGTGGATGCCCAGGACATCTGCGCGAAGACGCGCTTCGCGCTTTTGCCCGGGCATGACGGAGACTGTGTCTCGCAGCATCAATTCCAATCAGAGACCTCCATGAACCGCATCCTGTCGGCCACGCTCTGCGCCGCCCTTCTCGCCTCTCCACTCGCCTCCACCCATGCCGCCGACACCACACCGCGCGAGCCCTATGGCATCGCGCTCGAGGGCTTTGCCTATCCCTATCCCGTCAACCTATTGCCGCTGGTCAACGACGGCGAGAATGTCCGCATGGCCTATATGGACGTGGCGCCAGTGCAGCCGAATGGCCGCACCGTGCTGCTGCTGCACGGGCGCAATTTTCCGTCGAGCTACTGGGCGCCGGTGATCAGGATGCTGAGCGAGGCCGGCTATCGCGTCGTCGTACCGGACCAGATCGGCTTCGGGAAATCCTCCAAGCCGCAGGGCGAACTGCATTTCGACACGCTGGCGCGCAACACCATCGCGCTGCTCGACCATCTCAAGATCGACAAGGCCGACATCGTCGCCCATTCCATGGGCGGCATGTTAGGGGTGCGCATCGCGCGGGCCTATCCGGATCGTGTTGTGCACCTCGTGTTGACTGCGCCGATCGGGCTGGAAGACTATCGCCTCTACGTGCCGCCCATGCCGACCGAGAAGATCATCGAGACCGAGGACAAGCTCACGGCGGAAGGCTACCGCAAGCAGCTCGAGAGCAACTATGCGATCAAGCTCCCGCCTGATCAGATCACGCCGTTCATCGACGCGCGCTTCAACGTCAAGGGCAGCCCGGACTATCCGCGCTGGCTGCGCGCCTTCGTCAGCTCGGGCCAGATGATCTATCGCGAGCCTGTGGCACACGAGATTCCGCTTCTTTCCGAGCCGACGCTGTTCATCATGGGCGCCGACGACCACAACGCCCCCGGCCGGCCGAACGCACCAGAGGCGCTACGGTCGAAGATGGGACACAACGCCGATCTCGCAAAGGCGTTGGCCGCCAAGATGGCGAACGCGCGGGCCGAGGTGGTTCCGGACACCGGTCACCTCGTCTTCCTGGAAGCGCCCGACAAGTACAGGGAATTGGTGCTCGGCTTCCTCGGCCGCTAGCGCCAGTCGCTGTCGCCTGACGCGACAACGGGGCGCGCATTCATGTCGCATTCAGGTCATGATTGCCAAGTTGGATCGCGCCGTGTCGACATGTTCCGCCAAGTTTAACGTGTCGAAGCGTGTCTTTTGATTCATTGTGCGCCCAAGCGCCCGCCCCAAGGACGAGAAGGAAGATCAAATGAAATACCTGTTCGCAGCCGTGATGCTCGCCAGCGCCGTCGTCGGCTTCAGCGAGGCGGCTAGCGCTGCCGGCGGCTGCGGCCCCGGCTGGTATCGCGGCCCCTATGGCGGCTGCCGCCCGATGCGCGGCCCGGTCGTGGTCGCTCCTCGGCCGCCGGTCGTGGTCGCTCCGCGCCCGCGCGTGTGCCCCTACGGCTTCCGCTGGTACGCCGGCCGCTGCCGCCCGTTCTGAACTGTTCGTACTGCAAAGTGGTCGCGCTGCATTGGCTGGCGCGGCCATTTTCTTTTGGTCGGTGATGCCTGAACAAAAACGGGGACTGCAAGGCGGTCCCCGTTTGTCGTCGGCGGGTTGCGGTGGCGGCGACCTTACCAATGACGCCAATGGCGGCGATGCCAGCGCCGACGCCAGCCCCAGTGACGGCGGCGCCAACCCCAGTGCCGATGACGCCAGCCCCAATGGCGGCCGTGCCAGCGGACCTGCTCGGGCTTGAGGTGAGCTGCTTCCTCGCTGGTGGTGACCGCGGGATGGGCGTCCGGATTGCCTTGCGACATGCGCGCGCCATCATCGATCGGCTGCGGCGACAACGGCGCGGCCTGTGCAGTGGCCGTGAACGCGGCCGCTCCAGCCGCGACACCGAATGCAAGCTTCAAAAAGTTCCGGCGCTCCATTGACATGTCCTCTGGGCTATCGGCGAGTGATGCAGAGCGAAGTGTCGGGGTGACAGCATGAACTGCGGCTGAATCGCGCATTCAGATTCATGGAAAAGCCGACACGATTACCGCAGCACACTCATTCCGCGGCGATGTCACTACGTCCCAAACTCCTGCGCGAGCACCAACGTCTCGCGCGTGCGTGTGACCTCGGGCCAGTCGCGGTTGAAGTCCGCAGTCAGCCGCTTCAGCGCTTCGCCCCTCAGCATGGCCTCGAGCGCTGCCTCGTCAGCAAACTGATACATCGCCTGATGCAACGAGGGCTCGTCGAGGCTCCAAAACCGCCACGCCTTGCTCACGCCGAACGCTTTCACCGCGTCCGGCAGATGTTCGGTCTCGTACCATTTGTCGAAGGCGGAACGCTTGCCAGGATCGGCGACGGTGGCACGGACGACGAAGAAGGTGGCGGGCATTGGTTGTCCTCCCGATGGTTGTTTGGCCGCAGGATAGCCGTTTATGGAAGAGCATACGACAGGTTGCCGAACGGCTTCTGCCCGAGGACCGTGAGTTGAGGCAGCCCCGCGAAAAATATTCGTCGCGGATGTCGGAACGCAGGCCCTTCGTCCGTCCTTGCGGTGAATCAGGACATGGAGATGCCGAATGGCCGACCTCACGCTGACCACCTTCGATTGGGTTCCCGAAATGCCGCGGGGTCTTGTGCGCGACCTTCGTGTGCGTTGGGCCCTGGAAGAGGCTTCCTTGCCCTATCGCGTCGCGAGCGTGCCGTTCGACGCAAGGGACGCCGCGCATTTCGCGCACCAGCCCTTCGGCCAGGTTCCGTGGCTGATCGATGGCGACATCTCGATCTTCGAAAGCGGCGCGATCCTGCTTCATCTTGGCGAGCGCAGCACAGCACTGATGCCGGCCGATCCGCGCGGTCGCAGCGAGGCTGTGAAGTGGATGTTCGCGGCGCTCAATTCAGTGGAGATGGCCAGCCTGCCCTGGTCCATCCTGAAGTTCACCGGCAATGCGGGCGACACGCCGGCATGGAAATTTCTGGACGATTTCCTCAAGCTCCGCCTCAAACACCTCGAACCGGTGCTGGCGGGTCGCGAATGGCTGGCGGGGTCCTTCTCCGTTGCCGATATCCTGATGTCGGACGTGCTGCGCCCCGTCGATCGTTTCGACGGGCTCGCGGGACATCCGGCCTGTCGCGCCTACGTCGCGCGCGCCACGGCCCGCCCGGCGTTCGTCAAGGCCCACGCAGACCAGATGGCGCATTTCGCTGCGGCAGATGCGGCACGTAGGGCGGATTAGCGAAAGCGTAATCCGCCACTTCTCCATCCCGGTGAAGCAGACCTTGGTGGGTTACGCCCAACGGCTTGCGCTTCGCGCAGCCGCGGGACTAACCCACCCTACACAACCGGGCATGGCGACAACGCTGACAACGAGGAACTTGGCAGCGGACAAGCATTGACGCGACCATCCGCTGAACCGCAGCGTGCCAGCCGTCATACTTTATTCAAAGACCGGGTCGAAGATTCCGCACACGACATGGGCTGGGTCGTCCTGCATGGATTCATCAAACCAGAAGAGACAGCCATGGCAACCAAGGTAAAGCCGGTTCCCGAGGGATACCACACCGTCACGCCCTATCTCGTCGTCGATGGCGCGGAGAAAATCATCCGTTTCATGAAAGACGCATTCGGAGCCCAACCGGTCTTCGAGCCGATGATGCGGCCCGACGGCAAGGTTGGGCATGCGGAGTTCAAAATCGGAAATTCTGTCGTGATGATTTCCGACTCCTCGGACCGCGCACAAGCAACGTCCACGATGCTGTATCTCTACGTACCCAATGTCGACGCAGTTTATCAGAAGGCGCTCAAGGCTGGCGGCACATCGTTGATGGAGCCCGCTGATCAATTTTACGGCGACCGAAGCGGCGGCGTGACGGATCCGGCCGGCAACCGCTGGCACATCGGCACCCATATCGAGGACGTATCTCCGGCCGAACTGAAGAAGCGCGCGGCGGAGGCCATGAAGCAGCACAAGGCCGCGTAGACAAAGAGAAAGCTTCGCAGCCGTAGGGCGGATTGGCGCTAACATAGTCCGCCAATCTGTCGTCAGAAAAGCGGCGGGTTACGGCTTCGCCTCTCCCGCCCTACGCGTTCGAGCTCGACCGTTGCGCGCTTC
>NZ_JALGCN010000012.1:0-219237 GCF_038085055.1 Bradyrhizobium sp. ISRA442
CTCATAACCTGAACGTCAGAGGTTCAAGTCCTATCCCCGCAACCAGACATCAAGCCCTTGAGAACACGTCGTTTTTGAGGGCTTTTTGCTGCCCCGAATTTGCTCGGAAATTTCGCTCGTGGAAGCGCCGTGGAAGCGGCAGGCGGAAAGTCACAGCGTAAAATCGGCGAGGGCGCGATTACTCAATTGTGATCGCAGGTCGATCGCGAGCGCCGCAACCACGTCAAATGACCGCTCGCAGGGCCGGTCACCGGTCCTTGCTGCCTCGTCTACGTGCCTCACCGTTAAACTAGGAATCTGGGCAGGAGTTCGAATCTCTTCGGGCGCGCCAGCCAGTACTCATCTGCGAACCCGGACCGGCCCCGTTCCGGCTGGCCAAAATGGCCTTTTCCAGGACGTCCTTGTTGCCCTTGATCCGGATCGCGGTATCGTCGACCTCGATCACGCTGATGATTGACTGCAGGTAGGCTTTTCGGAATGGGATGGATCCCGAGGCGAAGTTTTCCCGCATGGTGCGGCTGAACTCCTCGATCAATGCGGGGTCGATTTGGATCGCATTCGATGAGTGTGACTTGGCACGTTCGAGAGCGGTCTTTGAGCGATCCCGGTCAGCCTTTAGAACGTTCAAGCGGTCCTTGAGGACATCATCGATTTCGGTGACCCCGTCCTCGATGAGCTTGTAAAGGCGCTTGAGCTTGTCATCGGAATCGCTGAGGTCGCGCTGGAGCGCAACGATTCTCGTGTTTATAGCGTCTGCTTTTTCCGCTCGGCGCGCGGACAATGACGAGAGAATGGTCACCAGCCGCTCTGGCCGGAACAGTCGTTCACTCAAGTGGGTAGTGACCAGTTCGTCCAACTTCTCCATCCGGACTGACCGGCCCTTGCAAACCGTCTTTCCCTTTCGATTACAAGTCGAGCAGGAATAGTAACGATGGATGCGTCCAGTCTTCGACGTTCCGGTCCGCAATGTCATTGCTCCTTCGCAGGTCGCGCAGATCGCCAGACCGGTGAGCAGGATCGGTCCGGTCGTGACCCGAGGTGCCGCCACCTTCGGGCTTCGAGCATGAAGTTGTCGGCGAACTTGTTCGAAGACGTGACGCTCGATAATTGCGGGAACGGCGGTCGTGATGACTTCATCATCCGGCTTGCGCTTTCCGGTCCGTGAAGACATTTGGTTGAACTTCCACTCACCGACATAGATTGTATTGGTCAAGATCTTGTAGATCGTGCCAGTACCGAATGTTTTGCCCTTTCTGGTGCGGTACCCGCGGCTATTGAGCCATTTGACCACTTCCTTGACTCCGAGTGCGCCCGACGAGCCGTCGCCGTAAAGGTAGAGCTTAAAGATAAGCAGGACCGTTTCTGCATCGACGGGGTCGATTGCGAGTGTCTTCTTGGTCTTCGTGCCACGTTTTTCGGCTTCGACCAGAACATAGCCCAGTGGCACTGGCGAGCCATTCCAGAAACCATGTTGGGCGTTCGCTTTCATGTTCCTGATGACATGTTTGGCGTTTTCCTTGGATTGATACTCGTCGAACAGCGCGATTACTTTTCGCATCATTGCCTGGACCGGATCGTCATCGTCGCCAAGCGGCTGGGTGATCGAGATCAGCTTTACGCCATGCTTCGCCAGCTTCCGCAGGTAGAATTCCTGTCCGAAGGCGTCGCGGAAGAATCGGCTATAGCTATGTACGGCGATCACGTCGAACGCATGCTCGCCGTCGCAAGCACGCTCGATCATCTGCTGGAACACCGGGCGCCTGTCGTCGGTCGCTGACGCGCCAGCTTCAATAAACTCTCCGACCACCTGGTCACCCCTGGCCTCGCACCAAGCGAGCATCTGGGCGCGCTGATCGGGAATCGAGAGATCGTGCTTCGCCTGCCGATCTGTCGAGACGCGCAGATAGAAGGCCACTCGGGATGCGTTGGTGTCGACTGCGATCGCCGGCTTACGTTCGTGCTTACTCATGTCTTCGCCTTTCACCAATAGCTTCGCAGCTCCGGAAGCGCGTGCAACAACTATTTTTGTGCTGGGGTCATTGCGCGTCTCCCAATAGTCGTGGCTGTCAATTGTAGGTTCGATCCTCGCCGTAGCGTTCGATGACTGGCTGCCCCGGCCATCTTACCATGACGGCGCTTCCATTCGATGCGGAACGCCACGTGCAGCATTTCGGTGTGTGTTTCGAGCAGGCGATGAAGGGTTGCCTGAGCGCCATTGTTCGGCAATTTCAGAAATCCTGCCGCAAAGATCCGATGGCGAAGCCCTTCGCTGATATGGCTCAGCTCGATGATTGCCGCCTCCATCTGCCGGGGCTTGTAAACGTAACGCGGGTCAGGGAGGAAATCGCCTTTCGCGCGAATGCCCTGTTCCAGCATTTCACCGGCGAGCCATATGCCGGCGTCGACTGCGATCTCTGCGTATTTCTCGATGCGCATTTCGAGGATGCGGGGTTCGTAGAACGGACGAATGGTCATCGTCTATCTCCTTTTTGAGATGCCGTAGCCACCGCCGGCACGGTGCGGGATTGGGATTCGAAGATGCCGTCGAGCAGGTCGCCGAAATGTTGCTCGATCGCGTCCAGCTCGGCCTTCGAGACCGGAATCGGATCGGGCAACTGGTTATCCACGGTCCAGGACTCCGGAACGAAGGGCTGGGACTTTGACGGACGTCCGTTAGAGCTCATGGTCGAGCTCATGCTTTTTGCGATGCTTGTAATCGCGATCGCCGGCCACCTCGGTTGTTGCCAATTCGGACGGCGAACGATGCGTCTCCTGGCGCGGCTGCTCGGCGCCACGCGTCTGTGCATCTACCAGGATGTCGAGCGACGAGCGCTTGAAGCCCGAGCGGGAGAGCTGGCCTGCCAGGTAAGCCCGTCGCGCTATCGGGTCGATCTCGCTTGCGTGGCTTCGTTCGGAAAGAGACCGCTCGGCTACAATTCGAGCGTCGAGCGATTTGCGGTCGCAGAACAGGTCGGTTGTATTCCGCGCCCTGCTCGAGGCAACCAGAACTGAATGGCGATCCATCTCAGGCGTGAGCCACACGAATGCGCGGTCCGTGGTGCAGCCCTGAGCGCCATAAATCGTTGTTGCATAAGCGTGAGAGATTTTGACGCGGCCCTCGTCGTCGGCGATCTCATCGCTGGAGAATGTGAATCGGCCCGTGTCGGTCCGAACCGCAATATCAAAGCGTTCATCGCCAGCAGCATGGATTGACTCCACTGTCGCCTCAGTGCCGTTGATCGCCTCGATCCCGCCGACTTTGATGCGGGTCAAGAATCGAATGCGATCGCCATCGGCCAGGGGCAGCGGCACGGTCAGATTCGACGGCGTGACAGCTTTGAGCGTCACGTCCTCGCCACGGATTTTGCCTTGCTGACGCAACTGGGAGCGGACTTCCGCTGAAATTGCCCGCACCTGGGTATTGGTTTTGGCTATGAGGAGTGAGCGGCCGGGCGCGATCTCCTCATGAGTTGCCCAGGCATCAACCATCGCGCGGACCGTGGCCTTGGGTCCGACTGTCTCATGGAGCAATCCTCGGCGATCGAACGCTTCCAACGCTTCGCCAGCATTACCTTTTCCGAAAGCCGTAACAGCATCGCGCGCCCATTGTTCATGCTGCCGAACGATCCTGGCGACCGACTGTACCGACGATGCGTTTGCGGCGAGCGCCAAACCCGGGCCGGCGCCGACGCTTTGCAACTGGTTGCGGTCACCGACGAGGATGAGATGCGGATCGAACCCCTTTGCATCGGCAGCCTCTACCGCCGACAAAATGCGATGCATCTGGCGACTTGAGAGGAGGCCAGCTTCGTCAACGATCAGGACGGTATTTTTGTCGATAAAGGGAACGCCGTGCTCGGCGCCAACCAGCCAGGAGTCTGTTGCCCGCGCATCGATCGCCAGATCATCGCGGAGGGCGTGCGAAACCTTCCACGCCGTACTGGCGCCGATCACACGGTAGTTTGTATCAGTATGGGCCCAACAGGCTGTGGTAGCCATCAAGGCCGTTGTCTTGCCCGCCCCGGGAGCGCCCTCAAGAATCGTGATTCTGGCGCCGCTGGTCGCCGCACGTACGGCACCTGCCTGCTCTTCATTGAGGCCGTGCTCGCCAATCAGACGGTTGACAGTCGAGGGAAGCGGTGCGCTTGAGGATTTTCTCGAAAGCCGCGCGGCCATCTCGCCGATTTCAGATTCGATACGCAGAATTTCCGGGGTCGTGAAAACCCCATGCCCCCAAACGTCACGGTCGAGGGTGACAACCGCGTTTGTCGTAATGAGCTTATCGACCTCGGCCTCGACGCGCTCCGCACCTTCCCCGCTTCCGACGAACGCTGTGGCGACCGCGGCGTAAAGATGTCGGCGTTCGAAGGTGCTTTCGTGCTCTGTAAGCTGATCCGGAAGAGCGGCAAGGCGCGTTTGGATCACGCGTTCACGATCGGCTTTCTCAAGCAATGCTTGCTGCTCGCGACCCGCGGCAAGGCAAGATTCAATGACGGCGTTGCGATCGAAGCCGATATCGCGGGAACATTGCTGCCAGAACGCAAAGCGGTCTTGGCGTTGTTCCTGTTTGGCTCTACGGGTCGCTTTGGTGATTGCCGCGGCCAGCGCTGGTGCGCTTGCGCTGTCTGTCCCGGCCACCTCGAGTTCGTCCTCAATCTCACCGCGCCGCGCCGAGAAATAGGATTTCAACCGGGGAGTGATTCCAGCGACTTCCCAAATGCCGTTCCTGCCGACGTCCGTGACGGCAAAGCCAAGATCCTGAAAATTTTTGGAAAGTTGGGCGTGGTAGACCGCTCCTGCTGCCATTTTCCAGGCGAAGATGGCTTTGCCGTCCAAAGCTCCGTGACGCTTCGGCTCAGTTGAGCTCGTTTCGCCAACGACACTGTAGTCCGTGCCCTGGCCAACTTTACGAGCGATATTGCCGACGATGGCGTGACTGTGAAGCGCACAGTCCGAGAAAACCTGACCGTCGGAATGCAGCGCAGGTCGCGCGTCGCCGTGCTGGAACACGGCGACCGTGAGCTTGACTTTCTCGCGGTGAATTCCGTCCTTGCCGGAGCGGCAGAATGCGGCGTTTACTTCAACCGCCTTGAGGGCGGCTTCGACGGCGCCGGCCTGAGCTTCCTCGATCTTGGCGCGTAGTTCGTCGTCGGCGAGCGCCCAGAGGATCGAGCAAGTCTTCGGCGCCGAAAACGTAATGTCATACCCGCCGACGTGCTTTTTCCCGCCCTTACTTGAGAGCATAGAGCGACCATCGGCGTCGATAGCTGCATGGAGCCGTTCGAAGGGTTCGCGCTCAACCACCGATCCTGCGCGAGCGCCGATGTCTATTCCCACCGCCACCCAGCGACCCGCGGGTTCGCTGCCGCCGAAATAGTAGTCGGACGAAGCGATGTAGTATTCGGCTGAAGTCCCCGCAGCGACCGTCGCGACCATCTCACCCACCTGCAATATGATGCAAGCGAGCTTGAATGTTCGAGAGAGGGGCTTACCGGGCAGCTTGCCGAGATAAGGGGCCGCAATCAGAGGGTCGTCAAAAATAAATGCCCGTCACTGGGGCGACGAGCATTTTCCTTGATCTTGACGGTCTGAGCCGCTTAGGGTTAGCGGCACGTTGGAAAGAACAACAACGGTCTCACTAGCCAAAGCCAACCAGCGGGAAGGCGACGACGATGGCCGCGACGAGCGCGAAGAGTCGTACTGGCCCTGTGAAGCCAAGGCGGCCGAGACCAGGTCCGCGATGTGATGCTCGGCGAACCACGAGCGATCCGCGGCATCGGCCTCGTGGCGATCGAGCAGCGCGTCGGTATGCGGCCAGCTTGGTCCATCGTCGTTCCTCCACACCAGCGGCATCCGAGTGGTTCGGGTGCCGTATTGTATGGGGAGCATTCCCGCTACAGTCTACCAGACGCGAATGAAAGTCCGGTCGCGATCAAAGACCGAGCGCGGCGCGAATCTCTGCCCACTCCGCGTCAGTCCGGCTCGTGCTCTTGTTGAAAATACGAGACGAGAGTGAAATCGCGGCGGTCGCTTTCGCAATCTCATATCTACCAACCGCCTCGATCGCGAAGGCGTCGAGCTGGCCCTTTGTCTGGAACTGACGATACACGTCGTCGTAGGTCCGCTCGCATTCACGGCGGAGCCATTCGAGTCTGAACCATCGCGACACGATCTGTTCGCTGAAGACTATCTGCGCGGCCACGGCAATCGTGGCGAGGTCGGTGTTGCGGTTGAAGATCACGAGCACGTACAGCAGCACATACACCACGATCTTGATACGCTCGATCCTCGCCATCTGCGCGACCGTATCGTGGCTGTAGAAGCTGTTTTCGAGTACTTGCGCCGCGATTCGGCGGGGAGCGGTCGTGGCGGCGTTGTTGTAGTACCCACTCGTCTGCTGCGCGGCGAGCGGTTTGCCGAATGCGTGTGCGAGGAAGTCTTGGAAGCGCCGAAATTGAGCTCGCGGAGAGAAGTACAGGCGCACCGCGAGCGTCACCGCAAACAGGGCTATGACAGAAAGTGCGAACAAGATTTGTGCAAGCGCGTAGAGCGACGGATAGTCCTGCTGGCTCACGAGCGGCACCGCGAGCGAAAGAGCCGCGGAGACGTAGAACAAGCCGTCGGCGACGGCCTCTGCGACTTCGAGCGGCCGGAAGTACCGCTCGCCGATCGGATCGACTTTGTGAGGAGTATCAGCCATAGGCGGGGTACTTGTCTCCAAAAATTTGCTTCCAGGCGGTGATCGCGCTCTGGTGGTCGTTGTTCGCACCGTGGGTCGCATACCATGCTGTCAGGCTTTTGGCTTTAGCCGTCTCCAATCGCTTCACGGCCTCGGCGCGCGCAGTGTCCGTCAGATACGCGTCGGCGTAGTTGACCTCGTACCAAAGCGATGACTTCACCAGATTAGCGGCGTTGTCGAAGAACATGTGAATGTTCCACGGCAAGTCGTCCAGGTTCGTGTGGAAGATGTTCAGCGCCAGAACTTCGATGTGATAGCTGGTGAGGTATTCGCTGTGGATGCGGTTCCAGTGCTTGATCATTTTGATGATGCGACGGAAGTTCTGCCCGCAAACGGTTGAGCGTGCCTCGATCGTGTTTGCGTGCTTCTTCGGCCGGCTCGGCATCCAGCCTTCGGTATTCGAATTTGGCACTTCGTAATGTGTGACATTCTGGTTGTTGTCGACGACTCTGCTGACAGGCACGATGTCGACGTTCGGCCACGTGTCGTAATACAGGGTGACCGCCTGCCCATTGCTGCGCACGCCGGTGCGATACTCGGCCAGCGAGTTGCGGACGTTCTGCAGAACGGAGCTCGGTTTCTTATCTTTGATGTGCTTGCCATAGTGGAGCGCCACCATCACATCGAGATCGGCATGACCTTTCAGCGCGGTGAATTTCGGAATCGAGCCGGTACCAAACGACTCCAGAATCTCGAAGTCGTTCTTGAGCAGTTCGACAATCCGTTCGCGGCGTTTGTTTGCCGTTTCGCGGTGGTCGCCGGAGAGGTTGATCTGCTCGTAAAAGGTATTGAAAGCTGCGTCGACTGTATATGCCATGGAGTGAATGAGCCGCACCATTTTCGGAGCACTATAGCGAAATTCAACCAAAACGAGAAATGGCAAGATTCGGGTTCTGCCGGTGACCGGTTCTCAGCGCCCAAACATCGGGTCACCTCGTTCACTGGCACTAAAGTGCGGACAGGCCCTTCCCGCCAGAGCCGCCATCCTGTTGCTAGGCAGCACCGTGTGGCTGTTGCCGTTGTATTCGAGGTATACGCTCTGCTGATGTTTCTGGTGCCATGGGGTAATGAGCTGCATGAGCAGGCCCACCGCCGTCGACGCGAGTACGCCATTTGGCCAGACGACTTGCGGGTTAAAGCCGGCGTCACCGTATTTGCGCGCTTCTTCCGCAATGCTTTTCTCGTCTAACAAGCCCATGCACCACATGCAGTGTTCTCCGGGCATTGACAGGACGACTTGTCCAGCGATGACGAACTCCGAGCCGTGCGCATGGACATCCATTCCGACGTCGATGTACGGAATGAGAAACCGGCGGCAAAATTTTTCGAGCTGGTCGCGCTCGGAAAAGGAATCCACGCAGCCGATAATGGCGTGGCACCGTCTGAAGTCGACGATGGCCGTCTGCCACGGCCCCATAACCGGATGAATCTCAACCCCTGTGTTGAGTCCGCGGATGACTCGCTGCGCGACTTTTATCTTCGGAACAGCACGTACTGCATCCCGTCGCGTCGCGCCGATAAGGCGGTTCAGATTGTGATCTTCAACGGTGTCGCCATCGGCGACGACATAGCGCCTCACTCCGATGTGAGAGAGCTGTTGCACGATGTGGGACCCGCCGCCTCCGGCACCGACGATGCCCACGATCGCGGATGACAGGATCGCTTCGCTGTCAGGCCCCAAAAAGCTTTGGCGTGAAAAATCTCTCATGATCGCCATGGCCACCAACGCAACGGCGCGCCGACTTCGACGAAGTCGGAAATTGTGGTCGGCTGCCGGGTGCTCGGCAGCCAGCAATTGCCGCAGGCTCGATCGATGCTCCACACGACGGCGCCGTGGGGCAGCTTCGGCACGACCTTAAAGAAATCGGGCACGAACTTTGCGTTCTCTCGATTGTCCGTTCTGCTGAATGCCGGCATTCCGGCATGCTCGTGCAAATGAACATGGAACATCGACGCCTGGGAGCGGTACGCGACTTCGAGCGCTTTGCTGATCGCGGCCGAGCCCATCATCGCGCCGACGGTGTCGTCGGGAACATAGTGATCATCGTCGACCGGATGATAGTCGGTGACTGAGAGCGCTATGCCGCCGGCGGGAAGGTCCCGCGGGCTTTGCCAAAAAGAAGCCTACCCGTTCGTGGGCGAACCGATGTCGGCGTCGGAGGTCGGCGCGTGCTCGATCCAACAGCTTTTGCTCAATTCGGAATGTGATGTTCATCGGAAGACCGTCAGATGGTTGGCGAGGATCGCAAGGAGCGGCAGGTCGACCGTGATGTAGTTCCAGGAAGGTGCCCACCAGGCGTTGCCGAGCAACTGAAAACAATTCCAGTTCTGACCTTTGCCTGCTATCTGGTGCTCCACGAAGAGCCGCGTCGAATAACCTTGATGTTCGCCGAGCCGCAGGAGCGCCTTCATCTTCAACACCGTCCCGTTCGTCTCGATGGGCAGCACGGGAAAGTAGATGTGATCGACGCCGCCTTCCGGCATGACCTCAGCATCCGGGTAGAGCGTTTTCAGGTGCGCCAGATGCTGAGGATCGAGGCTCATGACGAGCCGCCCTTTTTGACGTGGCTGATGAACTTCTCGCCTTCCTTCACGGTCGTGCGCTCGTTGTCGCCGATGGTGTGGAACGCGCCGTCCTTCTCGATCATGTCCAGATCAAGGGAGGCCTCGACGCCGAGCGCCTGCTTCAGGTCGGGCAGCGTGTAGCTGCCGTGGTGAATGCTCTTCGGCGTGCCGTCGATCGAGACCTCGACAAAGTCGTTGCCGTGGTCGTCTGGCTTTTTTTCCGTATCTTCAATGGCTTGGCTGGTCATGGTAGGTTCCTTTCCTCGGGGAATCGGCCCCGATTCCTCCGGATCATGCCACAGGCCTTGTCCAGGAGCAAGAAAATGTGTTACCTAATAGGTAACGGATTTCAAAGGAGAGGCCGTTGCGCATCGGATTCAGCACCGCCGCGCTCGCTCGAACATTCAGTGAGTTCGATCGGCTCCGGCGCGCATTCGGCGACGAGATCGCGTATAAGCTGGCGAATCGGATGGCTGTCCTGGATGCGGCGGATACGTTGGCCTTGGTCGCATCAATGCCCCCTATCGGATGTCGCCAACTCGATGGCGATGCGCGCTTCGGCGTGATGGTGGCAAAAACTCAGCGCCTCGTTTTTTGCGCAGTTGGTGCGAACGTGCGAAAGCGTGCGGTCGACCTCGCGCGCGTGACGGAAATTGAAATTGAAGGTGTACGGTAGCAGTGAAGGATGAATTGCAGCGAAACGCTCAATCGGGGAACCCGATGGCTCACATTCAGCACCGGTATCAGCCAGATTACGTCCAGCCTCCCGGTAAAGTCTTGGAAGAGATTCTTGAGACGCGGGACCTTTCGGCACGGGAATTGGCTCGCCGTTGCGGTCGCTCTCCGAAGCTGTTTGTCGAAATAATCGCGGGCAAGGCGCCGATCGAACCTGCAACGGCAATGCAGCTAGAACGCGTTCTCGGAATGGACGCCTCGATCTGGCTCAATCTTGAAGCGAAGTATCGCTTGCATTTGGCACAGAGCGCTGAGGCGGAGAGCTTCGCAAGTGTCAAGGATTTTGTTCATCGCTTCCCAATCGGAGAGTTAGTGCAGCGTGGCTGTGTGAAGGCTACTCAAAATGATACGGATATAGCGCGTGAGCTGCTCAGATTCTTTGCCGCTGGAAGCTTCACCGCATTTAAAGAGCGTTTCGACGAACTGCGAACCGTCTCGTTTCGACATTCACCCACTTTCAAAAGCGATCCTGAACCGCTACTGGCCTGGCTCCGACTCGGCGAACTTCAGGCGGAGAACGTCGAAACAGCTCCGTTTGATCGCACAAACTTTATAAATGCCCTTACGCAAATCAGGTCGTACACGAACCAAGACCCCGAGAAGTTTCTGAGCCCTATGATCTCCAAGTGCGCAGAAGCCGGCGTGGTCTTCCTGCTCATTAAACCGTTTTCCCGATTGCGACTGAGCGGAGTTGCCCGATGGCTGGTCCCAGGAAAGGGAATCATCCAGCAAACACTGCGGCACAAAACCAACGATCATTTCTGGTTCACATTCTTCCACGAGGCAGCGCATTTACTCCTCCATAGCAGGAAGGCGCTCTTCATCGATGGCGAGAAGCTTCCGGGTGACGACAAAGAGGAAGCAGAGGCCAACCATTGGGCTGCGAATTTTCTAGTACCGCAGCATGAGCTTGAAAAATTTGTGTCGGCCGGTTCTTTCGATCTTGAGAGCGTTACAACGTTTTCGGAGGAGATAGATGTCGCGCCTGGCATCGTCGTGGGGCAATTGCAAAACCGAAAAGTTGTCTCTTGGAGTTCTCCACTTAATCACTTGAAAGTTCCATTCGAGTGGTCGGAATAGCCGCAGCAGAAAAGCTGATCGACGGGCAGTGCGAGACCGCGCACGGGAAATTCCACGCTGTGCAGCTACCACCGCCATTCGAGTTTGTAGATAGTCCACTTATTCTACTACGGAATCTGTTGGTGTTGCTTGGCGGAAATCAGATAGGGGCGGTGTTCGATGACGGACTTCGGCCGACCGAACCGTTGTCGGCTCTGTTCCCGTATCGGCTCTACCGATCCGTTCGCCTCAAAGCACTTCGGCTCGACATCGATCCGATTCCGCCCCCCGTTGGATAACGCGAATGACCCGTTTGAGACGTCATCGTCTTGACGATGTCCGCCTTTGGGAGAAGACCAGCTGCCCTCACGCCAATGCTCGCTTGATGGCTGCGGGCTGATGGCGACACATGTCCCACTGCGCGATTTCGTTCCACTGCGGAATGGTCATTGTTGGAGGATAGCAGCCTCTGGCAGGTTGTCCGCCAGAGAGATTGATCGACTTGGCCTAAAGCCGTCGCCAAGTATCAAGCGGCCATTCAACCACGTAAATATTGTCGAATCCGACAATCGAAGCTCGGATCGATTTGCTCCCCTGCCAGTCCACTGTCAGCCCCAGACTTGTGGACATTTCGTGGGGGGATAGAGCCGGCACCTTGTGCAACTCTGTCTCGCCTGGTTTGCCGGGCGGATCAATCCCGTACGTCGTCATGCCCATCAGGGATTCGGAGAGTTCAGTCGCATTTTTGCCAGCTCTTGCCTTGCAGACGACGATGGTCGCGAAGTTTTCGGTCAGCGCTTCTGCCGCGGCTTTCGTCGAGGCGTCCTCGATCTGTGCGAGACTCTGCGCGGTTGCGACAACACGGATCCCACGAGACCGTCCGAGGGACGCAAGTTCCATGATGTCCTTCATCGCTCCCCGAAAGCGGGGAAGTTCGTCTGCGACAATCCAGACGCTATGGTCGACATTGTCCGCCATAGCAGTTGAAAGAAGCTCGCTCGCCAACACCCGGAACATCAGCGTCAACAGGAGCTCCGAATTGTCCCTGTTGGACAGGTCATGACGCAACACGATGATGCGCTGACAAGATCGTTTCCTCGCCCAATCCATCAGCGAAATGCGCGGGCGTCCGTCCCTCTCCATCGCGGCGCATGTATCGACGATTTCGGCGACGTGCGCGATCATGTTGAAGACCACCGAGAGGCTCATGGTGGTGGGGTCGTCGCCCTTGCCCCGCAGCATTTCTGCGACCTGACGCATGGTCGGCCGCAGATCGTTGGCGATCTCTTCGACGGGTTTCGAGATCGCGGCCTGGAGCTCTCGCCAGCCCCAATCCTGTCGATGTTCCCTGATCAATTTCAGGAGCAGTCCCTTGAAGACCAGGCGGGACGCGGCCGACCACACCGGATCGCGGGACTCCGGTATCATGATCGCGGCGACCCGGCTGGCAGCTGCTGGCGAACGGACATCGCGGCCGATCGCCCAGACCGACGAAGTACGTCCCATGCCCACGACGGCGCTGTGTTTGCGGCCGATCAAAGCCGCAATCCGGCTATGCAGCGCGCCCTTGACGTCGAGCTGGAGAACATGATCGCCGCGCATGATCGCCTGACGTGCGACCCCTTCGGCAATCACCGTCTTGCCGGAGCCGGGTAAGCCGATGGCAAACACCGATTCGTGTTCGGCGAGCCTTGGAAGCTGCAGGCCGGGCGCGAGGAGGACGCCATCAGGAAATTCGGCAATAAATCCCGCCAGATGGCTTCGCGCAGCGCCAATCGCCGCGCCGAACCATAGCGTCTTCGGTCCATCGATCCAGCGCGCGCTTCGCAGTTTGGGCGTTCGCGAGAGCATCTGCCGATAGATGGGAACGGCCACGACCCACCCCGCCAAAGCCGCACCCAACAGGCGGATCGGCAGCTTGATGGCCATGTCGATGCTAGTCGACGTCCTCCAAAATGCCCGCCCAATTTCAGAGGGGTACATGATCCAGCCGCCGATATACTTGGCCAACTCGCCCAGTCGATCGCTTGCGTCGCCACTCAGAGCTAAAGTGGGAGCCGCCGCATGGTGGGACATCTCGATCAATCGTACTAGAGCTGCCAGGTCGAACGGCAACTCAACGTGGTCGCGCGGAGACCAATAGAATGCGGGAACGACGCTGAACAGAATTAAAAAGGTCGTTATGGACGCGAGCAGGGCGAACGAAAATGCTGTCAGAACGGCGCCCGAACGGGCCGCCACCGGCGTGAGCGGATGAGTTGATTTGGACATGATCTATCTCTCAGGATTGCGATCGACGTGAATAGTCGTGCCGACCGGCAACACGCTATCGGCGCCCACGACCATGGAAGGAGTCCTGAACAAGCTCGGGTCGCGTCCGAGACGCGCCGCGATATCGGCAAGGCTGAAGCCTTCGCCGGTCACGACGAAGTTGCAATTCTCGCTCCAGCGATCGAGCCGATTGCAGAGGCCCGCGGCGTCGGCGCTCAGATAGCCGGACCGCGCAACGGCCCACCTCAACGGCCGATCGACCATGCCTGCCAGAATTGCAAGACCGACGATGAGCGCCGAGCCGGCACAACAAACGAGCCAGAGCGGCGGCGGTCCGCTGGTCGTCTTGTCCTGCGATTGCATGCGAACCGGGGCTCGCTTCGGTGCGGGCAATGCATCATCGGTTCCAGCCGCCACCCGCGCCATGGTGGCGATTCCAGCGGGGCCGATGCGGGTCAACACCGCACGTGGAAGCTTGGCGATCTCGCGCGGTGACATTTCCGCAAGTTTCCGCCCGAGAGTTTCGCGCGCGGCCCTGCCGCGCCTGATGTTTTCTTTCAGGCGGCTGACGAGGTCGCTCGGAAGCGCTTCACTGGCGGTGGGCATCGAACGCCCCCACGGAGAAGCCGGCAATGGCGCCAAGGCGCGGCCAGACGACGGACAGAAATTCGCTGACGTCGCCCTGTAGTGCGGTCACCATCAGGCGAGACATCCCCAGTTTGGCAATGAGCGTCGCCTCGTCGGCCATGACCGCTTCGGTAAAGGTCATGCCGGCGGTCTCGAACAGCGGCCAGGCGCCGGCGGCGATTGCGGGGAGCGTGACGCGGTGGCGGTCTTTCAACAACGGCAGGATTCGGTCGATGTAGATTTTATGGGCAGGCGTGCCGAACAGGAATTTGAATGCCCCGTCGCGCAGGTTGAAGACCGGCACGATCTCTGCGGCCGGATGTACGAGGTGAAGCTCCTCCATCAGGTTGGCGCTCTGCACCATCGCGCTGGGATCGGCCGTCATCAGGACCATGGCGATGGGACGGACACCCTGATCGACCAGAAACCGGTCAAACCTGGCGCGGGCAACAAAATTCAGGAACGCCCGCTGGTTCTGTCCGGCACCGATGTCGACCACACCAAGGCCGTCAGATTTGGCGATCGACTGAACCATTTCCTCAAGCGGCTCAAAAACGCGAATCGCGGCGAGGGAATCGCTGCGCATCTCCTCCACGCCGGGCACTTCGATCGTGATGGTCTGGTCCGGGTAGAGCTGCGGCAGGGTCGGCGCCCGGTCGACCTGGGCGATCCGAACCTGCCGCTCGGCGGCGAGGGCGCCGTCGATGACGAGGCGCCCGGTCAAAGATTTGCCGATGCCCCCTTTCGGCCCCATCCCATATACGACAGTCGCGCCGGCCGCCTTCAGAGCCGCAATCGTCTTCTTTTCCGTGCGAGGCCCGCTATGGATGGCGGGAGTGGTCTTGCTAGTCATGGCTTGCTCCTGATGCGCCGGAAATGGCGCTTCAGGACCAAACAGCATGCGGCGGAGGGCTTACCGGGCAGCCTCCCGGGATAAGATCACGCGAAACGAAAAAATGAGCGTCAATTGGAAATTTATGCCGGCCTGGCCACCGGAACTGGTTTGACCCGCTTTGTCACGAGTTTCCAGATGTCCTTGACGTCCGGATGCCTCACGCTCAGCGAGGTCAGGAGCGATTCAATCACCTCTTGGTTCATCGTCGCGCCGTAGCCGCGATCAAGTGGATATTCCGTCATCTCAAGCGTGTGACGTCGCACCAGTGGCGCTAGCGTCGGAATATCAAGCGGCAGTCCGCTCGCATGACGCTTGATGTCGCGTTTGTAGAGAATGCCCTCCTTGTAACGTGCCTCGAGTTCGCGGTGCCAATCCTGGATCTCGTTAAAAATCTGGCTCAGGAATTCATTAAAGAGAGGCTGAGGCAACGGCTCCATGAGAGCGGCGCTATACCAATCGAAAAAGACCGCATATCCTCGCAAGGTCAGCATGTCATGCCGAAGCGCCCAGATTTTTGCGATCAGGATATCCCGTGCAGCCGTTAATCTCGACTGGATTTCTTCGGTGGTTTCGGAGCGGCCGCCCGCCTTTCGGTCCTGGCGCCCCTTTCGCTGCTCGCCCTCGGACATTTCCGCGAGCCCCACACCGATGTCGAGATCGGTCCCGTGCAGCTCGGGGATCGCCTTGACGACCGCCTTCGCGCAATCATAGCCGGCGCGGGCCAAATCCCACGCCGACTTCGTGAGCTGGTCGAAATTTCCTCCCTCTGCGACCTCATCCTTGGCGCGCGGAATGTTTCGCGCCAATTTGATCTCGTCAAAGGGAACGCCGAGTGCCGGCGTCAAGAGTTCGAATACGCCCACGATGAAGCGGCTGAGGGGCGGTGCGTGCAGCCACTGCTCGATCGTCCCGTTTGAATGATCGATGTCGCCAATCTCCGTCATGTGAAACGCAACTTTAAGCAACTCAGCCGCCTGGCCAGCACAAAGGGCAAGATTTTGTCGCCCAACATCGTTAAGCCGGCGTTTGACGTCTCGCAAGCAGACGTGCTTGCCACGACGAGCCCGATTGGCGTTGGCCAATATGCCCGCCACTTCCGGGCTAAGCTCCCAGATCACGGGATCGGCCCGAAGAAGCGACGTCTCGCCAAGGGTCGCTGCGCGGGCCATGAGGCGATCGACTAGGCGCGCATTGCTGGCATCGTCGTCGGTCATCATCCCTGGGTCTACAAAGCCGAACACCGTTCCTTTGCTGGGTGGCAACGTAGTGAGGCCGCCCAGGCCGAGGGGAGATTGATCGGTGGTCGTCTGCCTGTCGATGTCAATTTTGCGCGCATGCGATACCACCGCTGGTCCAAGTGCACCTGATTTCGTGAGCATGCCGAGCGCATATGACGATATGGTGGTTCGCTTCGTTATCCGCGATTTGTTGGGAGGCTTGGACATGAACTCCGAAAGAAACTGAAGTTCCTTGATCACTCTCCCATCGACTTGCGAAGGCGGATGCACATCGTCGCCCGGGGATCGCTTATGTTTGGCGTGACCGAAGCGATCGGCTGCCCATGCCATGGCATTCGCCAGATAGAATGCGATCAGTGGCTTTACGTTCGCTGCTACGTCGTCGACCTTATCATGCGGGCGATAGCTATTGTGTGACAACTCCGCCTTGAACGCGTCCGTAAAGGCAGACATGGCCTTCATCGCTTTTTCGTTCGCGTCGATGAGGAGCAGAATTTCAAAATCGGTCATGTGCTTCCTATTCAAGTGCTTGTACGAGACGGTACTTGAACTTCGCTTGCTTCATTGCTCAACGTTTCGATGATCAGAACTCAGTCGTCATACTCCGTGCGGCTGACTTCGCGCAGCCTGTGAGCTTCAGCCAGCCGTTGCGCCAAACCTGTCGCCATGCTTGGAGCAGGTGTTGCCATGGCCGCAGGAGTTATCGTGACGGTCTCGCCACCGGACTTGGCTTGCTTTGGATCCGACAGATACTCGCCATTATGTTCGACGGCTCGCGCGGGAGGTGCGAGCCCGAAAGAAGCCGCGTTGGCAGTATTTGTGAGATAGGCTTTCCGGACACGCAGAAACACCGAGTTCATTTGCCGCGCGGAGATTGGTCGACCATTTTTGTGCCGCGCTCCTGCCCGGGTCAGGGCGTTCGCGATGGTTCCCCAAGTCAACCCGGACGCCTCCAACTGCTGCAGCGCCTGAAAGTTGCTGCGCACCGAGCGCTCGAACGGAATGTCAAACGACCAGCTCTTGATCAGGTGCTGTAGCTCGCGGCGCATGATGTCGCTCTCCAACAATCGTCGATTGTGTCAGAGGTAAGAGCAATCTCTCCGATGTCAATCGATGGTCTCGTTGCAGGCGCGATTCATCAGAGCGCAAAAATGCCCCGCTACGAATATCGCTTCGATGTACGGCATCAACGATGGCACAAATGAATTTGCCGTATCCGATCGGTGAAATTATCGCGAAAGGTTCAGCGCGTGCTTTGCTGGAGCTCCGTGCCAAAATGCCAAAACGCGCAAACTCCGCGTTACGATCGTCAGCGGGCGGCACCTCGGGCGGGTCCCAAGCACCACGCACAGCACATCCGCGATATGGCCGCGAGGGCGGCCCCTTCCACCAAGAAGCGGCTCCTGGGTCTGGCCGATACTTACGACATGAGAATAGGCGGCTCCTCACGTGCTTCGCGGGCGATTCACCGGCCGCGGCCTCTTCTCCAGACCAGCCCCGCATCGACTTCCGGACGATCCGGCGAGGCATGAAGATTGAACCGATCGAAGTCAAATGCCGGGTATGCAACGGTACCGGTTTCCCGCCGGTGAAGCAGCCGGACGAGCGTGGCCGTAGAATCTACCCCGCACGCTGCAAGACGTGCGGCGGGAAGGGACGGCTGACTAAGCCCAATTGAAAGCCGATAGCCTTGCCGAAGAACTGGCTTCCCATTGGACAAACACGGACACTCAGGGACTTTGTTGTGTCGCTCGCCGGAGGCACTCGCCCTCGGTCCCGCCGTCATTTCATTCCGGCGTCGCTATCACTGCCCTTCGTTCGGGTGCCTTTTTTACCGGTCTTGCGACTGCACTCGGTCCCGGGTCCCGCCGCTACGCGTCGGCGCTATGCTGACCCTCCTGCGGGTGCCTCTTTGATTTTTCGCACTTTTTGCCATGTGTTTTCGCCTTTACTGGGCTGCCCAGCTTTTTCTCACGGTTGAGATCTTAGGGGCGCGGCCCCTCGCGCGCGCCAGGGTGAAGCGCCGGCTGACGCCAGCGCCGCCCCGAGCGGTCTCCCCGGTCTTCCGCGCTCTCCTGGATATTTCAATTTTCCAAACTTCCTACGCGCTTGTGCAGACCCGCTCTTCGAGCGGCCCTTTTCGGGCGGGTGAACCCCTCCACTCGGGTCGCCCTGGCACTTGCTACCCCCGATCTCGCCGATGGGCAGGGCTGCAGGCGCGAGGTGCGCTCTGCACCCAAGCCCAAAATGGAGATCGATCATGTCTGCAAAGAGGTCCGAAATCGTCACAGAGAGCGGGACCGAGCGCTTCATTCCGCTCAACAAACTCAAGAAATCGCCGAACAATGCGCGCAAGACGCCGCACAGCGAGGCGGCGATCGAGTCCTATGCGGCCAGCATCGCCGCCAAAGGCATTTTGCAAAATCTTGTCGTCGAACCGGAATTGGATGGCGGGGGCGCAGCCACCGGGTTTTATTTCGTGACCATCGGCGAAGGCCGGAGGCTTGCCCAGCTTCTGCGCGTGAGGCGCAAGGAGATCAAGAAGACCGAGCCGATCCGCTGCGTCATCGATACCGCAAATGACGCCTTCGAAATCAGCCTTGATGAGAATATTACCCGGGAAGACATGCATCCCGCCGATCAGTTCGAGGCCTTCAAGAAACTCGCGGATAAACGCGGATTTGGTGCGGAAGAAATCGCTGCCCGGTTCGGCGTGACGCCGCACGTGGTGCGGCAACGTTTGCGGCTCAGTGCCGTGTCGCCTCGCTTGATCGACGCCTACCGTGGCGACGAGATGGGCTTTGAACAATTGGTCGCCTTCGCGCTGATCGACGATCACGCTCGGCAGGAGGCGATTTATGACCGGTTATCGTACAGCCGAGATCCCGTCACCGTCCGCCGGATGTTGACCGAAACCAACGTCGCCGCCACCGACCGTCGCGCAGTCTTCGTCGGTCACGAAGCCTATGCTGAGGCAGGCGGGACTATTTTGCGCGATCTCTTTACCGAAGATCGGGGCGGCTATTTCGAGGATGCCGCGCTGCTGGACCGGCTTGCGCTGGAAAAGCTGCAACGGGTCGCAGCGGCGTTGCAGAAGGATGAGGGCTGGAAATGGGCGGAAGCAAACCTCGATTTTCCGCACGGTCACGGCCTACGGCGCGTCTATCCACGAGAGGTTGAGCTTTCGGCGGAGGATCACACTATCTACGAAGCGGCGCAGGCTGAGTTCAACCTCCTCACCAAGCAGCACGAGAGTCTTGAAGAACTTCCCGAGGATGTCGATGCCCGATTTGGCGAACTCGAAGCCGAAATTGAGCGCCTTGAAGCCCTCCGCCATGCTTACGACGCCGATGACGTCGCCTGCGGCGGCGCCTTCGTGGTTCTCAATCATGATGGTGACGTTCGCATCGAGCGCGGCTTTATTCGTCCCGATGACGACAACCGGCAGCGCAACGCTTTTGCCAAGAGTGCCATGCAAGGTGGCGATGAGGATGCGGCCGACTGCGACGACGACACAGAGTCCGACGCTGGGCTTTCGGACAATCTGATCGCCGACCTGACGGCGCACCGAACCCTTGGCCTTCGTCTGGCCTTGTCGGAGCAACCCGACGTCGCGCTTGTCGCCGTCATCCATGCGCTTGTGTCGCAGACGTTCTATCAGGGAGCCGAGGCCAATGTCCTCGATATTCGTCCGGGCAGCTTGTTCCTTGGCTCTCACGCGGACGGAATAGCGGATACCGAAGCGGGCCGGTCTTGGTCGGATCGCCACGCGCGCTGGGCGGCGCAGTTGCCGCGAGATGTCGCCGATCTCTGGGCGTTCGTTGTTGCCCTCGGCCACGATAGCCGCATGGCCGTCTTTGCACATTGCGCAGCCTTGACTGTCAACGCGGTCAAATTGCCACGCGATCATCGACCGCGTGCGCTGGCAACTGCCGACAGCCTGGCCGAAACTGTTGGTCTCGACATGACCGGCTATTGGCGACCGACCGTGCGAACCTATCTCGGGCGCATCACCAAGGCGCGCATCCTCGAAGCGGTGCGAGAAGCCGTGAGCAGCGAGGCGGCGGACCGCATGGCCGGCATGAAGAAGCCGGACATGGCAGAGGCGGCCGAGCTGTTGCTCGCTCCGACGGGTTGGCTGCCCGCGCTGATGCGGGCACCGCAAGCCGTGGAGCGGGACGTGACGCAATCAGCGGCGGAAGCGGCCACGGATGGGCCTGCGAACGCCTACGCCAACGCGGCAGAGTGATCGGCAAGGCCGGGACCGTATTGCGGTCCCGGCCTTCTCGCCCGCAACCGTCGAATTTTTGGGCCGCGCGCCTTGCGGCGCGCGGCCATCATCACGATTCCCATGTCCCGATCGGTAGCATTTCGAAAGCAAGGCAGGGAGAGGCGCGTCGCACCACGTTGTGGTCCCGCACCAGGAGAACCAGTGTCGATCGTTCCCGCTGGATCAGCCGCCGTTGCGAAGGCACCAGATCAGCATGGAGCAGCCGTCGTTGTGGCCCTTTTTGCGAGGGTAGACCGTCTGGACGGTCGGAGTCTCACGCCGAGATCGCATTACGGGCTCAACTCCGCGAGGTCTTCTTGCAGAGGCATCCGAATGTGCGCGCACAGATGCCGAATCGAACGCTGTCGGTCCCTATGTCGGATCTTTGTCGTCGTTCACGCGCCAGCAAGCGCCCTTGCCCTCAGTGAGTCCGTTTCCTTGTGACGGTTGGATGATCGCAGCCTTAATTATCTCCGTCAGTTCGCTGATGTGCCGCGTCCTCTGCAACCTCGAATGGACGGATCAGGCCCGGGGGGACGGCAAGTGCCTCGATCGCCTTCCCGCAACGGCTTCGCCGGCTTTTTTCCCCTGCCGCGAAGTGACGGCATTCCTCGCGAGACAAAAAAGCCGTCTCACGCCGTCCTACGCTTTGCTGCGGGCCTGGCGGCTGCGGGCCGATCGCTCCCGGGCCAAGGACCGCCATCGAGGCTGCGACGGTCGCGGCCCGACAACAGAACGGAGACACCATGGCTACCATCGGCACCTTCACCGCGTCGAATAACGGCTTCACTGGCTCGGTCAAGACGCTTACGCTCAACGTCAAGGCAACCTTCGTTGCATCCGAGAAGGACAACGACAAGGCGCCGGACTATCGCATCCGGTCGGGGGCAACGGAATTCGGTGCCGCCTGGAAGAAGACCGCGCGGGAGACCGACCGCGAATATCTCTCGGTCAAGCTGGACGATCCGAGCTTCCCAGCGCCGATCTACGCCTCGCTGGTCAAGGGCGAAGGCGACGACAGCTACACGCTGATCTGGTCCCGCCGTAACGGCGAGTAACCCGCCGAATCGATCCGCCCCGCCTCCTCGGAGGCGGGGCTCTTTTCCGTGCCCATGGCCCGACGCGCAGAAGGAATAGTAGAAGACCCTCGGCGAGAACCCTCGGTCATGCTTTTTCAGGACGATTGCTAAGGGCTCCGCCCTCGCGCGCGCAAGGGTGAAGCACCGAAGCCGGTGCCGGCGGGAGCGGTTTCCCCGGTCTTCCGCGCCCACGAACGTCTTGAACGACAGGGTCGTTAGGCGCGTGCAGACGCGCGCTGGACGCGCGCCCCCTCGGGCGGGTGATCCCCCTCCGCGTCCCGCCGCCCTTGCTCTTGCTACCCCGGTCTCGCCGACGGGCAGGGTTGCAGCGCAGCGCTGCGCTTCAACCCAAGCCCATAGGAGAAAGACCCATGACGACGACAACCCTCGTCCGCAACGAGCAGCCTATTTCAAGCGGTTTTCGTGTCGATGTGTCGCGCGGCGAACGCATCGGCCGGGTATCTTCGGAGTGGTTTTCCCGCCCCGATGACGAGCGCTATCTCAGCCTGACCGATCTTCATGACGCAGTGCGCCGCCGTGCTGACTGCGCTCAAACCCGCACAGTAGAAAGCCGAGCGGTACGCGTGGAGGCAAGCCGCGACGGTGCGGAACGGCTGGCTTTGATGGTGCCGGGCCGCAGCGAGCCCGTCGCGCCGACGCATTGGAGCTTTGGGCAGTTGTGCAGCCTTGTTGGCGCCCCCACATCTTACATGCGCCAGCTTCCCGCACCGTTAGCCGGGATCAACCTACAGCACGGCTTGCTGTCACACCGCGGAGAGCTATTGAAAACCCTGGAGGCCAATGACGGTCGCATCGAACTTCGCGCCGTGACTGGTCCGGACTATGGGCGCATCTGGGATCACGAACTGACGGCCGCCGTGATGGAGATCGCCGGCAATGGGACCGGTGACACACGATGGAAGGTCCCGGGCGTGCTGGATTGGGCGACCATGACCCACAATCCCTTTGTGGACGTGACCAAGGAAACGACCACGCTTTACGCCAGCGACCGGGACGTGTTTCTGTTTCTGGTCGACGAAACCAAACCAATTGAAGCCGGGCGCTTGGCGGACGGGTCGCCGGATTTGTATTTCCGGGGCTTCTATTGCTGGAATAGCGAGGTCGGATCGAAGACGCTCGGAATCGCTTCGTTTTATCTCCGCGCCGTCTGTATGAACCGCAACCTGTGGGGTGTGGAGAAGTTCGAGGAAATCACTATCCGTCATTCCAAGTTCGCGGCGCAGCGCTTTGCGCATGAAGCAACACCGGCCCTGACGAGCTTTGCCAATTCCTCGGCCGCACCATTCGTTGCGGGGATAAGAGCCGCGCGCGAGCGGATCGTTGCCCGGAACGAAGAGGATCGAGACAGCTTCCTGCGCAAGCGCGGCTTCTCCAAGTCGGAAACGAGCAGGATCATTGAAACCGTCCTCCATGAAGAGGGCCGGCCGCCGGAAAGCGTCTTCGATTTTGTGCAAGGAATTACAGCGCTCGCCCGAGGCAAGGCTCATCAGGATGCACGGCTTGAGCTTGAGGGCAAAGCGAAGCGATTGCTAGAGCAGGCCGCCGCTTGAGCATCGCAGCAGCCGTGCCGCCGCTCGATCGGTTGCACGGCTGATGCTCTTGCCGAGAAGGATTGAAAAGTTTCCGCCGATCCGCCTCGCCGGATCGGCGGTTGACGCGTATCCGCGTCCGTCGCTCGCCGGGCCTTTGGCCCGGCTCGCGAGAACTACCACGCTAATGGCGTTGAATTGCAGGAAAGCATCTGGAGCGCCCTTCCTTCGGCAAGGCATACGCCATCACGGCGCTGCGCGTCGCAAGCAGTTGAGGGAAGCAGTAACGTGGCGCACGTCGAAATGAAAAGCGCGCCCCGGAGGACGCGCTTCGTTTTCTACATTCCTGCCACTTCAACGAGCGTCAGACTTGGCAATGCGGAGCCTATGCTTTCCACTGGCCCGCCAGCAGAGCGGGATGCACCTCGAACATCTGAGACGGACGCCCCAGCTGCGCGGGGTCGCGTTTTACCGGACGGATGACGTTGCGCCGGCGAAGTTCTTCCAATGCTTCCGCGGCGGCCTCAGCCTCCCGCACGGGCGAGCCGGCAGCCCGCAGAACGTCTGCCCGAACGTTGATCGCGGATTTGCCACCGCGCGCAAGAAAGCGTGCGAGAAGTGCCGCGTCGCCGTCTTTCGGTGCGCTCGCTTCGCTGAGCACCCGCTCAGCCATCGGCAGAAGGTAGCTTTCGACGATGTCAACCGCCGCTTCGATGCTGTCCGCGTCCACTGACTGCGGCAATCCCTCGCCATTCACAGCCATATGCTCGGCGATTGCAAGGATTGCCGCCAACCGCGTTGCGTGCTGTGACGCGCGACCGACAAAGCCGCGATAGAGGCCATCCGTCAAGGCCCGCAACTGTAGCCAACGCCGCTCCGCCGCTTCCAACGGCTCGCGAGCCTCCGCGGCCAACGGCACGAGTGCGGAGTAGCTTTCCCGGCTGCAGGCTGGCTCGATCGCGACGAGCTGGGTCAATAGCACCGACAACCGTTCGACAGGCCCCGGTGCGCGCGGCAACTGGACGCGCGGCTCGACGTCCGGATAGATCCACCACGTGCGCGCAGCCAGCCCGTCGTGAGCGTCCCCCAGCAGTGAACGAAGGCGGCTCGGCTGCGTCGCACCCAAGATAGAGACCTGAAGCGCCGGAATGAAAACTTTGCCTTCGCTCTTGGTGCGAACGACGTGCGGTTTGCCATCGTATCCCTCCAAAATCAGCCCACGCGAGCGGAGTCCCTGATTCGATGCTCCGAACGCCAGCGCACCACTGAGCTCATGTGAGAGCAACATGCGTCCATCGATCCCGGTACGAAGCTCATCCAGCAAGCCTGCGCCGCTGAACTCGGAAAGAATGATGCCGGGCGCCGCGACGACGCCATCCCCATCGGACGTCTCGTTCTCCAGCGGAATGCCCTCGAGCAACAAACGCCGCGCGACGCTCTCACGCAGCTTTCGGTCAAACTTCTCAAGGAAGCTGTGCTCGGCCCCCTTCAGCATCAACCCGTGCGCCTTCTGCATCTCCTGATCGATCGCCAGAAGCGGCCGCTCCACCACGGCGATTGCCAAAGATTTGCCGACCGACGGCGCTCCGATAAGGCCGGTGAAGACCGCCAAGGGGTCGGTTTCGCCATCGAAATTCAGGAGGCGAGCGCGGTTGCCGATCGCGCCCGAGCAGGCGGTCAAGATGGCACCAGCGAGATAATCGACGCTGAGCAAGCGAGCCTCGGCGAACTCCACCACCAACGAACGGAGGTTCTCCGGCAATGCCTTAACCGGAAAGCGCGGAGCCGGCGACGTCGACGGCAACAAAAACGAGGGATCGAAGATCGGCCACTCGTCGGTGTTGGAGGCATCGGGACGCTCCGGACCCGATGCCTCCGCCGAACCAATCATGATGGGGGCGTCTGCCCCTAGTTCGTGCACGTTAGCCTGGTCAAGTTCCGGCTGTTGCTTGGACTTAGCTTGTTTGGCCATACGGTTTTTCCGCAGTTCTGCGGTCCCTGGTGAGGTCACGCGCCATTCGCGCGACGAACCTCACAGCTACCCGGCGGAAAACCGACCTTACCGGGCAGCCCCCCGAGATAAGGGCTCAGGCAGGAAGATTGGTCGAGAAAATTTAGTGTTCGCCTTCTTTCATCATCGGGGGAGCACCTCGCTTGCCAAAATGCCAAAATGCCAAAAGGCGTTAGTGCGGAGCCACGAAACCGGTTTTGGTCTCAGCCCCGGGTCATTCTGGCATATTGGCATTTTGGCGAGCGCATACTTCTTCAAGGCATCCGTCTCGTGTCCGGATTCATGCTCAAGCCCAGGGGGCGCCTCTTAGTCGAAGCTGGATTGGATGACGGAGCTGCCAAAATGACAAAATGCCAACGTTCGATCAGAGCCAAAACGGCAGCTCTACGGGTCGTTTGACATCCACGGAGTTTTCCCAAATCGCAGTCAGGCTGCGCATGATGCTCAAGAGATGCCATCTTGGACCCGGCGGCCCTTAACAGCAGATGCCGCGCGCATCAGATCGACTTCCATTCGCGGTTAGTCCGCCGCCTTCAACGCGAGCGGCTCAAGTTTTGCTTTCAGCCATAAGCGGCTAGCCTCAACCCCCTTCTGGTCACGACACGCTGAGCGATTGTCAGCGGCGATGCTGATCTCGTTTTCCTTCATCCTGATCCAATATTCCACCTGATCAATCTGCAACACGAAGTTACCTGCGCCGGCGGTACGGCTGTTCTTAACTTGGATTTGCAGAATGATTTCGAAGACCTCATGAAAGCCGTAGCGCGACAGCGAGGGCCCGATTGCAAATCGTAGCTGGGAGGCACCTGCGCTGCAGTGTTTCGCCTCGAACACGCTCATCGGCGCAAAAGCAAAAAGACCGGGGTTGGTCCGGCCGCAGGCCGGATTCCGCGTCAGTCGGTCCGCGAATACGTGAATCGGGCCTGGCAAGTACCGTTCGACCTTCGCGGCTAAGTTAGCGCACTGAGAGATGTTGAGATTGGCGTCCGAACTTAAATTTGCGATTTCGGTCGCGAAGAAGAAACCTCGGTCGATAAGTCGGCAAATGGGATCGTGGATGGTGGCAGCAGAGTGAAGGGCTGTCATCGTGCTTTCCGCAACTGTGCGGTCCCTGGTGAGGGTCACGCGCATTCGCGCGACAACCCCACAACTACCTGGCTGACACCCGACCGTACCGGGCAACACCCCGAGATAAGCGGTCCGACAGGAAGATCTGTTCAAGCAATTTCCGCATCTGCCAATTTTCATTGCCAGGCGGCGATCTTCCCTCAACGCTAAAATACCAAACCCCGGATAATGAGTGCTAATCCGGACTGGTCTTGGCCAACCTGTTTTCCCGCGGCCAGCCATTCGACTGAAGTTGCCGATCACGTGTGTCTGAACTCCGTTCAGAAGACATCGAGCTCGTGCTTCAATGGAGAATCGAATGGTTGAACGGTTCAACCGGATTTCTATTGCCGGAGCCGCTCGCTGTTAGAAGGACTCCGACCATACACTCGATTCGTTGAAGAAGCGCGGGGTCTAAACTCGGCAAAATGCCAGAATGTCAAAATTGCCTTCACACAGGGTCGGTGTCTTTCAACTTCGCCCTCGCTGTCCAAGTGGTAACGACAGAACGTAGAGCGAGCTGCCAGAAATCAATAATAGTCAGCAGATGTAAACGTTGACCTACGTTGATCTCCGTGAAGTGGCACACCTGTGCATTAACGGGACGCTGGAATATTTGCGTCGTTGCCGGTCTCGACGAGGCTCGCCAGTGCTTCGCGAAGGGGCTCTTCGTGGTCGATTGGCGTGAAGACCGGTCCCGGGCTGTTGCTTGGCTACATCAACATTCTTCCGGAAGACGCACCAGCTGCCGCGCTGCGACTGCGGCAAGTGCTTCGCCTGTAGCCGCCGCGGTGCTGCGAGCGCCGATCTTGGTCTGGTTGAATATGCTAACCTTGGTCATGGGTCGTCTCGCCGCGGGCTCCTAAGCTGGCGAGGCTCTGGTCCCGGCAAGCCCCGTCCCATCAGACCAGGAAAGACACTTGAATGGCATGGCGGCTATACAAAGGGAGGCTACAGACATGACGAGATCGATGACCCATCTGCTGGTCCTAGCACTTCTGGCAAGCGCCAGCGCTGCGAACGCCGCTGACGTCGCCGTCACGCGCGCCGCGATCGATCGCGGGCTCGACTCTCAGTACGCGCACATCGAGGCCCTCTATAAGGACATCCACAGCCATCCCGAGCTGGGCTTCCAGGAAACGCACACGGCCGCCTTGTTGGCGGGCGAGATGCGCAAGCTGGGCTTCGACGTCACGGAGCATGTGGGCAAGACCGGCATCGTGGCGATACTGAAGAACGGTCCCGGCCCGTTGGTCATGCTGCGCACCGAGCTCGACGCGCTGCCGATGCTCGAGAAGACGGGTCTGCCGTACGCCAGCACGGCCACGCAAATGTACAAGGGCGCCGAATCGCCGGTGGCGCATTCATGCGGTCACGACATCCACATGGCGGTGTGGGCCGCGGTCGCCAAGACCATGGTCGACATGAAGGACCAGTGGAGCGGTACGCTGATGTTCGTGGGCCAACCAGCGGCAGAAGGCGATGGCGGCGCCAAGGCCATGCTGGCCGACGGCCTGTTCACGCGCTTCGGCAAGCCGGACATGGGCTTCGCCTTGCATGTAAACTCCGGTCCGTTCGGCACGGTCTCCTACAAGCCCGGCGTCATCAATTCGACGTCAGATGGGTTGACGATCGTCTTCAAGGGCACGGGTGGTCACGGCTCGCGCCCGCACGTGACAATCGATCCGGTGATGATGGCCGCGCATTTCATCGTCGATGTGCAGAGCGTGATCAGCCGCGAGAAGGATGCTTCGAAGTTCGGAGTCGTCACGATCGGCGCGGTGCAGGCAGGCAATGCCGGCAACGTGATCCCCGACACCGCGCTGCTGCGCGGCACGATCCGCTCATGGGACAACGATACCCGCGCCAAGATGCTCACGGGCGTCGAGCGCACGGCCAAGGGGGTCGCCATGATGGCCGGCGCCCCCGAGCCCGACATCAAGCTCTCGGCAGGCGGCAAGGCCGTGGTCAACGATGCCGCTCTCAGCGCGCGCGAAGGCGCGGTCCTGAAGACTGCGTTCGGCGACAAGGCGCGACTCTTGCCCGAGCCCCACTCGGCGAGCGAGGATTATTCCGAGTTCGTGGTGGCGGGCGTGCCCTCGTTCTATATCTCGCTCGGCGGCCTCGATCCGCAGTTTCTCGCCAAGGCGGCCGAGACGCACACGCCCGTGCCAATCAATCTCTCGCCGGAATTCGCGCCGGTGCCGGAGCCCTCGATCCGCACTGGGACGACGGCCATGAGTCTCATGCTGCTGGATGTCCTGCAGAAGAAGTAGTTAGACCAGGAGATCGATCATCGCCGCGTAGAGGCGGTGGAGGTTGGCCTCGTCGGAGAGCCAATGGACTGCTCGGATGGTGTCTGCAGCACGTGCAAATGCCGCTGCGAGCAGGGCGAATACAATCTCGGCGACGAGTATCTCGAGGACGCGCTGAGCAAAGCGGAAGCCGAAGAAGGAATGGTGCTGACCTGTCAGATGGTGGCCGCGTCGGATTGCGTCATCGCCGTTCCGGTGCCGTCCGGAGCCTGCAAGGTCAAACCCGCCGAGCACGGTGGCGAGGGGAGTTCGGTCGAACTCGTTTCGGACAGCACGATCATCCTGAAGTACGTGAATCTCACGGTGCTGGGGACGAGCGAGCACCGCTCCTACTCCTTGAGTTCGAAGGTCGGGGCCACCGAAGCTGCTTCCTCATCCGCAACGTGCCGGGCGGTCTGATGAGCGGCTGGCTCGCCAGGGATGCTCGGACCGGCGCCCGAATGACGTTCATCGGTCCGCAGGGAAGTTTCTTCCTGCGGGCGGTATGGGCCGCGAGCCGCATCTGTGGGGTGCCGTGACAATGAGCTGTGGTCCATCGGATCGTGGCGGCTATAGAAGCCCGTTTGTGGCTTCCACTCTCCTGTTTGGCGCAGCGGCACAGTCGTTTCGATGTCCGCTCTCTCGGCGATGGTCCCGCATCGATCCGAAGACCGGCCTGCGAGCAATGCTCGGATCTGGAGGACCGTCGATCCCAGAAGCGTTCAAGCCGGGATCCGCGCCGGCGTAGGGCGATGATGCGCCAATTGCCGCCGATCCGCGCCCACCGGCCGCCGAACTGCACAGCAATGCGGATGTCGCAATCATGCGTTCCGGCACCGAGTCGCTCTATTGACCGCAGCGCCGCGCACTCCCGCCGCTGCGGTCTTAAGCCGGAACTTCCTCGTCGGAGAAAACGAGGGCTACAAAGCATTTTGCTGTCGAATCCGGGATAGTGGTGCCAGGCCAAGGGAAACTGTTCAGGCAGGCGATTCCGCCGACCTTAGCTGCTCTTGGTCGTGGCTGGGCCCAGCGCGGCGACTATTGCCCGGCCTGTTCCGGCCACTCCTGCCTGGTCAGTTCAATCATCGCGTCGATCCAGGCCGTGTCGTTCGAGGTCACCTTCGCTCGGTCTGCCGACTGACGAATGCAACGCCGCGAAGCCGCTTGTTGACGGGCATGACCGGCTTGAGACCGGTATCCAGTTTGACGTGCAGCTCCCACAGCGCGCCGCCGCTGACGCCGCCGTGGCTCTTCGGAATCCTCGGCCCGAGAGAGATCTTCGCCTCCACCAGGTCCGTATTGCCAAAGCACGATGCGCTCGGTGAGCTGCAGGTTCAGCCGGCGGTTCTAGATGGGGCCGTTGGACACTCGGGAGGCGCACAAGTCCCACAGTGCTCTGCGGTTCGCGTGCATTGAGCACATGGCCGGCCGTGAGGATGCCGTAGATGCTTCCGAGCTTGATGAACGTGCCAGTGCCCGCTGGCTCGGTGACCTCCCGTTTGCGAAAATTGACGAAGCCCACGCCGTAGTCGCACACGGACCCGGTGAACGAATCGTCGAGTTAGATCCTGACTTCCCTTGTGTCGCCCATGCTCTATCCGACTGACCGATGTACGACGGCGCCTACAGCCCGCGAACCCTTACGCCGCTGCCTCGTCTGGAAGCTTCAAGACCGTCAGAATCTCATCATCAGGCAACCGGAAGGATTGCTCCTCGACCTCGAAGCGATCGCACCAACCCGAACCACGCGTCCGCCAGGAATCGCGACTCCCGTCAGCTCGCGCAATTCCGCGATGAGCCGGCCCTGAATTTTTTGCGGCCGGATAGGACCGGAAGATGGGATCGGAAAGCTCGCTCTTGCGACCAGTAGGTAACGCTGGTCGATGCCGGATATCGGGACTTGGGGAGGGATTGGTCCGTACTTGAAATCTTTAACGGGATTTCGCTTAGCACCGGCCATGAGGGGCTATTGCATAATATTGCATGCCACCTAATAATCTTGCATTATGATGCATATATCAGGCTATTCCCGTGTTTACACGGACCAAAAGAAACTCAAAGCGAGCAGTCCATGGGCAGTCGCATGCTGGAGCCGAGGTTCGCCAGCCTTCGGGTAGATCCTCAAAAAAATAAGCCCCTTCACAAACAACTCTGTGACCGGATTAAACAAGCTATTGCGTCGGGGTCTCTGCCACCGGGAACGCAACTCCCATCCTCACGTAGCTTGGCGTCTCAGCTCTTCATTTCTCGCGCCACCGTCGAACTTGCCTACGGGATACTGGCCAGCGAAGGGCTCGTGATCCGCCGAGGCGCCGCAGGAACGCGGGTTGGATCCTGTCCTGTCGGCCAAACTCCACGGCAGTCGCCTCAGTTGCCGCGCCCGTTGCTGCCCGGGCTAGCCTCGGAAGCTGCTCAAGCCCCGCGCCTTTTCCAGATGGGCCTGCCGGCACTAGATGCATTTCCACGCAAGCTGTGGTCACGACTGGCGGCGAGTCATGCGCGATCTCTCTCGTTTTCCAAGATGGTCTACCAGGGTGCAAGCGGCTATCCGCCCTTGCGGCAGGCAATAGCGAATCGCTTGACGATCTCTCGCGGCATCTCATGCAGCGAAACCCAGGTGTTTATTACCGCGGGATTCCTGGGCGCCTTGACATTGATCGGGCGGACTTTGCTTGGGGCCGGCGATAAGATGTGGGTCGAAGACCCGGGATTTCCGCCGGCGCGTCATGCATTAGAACTAGCCGGCGTCGATCTCGTCCCGGTTCCTGTTGACGGCGATGGGATTGATGTTTCGGCCGGGATCGCACTTGCTCCGGCAGCTCGCCTCGCTCTTGTCACGCCTGCAGCCCAGTTTCCGCTAGGAATCGCACTGTCGGCCGATCGATGGTCACAGTTGGTCTCTTGGGCCACCACAGCGAAGGCCTGGATTGTCAACGACGACTATGACGGCGACTTCAGTCATTCGGATCGCTCCGTGCTCAAGCATCACGATCGAGCCGAGCGGGCGCTGCATGTCGGTTCGTTTAGCAACCTTCTATTTCCCGGGCTGCGGTTGGGCTACCTGGTCGCGCCGATATCGCTGATCGGCGAGTTCGAGAGTGCATCAGCACTGTGGCCTACGCAGCAGTCGCTACTTGATCAGATGGTCGTCTCGGATTTCATCACTCAGGGCCACCTGGGCCGCCATCTGGCGCGGATGCGAAGATTGTATAGCGAGCGGAAGCTTGCCCTCGTCGAAGCGTTGAAAAACGTCCTAGGCGATTCGATTCACGTAGCGGAAACGGGAAGCACTCACCTGGTGTTGCATCTGCCTGCAGATACTGATGACGTTGCTTTAGCCGATCGGGCCCGAGCGCTGGGATTGGCGATAAACGCGCTATCCCCAATGGGTTTACGCACCAGGACTGGTCCGGGCTTGCTGTTGGGGTTCACAAATGTCCCCGCCGACATAGCCCAAGAAGCGACCCAACGATTGAAACGCGCCCTTTTCACGTCGGGCGTGCGGAGGCCGCCTCACGGCCATGCGTCCCCCTCCAATCGCATAGCAGCGCCTATTGCGTCTCATCCGACATAAGTTGGCCAGGCCCGACCGCCGAGGCGATCATAGTTCGCTGGAACCATTGTCGGTCTGCGCCGTCGTGTATCAAGCGAACCAGTGAGCACTTGGTCTGGTTCTTTTGGTCATTCTTGGCCATGGCCTGCGTTGCAGGCAGAACTAAACCTCAGACGTCCATGAGGTTCTCGCAAAACTCCGTGCATCGTGCTGAGAAGCGAACCTACCGGTCAAGCCGCAACGATCTGCGCCTGGCGCGCGGTCGCTCGGCCCTACACCCAGTTTGAGAGAAAGCCGACGATGTTATCATTTTCTCTTCCTAAGAAGATTCACCTTGCCGGTCTTACGACCGTAATCGTTCTCGCGGCAACAGCCGCGTTGTCGCAAAACGCGAACACGCCAGCTCGGGGCCGCTCGGTCACGCAGGTGCGCACCGAAAAGCTGCCAGACATCAAAAACAAGGTTCTGACCGCCGTCGTTGTCAATTACCCTCCCGGCGGCGCTTCCAAGGCGCATCACCACGACGCGGATGTCTTCGCCTACGTACTCTCCGGTGAAATCCGGTCGCAAGTCGAAGGGGAAGACGCGAAGATCTACCACGCCGGCGAAAGCGTGTTCGAGCCTCCAGGCGAACACCACGTGATTAGCGAGAACGCAAGCAAGACCGAGCCAGCGAGCATGTTGGTTGTTTTCGTGGCGAATGACGGCGCCGAGCTAACAACATTCGACAAATAGCAAATGCGGTTCAGGTCTTTCGAATTGCTTTCGACCGCAGGACCAGAGGTTCCAGCAGCTTTTGCAAGGAACGCGTTCGTTATTCTCCGCGGTGCGGCGTATCGCCAACGGCCGAGAGCTCAAAAAGATAAGCAGAGCTACATAGGGGGAAAGCGATGACTTATGGCACTCTTGCGTCCAGGCTGAGGGCGTCCGCGGCACCAATGCTGATTGTTGTAGGACTCGCGTCGTCTGGTGCTGGCGCACAGAGCGCCGAGGCGATTGCACCGCCCGGCGTTGCTACAGCGTCCCCGGCGAGTTCAACCGGCGGTGCAGCGATAAGGCTTCCCGGGACAGCTGATACGACTCAATTTGGATGGTACGACAATGCCCAGCGTCCAGTGCTCCGCATCCGATCGGGCGACACGGTAGCAATGGAGACGTTGATCCACGGGCATCAACAAGTCATGCTGGACCTTTCGATCGAGCAAATGACGCAGCGTGCGAAATCGGAGCAGGCGGAATCGCCGGGCCGAGGCCCTCACTCAATTACCGGGCCGATTTTTGTCGAAGGCGCCAAACCCGGCGATACCCTGAAGGTCGATATCGGTCGAATAGTGCCGACGTCATACGCCTTGAATTTCAATTATCCAGGCTTTGGAGGCGCGTTTCCCAGCCGATTTTCTCAAGGTCAGGTAAAATATTTCTATTTGGATCTCGCCAAGCAGCAACTGGAATTCGCGCCCGGCATCTTCGTTCCGTTGCGGCCATTTCCCGGCATCATCGCCGTTGCTCGTGCGTCACCCGGTCCCTACAGCACTGTGCCTCCGGGCCCCTTTGGTGGGAATCTCGATATCAACGAGATGGTGTCAGGTACGACGCTCTACCTCCCGGTATTCGTCGATGGAGCGTTGCTTTGGTCGGGGGATTCTCACGCGGGGCAGGGAAACGGGGAGATCAATCTGACAGCCATCGAGACCGCGTTCAAGGAGATCGATCTCACGATTTCGGTGCTCAAAGATGTCAAACTGACTTGGCCTCGGATTGAGACGCCCACGCATTGGATCGCTATTGGATACGACCGGGATCTCAACGTCGCGTTCAATTTGCTGCAGGAGCAAACGACCGAACTTATCGCTGAACAGAGCAAAGTGTCGTCCGAGGTTGCGCGAAAGCTCATGTTAGTAAATTGGGACTGTCGCATTTCCGAAGTTATCAATGTTCTCAAAGGGACATACTGCATGATTCCCAAGGCAACGAACGTACCAGCGCCACAGCTGCCCCGCGACGACAACCCGGACTACCTTGTCACGTATGCCAAAGATACTGATTTGAACAAGGCGATGGATACGGCTTCAATGGCCATGGTCGACAAGCTGGCAACCGAGAAGCATCTAACACCACTTGACGCCTATTCGCTCGCGAGCATAGCCATGGACTGTCGGCTTGGTTCTCCTGAAGGTTCCGACCGCGAAGTGCACTGTCTGATGCCAAAAAGCCTGTGGGCGAAGCACTAGCGAGCGCGCTCTTATGGCGAGCCGAGCAGGACTAATCGCAATTGTGGCGCTCTGCGTTATGACCGCATCGATGCATGCAGCTTTTGCCTCCACACGGATAGTCGTGGCGGCTACAACGAGCGATGTTGCAAGCCTCGCTTCCGCAGTCGGTGGTGACGTCGTTGAGGTCAAGACCATTGTGCCGCCGGGGACCGATCCGGAGGCGTTCGAACCTCGGGTTAGTGATCTCTCGACGCTAAGCGATGCCGATCTCATTGTTCGTGTCGGCTTGGGCTATGATCGATGGATTGACAAGTTGATAATTCAATTGCGTCGCCCGGAATTCCAAGCGGGGGGCGGGCGCTCGGTGGATGCGTCGGTCGGGGTCCCGCTGCTGGAAGCGAGAGGCCGAACCCCCGTCACTGAGGATGGTCATGCGCACGGTCTAGGCAATCCGCACTACTGGCTTGATCCGGCCAATGCGGAGACCGTGACGGCGACCATAGCAGAGGGAATCATTCGGCTCATGCCCCCTGCTCGTGACACCATCGTGGCCAACCGGAATCGATTTCTCGCGACACTGCACGAGCGCATTGTGGCCTGGATGCAGCGGCTGGCGCCCTACCGCGGCGCGGCCCTGGTCGCCTATCATAACAGTTGGCCCTATTTCGCGCGCCGCTTTCATTTGAACCTTGTCGGCTTCATTGAGACGAAGGAAGGAGTCGCGCCGAGCGTCGCGCATCTCTCCTCGTTAATTGCAGAAATGCGGCAAAATGGCGTGCGCGCCATCCTGCAAGAGGCATATGAGCCGAAGAACTTCTCCGAAATGTTGTCGGCACGCACCGGCGCACCTCTTGTCGTGCTCGCGCCAACAGTAGGCAGTGTTCCGGAGGCAAGAGACTACCTAAGTCTCATGGACTTTAACGTTGGTGCCCTCGCGCGCACGCTTGCGACCGCCAGCCAGTGATCCAGCCGCGGCGATGTCTCATGATCTTATCATGCTACTTGCAGCGCCTTTCGCAGCTAGCGCATTGTTCGTAGCCATACATGCCAACTTCGGTCTGCATGTCTTAAGGCGCGGCATCGTGTTCGCCGATCTTGCCCTGGCGCAGATGTCAGCGCTTGGAGCTACCGTCGCATTTGCGGCCGGACACGCTCCGACGAGTGCCGCGGGAATCGCCTACACCTTTCTGTTCGCCGCCATCGGCGCCGCACTGCTCACGGCCTCCCGGGTCATGCCCAAAGAGCTTCAACCCGAAGCATATATCGGCATCATCTACGTTGTGGCTACCGCAACGACCATCGTTGTCATCGACCGCTCACCGCAGGGAGCGGAGCATGTGAAACAAATACTCGTCGGTAGCATCCTTGCCATCTCTGCAAGCGACCTGCCTAAGTTCGCGGTCCTTTATGCGTTCATCGGGGCGATTCATTGGCTGGCCCGTCGACCGCTCTTGGCCGCTAGCGAGGCGGTACATAGCAAGACGGGTCGCTCGCTGCTTTGGGATTTCGTGTTCTATTCGTCCTTCAGCGTAGTCGTCACGAGCTCGGTAGCGACTGCAGGAGTGCTTCTAGTCTTCTGCTTCTTGATCATCCCCGCAATCACTGGGTCGTTGTTCACGCGCCGCATCGCCTACGCGCTTGGAATCGGTTGGCTTGGAGGCGTTGCGGCTAGCGCCGTCGGTCTGGCCGCGTCATTTGAATTCGAGCTGCCGACGGGCGCTGCAATGGCCCTTGCTTTCACGCTGATGCTCGTCATCGGGGCCGTGCTGCGTGGACTGATATTCGCCCCCGCAGGCGGCCGGCGGATCTGCATTTGCATTTTCCTTCGCGCGGCTTCTGCAATGACTCTCATGACTGTGTTGCTATCCGCTATTTGGCTCATGGTCATGCCGCGTGCTGATCAGCCGATGTTTGATTTGCTACAGTCCGCTACCGGCATCGGTCCAGCGACATTCCTGGCGGTACAGGAGCGAGCGGTCTACGTTGAAGCGCTAAAAGACGCGGGCTACCGGCGCTCGCAGGAAAGTCAGCTGACCACCTTGGAGCGGCAGTCCCGATGGCGCGGGGTCGGCCTTTCCGAGACGGAGGTGCGCCGCATCGGCTCCTTCCAGCAGACCTTCAACGAGATGGCGCGTGGCGATGATTTTGTGGTCAAGTCGCTGTCCGGCCGTGCTCGCGAGCGCGAGCGCTGGTACGTCGGGCTCCCTCTGCTGCTAACTAGCATTCTCGGACTCCTGGCCCTGCTGCCCGACAAATGGCGTGCCGATCCTGCTCGTTCGCGGACCGCGTGCCTGAGGTTCCTGCGAGCTTTCCTGCACATTGCTGATTTTGTTCGGCGTCTACGAGGAGAGAAGACGGAGTCGGCAGGAGACGCCATGGTCCGTCGCAGCATCAACTGCGGCACTGTGTCTGCCGGCCCTAAGGCTCTGACGGGTCGTTGTCAGAAAACGACGTACGGCTATCCTGATTCGTAGGATCCTGCTCGTTGTCCCGGGCACGACTCCTTGCGACATCGGATGAGCCCGTCCCATCAATCGCCCCGAACGGTCGACGGCGAGCATGACGAACTGAGCGCAAGGAGCATGAGATGACCCCCAGCAGCATCGTTCCTCAAGTTGGTGAAGAGTGAAGAGCGAACTCATTCAACAATGATCGCCTGGCGCGTGCACGAGTTTGGTCACCGGAGACCATGAAGTTCGAGCGCGTGCCACGACCCGAGCCAGGTCCCGGTAGGTTGCGGCCGCTGGAGTTGGCCCATGGGATGGTTGGACCAGCAGAATTATGGCCGATCTATATATGTGTGCATGTGTTACGGCGCCGGTTGATTGGCGTGCAGATCGTCGAAGCGCCCGAAGTGATACAGCAGCGCAGAACAGATCCAGCTCAGGACGAAGATCGCGACAACGAGATAACCGAGATTATCCATACGAGCGTTCAAGCTGCGGATAATGCTCCAAGCGCCACTGTCCAGCCCGAGCTTTTCGCTTATCAGTCCAAGGACTTCGAGACCGCCGATGAAGATCGCGACGATAACAGACACCATCGTTAAGGTTAGATTGTACCAAAGCTTGCGAATCGGCTTCACAAACGCCCAGCCGTAGGCGCTTGTCATCAGGACACTATCGGCCGTATCCATCAGCGTCATTCCCGCGGTGAAAAGCAGAGGGCACAGAAGTATCGTCCAGAACGACGTGCCCTGCGCGGCCTGGGTCGCAGATATTCCGAATAGACCGATCTCGGTCGCGGTGTCGAAGCCAAGGCCGAACATGAATCCTACGGGAAACATGTGCCAAGCGCGCGTCACTATATTGAACAGAGGGCGAAACAGCCGGTTGAGCGGGCCTTGCGCCGCTGTCAGCGGCTCGCACTGCTCGCTGGCCACGCTCTCACCGCGATTCACGCGCATAAAGGTCGCCCATATCGATTTTAGTATGCAGTAGTTGGCCAGGCCAATCGCAAGCAGGAAGAAGGCAGACACCAGTGTCCGGATCAGGTTGAAGTCTCCGATGGCGCTGACATCCAGCGATACGGCGGTTCCGGAAATCGCGATCGAAGCCAATAATACGATGCTTGAGTGGCCGAGCGCAAAGTAAAGGCCTACCAACGTAGATGGCCGTTGATCCTGCATCAATTTGCGCACGACGTTGTCGATCGCCGCGATGTGGTCGGGGTCGAATGCGTGGCGCAGGCCGAAGACATAGGCGAGCAGCGCTGTGGCAAGCAGTTCGGGACGGCCTTCAAGAGCCTGCAAAGTCCATATCCAAATCGCAACGTTAGCAGCGATCAGGAGAGAAAATGTCGTCAGTATTCTTGCTCCGGGTTGAGCATATTGCGAAGTTACCATCGCGTCTGAACCACTCCCGTGACGTTGATATGGCTTGCCGTTACTCCATCGCTCAGGCCTTCATCAAAGTTGGTCGAGCGGTGTGTTCCTCGGGTCGTTCAATGCTGTGCCGATATTCTGCGGGCGGAGCCTGAAAGGCGCGAATAAACGCGCGACGCATGTTTGCTGGGTTACCGAACCCGACCTGATGGGCGATTTGCTGAATCGACAGCGGTGTTGTTTCCAGCAGGATGCGGGCGGCCTCGACACGGATGTTTTCGACAAAACGGGCGGGCGTGGTCATCATTTCGTCCGTGAACGTGCGACTGAAGTTTCTTGAGCTCATGGCTGCGCGTTTGGCGAGTGCCTCGACCGACAAATCGGCGGTAAGATTGTCCAGCGCCCAGTCCATCACCTGGCTGATCTGCGTGTTTTGGATTGACTGCGCTTTCAGGAATTCACTGACTTGGGCCAGAGTACCGGGACGCCTCAGGAAAACGACCAGCATGCGGGCGACATCAAGAAAGGTTGCGCGGCCACAGTCGTTCTCGATGAGGTAGAGGCACAGGTCGATTCCCGCCATTCCACCGACCGCAGTGTAGTAAGCGCCGTCGCGGACGAAGAGCCTGTCCGCCTCCACCAGAGCGTGCGGGTACATCTTCGCAAACTGCTTGGCGTGGTCATGACGCGTTGCGACGCGCCGCCCGTTGAGGAGGCCAGCTGATGCCAAGGTGAACGTTCCAGTGCAGGTTGCGCAAATGCGCCGGATTGACGATGCGTTTCGTCTCAACCAGTTCAATAGGAGGTGGTCGCCCTCAAATGGTCGAAATTCTCGGGTGCCAGCGATTAGGATCGTGTCGTAGATCGCTTCGAGGTTCGGTCTGATAATCTTGTCCGGAAGCGTGCGTATGCCGGACGAGCCAATGATGGGGCCGGGCTGCAGGCCGATGAGGTCGACTTGGTAGCGGATCGACGACGCGCTCGATTTGTTGGCTTCATGGAACGCATCGTTTGGTCCCATGAAATCGATCGCGTTCGATCCATTGATAACGATAATGCCGACGCGGTGAGTTGGCTTGGGTTGGTCAGTGTGTTCGTGTGGCGAGTCATAAGATGATGTGTCGACGTTCGCCATCAGTAGATGCCTCGGGTTTCGACGTTCGCGAGCCTGCTGCGGCCATGACGATCCGTTGCCCGCAGTCGGCTTCGGTGCCGACCGACAGGCTCGCCTGTCATTGATCCAACAAAGCGTCCAGTGTTGTAATTATAGAACGCGCCTGAGGAAGGCAGCGGCCAAAGTTACGTCGGCATCGGCCATTTCGAGAGCCGGCCTGTACTTAATCTGTAATCGTTGAAGAGTTCGATCGCAAAAAGAAGGGCGTCACCACGCGTCTACAGCAATGCTGCGGCAGGTCGCGATGACGCATGATGACGGTCGACATCCGTCGGCAGACGCTCCACCAGTTACGAACGGCTGGGCTGTGTATGGCGTTGCGGGGCGTGATTCGTACCTGCCCAGGCACTTCGAAAACGAAGCCGGTATTCCCCCGGACCTACGCCGAGGTTCCGGACGAATGCTCTCCGCATGCCGTCGGCATTGCCAAAGCCACAGCGTGCGGCGATCTGCTGGAGCGATTTTCCGCCATCTTCGAGAAGCAGGCGCGCGGCATCCAGTCTTGCTGCGTCCACGAACTCCGTAGGCGTCATGTTCATTTCCTGGCGAAACACGCGTGCGAAATTCCTCACGCTCATACCCGCCTGTTCGGCCAAGCTATCAACCGAGAGCGGCATTGCGAGATTATCAAGGACGTATTGCTGCACTTGTTGAATCTTGGTCTTGCCAGACATCTGTGCGGCAAGGTGAGCGCTAAACTGCGATTGGCCGCCCGGGCGTTTCAGGAACATCACCATGTAGCGCGCGACGATGAGTGCCAAGTCTCGACCATAATCTTCTTCGACGAGCGCGAGTGCCAAGTCCATGCCCGCGGTGACGCCGGCGGTGGTGCAGAGGTTGCCGTCCCTGATGAAGATCTGGTCCGAATCGATATTGAGATCGGGATACTCGTTCCGCAGGCGGGTTGCGCATTCCCAATGCGTCGTTACACGTTTTCCGTCGAGCAAGCCAGCTGCTGCGAGCAGGAAGACTCCGGTACAAACGGATCCGAGTCGGCGGACCGTACTAGCGCGCCGACGCAGCCATTGCACAATGGCAGGGTCAATCGTCTCGAACGACGGATCGCCGCCGACCAGAAGCGTGTCGATCGGTTCATCCGCTTGAAAGATATGTCGGTCAGCCAGGAAGCGCAGGCCGCCCGTGCCAAGGACGGGATCGGCCGAGCCCGCTATGACTTGCACGGTGTAAGCGCCGGGGTCTCCCAGCCGTCGCGCCGCTTCCCAGAACACTTCGGCTGGGCCGACAATGTCGAGCGACTGAACACCTGGCGGGGCGAGTAGGGCGATGCGCATCAACGATCCTCAGTGGGCCCAAAATTCATGCAATTGTCGTTCCGACCAGTCACCTCGAATGCGTCAAATTCGGCCAAACTTGCGCGGTATTCGGACTCTTGCACGGTCGCGGACTAACTCCGCGGATCTGACGCGTCGTGTCGTTCCGATCGGTGACGCATTATTCAGCGGAGCTTCGGGGCATCAATCCTGTGCCGAGGGAAGGCGCGGGTCGACCTGTGAGTTCCACAATTCGCTGCTTCTCTTCCGATGGCGTCGACCTACACCGGCCAGGTCTAAGGACGCTGGCGGGAATCCTGTCGACGAATGGAATCGAACAAGTCTAGAAAGAGGCGTCGTTTGGGTGGCCGATGATGCCAGACCGCTGCACCATCCGTTCTAGTACGGTGAGCCAGATCTCATAGTAGTCCCAGCTCGGGTCGGTGGTTTCGTGGACGGCTTCCCACGCAACGATGCTTGCTATCATCTCCGACCGGAAGTCATCCCATTCGAATACGCCTTGTTTTGAGAGAGCTAGCGCCATGCCGAATGCCAGGCGCTGCCATGCGGCGCCGAAGCAGAGGCTACCATTGTCCTTTGGCGGCATGTCGGGTTTCCCCAACATGCTTCCCAAAGCGAAATGCTCGAAACTCGTCTGCATCTTGAACTCTCAAGGGGCCGGCGCTTTGACGATGCTGACACCCATCATCGACTCAGGGGTGACGAGAGCCGCCAACTGTTCCTCGGTGAAGCCGTCGGTGCCGGCAGGCCGCTCGGGAACGACGAACCAGCGGATTTGTGCGCTGCTGTCCCAGGTCTTGATCTCCTTGCCGGGATCAATATCCAGGCCGAATTCGCTCAGCACCTTCCGCGGTTCGCGCGCAGCACGTGCGCGAAATGAGGGGTCCTTGTACCAATAAGGCGGCAAGCCCAAAACCGGCCAAGGATAGCATGAGCAGAGAGTGCAAATGATGAGATTGTGCACCTCCGGCGTGTTGATTGCCGCGCGCATGTGCTCGCCTTCCGCGCCGGCGCCCTTGGTGACGAAGTTCATCTTCTCGACAGCAGCCATCGTGTTCTCGGCCAAGAGCATCTTGAAGGCCGGATCGACCCAGGCCCTTGCGACGAGCTTGGCTCCATTAAAGGGGCCCATTTCGGTTGCAAAGATCGACATGATTTTGTCGACGGTTTCGCTGGTGATCACACCCTTCTCAATCAAAAGGGATTCGAGTGCGCGCGCACGCGCGGCATTCGCCGTCTCACGGTCCGTGGGATATTCAAAGCGTTGCATTATGGCCCTCCTCAGGATGCGGTCGCAGGGTCGAGGTAAGCCTCGAAGATATCTGCGTAGAAAGTGAAGTGCTTCTCGGTGTTACCGGGCCACAGGGCCTCCGGATCGAACCTGACGCAGTACACCGGCATCGCCTCGCCGATGCCGTCGGGGCCGGTGTCGCAAAGATATGTGTAGGCGTCGGGATAAATGCCATCGATGACGCCGTGCTTGTTGCGGAGATGGCCCGGCACGCGGGTATGATCGACAGAGTTTGGATTGGCGACGCGAACGACGTCGCCCGACGCAAATCGCGGCGGAGCAGACCGATCCCGCTTCGGATCATCGCCGACCAGCAGATATGTGCGCACGCGAGCGTCCACCGCAGCATCGCCGCCCTTTGGCATTGCCGGCGGCGAGGTCAGGAAATCCTTGGTGCGCGCGTCCAGCTCCTCCTGGGTGATGTAGCCATTGGCCACGAAGTACGCGGAGATGCCGCCTAGCCATTTTTCGTAGTATCGAAATTTGAAATAATCGAACGGGTTCATCGATTCGGCGCCCTTGCGGAGATCGGCCCAGGTCCAGACCGTGCCGAAAGTGCTCGGCGTTGCGGCGAGATTGAGCTGGGGGCTCAACGCCATCATGGCGGTGTGGATACCGAAAATCCTCTCCTCCCAGGCCTCCACGAACACGCGCGTTTCGAGTGATATCGGATCGAGCCCCTCAAGGCCGCCGAGATAGTGCTGCAATTTCATAAGCGGTTTCCCCTCGCTTGATTAGGCCGTAGCCCGGCGCGTGACCAGAACGTCGGCGAACTTCTCGGAAACGAAGCCGAACGCGGCTCCGACCAGTATGGAAAATGCTGCAGTCAACGCCGGGTTAGTAATACTCGCGTCCGTGATCGGACTTCCCGTAGCGGCGACCGTTCCGACGGTCGAGGCAAAGCCGAAGACGATGGCGGGCGGAAATCCCAATGCCCGATGGGAGGAGGCGAGAATCATCGCGCCACTGCCCAGACCGACGCTCACTGCGGCAAACGCGGCCGACCCCGGAGCCGCCGCAATGGCGAGCAGGCAAAAGCTGGATATGATGACCCCTATCCAGTTCGACGCGACCGATTTGACAAAGCCCGCCGACGTGCCGCCGCAAGCGAAGAACGAAGCCCAGGCGATGAATGTCACCCAGACCGGAATGGGCAGGACGGTTGCAGTCAAGTAGGTGTCGACACCACCGAGCACGGCGATGCTTATCGTTAGGGCGAGCAGGGGCGTCATCGTCATTTTCTCCCGTTGAAATTGGATTGGCGGATCGCTAAGCGACCAGACTTGTGCCGGGTCGAGCCAAATCGGCGATGCCGCTGCGAATTTGAACCGCATCGAGCCCTCTTCCGATGAAGACGATCGCGCTGAATCGAGGCTCATTCGCCGCCCAAGGCCGGCCCGGTCTACCCTCAAGCGTCATATGGACACCGTGAAACACCCAGCGCCGCGCTTCCCCTTCCAGCCAAAGAATGCCCTTCGAGCGCAGCAGCGTTTCGCCGTTCTGTTGAACAAAGGCGTTTAGCCACCGGAAGAAGCGCGGGCCGTCCAGCGGGCGATCCTCACGAACCTCAACGCTGACGACGGAGAGATCGTGCTCGTGCTCGAGTTCGGAGAGCAGCAACGGTTCGATGGCCAGGCAGTTCTTCAAGTCGAAGGCCCTGACGTCGATGATTGAGGCGATGTCGACGCGGCCGTTGATGGCCGAAACGATGCGCGCCATCGGATTGATGCCTCGAACAGTTGCTTGGCGTGCGGCAAAAGCGGAAGCGTCAACCAGATCACGCTTGCTGATCACCACGACGTCGGCGAACGCGATTTGCTCCGCGGCAACGTTTTCGCCCGAGCTCTGGTCGGCGAGCCAATGGTCGATATGGACAGCATCGATTACGGTGACGACCGCATCGAGCGTAGTGGCGTCCGACAGGGTTTCGTCGACGATGAAGCTTTGAATGACGGGTGCGGGATCGGCAAGCCCGGTCGTCTCGATGAGGATCCGACGGATCGTTTTCTCGCCGGAGAGCAAATTGGTGATCGTTGAAACGAGGTCCTTCCGGACGGTGCAGCAGATGCAGCCGTTGTTGATCTGCAGGATCTCTTCGTCGACGCCGACGACCAATTCAGCATCGATACTGATTGATCCAAACTCGTTCACGATGACGGCGGAATCCGCCAATAGATCACTTTCGAGCAGTTGGTTGAGCAGAGTTGTTTTCCCGGATCCCAGAAAGCCGGTTAGAACCGTGACCGGAATTTTCCGCGATGATGTTGTTGGCATAGCTCGCTCTCCCTGCACTGGCAGGACGCTAGGTTTGGCGTTGGCGAGTCACAACAATCCCTGACGCGAGAATTCGGCCAAACAGGTTCAAAGCAATGCAGCATGCCGGGAGTTGCTCAATTCCGCTTCAGATGATGCCTAAAGAAGTGGCGCGATATCACCCCTAGTCACCGCGCGAACCGTAGCTTCGGAACGTGGGGTCGAAGGACGGATTTCGCGTTAAGACGGTGCCGAAAGCTCGAGCCGCTCGGCGTCGGATTCAAAAGGGAAAATCGTCGGTTAGAATCGCAAGCTGGGTGACCAGGCTTCTGCCATCGTAGCAAAATTGCGTCTGCTTGACGTCGGACATGCGCACCCGGACCACCATCATGCTCAGCGATCTCCCTCACCTGGAGGTAGGATGAACTGAAACAAGGCGCCCCGGGGATCATTCGCGCTCGCCCAAAAACGTCCGCCGTGTGCTTCGACGATTGAACGACAGATCGACAGCCCTATGCCTAAGCCAGATGCTTTGGTTGTGTAGAAGGCCTCAAAAATGCGTTCAAGTGCTGCCGGCGTAAATCCAGGACCCGAATCTCGGACGGCTACAAGCACGTCATCCGACTCTGTTTTGGCCGTGGTGATCTGCAATTCTCGGGCACCATCGCTGACGCCACTCATGGCTTCGATGGCGTTTATGATGAGATTCAGCACGACTTGCTGGAGTTGAACACGATCGCCACGAATGAGAGGCAGGCCTTCGGGCAGATGCGCGCTCACGGACACGCCATTCCTGATCGCCTCGCTGCGGGTGAGTTCGATCACTTCGCGGATCGGGCCGTTGATCTCCAGCAAGTCCTGCCGGGGAGGCACTTTCTTGATGATATCCCGGATCCGTCCAACGACCTCGCCGGCTCGCGCGGCATTCCTGACGACCTGGGTGAGCAACTCCCGCACCTCTCCAAGATCTGGCGGTTCGCGTCCGAGCCAGCGCAAGGCTGCCTGCGCACGGATGACCGCAGCCGTGATCGGCTGGTTTACCTCGTGGGCGATTGAACCTGTGATCTGGCCCATCGTCGCCACGCGATTAGCATGCGCCAGTTCCGCCTGCACTTGCCGGTACCTGCGTTCACTTTCGCTCGCTGCCTGTTCGGCCCGCTTCAGACTGGTGAGATCGAGGATATAGGCGACGCCCTGTGTAGGCGGGGTCTCGAATGCGGCCGCACCAATCAGGACCGGCACCCGACTGCCATCCTTTCTGAAGAACTCCTTTTCCCGAGGCTGCATCGTGCCGGTCGCCCGAAGCTCTTCGGCTTCAATCCGGGTATGCACCTCTTGCCATTCGGGAGGTGTCATATCGAACCAGCGAAGCCCTGCATCGAGATCCTCGCGCTCATATTGCACCATGCGCAGAAACGCATCATTGGCCTCAAGAAGCCGGCCGTCCAAATCCCAGAGCACGATCCCAATGACGTTGGAATCAACTAGACGCCGGATCCTTGCCTCTCGTTCCGCGAGTTCCTTGTACAGGCGTGTATTCTCGAGCGAGACAGCGGCTTGCGATGCAAGTAGCTTCAGCACCGCGATCCGTGTCGGTGCAAAGACCTTGGACGTAAGATTGTTCTCGAGGTACAGCACACCTACGACCTTGGCCTGATTGAGCAGCGGCAGGCACAGGATTGAGCGCGCCTGCTGTTGCCGGATGTATAAATCGGTCACAAACGGTGACTGGACGACGGCGTCGTCAAGAATAACGCTGTCTTGGGTGCGCAGCACATAGTGGAGCACCGATTCCGGCAGCACGGCCCCGGTCACAAGCTCGTCCCGCAGATCGACAAGCACCAGATCGCCATCGGTCGTGGCTTGTGCGATGATCCGGAGCTCAATGCCGCGCCAAACAATCAGCAAGCCCCGTGCCGCGCCCGCCTGCTCAATGGCAGTGCGCATGAGTGTTTCAAGCAGCTTGTCCTGCACGATCTCGGCCGATACCGCTTGCGAGACTTTGATCACCGTCGCGAGGTCGAGGTGCTCGACAGGCGCCGCGATCGTGTTGGTAGGGCCGGGCGCCAGGTCTTCCGTTCTCAGGTGCGGATGCTGCGCATCGAGCTGCGCGACCTTGCCTAGGGCACCCCAGCGGAGATAACAGTAACGAGCGTTTCGCAAATATCCGTGCGCTGCGATCTCAAGGCCGCGCGCGGCATAGAAGCGCGCCGCAAGCTCACTAGCAACGGCCTCATTGTGAACAAAGTCGTTTGCTCGCGCCGACCGGATGGCCTTTTCGTAAAGGTGCATGGCCTCGACTTCGCGGCCTTCGATTCGGGCGATCTCCGCCCCGACGAGTGCTGCGCGGTTCTCAAAAGTCTCGGGGCAATTTGAAGCCCAGGTCTCGAGCGCTCGGTGGTGCGAGAGCAGGGCCTCCGCATTCTGCCGTCGCAGAGCGGCGGCCCCGGGCTCCCAGGAAGCCGCCTGGGAGAGTGCGGCATAGAAGTGATACTCTGCTCCTTCGAACATCGACGGCGATGTCCACAACAGCTGGCGCGCCCGCTCCGAGGCCTCGATGGCACTGGCATAGTCGCCGGCAAAGAAGCGGCTCTGCAGCTTGAGGATCCAGTACCAGCACTCCGGCAGTGCAAACCTTGTGTCGCTGGCGAAACGACGCTCCATCCGCAACTCGTCGTAGTTCTCGTCGTCAAAACGGCCGAATGTCGGGGTCAGTCCCCTGAGGGTCCGGATGAGCCCGAGCTGGGTGCGGATGTGGTCGATGGCGAGATCAAACCGCATCTTCTGCACGAAGGCGAGACCACGTTCGGCTTCGTCTTGCACCTCACTGAGTGGATCGCCCGCCGCGAGCAGATTCGTGTTCAACTGGTTGCAGCAATAGGCCGCAAAATTTAGGTCGCCGCTTTGACTTGCGGCCTCGAACGCGCGACGAGTCAAACCGCGCCCCTCCCGGACGTGCCGGGTCCAGGGGATCACCATGGTTCCAAAGGTGAAGTAAGTCCTGGCCTGGAAGCGAGCCAGCCCGGCTTGCTGGACCAGCTCATAGCCGAGCTGACCAAATCGGAATCCGGCCTCATAGTTGCCGAAGTGCGGTCCGGCGATCATTCCAAGCATCGTATAGGCGACGCACGAGCTGTCGCCGTTGCCGTGTTCAAGACTGAGATTGATCGCGCGACAGACGACGAGGGAATGCAGATTCACATCCGTATTGCAGGCAGGGATCTGGAGTTTGGCGAGTACCTCGAGGCTCGCGAGCGGCACCGGGTCTCTCATGAGGGGCAACTCGACAAGGGTTTCGATCGGGCGGTCTCCGAGGGTTGACCATATCCGCCGATATTCGCTCTGTGCATCTTCCTGCGCGGGATGCTCTGGCCACTCGATTCCCACATGCCGGAGGAAATCTAGCCCGGCGGCAATGGCGCTGCGAGCGTCACCGAGCGTTATGTACAGCTCCACGCGTAGACACGCGACATTGGATTGTTCGACAGTCGTCGCGGCACGTACCGACAAAGTCGACAAGCGGTGCTCCGCTTCTGCGAACGCACCAGTAAGGAACTCGCATTCGGCACGATTTAGTTCCAGCGCGAAGGCGAGCTCGTGCCGACGCAGCCAGGCATCTTCCGCCAGTAATCCCGCACCGAAGGTGAAATAGGTCAGTGCTGAAACCTGCGCGGTCGAGGCCTTGGCGCGCTGACCCGCCATCAGGTTGAACTCGGCGAGCTGCTCGCGCTCCTCTACAGACGCGATCAAGCTCGCTCCGCGGTTGAGCTGGTCGACGATGGCGAATATCGCCTCCTCCCTATGTCGGGGTGGGGTGTTCGACGCGAGCAGCCTTCCTATTCCAAGGTGCGTCTCCGGCCGTAGCTGCTCCGGAACGAGGGAGTAGGCCGCCTCCTGAATGCGATCGTGGACAAACCGGTAGTGAACTTCGGTACGCTCGACCAAGTCCTGCAGAACGGCCGCGTCCAGAACCTTGTCGAGCTGCTCCTCCCGGATCGCGAGAAGCATCGAAAGTGTCGCGATGTCCGCGGCATTTCCGAGGCAAGCGAGCTTCTGCAGCACAGCTTGCGTATCAACAGGCAGGCGGGCGAGCTTGCGGACCATGAGCTCAACGACGTTCTCGCTGTATTCCTTCGCGTGAATTCGCGCGAGATCCCAGGTCCAGCACACGCGCTCATGGTCAAAGACGAGTAGCGCTTCTTCGGCAAGCGACGTCAGGAACTGAATGGCAAAGAACGGATTGCCCCCGGACTTGTCGCGCACCAAGTCGGCGAGAAGCGCAACGTGTTCTGGCTCGCAACGAAGCGCGTCCGCAATCAGCTGCCTGAGATGCTCTGTAGCAAGCGGCGCCAGCGTGATTGTCACAACCTTTCCGCTGGCGCTCGTGATCTCGCCGAGCATTCGCATGAGAGGGTGAGCGGCAGCGGCCTCATCGTCACGATAGGCGCCAATCAGCATGAGATGGTGCAGGTCCGATCGCGTGAACACATCCTGCAGCAGGTCAAGCGTTGAAGTGTCGGCCCATTGTAGGTCGTCAAGGAAGAGAGTCAGCAGGTGCTCTGGTCGAGCAAATACCCCAACGAAACGCGAAAGTACGAGTCGAAAACGGCCCTGTGCCTGCTGTGGCGGCAGCTCTGGAACCGGTGGCTGGTCTCCAATGATCAGTTTGAGTTCGGGAACAAGGTCGACTATGAGGCGGCCGTTTGGCCCGAGTGCCTCCAGAAATTCGCGGCGCCAGCCAGCCAATTCGGCATCGCTCTTACCCAGAAGAGTTTGGACGAGACTCTGAAAAGCCTGCACCAGCGTCGCATAAGGAATGTGGCGCTTGAACTGATCGGCCTTGCCCGCTGCGAACAGGCCACGTCGCGGGGCCAACGCTTTTTGCAGTTCGTTAACGATCGAAGACTTGCCGATGCCGGCAAATCCGGAGATCAGCGATAACTCCGGAGTGCCGGTGTTCGTGACGCGGTCAAAGCACGCGAGCGAGGTTGCGATGTCGGCATCCCGCCCGTACAGCTTTTCCGGGATCCGCAATCGGCCCGGCGTATCCTGCGAACCCAGGGGGAAATGGTCGATGGTGTGCCTCGCTTCCCAACTGGTCAGGCAAAGTCGCAGGTCCCACTCGACACCGGTGGCAGTCTGATAACGCTCCTCCGGCGTCTTGGCGAGCAGCTTCATGATGATTGCCGAGAGAGGCGCCGGAATTCCCTCTGAGCGTTCCGTTGGCGGTACGGGCTTTCCAGCAATATGGCCATGCACCCAACCCAAAGGGTCCGCTGCCGTTAGCGGGAGAACGCCCGTGAGCATCTGGTAGAACGTGATCCCGAGCGAGTAGAGATCGCTACGAGCATCGATGGATCTGTTCATGCGGCCGGTTTGTTCGGGCGCCATATAGGCGAGCGTCCCGGCGATCGCGACGGGTGGCTCCGGTGCCTGTCGCTCACGGGGCGACCGCGACGCTATGCCGAACCCGGTCAGCCGCACGCGTCCATCCGGGCACCCCACCACGATGTTGGATGGCTTGACGTCCTTGTGAACAAGGCCGCATCGGTGGACCTTGGCTAGAGCTGCGGAGATGTCGATTGCGAGCTGCAGGAAGCGCTCTATCGCTAAGGGCAGGCCAAGCAGCTTTGCAAGCGGCTCGCCCCCGGGGTCCTCAAGCACCAGCATTGTTCGCCCATGGTCGTGCTCCAGCTTCAACGGCCGCACGGCCCAATCGGCGTCCAACTGCTCCCTCAGGCCAAATTCATGAGCGAGTCGCTCAAGGCCGGCGGTTGATGGGGGCTCCGGCAGCGGGACTACGGCCAACAAGCTCTCCGAACAAGCGTCATCGGGGCCCGCCAATCGGCAAAATAGGCGGTCGCTATCCTGCCATATGACTTGGAGGTCCTTCAGCCCACTATTGCCGCTCTGGAAAGTTTGCTGCAATTGGGGCTCCGTACCCAAGGTGTTCCAACGAAACATTCGCCCTAGAATTCGCCTTAGGACAAGTGAGTCTTATAAGGCACGCCGCTCGCGAGCGAGCTTTGCCAGAGGTATTTGCAGCTTGTCTGACATGCGCGCCAACTCGGGCAATGATGACGCGCGCATCTTTCGCATGACTCGCCCGCGATGGACTTTAACCGTGATCTCGGTAATGCCAAGATCTGCGGCGATTTGCTTGTTTAGCCTGCCGCTCACCACACCGCTCATGACTTCTCTCTCGCGTGCGGTCAGACCGTGGTAGCGAAGCTCGAGTTCCGAAAGTTCTCGTTCACTGTTCAGCCGAGCAAGGTCCCGCGCATGGCCTTCAGCAATTGCATCAAGCAAATCCTGATCTCGAAAGGGCTTTGTCAGGAATTCGATGGCGCCGCCCTTCATGGCCCGGACCGACATTGGGATGTCGCCATGCGCCGTAATGAAAATGATCGGCAGTTGCCGCCTGGCTCGGCTCGAGAGCTCACTTTGCAACTCGAGTCCGCTTTGCCCGGGCATTCGAACGTCGCTGACCAAGCAGGTGGGACCTTCCGGCAAGTCGGCTTTCAAGAAATCGGCGACAGAGGAAAAAAGCTGCGTCTGAAAACCCACCGACCTGAGAAGGCTCCCCAGGCCTTCCCGCACGTCGGCATCATCATCAATGATGAACACGCTCGGACGTGGCTCACTCGATCGTTGCTTCACGATTCTTTCCCGACGGACGTTCTCACCGCGCTGCAAGTTTACCGCCTTTATCGCTTCAAAACCATCACGAAACACGTGGCGTCCGTTGATGGAACCCGATCCAGCTGCCGGACGGGGAAGCGCGAGGTTCGTTGCTGAGCCAGCTGTACGCCTGTCCGTTGAGGCGAGCTTCTAGATACACGTTCGTATAATCCCGCTGAGCCGCGTTTTCTCCTAACGTGGATCGTCTTCGGGCCAGCGAAGGATGACAAATCCTTCGTCCCTCTACAGCGGCGTTGCCGACATGCCAGTGCGAGAAAGGCAGCGTCTGATTGCGATTATTGACGATGACGAAGATGTTCGCCAAGCAATTCGCGATTTGATGCGGGCGCTCGGGTTTGCTGCTGAGGTGTTTTCCTCAGCGGAGGACTTCTTGCGGTCGTCCCACGCCGGTCGGGCGGCTTGTTTGATAGCTGATGTCAATATGCCGGGGATGAGCGGCCTTGATTTGTGCCATCACTTGTCGGAAGGCGGCAGGGCGATCCCGACGATTCTAATCACGGCTTATCCAACGGCAGACCTGCGGTCCCTCGCCCTTGCCGCAGGTGCTGTGCGATTTCTGACCAAGCCATTCCTTGAGGCCGATTTGATTGAAGGAGTTCAGGTTGCTCTAGGTCAGGATCGTTCGTAACGACTCGGGATCACCACCGAAATTTGGCTTCAGAATGAGCAGGTTCCAGATCGGGCCTTGTGCGTCGCCTATTTGCATCGATGAGCGGCTCAAGAATTCCGACGAGAGCGATCATGTTGCACCATGGTATGACATGTCGTGTTCGAAGGTATATGCGAGCCGACACGATGATGGAATAGAAGTGCAAGCGATCAACGCTAACTCTTCGTGGTATCAAACCAAGAGAGGAGAGCCTCATGAAGCTCTGTAGCACTTTCGCTTGCGCCGCCCTTGCGCTGATCGTCGGATCAGCCTTTGCACTGAAGTGCCATGCTGAAACCGTCACTCCTGGTGCTGATAAGGTGGCTTCCACCTCCATCGAGGTTTCGGACGTTAAAATTCCCGATACTCAATTGGCGCGCGACGCAGCTCAGATCATTCGCAGCGCCGAGGGCGATTTGCTGTTTCAACACTCCATGCGCGTTTATTGCTGGGCTGATCTAGCGGGAAGGCGCAAGGGTTTGACTTATGACCCGGAGCTCCTCTTCGTCGCGGCTATGTTCCACGACTACGGGTTGACGGCGGGTTATGGCGAGAGTCACCTGCGCTATGAAGTCGACGGAGCAAATGCCGCTCGCGCATTCTTGCAGGGCAAAGGCATTTCCGAAGCCGACGCTCAGTGGGTTTGGCTGGCGATCGCGCTGCATACGACAAACGGGATTTCCCCGCATCTCTATCCGATTGCAGCGCTTCTGGCCGAAGCGGCCAACATGGATCTCGTCGGGGCCGGCTTTAGCGACTTCACCCCGGAGCAGCGGATCGCCGTGGAGGCGGCTTATCCGCGCCAGCCACAATTTGCAGAAGGTTTCCTGCAAGCCCTCTACGACAGCCTCAAGCACCGCCCTGAGACCACCCAAGGCACTGGTCTTGCCGACGTCATGGCCTACAAGGACCCAAATTTCCACCGCAGGGACTTCAGCGGTCTGATGCGGAAGTCGCCGTGGGTTGCAGCACCGTAGCCGCGACGCGCTTGCTCAGGAGCGCCGCATGCCGTTTGGCACTGTGTCTGACGGCCCTAAGGCTCTGACGGGCGGTTGTCAGAAAACGACGTACGGCTGTCCTGATCCGTAGGATCGTGCTCGTTGTCCCGGGCGCGGCTCCTTGCGACATACGGATGAGCCCGTCCCATCAATCGTCCTGAACGGCCGACGGCAACCATGACGAACTGAGCGCAAGGAGCATGAGATGACCCCCAGCAGCATCGTTCCTCAAGTTGGTGAACAGCGAACTCATTCAACAATGATGGCCTGGCGCGTGCACGAGTTTGGGTCACCGGAGACCATGAAGTTCGAGCGCGTGCCACGACCCGAGCCAGGTCCTGGCGAGGTCCTGGTCAAGGTTGCGGCCGCTGGAGTTGGCCCATGGGATGGGTGGATCAGGTCCGGCAAGAGCGCTTTGCCGCAACCGCTCCCCCTCACTCTGGGCTCGGATCTGTCCGGCGAAATCGTCGCGATGGGACCCGGAGTCACCGAACTACGTGTGGGAGATCAGGTTTATGGTGTTACGAATCCGCAGTTTGTCGGGGCCTACGCCGAGTACGCTCTAGCTTCCGCGGGCATGGTCTCGAACAAGCCAACCTCGCTAACCCACGTTGAAGCCGCGTCCGTTCCTGTTGTTGCCGTGACGGCATGGCAGGCGTTGTTCGATCATGCCCAACTCAAGGCAGGGCAAACGGTCGTCATTCACGGTGCGGCCGGCAACGTTGGGTCCTATGCGGTTCAACTGGCCCATCACGCGCGTCTGCGAACTGTCGCAACCGCATCGACGGGCGATATTTCGGTGGTGCGCGATCTCGGCGCAAACTGTGTCGTCGATTACCGGACGCAGCGCTTTGAGGAAGAAGTACGCGACGCGGACGCTGTCATCGATCTGGTCGGCGGCGAAACCCAAACCCGCTCGATCCAGGTCCTTCGTCGCGGCGGCAAGTTGATCTCGGCAGTGTCCCGCCCGGATCAGGATCTTGCAAAGCGCTACGGTGTTGAAGCCACCTTCTTTTTGGTCGACGTCACGAGCCAATATCTGACGAAGATCGCTCGCTTAATCGATGGTGGAAAGCTGCGAACAAACGTCGGAGCAGTCTTACCTCTCGCGGATGCGCGCGAGGCTCATCTCATGCTGGAGCACGTGCGGCCTCAGCCGAAAGGAAAGATCGTGCTCGACGTCGGAGCGAGTTGATCGACTAATCCTCCCGGAGCTTGCCCCAAATCCGCAGCCAAACACCACAGCAACTCTCGAAAGGATGCAATCATGACCACGCCGAATTCCTCCAACGCTCTCATCATTCCCGACTCTCTGCTCGCGAAAGAGGCTACCGAGATCCTGCGCGAACATTCCACTGATCTGCTCTTCAATCACTCTATCCGGGTCTACCTGTTCGCAGCTGAGCAGGGTCGGCAGAGGAAGCTGCGGTTCGATTCCGAACTCCTCTACGTAGCTGCCGCTTTTCACGATCTCGGTCTCATCAAGAAGTTCTCGAGCCCAGACGAGCGCTTCGAAGTCGATGGCGCAAATGCCGCACGGCAGTTTCTCAGCACCCACAACATCGCTGAAGACCAGGTGCAGACCGTCTGGGAAGCAATCGCGCTGCACACCACTCCCGGCATCCCGAAGTACATGGGTCCCGAAGTCGCGCTCCTCAATTCCGGTGTTCTTCTCGATGTCATCGGGGTGGGGTTCGATCAGTTCCCGGCGGAGCTGCGCGAGGAAATCGTCGCCAAGTACCCGCGCACAAATTTCAAAGAAGGGTTCATTCAGGAGTATTTCGCCGGTTTTGCGCACAAGCCAGCGACGACGTATGGCACCGTCAACGCCGCTGTCTGCGAACGTTTCATCCCGGGGTTCAAGAGCCCCAACGCCTGCGACCTGATCGCTGCGTCGCCCTTCCCGGATTCCCAGCACAAGGCTCACCATCATGACTAGGACCTATCCTGTGCTCCAGGAGCTCGATCCCGGTCGCGCACAAGCTACCGGCGCCGATTCGCTGGCCTCTCTCATCTGGCTAACCCTCGGCGCTTTTGCCATCGGCACCGAGGGGTTCATGATCGCCGGGCTGCTTCCGGCCCTGGCGCGAGACCTGAACGTCGGATTGCCAGCCGCCGGTCATCTGGTCACCGCCTTCTCCCTCGCTTATGCCATCGGCGCGCCGGTCATGGCCGTTTTGACGGCCGGGCTGGAGCGGCGTCGGCTGCTGGTCGTCGCCATGGGCGGCTTCGCCCTGGGCAACCTGCTCGCTGCGCTGGCGCCGGGCTATGCCGGGCTGTTGGCCGCGCGGCTGCTGTTGGCCCTGTCTGCAGCAAGCTTCATGCCGGCGGCCAGCGGATATGCCGCCGCGCTGGGCGGTCCGGAGCGGCGTGGCCGTGCCCTGTCCACGATCACCACCGGGTTGACCTTGGCCATCATCGCTGGCGTGCCGCTGGGCGTACTGGTGGGGCAGGGTTTCGGTTGGCGCGCCACCTTCTTCGGCGTGGCGGGGCTGGCGGTGTTCTCGCTGTTAGGGATTCTCATCCGGCTGCCGCGCCAACGGCCTGGCGTCACGGCTGGCCTTGGTGAACGTCTGGCGCTGGCCAAGCGCCGCGATATCCTCGGGGTGCTGATGACGAGCGTGCTGACCGTGGCCGGCACTTTTACCGTCTACACTTATCTCAGTGTGTTCATAGCCGGCGTCGGCGGCCTTGGTCCGCAGGCACTGGCGCCGGTCCTGTTGGGCTTTGGCCTGGCCAGTGCAGTCGGCACCCAGCTCAGCGGCAGCGCGGCGGATCGTTGGGGCGCGCGCAGTGTCGTGATCGTTGGTGGGGGGCTTGCCCTGCTGGCCTATCTTGCTTTCTCGCTTAGCGCGGCCCTCGAGCCGGCGCGGGCAATGCCTGTCCTGCTGCCGGCCATCCTGATTTGGGGGTTCGCCAGTTGGGGGCTGATAACGGCGCAACAAGCGCGGCTGGTGACCTTGGCTCCGGCACTGGCGCCGATCAGTCTCTCGATGAATTCCTCGGCCATCTACCTCGGCAGCGCGATGGGTGCCGCGGCGGGCGCTGTGGTCATTGCCAATGGCGCGGTGGAGCGGCTCGGCTGGGTAGCTGCGGGATTCGCTGTGGCAGCTCTGTTGTCGGTGCTGCTCAGCGGCAGCGGCACATCAGGCCGAAGTGATGGCGGCGGCGATGCCTTCTCATCGGAAGCTTCACCATGACCATCTGTTCGTCTCTGCGTTCTGGTTTCAAGCAGTTGCGTGAACTCGTTAGAAGAGGAGGTGCGATGATGTCGATCAGTGGATTTGCCTATCGGATTGGTGCCGTATCAAACCCTCGAGGTATGTTTGCAAAAGCAGCGAGAGGAGCATTGCGGACGGCCGCCGTCCCGCTGATAGCAGCAGCGATCGCCCTGGGAGCCTCCCCGGCGATCGCGCAGGACCGGGAGCAGGTGAAAGTCGCCTTCGCGCACGCGCTGCCGAATGTCGAAGGAAAGAGGCTGGTTGCTGTGACGGTGACTTATCCTCCCGGAGCCAAATCGCTCGCTCATCACCACGCAACGTCAGCTTTTATCTACGCCTACGTGCTGTCCGGGACCATCCGTAGTCAAGTCGGCGAGGAACCCGCGAAGTTCTATCACGCAGGCGAGAGTTTTTATGAAATGCCCGGTTCACATCACAGGGTCAGTGAGAACGCGAGTGACAACGAGCCCGCCAGCTTGCTGGCGGTCTTCGTCGTGGATTCCAAGGACGAGCCCTTGACGACGCCAGACAAGGCGCCGGGATCACAATGATGGCGCGACGAGCTCGCCAATGGCCGTGACGGTGCTTTTGGGGAGCTGCAAGGACCACTTGGTTGGCGGCTACGCCAGCGAAACCAACCGCTAGAAGTCTATAGCCCCTGGTTGATCCCGGATGCGCGGATGCTCGTTCTGTTGCCTCCCGGATCGCGCCGGGTCTTTTACAGAGTCCGGACTACCTGCATAATAAGTCTCCTGGAGTGGGGAGGCCGTAGCAGGTGCCGGTACAAGCTGTCGCGATCGTCGTCTGTGAGGGAGTCCAGGCCCTGGACGTGGCGGGTCCGATGGACGTGTTCAGCGAGGCTAACACATTTCTCGGCAGCGCGGATCGCTACGAAACCGTGTTGGTTGCTGCTCACCGCGATCCGCTGCGCGCGTCGAATGGCATTCGCATGGTCGCCGACCTGACCTTCGAGGAGGCGGCGGGCGGCTTCGACATCGTTCTGGTGGCCGGCACTCCGACGCCGCCGGAAGCGGAGCCCGAATCGTGCCTGCTTCAGTGGGTCAAGGAGCTCCCATGGCGCTCCAGCGTCTATGGATCGATCTGCACAGGGGCTTTTGTCCTCGGCTATGCCGGACTCCTCGACGATCGGCGAGTCACGACCCATTGGCAGGATGCACAGGCGCTGGCGGCGAGATTCCCGAAGGCGAAAGTCGAGCCGGACTTGATCTATGTGCGCGATGGACGGCTGATCACCGCGGCGGGTGTGACGGCTGGGATAGATCTGGGCCTCGCGCTCGTCGGGCAGCGGCACGGCGCGGAAACGGCGCTCAAGGTTGCCAAGCGTTTGGTCGTGGTTGCGCAGCGCCAGGGCGGACAGTCGCAGTTCAGTCCCTATCTCACGGCACCTGCCGATCCGGAATCACCCATCGCACGCATCCAGGACCACGTCATGGCGAACATTGGGGATCGCCATACGCTGGAGTCGCTTGCCGTACTCGTCGGAATGAGCCCCCGGAATCTGGCCCGGCATTTCGGGCAGGTGACCGGGACCACACCGCACGAATTCATCGAGCGCGCCCGTATTGATGCCGCGCGCATGATGCTGGAAGCAAGCGACCGACCGCTGAAGGCCATTGCCTTCGATTGCGGCTTCGGATCGGCGGATCGGATGAGGATTGTCTTCAGCACCCGTCTGGGCGTGACCCCTGTCCAATATCGCGCCAGCTTCCGGCGAGCAGAACCGGAATAGCTCGCGAGCTACCCGAGCACGAAACTGCGGGTTCCTACTGCTCTGAAGGCTCCGAGCGGCCTTTTGTCAGGAAACGACGTACGGCTGTCCTGATCCGTGGCATCCCGCCTGTTGTCCGGAGCAGGGCTCTGTTGCCTAATCCCGACAACCAACCAGCGCGTTATCCAACCGAGGAGATTGCTCCATGTCTGAGATCATCGCCGGCATCCGCGTGCCTGACAGCGCCATCGCCCGCGCAGCCACGCAGCTCGTGCGCGAGACCGAAGACGACCTGCTCTACAACCATAGTCGCCGTGTCTTCCTGTGGGGCGCGCTCACGGGCGAGCGCCGCGGGCTGAAATACGACCCGGAACTGCTTTACCTCGGCGCCATGTTCCACGACATGGGCCTCACCGAGAAATATTCGAGCCCCGATCTGCGCTTCGAGGTCGACGGCGCCAATGCCGCCCGCAAATTCATGAAAAGCTACGGCGTGCCCGAGCGTGACATCGAGGACGTCTGGACTGCCATCGCGCTCCACACCACGCCCGGAATCCCCGAGCATATGCGCCCGACCATCGCGCTGGTGACCGCCGGTGTGGAGATGGACGTGCTCGGCATCGCCTATCACGACTTCACGCATGAACAGCGCGACCATGTCTGCATCCATCATCCGCGCGAGACAAATTTCAAGGAGAACATCATCGATCACTTCGCCAACGGCATCATCAAGAAGCCGCTGACGACGTTTGGAAACGTGAAGGCCGACGTCCTGGCGCTGAAGGACATGAACTATGTCCGTCAGAACTTTTGCTCGATCATCCTTGGCTCAGCCTGGCCGCACTGAGCGCTCGTTGCTCCGAACCGAACCGAGGAGGCCGAGATGGATACCAGCCGTGCGAGCATGTCCAGTCCTGAAGGAGCCGCCACCGGCACGGGTGAGGGAGATGTCGTTGCGCGGGGCCCGATCGATCAGATCTTGGCCGGGCGGTTTGCGTGCCGCGAGTTTTGCAACGCTCCAGTCCCGCGACGCACAATTGAGCAGATTCTCCGTATCGCGCGGTTCGCCCCCAGCGGTGCGAACATCCAGCCTTGGCACATCTACGCGCTGGCTGGCGCGGCCAAGGACAGAGTCTCGACGGCGCTGTTGGACGCGCACGAAAACTCGCGCGACGAGCACGTCTCGGAATACAAATACTACGCCAGCGATTTACCGGACCCGTACCTCAAACGGCGGCAAGAATTTGGTCGGTTGTTCTACGGATCGCTCGGAATTGCTCAAATCGATCTCGAGGCGAGGAGCAGACAAACCGCGAAGAACTACACATTCTTCGGCGCGCCGGTGGGATTGATCGTGACCATCGACCGTCGCCTGGAAGTCGGAAGCTGGCTCGACCTCGGAATGTTCGTGCAGAACGTGATGCTCGCGGCGGCGGGACGCGGGCTTCAATCGTGTCCGCAGGAAACGTTCGCAAAATACCATCGAATTTTGCGCCCGCTGCTGTCAATTCCGGCAGAGCAGATGGTGGTGTGCGGTATCTCGGTCGGGAAAGCCAAGGTTGAGCGGCCGGATAGATTGATGCCGCGGGCGGACATTGATGAGTTCGCCACGTTCGTAGGGTTCGAAACGTAATAGTCGAAGAGGAGAGATCACTATGGGAAGCCGAGAAGAACTGATTCAGCGCAGCATTCCGTTTCTCCGGGAAGTCAAGGACATGACGCCTGGCGCCAAGATGGAACGCTGGCTTAACGAGACATACGGCGAAAACAGCGCGCTTTACCAGGATCTGGCTCGCCTGATCAAAATCGGCGTCGAGGAGGGATGGGCGGCAAACCAGGAGGTGGACGGCCCGAATTACCGGCGCAGCCGCATCCTGGAGCCCACTCCCGAAACGTTCCAGTTCAGCATCACCGCCGTGTACATGAACAGCGCCGATCCGCACCGCTTCAAGGACGAAGACGATCACGACGTGTTGCGCGGACAGTATCACGGCCACCCCTATGGCGAACTCAACCTCGTGGTGCCCTTGAACAAGGGCGCGGAGTTGAAGGGATTGCAGGGCTGGCAAGGACCGGGGTGGACGGCGCCGGATCCGGGCAGCAGGCACTATCCCGAGGTCAGGGGCGGGGCGGTGATCGCGCTGTTCTACCTGCCGGCTGGACGCATTTCATACGATTTCAAGGCTCCGTCTGATCGGTAACGGAGCTCCGAGGTGGCTCGATACGATGGCCCCTCCGCTTTGGAGCAAAGGAAATGGCGCCAGTTTATCCGTAGAGGGTCAAGGCCGATGACCCGGTGCCGACCCAGCTGTCCGTCGGAAGGCGGAGCAACTCTCGTCACCGCGCGGAGTTCGGGCCGGCATTGTCGTCCACAGTCTCGACGTCGATCCGCAGAGCGACCGCGAGACCGTGTTCTTCGGCCCCGTTGGACAGCAGAAGCCGGCCGGTCCGTTGAACTATGGCTCGAGAAGGGTAGTCAATTCAGCTCCCTCATCAGCGACAAAGACGGCTATCAGTTCGGCCGGTTCGGTGTTGCTCGCGTTGGCGGAAACGAGATGCGTCGCGCCGGGCGGTTCGAAGAACGATTGCCCTACCTCGAACGTCTCCAGCGGGCCACCGCTCAGCTGTGAGCGGACCTGACCTTTGGTGATGTAGGCGGTCACCGAGCCGCCGTGGCGGTGCGGCGGCGTGAAGCCGCCTGGCCCGTAGCTGACGCGCACCGCCGTGACGCGCTTGCCCGGTACATTCGGCAGCGCGTGCGAGGAAATCACCTCAACCTTGTTGAGCGACGTGCCCGACGAAGACATCTCGGCGCACAGCGGCGCCGGGAATGCTGTTGTCGCGCTCATCGCCAGCGCAATGGTCTTAGCGATCCCGACCGCGCAGGCGAAGCCGCTGATAAGGGCCAGTGACAGCGGGTGCCAGTCGCGCTCCGCGAACGGCGCCAGGGCTGCGATTGCGATCTGCATGGGTTTCTCCTCCCTCAGGTCTTGACGTTTGGCGCGAACACGGACAGCGGCGCGGGATCGCGGCTCGGCGGCGGTGGGACCTTGCCGTCGACATCGGTGAAGCCGTATTCGGCCGCCAACTCCGAGGCGAGCAGGATTTGGCCGCTTTTGGCCATCACGCCGGGGTCGGCGGCGAGCGCGGCGACCGCGCGCCCGGCGAACACCGGCGTCTCGCCGCGCTCCGCAATCAGTTTGGCGAGCGCCGGCGGCACGCGGTCGGGCTGCGCCGCAAGCTTCTCGCTCTTGATGTAGCCGGGCCAGATCGAGACCGCGGCAATGCCGAACGGCTTCAGCTCATGCGCCATGTCGCGCGCCATCCGGTCGACGCCCGATTTCTGCACGCCGAACGGAACGTTGAACGTGTAGCGGACGCCGCCGCCCGAGGACGTATTGACGATGAGGCCGCGCTGCTGCGGCAGCATCAGCGGCACGGCGAACTGGCTGGCGACGAAATGCGAGCGCAGGCCGACGCGATGCATGGTGTCCCATAGCGAGGCCGGCACCTGCCAGAACGGGATGTTGACCGGCATCGCGTTCGGCGCCGCAAACACGTTGTTGACGAGAACGTCGAGCCGGCCGTGGTCGCGCCGGACGAGGTCGAACACCTCGCGCACCGCTGTATCGTCCGAGTGATCGCACAGGACGCCGATGCCGCGGCCGCCGGCTGTGTCGATCGCGGCGATGGTCTCGTCGAGCGAGCCCGGCCATTCCGATCCGCCGCTATTCCGCGTGCGCGCCGTGACGATCACGGTCGCGCCGGCTTCGGCGAGGCCGATGGCCACCCCCTTGCCGACCCCGCGGCTTCCTCCTGTCACCAGCGCGATGCAGTCCCCAAGCCGTCCCTTGGTCATGCGATTCCCCGATATGGCTTTCCTTGGAAGACAACTTGACAACAATCTTCCTAGGAAGATAGTAGGCCAAGAACGCCGGAGGCGTCAACCAGGGAGGTTTGCGATGATCACGAGGGAAGAGAACGAATTGCTGTGCCGCGTCACAGGCGACGCGCCGATGGGACGGATGCTGCGCCAGCATTACTGGCTGCCGGCAGTGCTCTCGGTGCGCGTGCGCAAGGGCGAGGCGCCGGTGCGGGTCAAGCTGTTCGGCCGCAATTTCGTGGCGTTCCGGGGCAAGGACGGCACGGTCGGATTTCTCGACGAGGCCTGTCCGCATCGTGGCGCCTCGCTTGCGCTCGCGCGCATCGATGACTGCTCGCTCACCTGCCTGTTTCACGGCTGGAAGATCCGCGCCAATGGCGCGGTGCTGGACGTTCCCAACGAGCCAAACAACCCGAAGGAGTTCGCCAAGACCGTCAAAGCGAAAGCCTATCCGACACGCGAGGGCGCCGGCTTGATCTGGGTCTGGCTGGGCGAAGGCGACGCGCCGCCCGCGCCGGACTTTGAATGGATGGATCTGCCGCCGGACCAGGTCTACGCCGCCGGAATCGAGCTGAAGGCGAACTGGCTGCAGGGCGTCGAGGCCACCATCGATTCCTCGCACGTCGCACTGCTGCACCAGAGCTGGACCGCGACTTCGTCAACCGACTTCGGCGCAACGCGGGTCAACACCGAAGTCGGCTACGAGTTCGAGAAGAAGCCCTATGGCTTCCGTGCTGCGGCATTGCGCACTGCGCCCGACGGATCGTGCCTCGCCCGCGTCACCGAGTTCGTGATGCCGTACTACGGCTTGATCGCGCCGATCTTCTCCGGACCCCAGCAGGATCGCACTGCGATCATCGCGGTGCCGATCGACGATGAGAACCTGATCCAGTGGTACATCTACTACAATCCGGAAAAGCCCGTGGATTCCTGGCGCAAGGTGCAGCGTGCCAACCAGTGGCCGATGGCCGGCGGCCTGCCGGGCGATCAATCAAACAATTGGGGCCAGAACCGCCAGATCATGGATGCCGGCAACAGCACCGGCTTCCATGAGATCGTCATCGAGGATTTCGTGGTTATGGTCAGCATGGGCCCGATAGTCGACCGTTCGCAGGAATATCTGTGCTCGGCGGACCAGGCGATCGTCAGGGTGCGTCGCCAGCTGCTCGACGAGGTGCGGGGCTTCATGGCGGGAAAGCCGCCGAAGAGCGGCCAAAGCGAGACCATGTCCTACAAGGACATCCGCGCGGTCGGCGGTCGGCTTGCCTCCGCCTCCGAGGATTGGCGGCAGATTCCCCGTTGACGGGATCGAAAGCGAAGGACGCGACTGCATGTCCGCGTCGATTTCCCAGCTCTGATCGAGGAGATGCCCCATGATCTGGCACCGCCTGTGCGCCGTCGCGAAACTGTCGGAGGGAGAGCCGGTGGGCTTCAAGGTGAGCGACCGGCGCATCGCACTCTACAAGGTCGGCGACGATGTCTTCGCAACGGATGACGTCTGCTCGCACGCATTTGCGCTGCTGTCGACGGGGTTTCTCGAAGGCCATGTGATCGAATGCCCGCTACACGGGGCGATGTTCGATGTCCGTGACGGAAAATGCCAGTCCAGCGCCTACAAGGACATCAAGGCATTTAAGGTCGAGATCCGTGATGGCGACGTCTATGTCGAGCTCGACGGCGACGCTGCCCTGCAAGCCGCCGGTCACGGCGGGGTCGACGTCAAGCCATGAGCGGACTTGTCGTCATCGGCGCATCCTATGCCGGAATCGAGGCCGCGCTCACGGCGCGGGACGCCGGCTATGCCGAACCGGTGATCGTGGTCGCCGACGAGACGTCACTGCCCTATCAACGGCCGCCGCTTTCGAAGGAGTTCTTGCTTGATCAGTTCAGTGCCGAGACGCTCATTCTGCGCGATGAGGCTGTTTTCGCGGGCAAGCGGATTGAACTGCTGCTGGGCCACCGCGCCGTCGCGATTGACCGCCATGCAGGAAGAGTAGCGCTGGCCGACGGCACCGTACTTGGCTTCGACAGACTGGTCATCGCTACCGGCTCGCGCGCGAGGCGGATAGCGGTCCGCGGGGCCGAACTCGACGGGGTCTGCTATCTCCGATCCGCCGCAGATGCCGCCGATCTCAAGGCGCGGCTCGGCCGGACGAGCGAGATCGTGATCGTCGGCGGCGGCTTCATCGGCCTCGAGGTGGCTTCGTCTGCGGCCAGGCTCGGCAAGCGGGTGACGGTGGTCGAGGCCGCCTCCCGGCTGCTCGAGCGGGCGGTATCACCGGTGCTGTCGCGCTTCCTGCTCGACATCCATACCCGGGCGGGCGTCGGGGTGAAGCTCGGCACGTCTGTTTCGGCAATCGTCGGCGATGGGGGACGAGTGGCGGCGGTCGAGCTGGACGGCGGCGTCCGCCTCGGCACGGACCTGGTCGTCGTCGGCATCGGCGGCATCCCGAACCACGAGCTCGCCGCCGCTGCCGGGCTCCGATGCGCCAATGGCATCGTGGTGGATCAGCACGGTCGAACCGCACGCGAGAACATCTACGCCGCTGGCGACTGCACCACGCACTTCAACCGGTTTGCCGAGGAATGGATCAGGCTGGAGTCGGTTCAGCACGCGCAGGACCAGGGACGCACCGTCGGGCTTGCAATCGCGGAGAGCCGGCAGCCATACAACAGCGTGCCGCGGTTCTGGTCGGATCAGCACGATCTCAAGCTTCAGATCGTCGGTCATGCCGCGCGCAGGGACAGCATCGTGATCCGCGGCTCGATCGAGGCTGGCCGCTTCTCCGTGTTCAATTACCGGCAGGGCAGGCTGGTCGGCGTCGAGAGCATCAACAATCCCGGGGATCAGATGGTGGCGCGGCGCCTGATAGCAGCGGGCATTTCGCCGACGCCGAGCCAAGCCGAGGACAGTTCATGCGATCTCAGATTGCTGCTGAAGGCGGGTGCCAGGGCCATCGCGTAGCCGGTGCCGCAGCTAGTCCGCCGCGGTAAGCCGGCCGGACTTCTTCGGCGTCACCGTCCGCACCGCCAGCAACTTGCGCAGGCAGCGATCGAGCATCACGATCTCCGCCTTGGTCAGCCCGCTTGCCTCGATCGTGCGCGCGACGACCCTTGCCACCTCGGCGATGCCGCGGTCGGCGGTCGCAAGACCCTTGGCGGTGAGACGGACCAGCTCGGAGCGGCCGTCGTCGCTGGCGGAGACGCGCAGCACGAAGCCGCCTTCCTGCAGCCGTGCTACGCGCTTGGTCATCGCGCCCGATGTGACGAGAAGGGCCCGGAACAGGTCGGTGGGACGCAGCTCGTACGGTTTGCCCGAGCGCCGCAGCGCCAGCAGCACATAGAGCTCGCCAGTCTGCAGTCCGACCGCCTTCGATATTTCCTGCAGGCGCATTTCGTGGAGCTGGTTGACGCGCTCCAGCCGCAGCAAGGTGCAGGCGGCGGCGAGGTCGAGGTCGGGCCGTTGCTCCAGCCACGCGGCCTCGATATCGTCGTAAAGGGTGCTGTCAGGCGATGGCGGCTGCTTGATCGCGGGTTCGGCGCGGCGTGACACGCTGCTCTTCTTCATTCCCTTCCAGCCCCCTTCGCCGCGCGCCAATTGCCCGGCATCATGCGTCGCAGCAATCTAGCACCGCCAAATTCAGGTGTCGCCTCGCAAGTTCTTGGTCTCGCTCCAGCCCCGTGCATGGCCGCGGCGCAGCGGCCAATTGCGGCCGCGTAGCGCGGGTTGACAAAATACCTTCCTAGGAAGAATATTCCAGGTAAGAAAAATCGAGGGAGGAGCGCAATGCGCGGATTTTGCGCGACATTGGTGTTGGCGGCTGCACTGGCTGCTTGCGGTTCGGCCAGGGCGGCGGACACTGAACTGGTTCTCGGGCAGACCATGCCGTATAGCGGGCCGGCATCGGCCCTGAGCGCCGTTGGCAAGGTGCAGACCCGCTATTTCCAGATGATCAACGATCGCGGCGGCATCAATGGCCACAAGGTCAAGCTGATCTCGCTTGACGATGGCTATAGTCCGCCGAAGGCAGTGGAGCAGACGCGCCGACTGATAGAAAATGACGAGGCGGTCGCGATCTTCGGCAGCATGGGAACCGCACAGAACGCCGCGGTCCAGAAATATCTCAATGCCAAGAAGATCCCTCAGCTGTTCGTGTTCGCGGCCAGCGAGCGCTTTGCCGATCCGAAGACCAGTCCCTATACGATCTCGGGGATGACGCTGTTCAGCACCGAGGCTGCGATCTACGCGCGGTTGGTGGCCGAACACACGCCCGGAGCGCGCGTGGCCGTGTTGTACCAGAACGACGACTACGGACGCGAATATCTTCGCAGCTTCAAGGCCGAACTGGCCCGGCTCGATCCCAAGGCCGAGATTGTCGCGACATCGCCTTACGAAGTCACGTCGCCCACAGTCGATTCGCAGGTCGTGGCGCTGGCAAGCACCAACGCCAACGTCTTTCTCAATGCGTCGACCGGCAAATTTACTTCCCAGGCGATCCGCAAGGCGGGCGAGCTCGGCTGGCGCGCGCAGCAGTTCCTGCCGATCGGCAGCAACTTCGTGCCGACGATCCTCAAGCCGGCCGGGCTCGACAACGCCAAGGGAGCGATCTCTGCGACGCCGACCAAGTCGGTCGGCGATCCCGAATGGGCCAACGACCCCGCCTATCTGGAGTGGCTAGCTTTCATGAGGAAGTATTATCCCGAGGGCGATATCGAGGATCAGCTCAACTTCACCGGGTGGAACGTCGCTGTTCTCATGACCAAGGTCATCGAGGCCTGCGGTAACGATCTGTCCCGGCAGAACATCATGAAGCAGGCCACTGCACTGAAGAACGTGGCGCTGCCGGGCCTGATCCCGGGCATCACCGTCAACACCAGCCCGGCTGATTATCGCCTAATCACGTCGCTGCGCCCGCAACGTTTCGACGGCGAGCGCTGGGTGCCAATGTCCGGTACCATGGCCGCGCAATGAGGGCTGCCGATAGTGTGGTGAAGCGGGGCCAGCCGCTCGCGGCGGTGCCTGAGCTCTCCGGTGGCCCGCCGGAGCACCTCGTGAAGCCATTCGTGCCAAGGCTCGTCCTCGACGCGTTCGTGCCAAAGCAGCCGAACCTGGGGCGAGCCATTGGACATCGCGACGCGGTCCTCTTTCTCGCCTGCAAGCCATTCTCGACCGGTTCGATCGTCGTCGTTGATGGGAGCGCAACGATCGCGGCGTGAACGACCCTGAATCGGTGGACCGCTTTGACGGGCGGGGTATCATCGAAAAAGAGGAAGATGTTCGTCCATTGAACACAACGATCGGGAGGTTGGAATGGTCTGCAGGTCGGCGGCGCTCGCGATGCTCGGTGCAGGAATTCTATTCGCAGGCGCAGCGCCCGCTGTTGCCCAGCAAGGAGATGTCAACTCGCCCGATCTCGTCCTCGTCAACGGAAAAGTTCTAACCCTCGACGAACGATCCAGCGTGACCGAGGCGATCGCCGTTCGGGACGGAAAAATTCTCGCGACCGGTAGCAGCGCATCCATCCGGGCGCTCGCCGGAGCGCGCACGCAAGTGCTCGACGTGTCCGGCAAGACCGTGATTCCCGGCCTGATCGATACTCACGCTCACTTCAAGGCGGCCGGTCTCGCTGACTATGTCGTCAACATGAGCCGCGCCAAGACGGTCGCCGAAGCCCTCGAGGCGATCAAGACGTTCGTGGCCAAGAAGAAGCCGGGCGACTGGATTGTGGGCGGCGCGTGGCACCCGCCGTCGCAACTCGCCGAGAAACGGTATCTAACGAGGCAGGAGATCGACCGCGTCGCGCCCGACAATCCGGTCTATCTGCGGACCGTCGGTCATTTCTCCATGGCGAACACGATGGCACTGCAGAAGGCAGGGGTCGACAAGACCACTGCGAACCCGAGCGGCGGTTCCTTCGAGCGCGACGGCGCGGGTGAACTGACCGGCCTCCTCGTCGAGACGGCGATCGACCGGGTCGAGAAGGCTGTTCCGCCGTGGACCGAAGACGACGAAATCAGGCAGTTCGCGCTCGCGGAGGGGGCACTGAACAGTTTCGGGATCACGAGCGCGGTCGAAGGCGCCACGGAAGCGCGCGACGTCCGCACACTGCAGAAGATCGCCGCGTCCGGACAAGCGACGTTGCGGACCGGATTGATGTTCAGACCCGAGCCGCCCGCCGAGCTGACCGCTTGGGAGGCAATCATGTCGGGCAACGGAGCTTCGTCAGGCTTCGGCGACGACTGGGTCAAGTTCGCCGGCATCAAGATCTTTTACGATGGCGGCATGACCCTGAAGACGGCGCTAATGCGCGATGTCTATCCGGACTCGCACGATAACTACCATGGCATCGCCCAGCAAACGCCCGAACGGCTCAAGCAACTCGTCTCGATCTGCAATCGCTACGGTTGGCGTGTAGGCGTGCACGTCGTCGGCGATCTCGGTATCGACCAGGTGCTCGATGCTTTCGAAGCGGCCGACAAGGAAAGGTCCATCCGGGACCGTCGCTTCGTTCTCATTCACGCGAGTCTGATCAGGCCCGAGCAGATGGAGCGCGCTCACAAGTTGGGGGTCAGGGTCGATTTCCAGAACGTCTTTATGTGGGATAAGGCCGCGACCGTCGAGCGCTTCCTGGGACGGCCGACCGCCGATCGCGCCGTGCCGACCAAGACCTTGATCGAAAAAATGGGGCTGGACAGTCTCGGTGCCGGAACCGACTTCCCCGTCAACCCGATCAACCCGTTCCTCAACATGTACATCATGGTGACGCGGAAAGATCCCAATGGAAGCGTGTACGGCGCCGCGGAAGCTATTAGTCGCGAACAGGCGCTCCGTCTCTACACGTCGGGAGCTTCGCGCTACACGTTCGACGAAGCACGCAAGGGTACGATCCAGCCGGGCAAGCTTGCAGACCTCACGGTCCTTTCCGCCGACTACATGGCCATTCCGGAAGAGCAGATCAAGGACATCCAGGCGGATGTCACGCTGGTCGGAGGCAAGATCGTCTTTCAACGCTGACTCAGGGAGGAGGCTGATGCCCAAGCGCGTAGTGTCGACGTCGAGAGCATCCGCCGACGCCAAATGCCTGGGCCGGACCACAGCAATGTAGGGGAGCGGCTCCGAGGACCGGCGTTGTGTTCCGGTCATCTTACGGTACTTGAAGATTGTCTCAGCAGCGCACGCGGCTCGCCATCCAATCGATAGACTTCGATAGGTAGCGGAATTGCTAGTGCTTATGAGGAGCAAAATTATTCTGTGAATTCAAGACTGAAAGATTGCAGTGGGTATGCCGTCGGCATTTGTCCGTCAGACATGGAAATTTGTATTTGCAAATCAACAAGGAAGCGCCGTTCGAAATGATTGAGTGGGAGTAGTGCGGCCGGTTAGCATCGTGCAGTTTAGCGTAGTTTTGTCGAGTCGTTCTCGCTTCCTCCACATTGAGAATCCTACCCAAGGCTTATCCTAGCAGAGGCTCGACAATCCATTGCGTGTTCACGGGTGGGTACCGCAGCGCGCGCTATCGTACGGAAGGTTCGAGGGCCGAAGCTTGGCAGGTCCCAGTCTAAGAGAGCGCGCCGAAAAGACTGAGATCAAAGGATCTCCAGTTTCCGGACGGCCGTAAGCAGATCCCACTTGCTTTGATCGGGAGAGCGGCCAGCCGTGTCCACGGTCGTCTCTGCTTTTGAGTAGAGCTCCGCTCTACTGGTCAGAATGGAGTTGAGCTCTTCCATCGCTTTGGGATTCCCGCTCATGGGGCGAAGATCACCCTGGTTACGCACCCGTTCCATGTGATCTTCTGGGCGCGCCTTGATCCAGATGGTGTGGAAGTGACGCAACAGGTAGCTGAACGTCTCGGGCTCAGCGACAATTCCGCCAGCGGCCGCAAGCACTGTTTGATTGGACGTCGCGACGATGCGCTCGAGCGCGTCGCGCTCCAGCCGCCGGTAGCCCTCCTGACCATACAAAGCCATGACTTCCGAGACGGGCATCCCGCTGATTTCCTCGATCTCCTGGTCGAGCTCGAGGAAGGGAAGCGAGAGCTCGTTGCTCAGCATCCTGCCGAGGGTTGATTTTCCGGCGCCGCGTAGCCCAATGAGGCAGATCCGCTTCTCGCGCAATCCGGCCGGATCGCCGGGATCCAAGATCTTCATCACGCGGCGGCGCTGCTCCTGCGTTGCCCTCCGGAAAAGCTCCGCGCAATGGACGGTTTCCGATTTCCAGGGGTCGTCGGCTCCAACCAGCCACTCGATCCGATGATCGAGCGCCTCGGACACGCGCCACAACAGGGCGATCGAGATGTTTCCGGTCCCGCCCTCGAGATGCGCAAGATACCTCAACGAAACCTGGGAAAGCTCCGACAGGGCCCGTCGCGAGATGCCTCGCCGCTCACGCGCTTCGCGCACGCGCTCCCCAACCAGGGCGACGAACGTTTTCGCGTTGGTTTCCAGCCGAGCCTTTCTTTCGCTGGCGCTCTTGTTGGTTCGGGACTTTTGTGCCGTTTTCATGCGCGCTGGCGGAGGAGGGGCCTTAGACGGGACCTCCAACATACAGCACAGATCGCCTTTCAAGCAGCGCGCCGCAACTTTTCCCCGCCAAAGGTCGGGCAGCCCTACCGCTCGTCAGGTCGGGTTGAAAGATCGATTTCGCGACTGCCAGGGACAACCTGAGACGCAGTAGCATCTGATGATCCGCAACAGCCGTGTCGCGTAGTCCTTCACCGTGGCGTCCGATGTGTCGAGCGTCACGCGCGCGCCTGCGTAAAAGTCGTCCCGGCTTTGTAGGATCGTGATCAGTTCGTCCATCGCGGCCTTGTCTGCGGCCATGGGGCGAAAGTCGCCTTGCGCGCGCACCCGGCCCATATGTTCGGCCGGAGTGGCCTTGTCGTACTTGATCTCGTGGAGCCAGTCCGGGCCGGACGGGACGCTGGTTGCTCTGCTGGGCAGACAGAACTCGAAGGTGCTGGGCATGATGAGAAGATAGGGCCGCGATGCGGGAATTGCGAATCGAACGACCCCGACAGCGCGGGGGCTTGGGGGCACCGCCGGGGCCGCCATTCCATGCCGGTCAATCGGCGGTAGACCGGCACAATACCAAGCTGCTTGGGAACCGGTGGTTCCTGCGGCGCTCGTGCGTCTCCATTTATCTTCGAAGTGGTCTGAGGGCGGCGGCATTTTGCTCGGCGTTGGCCACTGCTTCTATCAGGACGGGGCACTTTTCGTAGGCCCCGGCCTCGCCCGCCTCAGTACCGCGAAGCTCCCGGCATTCGCCGCCGTCCAAGAACCACTTGGTACTTCCAATGGCCGCGATCACTTTGCATTTGGGACATTGGACCTGCATTTTCGCTAGGCTCCCGACGTTGATTTTCCAGTCGTGCGAAAACGCCGCGAAAACGGCCCCACCCCGACAATTAAGGGATGGGGCTGTTCTCATTCCAAGATACGCATTACTGGTCGGGTGGGGTGTGGAGACCCGACAACCCTCAGTATAATCGCAGCGCCCTAACTGATCGTTACGGGTGGGCCAATGCTACAACACCGGCATGCCTGAACTGAAGGGCTGGGGCCGCCCGTTCGACGACCCGATCAAGCTGCGCGACGGCGCGCTCGACCACCTGCAGCGGCGGGGCGTTGCGCCTTGCGCGAGGCCGGCGAGTACATCGCCGCGCTCCCTGAGACCGTGCACGATCAGCCGGAGTGGCAGACGGCGCTGGAGGCGTCAAAGCTGACATCGGCCATTGGCCTGTTTCTTCCAATAACAACGCATACGCGAACGAGTAGAATTGTTCGCAGCCGTTGGGTCGTCCGGGGAGCGCGATGCTGCCAGTAAAATTACGCGAACCCCCGCCATTCATTAACATTTTGATTACCGTTGCTGGTAACGGCGTCTTTTCGGTTTTGCTGTATCTTGCATGCCGGGGAGAACTGCATGGGCATATCAATCCGATGGGCTACGCGCTTGCGCGTTGCGCTGCGACGCTGGCGCAGCGCGCCGCTGACCTGGCTGATTGCGGGCGGCGTCGTCTTGATGGCGGCGACGGCCATCGGCACGGCTCTAACGGTCGAGCGCTTTCGACAGAACGCGATTGAAGCGGGGCGTGAGAACCTGGAAAGTGCCGTGCGCCTGCTGGCGCGACACTTCGACCGCGAATTCGAAGACTTCTCGGTGCTGCAGACGAGCATCATAGCGGAAATGGAGAGCCATGGCATCGCTTCTCCCGATGTGTTTCGCGGTGACATGGCCACGTTGGCCGTGCATGAGATGCTGCGCGGAAAAGCGAGCGGGTGGACGGATGTATCCGGCGCCAACGTGTTCGATGCTAGTGGCGTTTTGATCAACTCGTCGAAACGCTGGCCCGTCGACGACATCAAGATTTCAGATCGTACGTACTTCAAACGACTAAGAACCGAACCGACCTCCGTGGAAGAGGTCGAAGTCGTGCCCGGTCGGTTCAGGGGCGGATTTGCAATCGTATTTGCGCGCCGCGTCTCCGGTCCGCATGGTGAGTTCCTCGGCGTCGTCACGCGCGCGATTACGCCGGAGCAATTGGAGGCGTTCTTTGTATCGACAGGTCTCGGCGAAGATTCCTCCATTGCCATGCATCATCAGAATGGGCAGTTGCTCGCGCGCATTCCGCGCTCTCATTCCATGATCGGCCAAAACTTTCGGGGAGGATCGGCGGAGCAGATGACCGTCTTCGACCGGCCGTTTGTCACGACCCAGCTTGCAAGCCCGATTGACGGCAAAGAACGCCTCGTTGCCTCGCGCATGTTGACGGCAGAGCCGCTGGTGGTGGTTGCAACGAAGTCGGTCGATGCAACACTGGCAACTTGGCGTACCCAGACCAAGTTTTTCGTCGCGGTCGCAGTGGTATTAATCGCGCTACTTGTGTTGACGCTGTACTTGGTATTCCGGCAAATGACACGCAGGCTTTCGCTGGAAAAACAGCGCCTCGATACTGCGATGAACACCATGACGCAGGGCCTCTTGATGTTTGATCAGGACGAACGGCTCATCGTCTGCAATCGCCGCTACCTCGAAATGTATGGGTTGTCGGCAGATGTCGTCAAACCGGGCATCAGTTTTCGCGATGTCATCCAGCACCGGCACGACACTGGCTCATTTCAGGGCGATATCAATTCCTACTGTAGCACCACACTGAGTGCAGCCGGCAGTACCCAGAGCTCAATCGTGGAGACGACGGATGGCCGTCTTATTGAGATTCGAAATCAACCGGCCGTTCCTGGCGGGTGGCTTGCCACACACGAGGACGTCACTGAGCGGCTCCGTGCCGACGAACGCATCGCGCATATGGCGCATTACGACACGCTCACAGACCTCCCTAATCGCGGGCTGTTGCGGGGACACCTCGAACGCCGGGTCGCCGAACTAGCCGATGGCACATCGTTTGCGATTCTCTACATCGACATCGATGAATTCAAGGGTGTGAACGATACACTTGGCCACGAGGCTGGAGACGAACTGCTGCGGCAGGTCGCCGAGCGCCTGCGAAGCTGTGTGACCGCCAACGACTTGGTTGCGCGTCTCGGCGGCGATGAATTTGCGATCGTCAAAGCGGACGCCCGAGATTCAAACGAGCTGAGCGCGCTCGCGCAGCAGATTTTGGAAGCCCTACGTGCGCCCGTGAACTGCAAGGGGCAGCAGATCTCGGCGGACGCCAGCATCGGCATCGCGATCGCTCCGGACCACGGCGACAATATCGACGATCTGCTTAAGCGTGCCGATCTCGCGATGTACGCAGCGAAGTCTGAGGGCCGAAGCACGTTCCGTCTCTTCGCGAAAGAATACGACACCAAGTCGAGCCTACGACGTCAGCTCGAGCTCGATCTCCGTCAAGCACTGGCTCGTGGGGAATTTGAGGTCCACTACCAGCCTCTGGTAGATCTATCGGCCAATACGGTGACAGGTTGTGAGGCGCTGCTGCGTTGGCGGCATCCTGAACGCGGCATGATTTCCCCGGCCCAATTCATCCCCGTTGCCGAAGAAACCGGCCTCATTGGCGAAATCGGCGATTGGGTTCTGAAGCAGGCCTGCACAGAGGGAGCCAGCTGGCCCGACCAGATCCGGGTTGCCGTCAACGTGTCACCAATTCAGTTCCGATCCAAAACCTTGGCCCTGAAGGTTGCCGCCGCACTTGCCGAATCGAACCTCGCGCCCAGCCGGCTCGAGCTGGAGATCACCGAGACAGTTCTCATCCGTGATGATCAGGAGGCGCTAACCATTCTTCAGCAACTGCGCGAGTTAGGGGTGCGCATAGTGCTTGATGATTTCGGAACCGGGTACTCGTCACTCAGCTACCTTCATCGTTTCCCTTTCGACAAGATCAAGATTGACCGTAGCTTCATTAATGACATCGGGGAGCTCGAGGATTCCTCCCCGATTGTGCGGGCCGTGGTGACCATGGCCGCCGCACGCAGGATGGCGACTACGGCGGAAGGCGTCGAGACGGAGGAGCAGCGTGAGATCCTCAGAGATCTCGGCTGTAGTCAAATGCAGGGTTATCTTTTCAGCCCTGCCGTACCAGTCGCGCGACTAAAGCAGCTCTTATCGACTGAGCATGCCTCCGCTGCATGATTTCGAGTAGCGCCGCGTATTCGGCCTGGCTGGGCCGGCCAGATCAGTCTCGCATGCCGTGAGCTTCTGGTCGAAGCATGGTTTAGCTTTGTTCCCATAGTGACCAAGGCGGTCATCGACATCGCCAAGCTGCTGGGGATTGCCGTGCATGACCACATCATCGTCGGCAGGAACGGGCATGCGAGCTTGAGGGGGATGCGGCTGATCTAGGGATCTCGTGTTGGCAGCGGACGGATACTTTTTTTGACCACCTCATCGAGTTTTGGCGCGCGAAAAATGGGCGCCGCACCCAATTTGTGTGCGTTGGAGATTTCCGATATCGAAATTCGGCAGCCGCTATCTCGGTGTGAGATTTGCTTCCCCTACCCCATGAAGCCGAAACCCAAGGAGTGGACCGAGTCTGAGATACAAGTGATGACCCGCATGGTGCGGCAGGGGGCAAGCACATCCGAGATATCGGGGAAGTTAGGCAGATACACCGCCTCGGTCAGGCGCATGGCCCGCAAGCTAGGGCTCTTGCTCAAAAAGTGAACTAGACGAGGGCGTAACGCCCTGGGTCCGTGTCGTTAGCTTGAGTACAATTCTCGCACCTGTTGGCGCAACCGATCGAGCTTTCCAATTAGCGTCGCTAGTTTCAGCTCGAAATCATCCTTAGCCGGCCCTGGCTTCAGTCGGCCGCGAAGGTCTTCAGCGTGTGCTAGGGCGGTCTCCAGATGACCGATCGCGACCCCCAGCTGCTCCTTTGAAAGCGTGCTCAATGTGCCCGCAAGAAATCGATCTTCCTTCTGAACATCGAGCTGTGGATTTGAGCGCCCGGCCGGCCGCCTAAAATGAACAACCGCACCCATAACTATCTCCAAATCGGCCTTTACGAGCTGAGCGCGAGACGGATGAAAAAGAGAATACTCGCTTTCAGTGATGCCGCTGGGCTGTCTAAGCCGCGCGGATGGAATTGAGGAAATTGTCGACTTCGCATTTCAAGCGATCGCTTTCCAACGTAACCGACCGCGCGGCAGATAGCACTTGAGTGGATGCAGATCCGGCCTCGACCGCGCCAAGCTTGACCTCCGCATTCGTTGACGCGACTTGCGTCGTGCCGCGGGCGGCATGCTGCAGGTTGCGCGACATTTCGCCGGTCGCATTCGCCTGCTCCTCCACCGCTGCAGCAATTGCGGCCGTCGTTACCGAGATACGATCGATTGTTGTGCTGATGTGCTTGATTGAATCGGCCGCTTCCTGTGTTGCAGTCTGTATCTCGTCGATCTGCTCGCTGATCTCGCTGGTTGCCTCAGCAGTCTGCGCAGCCAGAGCCTTGACCTCGGTTGCGACAACCGCAAAGCCTCTGCCGGATTCGCCGGCACGGGCCGCTTCGATCGTCGCGTTCAGCGCAAGAAGGTTGGTCTGTCCGGCAATTGTCGTGATAAGGCCGACAACATCGCCGATGCGGCTTGCAGCCTTCGACAGCCTGCTGATTCGAAGGTTCGTCTCCGCAGCTTGCTGCACCGCTTCGTCGGTGATTTTTGTCGAGGCTTCAATCTGGCGACCAATTTCGCCGATAGAAGACGTCATTTGTTCAGTAGCTGACGCAGCGCTCTGAACATTTTCAGACGCCTCCTCGGATGTCGAGGTGACCGTGCCCGAAAGCGCCTGCGTCGCCTCTGCCGTCTTGGATAGAGTGGCGGCCGCCTTTTGGAGTTCGCTAGAAGATATCGACAACGATCCCGTCAGCTCACCGATCATGGACTGGAAATTCCCGGCGATCTTGTCGATCCGCTCCCCGCGCAAGCGCTTGGCTTCCGCCTCGATCGACGCGAGCCGGTCGGCGGCCTGCTTGGCGAGGAGAGACGCTTTGAAGGACTGCAAGGCGGCAGCCATTTGACCGAATTCCGTTGCTTGGCTCTTGTCCGGCACCGTGACGGTCAGGTCTCCGCCGGCCAAAGCTCGCATGGGCAGGATAATCGAGCCAAAGCCCTTCGCAACGTCGCGCACAAACCAGAGACTGACGAGCAAGGCCAACGTTGTCGTCGCTGCAAAAATCGAAGCAATCAGCGTGAAAGCAAAGGTGTAACTCTGCTCGGCATGGCCACCCGCCGCCGCGGCTCGCTGGTTGTTGATCTCGATCGCCTTCAGCAACATCTGCCCGCTGTCTTGCCGTAGCGGCTGCATCTGATGAACGATGAGATCGGCTGCGATGGCGAGATCATTCCTGCGCGAAGCAGACAGCACGTCCGGAACCTGATCGACATAGGCGTTCCAGAGCTGCTTGAAATCTTTGTACAATTTCTGCTCGTCCGCAGACAGGACCAACGCCTCATAAGCGTTCCCGTCCTTCTCGATATCGCGGGTCAGATCGGCAAGAACTTTTTCGGCGGAGGCCTTCTTTGCAGGATCCGTTTCGAGAATGTGATCGCGCACCACGCTGCCGTATCTGATGGTGTAGGCCCTGAGGCTTCCGAGGAGGCGGACAGCGGGCAACCAGCGGCTTTGCAACTCGACTGCGCTGCCGCGGATGAGCTGCATATCGCTGATGGCAAGGAAACCAGTACCCGCGGAGACAAGAACCAAGAAGGAGATGATGGCAACCAACTTACTCTTAATCGAAAAGCGCGAAAGCATGGGCACTCCATGAAAATGTAGAGCTGGCAAAGTCGGCAAAAATGAATCAGCTGCTTCTCAACGCTCATGCTGCGACGTATTCGTAAACTTTTCGCCAAATTTTTAGTTGAAGCCTTTGTGACTGCAATGTGCGGCTGCACAGAAGTTGTGCATGTTGCTTGAGGTTCTGGCGGAGTATCGCGCAAGTTAAGGAGGTGCACGTCAGTCGGCGCTTTGCGCCGGTCATGCGCAAAACTCTGGACGATATTGGCCTGTCCGCAGAAACTGTGAAACTGTTCGCGTCTAGAGAAAGGGCAACATTGGCAGGTCGGCGATCTCATAGGCTCAGCTGCGGAAGTGTAAGCCTCCGAGGAGAGACGCCTTGCGGCGGGCTGGCCGGATGGTTGAGAACTGTACGTATGGACAGCCATACGATCAGTACGTTGAATCGACTGGAGGTGGTTGATACAGGCCGGCGCCGGCGTTGGTCTGAGGAAGAGGAGGCGCGGATTGTTTTGGAGAGCCTATCCGAGCCGCGCCAGGTTGCGGCGACAGCCCGGCGATACGGCTTGTCGCGTTCTCTATTTATAGCGCGACAATCAGGATGAGAGCGGAGTCTCACCCTGATTGCCGCCGCGCACTCTATTGGTGACTTGGCGAAGAGCCTTCGTGGCGAAGACCAAGTCTGAGACTGTTGTGACCGAGGGGGTGCCCGCGGCGTCGGAGAGCGCGACCGCACATTCAATGGAGCGTCGGATCGAGATCGAGCTGCCCGGCAGGCGGCGCGTCATTGTTGATGCGGGCGTTGACGTTGAGGCGCTTCGCCGGATCATCGCGGTTTTGGATCAGCGATGATTCCGGTTCCTACGGGAGTTCGGGTGTGGCTGGCGACGGGCCACACCGACATGCGTAAAGGCTTCGCCTCATTGTCACTGCAGGTGCAAGAGGTGCTGCGCCGCGATCCGCTGAGTGGTCATTTGTTCTGCTTTCGCGGACGCAGAGGCGATCTATTGAAAGTGATCTGGCATGACGGCCAGGGAGCATGCCTGTTTTGTCTGTAAGCTTCGGCCATGAGGACATTGAATCGCGGCGTGCCGGCTGAGCTTCCGCGTCATCCAGATTGGTCAGTAACTTTTCCATCCGATCGGAAGCTTGCTCTGTGTCGAGGCCGAGGAAGATCATATTGTCATTTCCAATGCTGGCTCTCGACTAGACCAGCCGCAGCGCTAGTTGCCGATGGTGCCCTTCGTGGCGTTCGACGAAGTCCTGCAGGCCTGATGGCACGTCGGCGAGCTGCAGGTCGAAGCGCCGCCGGATCTCGCGAGCAACGTCCTCGGACACGTCCTCCGACCAGCGCTCGTGGGTGTTGAAGGCGATGACGCGGAGTGGGTCTTTGTACTCGCCCGCCATCAGGTCTGTGATGACTGTCTCGAGGTCGGCAGCTTCGGCATCAGCCTCGCGCCAAACGGCGCCAAGGCGGCCCAGATCATCCTTCACCAGGTAGACCGTCTGATCGTCGCCACCGGGCACGATCGAGGGCATCCAGCCACGGCCTTGCATACTCCAAACTCCACGCTCACTGACGTAGGAAAGATAGTCACGGAGGTGTGGAATCGCGAATCTGGAACCGGGTCAGGGCTTGTGCCACAGCCGGGGGTAGTCGATTTGAAGTTAGTAAAGTAAGCCCGCCTCCGGAAATGCGGCGGTTGGAGGCGGGCCAATTTAGATGGCAGCGCACCTCTTATTATTCCATTCGGGCTGGCAGGAACGGGGGTGCTTGCCGAACAAGTGTGCACTTGAAAAACCGTAGGGGCAACAAAAACGCCGCCCGCTTAAAATCGTCGCGAGCGGCGGCCTTTCCAGCCCCGGGTGGGAATAAGCAATTCCCCGGTAAGGATGAGTCTAAATGGACTAGGCTAAGGTTCAATGAAGGGAGAAGGCACCCGCAGAGGCGGATTATGATACCCATCTTTGCTCGATGAGGCGGCCTCACTCTTTCCAATAGCCGCTTGAGTGGCACCGGGCCAAACCGTCGCGATTGGCTCCTAGCCGCCCCGGGTGTTCCTGCGCCCGCCTGAGATTGGACGGCTACAGGCCCGGCTTGCCCCCTTTGACCAAAACGTAGTGCTTGAAACGGCGGGCCAACTAGGTTTCGATGGACGCGTTCTTGCACGCAATCATTTTATTGTCTGTCGGCCCCCAATTTGATGAAGCTCTTTCTGCTGGCGCTCGACAGCTGGCTGCTGCTGAATGTGCTCTACGTTGTGATCGTCATGCCGGCCCGGCGAAACAAGCCATCATCCCAGCTCACACGAGTAATTAATGCACTTCGACGCCTCATCCGAGGTCGGGGCCGTCCTCCATCCTGAGAGGTGATCGGCGTCTGGCCCCATCGCTGCCGCATCCCACGGCCGAGGATATGTCGGCTGTCAGGAGTAATGACGTGGTCGAGGGTGGCGGCTGCGGCGGTGTCGAAAGGCGCTTCGTTTCAACGCTTTCGTGTCGAACGACTGGAGCCTCTGAGCGGCGGACACATCAGGCTCACTTGTCGTGAGCTCGTTGTCGATGCGCGTGCGGTCGTTCTCGCCGCCGGCGCCTGGTCGCGCTCTCTCGCGCGGCAAGCCGGCGAGAACGTTCCCCTCGATACCGAGCGTGGCTACCACATCGAATTCGCGATGGAGGCTTGTCCCATCAAAAGGCCCGTAAGCCCCGTCGATCTCGGGTTCTATGTCACGCCGATGGAAGGCCGTCTGCGAGTCGCCGGCACCGTTGAGCTTGGCGGGCTATCCGCGCCTCCCAACGCCGATCGCATCGCTGTTCTCGAGCGGGGTGTACGCAAGCTATTTCCGAAGCTTGGACCTGCTCGGACCCAATGGTTGGGGTTCCGGCCGTCGCTTCCGGATTCGCTGCCGGTGATCGGACGGGGCCGACGTCAGCCGAATATCATCTTTGCTTTTGGCCATGGACATCTCGGCATGACGCTCGCTGGTGTGACCAGCCGCATCGTCGCGAGCATCATCGACAATCGAGACGACGGTTTGAATCTCTCGGCTTTCCGACCGGATCGCTTCGGGTGAGATCTTTCGCGGCCGGACTCGCGGCGAGCGGCGGTCGCTTTCGAGCTCCGGACCAGCTCGAGCCCGGCAAGTACACGCTCCTGCCGATGCGCTTGTTCAAGCGGTCAGCTTGCTGGTGCTGCTCGGCGATCTGCTAGACCGACAGGCCGCCAGCGCCAGAGTCAACAAGGGCGGCGCTTTCCAGCGTCCCGAGCGCGCCCGACGCAACCCGCCTCGTTCAGGTCGCTCAATGGCGGAAAGTCCATCGGTCCTCACCTCCAAGACGATTCCGGGAATTCTCTTCCTTCGAGCGCGAGACCATTCACCGACGCCAACAGGCAACTCGAGCGAGCGAGTGCCGCTTCTGACGAAGACATAGGGTGCATCATTTCGAGTGCCGCTTGATCGTCTCAATCGCATGGCCCAGTCCGTGCCAGCCCAGGAATTCGAGTTCTTTCTTTTCGAGCGCGACCGTCGCTCGGAAGAATTCTTCGAGTTCTTCGACCGCTCGGGCGGGGAGCTTCCGGATGTCCTGCAGATCGGTCTCCAGAGGTGAGTGTTCGCCAAAACGGGCGGCGTTCGGAGGGCAAAACGACTGCCTCGAGAAGCAGTTTGAGATGATTGCAGGTCCGGGATTTGAACCCGCAATCCGACCTGCGTGAATCTTGACCAGAGACCGCGCCCAACCAAACGAAGGCGGCATCGAGAAAGGGCCGCTTTCGATTTTTCGCGACAAAGGCCGCCTTCACCCGACCGGTAGTCCGGGATCTTTCAACGGGCGTAAAGCCTTGCTTACCTTGGGGTCCATCAACGTCTGATTGCGTAAGACTGGATGAGATATCGTAGGTTTGGTTGGTGTGGGGAAAGGCGGTAGCGCTCCCCCGCTACCAACGTTCCCCCCGACATAGCCATGTTCGGAAACAGCGCCGGATTTTCGCAGAGCGCGGCGAGCCGACCCTTGATGTCGATCCGCACGCTCCGATCATCTTCGGCATTGGCTTTGCTTCGGGCGCCGCCCGGCCGGCTCGGGGCGGCATGCACGATAATCGCTGTAAGCAATTCGCGGATAGTCGCGAATTCGATTGGGGAGCCGCGCTTCAGCTCGTCGGCCAATTCCCGAACTGCGCGCTTGTAGCGGTCGATCGCTTTGGGATGCAGGGCGATCACGGTGTCGGCTTCGTTGGTCTCCTCAAGGCGCGCGGCGAGCGCCTTGCGATCGGTCTCCAGTTCATTCATTCGCGGGATGAGCGCGTCGGTAGCCATCCCTTTCACGATGAAATCGACGATGCGCTTGATCTCGCGCTCGATCTCGCCCAGACGCCGCTCGATCCGGGTGCGTTCGGTGCTCGCCTCTTTCTTCAGCCGTTTGCGCTCCGCGTTGTAGGCGTCGACAAACGCGGTGATCACCTCGGGATGCGCGAGGTGCTGGCGCAATCCCTTGATCGCCAACGCTTCAATCTCGTCGAGATAAACCCGCCGGCCGTTGGGACATGAGCCGCTTTCCCGATGCGTCGTGCACTGCAGGCGCACGCCTTTGCGGTCGGTGCCGATCGAGGCCATCCCGCCGCCGCAGCAGCCGCACCTCATCAAGCCAGAGAAAACTCGCTTGGGCGCTCGTGCTTTTTGCACCGTCGCGGGCGTCGCATTGTGACGCCGGTTGATCTTGATGGCTTGCGCGGCCTTCCACGTCGCATCGTCAATGATGCGTAGATGCGGTGCCTCGATGATCTTGTATTGATCTTTCGGATTGGCGCGCGACAGGCGCTTGCGCGTCACCGGGTCCTTGACCATACGCACCTTGTTCCAGACGATCCGCCCGGCATAGAGATCGTTCAAGATCATGCCGCCACCGCGTGACACGTTGCCGTTGATGGTCGATGCGTTCCATAGCCGACCGCGCGGCGGGCGCACGCCGCGCCTGTTAAGATCGTGCGCGATCTGGCGCGGCGTCTTGCCACCGATGTAGTCAGCGAAAATCTGGCGAACGATCTCGGACTCATCCTCGACGATCTCCAACTCGCCAGGCTTGCCGGCTACCGCACGATAACCATACGCGCGCCCGCCAGCGTGCCGTCCGTCGCGGATCACGCCTTCAAGGCCGCGTCGCGTATGCAGCACCAGATTCTCGATGTACATCTCGCTCATGAGCGCTCGCAACGCGCCATCGAGCTTGCCCACCTTGCCGCTTGCCGTGTGTATCGCGATACCGAGATGATCAAGATGTTTGCGGGTTGTGTGGTAGTCGGCTTGGTCGCGGAACAGACGATCCATGTCTTCGGCGACGATGACATCGAACAAGCCCGCTTCGGCAGCGCGCAGCAATGCTTGAAATCCGGGGCGGTTGATTGCTCCGGCGCCGGAAATGGCGCGGTCCTCAAAAGTGGAGATCACCGCCATCCCCTCGCGCGTGCATAGATCGCGGCAAAGAGCAATCTGATCGTCGATACTGCGATCTTTCTGGCGGTCGCTTGAAAATCTGGCGTAGATGACGCAGCGGTTCATGGGCGCTTGGGGATAGCGGGGTTCGATGCTTGGCGGGCCGCGATCTCCGCCTCATGATCCTCCCGCGCGAGTCGTTTGGCAAGCTCCCGCACATAGCGAAGAACGGCCTCGTCGGGCCGATCCGGTGGCATTCTGAGATTCGCGCGCGACATTTCGCTCGCGCAATTGCACCCAGTTCGACCTTGTGGGAAGCTAAAGCGGCGGTGGGCATTCAGCCCACCGCGTTATGTTCGACCCAGCACCGCACCATGGCTCGGAACTCGGCTCCATCGAGGCAGCATTACGCCGTGCACTATCCGGTAGTGCTCGAACGTGCCGGCTTGACTGATGCTGATGATCTTGCGCCGGAGTTCGAGACGCGCATCCGCGAAATCTTCAATGGGTATTGGGCGGAGCGTGAGCGGCCGACGATCACTGCTATACAAGAAGCGCTAGAGCTTTATTGTAGGGTACAGCCCATGGTGCGCGACGCCATGAGATGGCTTGGCCCCATTCACAGCGAAATCGCTTTTGCCGCTGACCTCGCTGACCTCCGTGCCCAGGATCGAGAAGAGAAGATCGAACGGTATCTTGAATTTCGTGCCGAGACCGATCACCTCACCAGAGCCGAGATGGAGCAGTATGGCGAGCTCGTCCCGGGCCCCGACCTGGATGCGCTGATCCTGGAGCGAGATCGCGGAATTGAGTTCTTGAGGGAAAATCCCGAGGTGCTCGCGAGGATACTTAAACGCCAGACGGGTGATTACAGGAAAGATTCTGAGACCGCACTGGTTGTCCATCCAGCTCTCGATGTGCTGGAGATGATTGGCTTCGCGCCGTCAAAGAAATTGACGCGCAAGGCATTCTTTGAAGCCCTGTTCGATCTGCTCGGCATCGAACAGGAGCGGCGACCGACCCCCGCCAACATCAATGTGATGGTAGATAATCGGAAGAAGTCGCGGTCCGTCCCGACATAAAGCGGCCATTGCTAACCGCCCACCGCTTTAGCTGTCCAATTTGCAGGAAATGTCTATCTGGGACAGCACCCGAGGTGACGTGAGTCAGCGGGTGCACGACCATGCATTGGCGTGCGTTTTGCTCAAATAAGAGGAGCACGACCACGTGAAGCGCTCTCCCTCTCCGATATCGCCGCCGCACAGCCTGGCCGTGGCTGGAATACGCGCCATGGCTGATAGTTTCCAAATTTGTCAGGGCGCCGAACACCTGAGCCGCGCCCAGCGTCGCCAGATGAAGAAGCTTGCGGCCCGTGTCGAGAAGATCACGGACGCTGACCGCAAATTCTTCGAGCGGTTCCCCCATCGGCAACATCGGGTCCGCCTGGCCGGCAGCGCCGAAATCGAACAGAAGGCGCTGATGCATGGCCACGCCACCGAGCGTCTGCCGCCCGGTCGCAGTTACTACGCCATCATCAAGAACATCGTGCCGGGCTCGCAGCTGCGCATGATCGTGGTTGGCAAGGAGGGTTGGGACACCAAGCTTTCCGAGCAGGCGGCCCGTGAGCGTTTCGAGGCCGAACGCACGGCGCAGGTCACCCTGGTCGAGCAGGAGATGATCGAATTGGGCCGCAATCGCGGCCTCGGTGCCTGCAATGCGTAGTCGCGCGCCGAACGTCACCGGTGAATCGACTGCAGCCTCGATCAGAGCTGCGTGGCGCGGCGTGGTCCAGAGCGCACGGCGGTTGAGCGCGTGCGGCGTCGCGGCGCTCCATTATGCGTCCATGGGTCTGGAAGTCTTCCCCGCTCCGCCTGGACAGAAGAAATCGCATAAATCGGAGAAGCACAGCCGGGCCAAGTGGGGCAAGACCACCGACCCCGACGAGATTCGCAACGATTTCCGGAAGTGGCCCAATGCCAACGTCGCCATCGTCACTGGCACGACATCTGGCATCTTTGTCATTGAGGCCGACACGGCCGAAGGCCATGGCGTCGACGGCCTCGCGTCGATCCGAGTGCTGGAGGCCAAGCACGGCCCTTTTCCTGAAACGCGTATGGCGATCAGCCCCAGCGGGTCGGTCCATCGCTATTACCGGCATCCTGGTGCCGGTGTTTATATCAAGAACAGCACAAGCGAGCTCGCGCCCGGCGTCGATGTTCGCGGCGACGGCGGCATGGTGATCGCGCCGCCAAGCATCAAACCGGGCGTCGGCGAATATCGCTGGCTGAACGATCTGCCGATTGCGGAAGCGCCGGTTTGGCTGATCGAAGCCGCGACGAAACAGAAGGAGGGAAAGAAAGCTTCGTCACGCGGACCTGCACGTGAAAAGGCGCGCACGGGGAACGGCCTAGAAGAGCGTGGTGGTCGCCGCCATCAGCTCAAGGCCGGTGCTGATCTCGAAGAGATCGAAGCGGCCCTGATGGCGATCCCCAACAATGCAAGCGTGAACTGGGCGGAGTGGAATCGGATCGGGATGGCTGTGTTCGCTGCGACCGGCGGGTCGACCGCCGGCATCGCGATGTTCGACAAGTGGTCGCAGAAGTATCCGGCCTATGATGCCGCTGCGACTGAAGCGAAATGGAAGGCGCTCGAATCGTGCCCGCCGGCCGAAATTGGCGTCGGCACGCTCTTCTACCTCGCAGAGCAGGCGTCGCCGACGTGGCGGGCCGACCACCGGCTGGCGGCCATCACCCCCGATCCCATTCGCGCGGGCAGTGAGGCCGAGAGCATCAGCTTGGTCGAGCATGCGCTCGAGCTGTTCGATAGCGCACAGCCGCTGCGGGGATCGCTTGCTGAAAAATATCTGGCCAGCCTTGGCCTCACTGCGCCGGATGCAGCGCACGAAGTGCTGCGCTTTCATCCTTCTTGTCCGTTCGGTGATTTCAGCTTTCCTTGCCTTGTCGCTTATGTGCAGGACAGCCTCACCAACGAACCGGCTGGCGTCCATCTCACGGCTCTCAGCCCAGCGGCGATCGTGATCGAGCGCAAGACAATCGGCTCCATCGATTGTTATGGCGTCATCAAATTCGGCGGTGAACTCACCAACTGCCGCGGCGAGCTGACGATTGCGGCGAGCATCGAGACGGCGTTGGCTGCGATGATATTCGGCTTCAATCCGGCATGGTCGGTGTTGTCGGTGGAGAACATTGCGTCATTTCCGAAACCGCGCTTTCACAGCATCAAGCGACTGACGGTGATCGTCGATTGCGAAGAAGGAAGTGAGGCCGCCGATAAATGCACGAAAGTGTGGGGTGGTCTGGTTCGCATTGCCGTGACGGCGCATAAGTCAGCCGATCTGTTTCCGTTCGATCAGACGCTGCCGGTGATCCAGCGATGAACGATACGTTTGTTGGCATTGATCAAGAGGCGAAGCCTAGCAGTGCCGTGCCGGTGGACATTGCGCGCGAGCAGATGCGCGCGATCATCGATGTGTTTATCGAACAGGCACTGCGGTTTCACGCGACGCCGGCGCCCCAGGAAGGTGTGATTGATCTCGACTATGAGCCCGCGCTGCATGCCGCCCTCAAGCTGACGACCGGGGGCGGGAAGTCCGAGCAGATGCGGCAGGGCGCCGCGAAGTTTGTGCTGGAGCAGAAGCGTCGGCGCCATCAACTGTATCGCGTCATGTTTCTGGTGCCGACTCACCGACTGGCTGAAGAGGCCAGCGGCAAGCTGATGGCCGTGTTCGGTTCGCACGGCATCTCGACGGCAATCTATCAGTCGCGCGAGGCGAAGGATTTGAAGACAGGCGAGCTGCTGTGCCGCAACATTGACGCAGTAAAAGCGGCGCAGACCATCGGTGCCGATGTGCACAAGACCTGTTGCGATGACGGTAAGGTCAGGTGCCGTTTTTTTGATCGCTGTGCATTTCAATTGCAGCGCGAGAAGGCGAAGGGTGCCGATGTGGTCTTTGCGGCGCACGAGCTGATGTTCGTTACGCTGAATCGGTTCGGCAAGGACACGTTCGGCCTAGTGATTATTGACGAGGGCTTCTCGTTGAAGGGAATTCTCCAAGACCCGCGTCAAACCCGGATGAAGGTCAGTGAAATTTGCGATGCCAATCTGACTACCTATCCGGTGCGCAAGAAAAAGGAGATTCTCAAGGAGGAGACCAAACAGCTGAGTGAGCTCAGCAAGAAGCTGCAGGCTGCATTGATGCAAATGCCCGATGGCCGGTTGAAGCGACAGGCCCTGATCGACGCTGGCGAGCTGAACATCAGCTATGCCGCCGCGGCCAAGCTCGAATACAAGCGCATGGTCAAGATCGAATTGCGGCCGAACACGAGTGCGGATGACCGACGCAGGTTTGTCGAGCAGTACAAGTATATGCGACAAGTCCGGCGCCGCGCCCGCATGTGGAAGACGCTGGAGGAATTCCTGAACGGCGACCAGGAGATCGCTGGTCGTTTGATCCTTGAGACCGTCGTCGAAAACGATGTGGCCGCGCGCTATCTCCGTGTGCTCGGCAAGAAGGAGATTCATAAGACGTTCACCGCGCTGCCTCTGTTGCACGGCGACGCGACGATGGAAATTGAACTGGTGCGGCATCATTTGCCGTACCTCACGATGCTGCAGGAAATCAATGTGGCGGCGCCGCACGAGCGCATCACGCAGATCGTTGGTCTCGCGGTCGGCAAGAAAATTCTCGCGCTGCCGGATGAGGCAAAGCAACCAGCAGCCTATGCAAAACAACAGGCTCGGCGGGAGCGGTTGCGGGCGCTAGTAATCCATCTCGCGCGGGGGCGCCGGACGTTGGTGATCTCCCAGAAGCATGTCGAAGACGTGTTCGAGGACATTCCCTATGTTGATACCGCCCATTTTGGCGCCATCGAAGGGCTGGATGGGTATGGCAATGTGGAGATGCTGATCACCGTCGGTCGGCCAATGCCAAGCCCGTCGGCGATCGAGATCTCGGGATCTGCACTGATTGGCAAGGCAGTCATGGTTGGCAAACGGGTGAAGCAGCAGCGGCCGATTCGGTTCAAGGACGGCACCGAGCGGTTGCTGCGCTGTAATGGCTACGACAATGCCGATGCCAATCTGCTTTCCCGGGCCATCGCCGAAAGCGGTGTCTTGCAGGCCCTCGGTCGCTCGCGGGCGGTGAACCGGACGGCGCAGAACCCGGTCGAGGCATTTGTGATCCTCGACGACCTGACGCTCCCCTTGCCCATTGACGCTCTGGTGCACGTCGCGGACGTCGAGCCCAATGAAATCGACGCGATGATGGCGCGCGGGCTGGTCCCGGAATGGCCCGCGGATGCGGCGCGGCTGTATCCTGATCTGTTCAAGGACCGGAGGGCCGCCGACTACAGGTATCGCCGCGACGGCCGCGTTCCGGCGGTGTTCGCCGCCGCGTCTTATAGCGTGGTTGGGCTCGCCTCCGCCCGAGGTGAGCCGAATGACGCTATAGATGGATATTCTTATAACGCTTTTGGGCTCACCTCGATGTTGTGCCGCTTCAAGGTTAGCGGGCGCGGGCAACGCGAGCGGCGAGCGCTGCTGTCTTCTGATGCGGTGCCGGGCGCGCGGGCGCGGGTTGAGGCGGCGCTGGGGACGTTGGCTTTTTTCGAATCCGTGGACGGTCTTGCAGAGGGCGCCGGTGGCGGCGATGGGGCAGGGGCGCCCGATGAGCGGATGGTCTCCAAACCGCATCAAAAGCCGCCTGAGCAGCGATAACTGCGCATCGCCGCCGCCATCGCAGGGCGGGCGCGATCGGCCTGGGCACGTCGATGGCGCGGCGGCAAGCTTCGAAAAGGAACAATGGATCGTGAGTGCCAGGGCTCGCACAGCAACCCAGCTGAAACAGGATCAGCGCGAGCGCGAGCAACGTTCCGAGTACCTCGCCGCCTGCCGTGTCGGGCTGGATGTCGTCGATCGGGGCGGATTGGACATGACCGAAGCCGTTGATCCTGGTCGGCGGCAACGAGTCCTCTGGTCGTCGCCGTCGGCAACGAGTCCTCTGGTCATCGCCGTCGGTCGCCCTGGAGCAGCCGACATGCTGCGGCGACTTGCTGATCGCGTCGAAGCCGAATGGCCGCCCGCTGTTCATTGACCCATGACCGGGGGCGGGGGGAGCAAAAATCTAGACGCGGCGGCCCCCGCGACCGCACGGGGCCGTCCATATGCAATGGGATAAAATTCCTAAAGGGGGGTTGCCCATTTTGAAGGCATTTAGCCGGGGAGCGCGGCGGCCAGCTGATCCCGGCCGAGCCGCGTGACGTGGGGGATGGCCCCCTTCAAGCGGCCGCCGGCCGAACTTTTTGGGGCTTAAGTTGGCGCGGGAGCCTGATGTTTTTATACGGGCATCCCGGCACGCCAACCACAATTGACTTCTGGCAAGATGCAGGCGTTTTGCATTGCTTACCTATCAACGTTGTCCCTGCGGTTTAGCACTGTGCTCGCCAATTGGTATTGACCGCTCTTCGGTTCATAGCGCTGTGCCAAATTCAAAAGGCGCTTCTTGATAAAGGGATCAGCTTGCTCTGCGAGTTCGCGCAATAGTTTTGCACGTTGTTGATTGAATTCGTCGTCCAGCATGGTCGTCCTCACAATAATATATGAGACCGGAGATTGCGGCTTGGGCTTCGTAAAGAAAGCCCGCAACTAATTCTCTTCCCAGACTTAATGGCAGGACGACCGGGGCGCGTTACAGAAAGACCATCAAAAGAGGGTCTTTCTGTAGGCGCCGGATACATGCGCGTTTTCTTCCCCGCCGATCACAATATTACCAGTCAACTTCACGCGCAGAATATCTTTGCAGGTCAGGCTTATCGTGTGAAGCCGAAAACACGACGCAAATCATGGAACAAGAGAAGAGTTGCCTGGGTGCAACAAACAGCCTCTTCATCTGTCCAATTTGCCCACGTGACGAGTTGCGGCACGAGCAACGGTGCTCTTGCTGACGCCGGTTTCCTTCGCGATCTCACGAACTGAATTGTGCGAGGCTGGCTGCGTCGCCTTCTCGGCGTCACGCCAGCGCGGCTCGTAAGGCCCAGCGTAATCGCCGAGAATTCTCACAGCTCCACTTCTCCGTTGGATGCTGCCGGTTCTTCACCTTGATCCAGTGCTTGGTCCTGCCGCCCTGATACGGCCGGTCCCACCATACTGAGAGAGTTGAGGAGAGGCCGCCCACAGGACGGCCTCTCCTCCGGTTTTTTTTAAGACGATGGCTTCGACCGGAGCGATCCCCGCCGCCGTCTTCCGCGCGTGCCGACGCTCTCTTGAGCGGGGAGCAAGCGGCTTAAGGAAAGAGGCTCGTTCCATTACGCAACCCAAGTAATACTAATGCACGAAAGTCCTTGCGCCGGGCAGCAGGGTGCGGATGCTGGACGCAGTCGCGAAGTCGTCATCTCGCGCGTACCGACGTTCTTCGCGGCGAGGGGTCGCCATCCTTCTGGTCGACGGCCACGCCTTCTGATGCTGCAAATCTTGAGGTCTCGGAAAGTGATGTCTCTCGCATGGACCGGTGTTGAGCGGCGACGCGTCACACGCAAGACGCTCGAACAAACTGTGATGCTTTCGCTACCAGGCAAACCGACGATCACGCCCTGCAAGATGCTGAACCTCTCCGTCCTCGGGGCCTGCGTAAGGCTGAAAAGTGGTTCGATCCTATCGACCGATTTCCGATTGTCATTTGACGAGTTTCGGACGTCATTCGACTGTCGCTTGGTGTGGCGTCGGGAAGACCGCGCTGGCATCTCGTTCGTCTGCTAAGGTCCCAGGAGCGCGAGCGGTTCGCTGCAATCAACGCGCTTCCGTGCGGCGGCTTGCGTTCCTTCCCGGTCTTTGCCGCGCGTCGCTCAACTGGTCACGCGGACCAGATTAACTTAAGGGGCGCGCACCACGGTCTTATGGCCGCGCGGATTTCGGCCGCAACCGGTCGGACTGGCCCTGGTTGGCCAGCGGTTTGCGGTGGCCGCCCCGCGCAAGTCATAACATCGAGATCATCAATGCTTGCCTACCAGCAAACTTGAGCTGTCAGTTCGTTGCCGGCTAGGCGACTATCATTGGAGGAGCGTGGGATATCGGCTTCTGACCCCAACCGGACATCTATTCGGCGTCATAAACCGACGACCGTCCCGCAACAACTTGTAAGAGGGTTAACTTAGTCAGCAACCTTGACCAACGCGAAGCCGCAAAAATCTGCTAGGCTTGAAAATTCTGGCGTTTGAGCCCTACGGGGGAGGCAATGGTGACGAACTCGGAAGTCTCCAGCGACCTACCGGACAAACCGGCATCCGATAATGACCCACTGAACAAGACGGCCTCTGATAACGAGCCACCGGACAAACCGGCATCGAGTCTCAACTTTAAGGGTCGCCTCCGGGCGCGATTGCAGCTGATCGGCGGGGCGCTCGCTTCGATTGCCGCGATCGGCGCGATCGCGGGTGGCCTCGCCGGCTACTGGACTGTGTGGAAGACGCTGCGCACCGACGTGTTTCCGGACAAGCAACAGACGCAGAGGGAGGCCACGGCCCGGCCCGACGTTGCTCCCCGCTTGTCACTGGTCGTCCTGCCGTTCGCAAATCTCAACAACGATCCGGAGCAGGACTATTTCGCCGACGGCATTACGACCGATCTGACGACCGACCTCGCGCAAATGCCCGGCGCGTTCGTTATCGGACGTGGAACGGCGTTTACATACAAGAACAAGCAGATCGACTTCAGGACGCTCGGCAGGGATCTTGGCATCCGCTGGGCAGTCCAGGGCGCGGTGCGGCGCAACGGGAATCAGGTCCGGGTCAACGTATCACTTACGGATATCGCGAGCGGTCGGGACGTTTGGTCCGACCGTTTCGACGGCGATCGTACGAACCTCGCCGCCTTGCAGGACCAGATCACAGCGCGGCTCGCCCGCTCGCTGAACATTGAACTGATCCAAGCCGAAAGCCGTCGCAGCGAAGCGGACCGGTCGAGGAATCCAGACGCCATGGACTTCACGATGCGCGGTTGGACAAAGTTCTACGAGCCGCAGTCGAAGATCCAAAATGCTCAGGCAAAGGACCTATTCGATAGTGCGCTGCGCCTCGATCCCGACAACGTTGAGGCCATGGTCGGGAAAGCGCGGTGTTTAGCCGCTAATGTGAACAATCGATGGTCTGCTTCCGTTGTTGAAGACAAAAAACAAGGGCTCGACCTCATCGACAGAGCTCTGTCCAAAAGCCCGGCAAGCGCGGGTGCTCATTGGGCCAAGGGAAACCTTCTGCTATTTGGAGACCCTGAGGGGGCATTGGCTGAATACGATACTGCGCTCGAAATTGATCCAAATAATCCAGCAGTCTACGGCGCTAGAGCAATTACACTTATCACCTCCGGGCGGACGCGCGAAGCTTTCTCGCCGGCTCAATTGGCTCTCCGTATCAGTCCCAGAGATCCTTTTGCTTCCGTTTGGCGCTACTGGCTCTGCCATGCACACTTGCACCTGCGCCAATATGCAGAAGCCATCGAGGAATGCAGGCGCTCGGTCAATCTGAACAACTTGAACTTATACAGCTATGTAGATCTGACATCGGCTTATGGAGCCACGGGGCAATTGGAACAGGCACAGCAGAGCTTGACTGAATTGAACAAGCTCCGACCAGACTTTACGATCCAGTGGTACCGTGATCTTGGTTACTCAATCTCAAGCAACCCGCAGTTTCGTCGGGAGTTCGATGGCATTGTCGATGGGCTGAGGAAGGGAGGCGTCCGGGAGCAATGAAGTGCTTGCTGACGCAGACGTCTCCTAATGGCTCATACCGACGAGATTCGGCGTTCGTCCATCTGTCGGCTGGGGGGGGGGTAAACGGGACCTAACCAAGTAGCGGCAAGATCGACGCCAGTTGACCCCGAAAGAGACATTGGGTGCCAATTTTGATAGGCTAATCCGGTTCTCGCTAAAGACGAGGGGCATCCGATGCGGACCCCGATATCGTCAGTTGCAGAGTGGTTGGCAACGCTCGGGTTTTCCGAGTACGCGGATCGTTTTGCCGAAAACGACGTCGACATCTCCATCCTGCACCTTTTGACCGATCAGGATCTAAAGGAGCTTGGCGTGTCGCTTGGCCACCGGCGCAAGATGCTGGCGGCGATTGTCGAGTCCTTCGGGGGCGCGCTATCGGCGGCAAGCACCAACTCTCTCGATGCGAACGATAAACCGTTGCCGCGCGCTCCCCCGGAGCGGCCGCCGGAGCGACGCCTGCTGAGCGTCCTGTTCTGCGACCTGGTTGGTTCCACGGAGCTGTCTCGTCGGCTCGATCCCGAGGATCTGCGCGAGGTGCTTCGTAGCTATCAGGATCTGGTCGCCGGCGCGGTCACCCGTTATGGGGGTTACGTCGCCCGATTCATGGGCGACGGCGTCATGGCGTATTTCGGATGGCCATGCGCCTACGAGGATCACGCCGAACGCGCGGTCCGAGCCGGGTTCGAGGCCCTGGGCGCCGTGCAACTGCTGAATCCCAACGATGTCGAGCTCGAGGCCCGGGTCGGCGTAGCCACGGGGCTCGTCGTTGTCGGGGACCTCGTTGGAGGCTCGGTCCGCGAGGAAGGTGCGGTGGCGGGTGAGACGCCCAACCTCGCAGCCAGGCTCCAGGCGAGCGCGCAGCCGAGTCAACTCGTCATCGCAGAGGCGACCAGGCTACTGATCGCCGACGCCTTCGTCGTCGAGGACCTCGGTGAGAAACACCTCAAGGGATTCGGGACAGGCACCCGCGTGTATCTCGTCAAGTCCGAGCGAGAGGTTGAAAGCCGATTCCACGCGGCACATGCCGGAGAGCTGTCGCCATTCGTAGGTCGCGTGCACGAGGTCGCGCTGCTCGTTGAAAGGTGGGAGCTTGCGCGCGCAGGAGAAGGACAGGCAATCCTGCTCTCGGGGGATGCCGGTATCGGCAAATCCCGGTTGGTGCAGGCCTTTACAGAAAAGCTGGGCGCGACGCCGCATGTCGTCCTGCGTTTTCAATGCTCACCCTATCATACCCACAGTACCCTGTTTCCGATTGTTCAGAATCTCGGCCGCGCCGCCGACTTCCGGCCAAGCGATAGCAACGATCAACGGCTCGACAAGCTCGAGCATATGCTCGCCGACGTGGGCGCCGACATTCGGACGGTGGCTCCGGTCTATGCAGAGCTTCTGTCCCTCGATTGCCATGATCGGTACGGCAAGATCGACCTGACGCCACAGCAAAGGAAGAGCCTCACACTGCAGACGCTGGTCGACCGGTTCCTGCAGCGCGCCGCGCGCTCTCCAGTGCTGATTATTGTCGAGGACGCTCACTGGATCGATCCCACTACCACCGAGCTGCTCGATGTGCTGATGGCGCCAATCAACCGAGCACCGATCATGTTGCTCGTGACACACCGGCCGAGCTGGACTTCTGAATGGCCCGGCCTTTACGACCATGTGCTGCAGCTTTCCCTCGGGCCGCTGGCAAAGCCTCAGATCGCCGATATGGTGCGGCACATTGCCGGCACCACTGCCAGCGCGCGCATCATCGATGAGATCGTCGGTCGGACCGATGGCATCCCCCTGTTTATCGAGGAGCTGGCCCGCTCTCTGGTCGAGCGCGCGGCCGGTGTGGGCGAATTTGAGGTGGGGCTTCCGGCGACGCTGCAGGGCTCCTTGATGGCACGCCTCGATCGCTGCCAGCCGACCGCGAAAGAAACCGCCCAAATCGCCTCTGTCATCGGCCGCGAGTTCAGCCGAGACCTGCTTGCTCATGTGTGCGATTTTCCGATCGCCGATCTCGATGCGGCCGTCGCCGAACTGATGGCGGCGCATCTGGTTCTGAGAGGGGGTCCTTCCGAGGATGCCTTGGCGTTCAGGCACGCCCTCATTCAGGACACGGCATACCAGTCCCTGCTGACGAGCAGAAGACAGCGGTATCATGCGGCAATTGCCCGCGCCCTTGCCGAGTACCGCCGTGAGACAGCGGACACCCAGCCGGAGCTGGTTGCGCGGCACTTTTCCGAGGCCGGACTACCACAGCTGGCCCTGCCGTTCTGGCGGCGTGCCGGTGAGCGCGCGCTGGCGCGCTCGGCGAACTACGAGGCCATCGATCATTACGGGAAAGCCCTGGCCATCGCTGAGAGACTGCCCGATTCGGAAGGGCGCGAGGACGCCGTGCTCGAGACAAGAATCGCATTGGGTCGGGCGCAGTCGGCGGCCGGCCATCTGCGACAGGCTTCCGCCACATTCGAGCGCGCCGCCGGCGAGGCACGAGCGCGTGGAAACAGCGATGCACTCGCCAACTGCGCCATCGGTTTTGGACACGCCCGGTTCTACTATCACGACGCTCTTGAACCTTCCATCGCGCTGCTGCTCGAAGCCTTATCGGCGATCGAACGAGGAAACAGCCGGCAGCGCTGCCAGATATTGAGTGCGCTCGGTAGAGCGTTCTTGATGAAGGGTGATTTCGAGCGTGCTGACGTGTTCAATTCCGAGGCGATCGAAATGGCGCGCCGCCTCGAGGACGACCGCTCTCTTTGTGAAGTTCTGTTTACTCCATTTCTGGTGCCGGCAGCACTCTCGGGGACACAATCTGCGGACTTGCGCAACCGCCTCAGCGAGGCGCTCGCCATTGCCGATCGGCTGAATGACGCCGACCTCCGCACCCGAATTCTTTCTGTGCACATCTATTATTCGGCCGAATTTGGCGACTACCAGGGGATGATCGCGGCTTTGGACCAGTTTCAGTCATCTATTGAAGGCCGTCAGATGCTGCACCAGGAATGGGTTGCGCAGCTAGGGCGAGCCATGCAGGCTCTTTTGATCGGCGACTTTGCGGCCGCTGAGAACCTCGCCGAGAGCGCGCATGCGATGGGTCGCAGGACGCATGGGGAGAGTGTCGAAGGCGTCTACGGCATGCAGATGTTCTCGATCCGCCGAGAGCAGGGACGCCTGGCGGAGATTGCCCCTGTCATCAAACAGTTGATCAATGACGAACCAGAAGGCAATACCTGGAAGCCCGGATTCGCGCTCGTCGCGACGGAGCTGGGCTTCAAGCCGCAGGCACAAAAGATGCTGGACGAGTTGCGGCAGACCGATTTCGCCTTCCCAATGGATGCGAAGCGGAGCACGACGCTTTCCTATCTTGCCGATGTCTGCGCGGCGCTCGAGGACGTGCGCTGCGCACGTACCTTGTACGATCTGCTCGAGCCCTACCGCCACATGACCGTCACGGCCGGCATCGTGACCGTCTGCTACGGATCGGCCGGCCGTTTCCTCGGAGCTCTCGCCGACGTGCTCGGCGACTGGAATCGTTCCGAAGAGCACTTCGAGGAGGCGCTGCGGATGGACCGGCACATGCATGCATGGCCTTGGTTGGCGCACGCGCAGAACCGATACGCGCAAATGCTGCGCCGCCGCGGCCGCCATGGCGACATCGCACATGCCGATGCGCTGTTGAACGAATCTCTGGCGATGGCAAGTCGCCTGAACATGACCGCTCTGCTTACGAGGCTCCGCGGTCAACTGCACTGATGTGCCCACGTCGTACACGGGAGAGGGCCATGCCGCGCTTCATTATCGAGCGAAACTTCGCAGAAAAACTGGAGTTCACGAAGGAAGGAGTCGACAGAGTCGATCTCATCAATGACGAAGAAGGAGTGAAGTGGATCTTCTCCTTTCTGAGTGCCGACAAGCGCAAGACCTACTGTCTTTATGAGGCCGAAAACGCCGACGCCATTCGCAATGCGGCGAGGCGCGCCAATATTCCGGCCGACGTTATCATCGAGGTCGACCAGGTGACGCCGGAGATGTTTGCGTGAGACCTTCTTGAATGTCGTCGGATGGAGTAAGGGCCGTGCAGTTGTACACCGCGAGCTTTGCTGGCGGCTATTTGAGGTTTGGCCGAACGCATCGATTTCACCATCAGAGATGCTCGATAAATGAGTATCATGAAGGCAATGTTGATGTGCATGTTCGGCCGGCTGCTAGTTCTCTCCTTTGTTTCTCGTCAGGCCGCTGGCCGCGGTACGGCGGACCGCCGGACGTTCTGGTTTAACCGGAACAGGTTGGCGGGATCGTACTTGTCCTTCAGCGCCGTGAGACGAGCGTAGTTTGTTCCGTAAGCGCCGGCCACGCGATCGGTCTCGTCCTCAGGCATGAAGTTAACGTAGACGCCGCCGGTTGCGTAGGGTGCAGCCTCCGCAAAAAGCTTGCGCGCCCAGGCGATCGAACGTTGCTCATCGGCCGGGTCGCGCCATCGCGTATGGACGTTCATGACAAACCTTGCATCGCGGTGGGGGAACGCGGTGGCGTCGACAGCTACGCGACTGGTGGCGCCGCCAAGCTGACCAATGAAAATTTCACACTCGCTGGTCGGCAGGCTCGTTGTCTGGCTTACGAGCGTGTCGAGGAGGCCTTCGCTGAGCTCAGCGAAATTGTGCGATTTCCAGTAATTGTAGGCGCCGGACGTGAGCAGCGGGTCGAACGCGGTCTGCCAGGCCGCGAAGGGCTGCATGGCGATCACGTCGGCAATCGGCTCCCCAAGCGCACGCAACGGTTCCAGCGCGCGCTTGCCCTCGTTCTCGTCTCCCGTGTAGCAGACAGCGAAAGCGACGATCTCATTGCCGTGAACCTCGGCAGGCAAGAACGCCAGCGGCGGCGCCTGTCTGAGCACCACCCACACCGTTAGCTCATCGGGCGCTTTCGCGGCGACATCGCGATAGTCTGCGAGTAGCTCCTTTGCCCGCGCAAACGGATGGACAATGAGTCCAGCCAGAACCATTGGGCCGACGGGATGCAGGCGGAACTCGAACGAGCTCACCACCCCGAAATTGGCGCCGCCTCCGCGCAGCGCCCAGAATAGGTCGGTATTCTCGGCAATGCTCGCCCGCACGAGCTTGCCTTCGGCCGTCACCACGTCGGCCGAGATCAGATTGTCCGCCGCAAGCCCGAACTTGCGGCTAAGCCAGCCGAAGCCGCCGCCCAGCGTCAATCCCGCAACGCCGGTCGTCGAGTTGATGCCGAGCGGAGTGGCAAGGCCGAAAGCCTGCGCCTCCTTGTCGAATTCGCCTAGCGTTGCACCCGGCTCTACGCGCGCTGTGCGGTGAAATGGATCGATCCGGACCGAGCGCATGAGAGAAAGATCGATCAAGAGCCCGCCTTCACAGACAGCGTTCCCAGCGATGTTATGGCCGCCGCCGCGGACGGCGAGCAAGAGGCTGTGCTCACGCGCAAACCGCACGGCACTAATGATGTCTGCGGCCCCTCTGCAGCGCACAGCCGCGCCAGGGTGGCGGTCGATCATTGCATTCCAAATCGTGCGTGCCTCATCGTAACCCGGCTCCGAGGCCAGGCAGACATTGCCCCGTAACGTTTGACCAAAAGCCGCGATCGTATCGCTTCCAAGCGCAATCGCCCCGCCATGCAGCGAGGCCAGCCGGATCTCCGTCATGGCATCTCCTCCAAAAGGTACGGTGGTGAGGGCTTCGGCAAGCGCCGGCTCACTTCTTCCGAACAGACTCAGCGGACAAGCGGCCGCTGCATGCATTGCAGCCGGGGAGCGACGAATCGTGCAATTGACGCCGCTCGACATGGCGAGCGGTAAAGTTCCGCTTGGAGGTTAGTCCTCCCGGCAAAAAAATGGTTCACTGAAAAACAGTATCTCGTTCGAGTGAGTTGAAGGTGGCCTTTCTGCTTTAACCGCGGAACTTCTTCGCTGAGAACCCCGGAGCTGGCTCCCAGTAGACGCACTTGGGGGCTCGACAAACTGCGGCCCTTCGCAATCCACCTTCTTGCAATGAGGAGTGCAAAATCTAGCGAGGGTGACACGTCTCTCTTGTCCGGTTGTGTGAAGGGTTTCGGATGCCGGCCGCATGAGGGACGGCGCCGCGTATTCGGCGGTCGGCGTCCGAAAGCCTCCAAGGGAGGAAACCGCGCTTGAGGGAACGTAAGGCGTTGCGGCGGGCGCTATGGGGATTTGAGCGCCGCGGGCGAGCTGGCTGATTTGGATGGAGCCGTTGCAACGAGTTGTGCGACGGTGAAGCGGCTGACGAATGCGCGACGAATGGCATCGAACTCGACAGGTCGCCCGAGGATTTGCGTCGGCAGGCGGATGTCTGAGCGCGCTCCGCCGTGGCCGGTCGAGAGGCGGCGAGCGCGATGAGCTGATTTGCAGGATTGAGACGCGGTCATGAGGTGTCGATCCTGGTGCGGTTCGTTGGAGCTGTCGCCCGATGCCGCGGCGTTGCACCGCGCGCGAACACCTCGATGATGATCATGCGGCCGCCGCAGCATGGACAAGTCGGCTTGCTTTGATCGACGGCGGCAGGCTTGCCTTCAGGTCTTGCAACGGCGAGCAGCTGCCGCGCGCGGGCGATGTTGTCGGCGCAGGAGGTTTTGGCGAACAGGCCGTAGTGGCGGATGCGATGCAAGCCGCGTGGCAGCACGTGGATGAGGAAGCGGCGGATGAACTCGAAGGTCCCGAGCGTCATCTGCTTGTAGCGATCGCGGCCCTCGATGCGGTAGTCCTTCCACCTGAAGGTGACGCCACGCTGGTCGCAGGCAATCAGGCGGCTGTTGGCGATGGCAACACGGTGGGTGTAGCGCGACAGATAGGCCAGCACGGCCTCGGGCCCGCCGAACGGACGCTTGGCGTAGACGACCCACTCGGCTTTGCGCAGCGGCGCCAGGAAGGCTGCGAAGGATTGCACCTCGGCGAGATGAGCGTCATCGCCAAAGAAGGTCAGGCGGCCCGCTTGATGGGCGGCGACGAGCTTCTCCAGGAACAGCCGCCGGAACAGGCGGGAGAGCACGCGCACGGGGAGGAAGAAGCCCGGCCGGCAGGACACCCAGTGCTGGCCGTCGGGCGAGATGCCACCGCCCGGCACGATCATGTGCACGTGGGGATGATGGGTCAGCGCCGAGCCCCAGGTGTGCAGCACCGAGGTGATGCCGATCCTGGCGCCCAGATGCTTGGGGTCGGCGGCGATCGTCAGCATGGTCTCGGCCGAGACCTTGAACAGCAGGTCGTAGAGGACGGCCTTGTTCTGGTAGGCGATGTCGGCGATCGCTCCTGGGAGCGTGAACACCACATGATAGTACGGCACGGGCAACAGCTCGGCCTCGCGGTCGGCAAGCCAGTCCTTCGCGGCGGCGCCCTGGCACTTCGGGCAGTGCCGGTTGCGGCAGGTAATGGGTGACGCCCATTACCTGCCTTATGGGCAAAGCCGGTAATGGGGAGCTGCCAATCGCGATCACCGTATTTTCCTGTGTATTGCCGCTCTTGAGCTCTCCATTACAAGTCGCCCGTGCGGCCCCGTTGGGTCGGCCACTGATGGCCGGTCACATACGGAGACGGACATGTTGGAGACGTACTTCTCGGCAGCGAAGATGCTGGGGCATCTGCGCAGTGGGCCGAGCGGGCCTTACCTTGACGGGTTTGCAGCGGCGCTGGAGCGGCAGGGCTATGGCCCCGAGACAGCGGTACGCTATTTGCGAGCGGCGGCTCACATCGGCCATGTTATGGCCGAGCAAGGCGCGGGCCTGACGGACGTTGATCTCGCCGCGTTTGGCGAGCACCTGCGCACTTGCCGGTGTCCACGCGCCAAAGGCGGCCGGCGCAACCACCACACCATCTACGGTGCCAGGCTCTTTCGTCGGCACCTCGTCGAGCTCGGCCTTTGCCGGTCCGCGGCCGTGGGGGCAGCACCCGCCGAGCCGCAGCTGGTCGCCGACTTCAAGACGTGGCTGCGCAAGCATCGCGGCGCATCCGATGCCACCGTCAGGCTCTACGCCCGCGACGCCGCGGGCCTGATGATGAAGCTTCGATCTGACCCGGACGGCTGGAGGCCGAACGATGTCCGCAGTTACTTCCTGGAGCGGGCGAGCAATAGCGGGAGTGGCACGATCGAGAAGATGACGACGAGCCTGCGGGCCTTCCTGCGGTATCTCGCAGTCGCAGGCCGTTGTCAGGCAGGTCTCGACGGCGCCGTTCCAGCCTACGCTCATTGGCAGCTTGCCGACATGCCCCGGTATCTGTCGACCGAGCAGGTCGACCGGCTGATCGCTGCCTGTGACGGCGACGTCGGTGGGCGCCGGCGTGATCGTGCGATCGTACTTTTGTTGGTGCGCCTCGGCCTGCGGGCCGGTGACGTGGCGCAACTGCGTCTCGCGGATATCGAGTGGCAAACGGGATCGCTACGGGTCTGCGGCAAGTCGCGCTACGAGGTCCGGCTGCCGCTACCGCAAGACGTCGGGGATGCGATCGCCGCCTACCTCGAATGCCGGCCGTCTACCCGCCGGAACGATCTCTTGTTCCTGCGCACGATCGCGCCGTGCCGGCCATTCCGACGAGGCGACGGCATCTCGTCGGTGGTCAAGCGTATCATGAAGCGGGCCGACATCGTGGCGCCGGTCAAAGGGGCCCACGCTCTGCGGCACACCGCGGCGACCGAGATGCTGCGCCATGGCGTGCCGCTCGACAAGATCGGCCTCGTCCTTCGGCATCGCGGCATCGACACGACGGCCTATTACGCAAAGGCCGACGTCGCGCTGCTGAAGCAGGTTGCTCAGCCCTGGCCGGAGGCGCTCTGATGCTCGACGCCATCGAGACCTATCTCGCGCTCCGCCGCACCACGGGCTTCGCGATGTCGACCGCGGAGCACCTGCTGAAGAGCTTTGCCGTCTTCGCGGCCGAGCGCGGACAAACGTACGTCGAGACAAAAACAGCGATCGACTGGGCCGCGCTCGGACCATCCGTCGCGCAACGCGATGCACGGCTCAGAGCCGTCTGTCGCTTCGTACGCCATGTCCGGGTGGAGGACGTCCGGCACGAGCTGCCGCCGGCAAATCACTTCGGTGCCCGCAAGAAGCGTCGCACGCCGCACATCTACACGACAGACGAGATCAGTCGGCTGGTCGAAGCTGCGCTGCGGCTTCGGCCAACGCGCGGCTTGCGCCCGCACACGCAAGCGACCTTGATCGCGCTGCTCTCATCCACCGGGCTCAGGATCTCCGAAGCCCTGAAGCTGACGATCGCGGACGTGATCCGCGACGGTCTGCTGATCCGCGAGACCAAGTTCCGCAAGACGCGACTGGTGCCGCTGCACGACACGGCGGTCGCCGGCTTGCAGCGATACCTGGCACGTCGCGGGCCCGGCTCAGACGATGATCCGGTCTTCATCGACAAGCGCGGTCGGCCGCTACGCTACATTGCCGTCAAGGAGACCTTCGACAGGCTAGTCGACAAGGCTGGCATCAGATCGACGTCGGCTCGCCGTCCTCGCCTGCACGATCTACGGCACACGTTTGCGGTGCGCGCGCTGCAAGGCAGCCCTACCGGCCGAGGCCGGTGCGGGGCGCACATGGCGGCACTCGCGACCTACATGGGTCACGTCAACATCTATGCGACCTACTGGTATCTCGAGGCCACGCCCGACCTCTTGCGCGATGTCGCCATGGCCGGCGAAGCGTTCATGTCCGAAGGGAGGTCAGCATGACGCCGATCGCTCCCCTCATCGAGACGTTCCTGCGCGACACACTCGCTTGCCAGCGGGGCGCCAGCCGGCACACGAGGGACTCCTATGCCTCGAGCTTCCAGCTGCTGTTCGTGTTCGCCGCCGACCGGCTCAAGGTCAAACCTTCGGCGCTGACGCTCGAACAGATCGATGCCGGGCTCGTCAGCGCCTTCCTTGAGCATCTTGAGGACGAGCGCAAAAACGCGGCCGTGACGCGCAACGTTCGCCTGGCGGCGATCAAGTCGTTCTTCCGCTTCCTCGAGTACCGGCAGCCGGCGGCGCTCGAGCAGATCCGCCGTGTACTGGCGATCCCGTTCAAGAAAACTGACACGCGCCTGGTGCCCTACCTTCTGCGCGAAGAGCTCCAAGCCGTGCTCGACGCTCCCGATCCGGCGACACGCGATGGCATCCGCGATCGCGCAATGCTGCACGTGGCCGTCTGCGCAGGGCTGCGCGTCTCCGAACTGACCGGCCTCAAGGTCGATGACATCGACCTGCCTTCGATGAGCATCCGCGTGCTCGGCAAGGGACGCCGGGAGCGGACGCTGCCGTTGTGGAAGCCGGCGGCCGCTGCACTGCGTGCCTGGCTGGCCATCCGCGGGCAGGTCGCGACACCCGAGGTGTTCGTCAACGCCCGTGGTGAGCCGCTGAGCCGATGGGGCTTTGCCTATCTGCTCAGGCAGCACACCGCGACTGCGGCTCGCAAGCAGCCCGGTCTCGCCAAGAAACGCGTCTCGCCCCACGTGCTCAGGCACACCTGCGCGATGGTCGTTCTGCAAGCGACCGGGGACATCCGGAAGGTGTCGCTGTGGCTGGGCCACGCTACGCTGACGACCACCGAGGTCTACACGCGCGGCGATCCAACCGAGAAGCTCGATGCGATGGAGGCGATCGTGCCGCCCCACCTGCGGCGCGGCGTCTTCCAGCCCACCGACCAGCTGATCGAACTCCTCAGGCGTACCTTGTAATGGAGAGCGGGGTTGGCGGTGATTGGTGCAGGAGCGCGATCAAATTGCCGCCAGCTCCCCATTACCGGCTTTGCCCATAAGGCAGGAGTTGTAGGCGATGGTCGTATAGGCGCAGTCCTCACAGCGCGCGACATGGCCGCCGAGGGCTGCCGTGCGGCAGCGCTCGATCGCCGACATCACCTTGAGCTGGTGGAGGCTGACATGGCCGGCATGGGCCTTGCGCCATGCCGGGCCATGGTCGTGGAAGATATCCGCAACCTCCAAAGCCGGGCGCGACACCGCTTTGGCGTCAGCCGGGCGGCCGGATCTCCTTGAGCTTGAGCGCGATGTGCTCCAGCGGGCTCATGACCTCGCTGATCGTCTTGGTAGCGACGCGGGTAGCAGCGCCGTGGTGTCGAGCTTGGCATGACCGAGCAGCACCTGGATCACGCGGACATCGATGTTCTGCTCCAAGAGGTGGGTGGCGAAGCTATGCCGCAAGGTGTGCAGCGAGACGCGCTTGTTAATCTCCGCCATTTGCGCAGCGGCATGACAGGCGCGGTTGAGCTGGCGCGTGGTCATCGGCTGGGCCGGATCGCGACCCGGGAACAGCCAGCCCTGGGGGCGCGCCGCCTTCCACCAGGTCCGCAGCAGGTCGAGCAGGTATGGGGAGAGCATGACGTTACGATCCTTGCCGCCCTTGCCCTGTTCGATGCGGATGATCATGCGCTGGCTGTCGATGTCGGAGACCTTGAGCGAGACCACCTCGGTGGCGCGCAGGCCGGCGCCGTAGGCCACGCTCAAGGCCGCCTTGTACTTCAGCCCCGGCGCAGCATCGAGCAGTCGCGCCACCTCCTCGACGCTGAGCACCACCGGCAGCTTGCGCGGCTCGTGAATGACATGGGTATGCTCGACGATCTCGTGGCGCTTGAGTGTGACCCGAAAGAAGAACCGCAGCGTCGAGACGGTCTGGTTGATGGTCGGCACGCCAACGCCGCTTGCCGTCAGATGTAGCTGATAGCGGCGCACGTCCTCGAAGGTCGCCGTATCCGGTGATCGCCCGAGAAACGCGGCGAAGTTCTTGATTCTTTGCACGTAGTCATGTTGGGTCTTCGGCGCGAGCTTGCGGATCGTCATGTCTTCGATCATGCGCCGGCGCAACGGGCTCATTGCCTCGTCGGTCATGGGGATGCTCCTGTCTTGGGTGAAAGTTGCGAACCCCTCATCTCAAGACAGGACGCCCCGTCGCGCTATCGTCTTGGCTGTGTCGCCAGCCCCGGGGGCCCTACCGCGCGAGCGGTTTAGTCCTTTGGCCCATCTGCGAAGTGGCGACAGCTCTCATCGAGGTCCGTTTAGTGGGGCATAGCGGACTAGATTTGCTCACACCGAGTTCTTGGCAGTTTGACGCACACCGGAAGTCGCACCTGCTTCATTCAAAATTGAGCATTCGGCGACATCCATTTTAACCCATCACCCCTCTGGCACCCCAGCCATGCGCATGCCGCGATAGGTGCGCTCGCGCCCCGCGAGGTACGCCGGATGGTTGCAAGCCGCGCTGGCGCGGTAGCGGCGGATGGTGAAGTTCGGAAGGAGCGCAAGTCCCGCCTGTGCCGTAGTCCGTGCCTCATCCAGCTCACCAAGCTGCGCTAGGGCAGCGGCGAGATAGAAATGCGCAAGGGCGTAATTTCGGTTTGTCTCGATGCATTGGCGCAGCCTGAGGACCGCGTCGGCGTCGGCGCATTGCCACAACTTTGCGACGCCGGCCCACATCATCCAGATATGGGCGCGGATATCGCGAGGAGAGAGGCGGAGCGCCTCCTGGATGTGACCCTCAGTTTCCGCGCCTCGACCGATAAAATACTTGGCCATACCGATGTAACCGTGCGCATCGGCCAAATTTCGATCGAGCGCCAATGCCCGCTCGCATTGAGCAATGCCAAGAGCCGCTCGGTTCGTATACATTTGCACCATGCCCAGGACGCGATTGGCCGAGGCATGGTTCGGCGCCAGGGACAGAGCTTTGATCGCAGCCGCCTCGGCCGCAGCCAAGCGTTCGGTTCGATCGTCGGTAAACAGGATATTGGCGGTTTGAGCGTGGACAATGGCCGCGCCGACCAGCGCCTCGATATTGTCTGGATCGAGCGCCAAGGCATGTTCGAAAAAGCCGCGCGCTCGCGCGATGTGTTGGGGGGTAGGACCTTTATTCAAGTAAGCCCAGCCCTGGAAATACAAGTCCATTGCATCGGGGTGCAGTGTGCGTTCAGCGCGTCGCGCCTCAGCCGCAATGAGCTGCGCATTAAGCGTATTGGCGAGCCTTGATACGATTTCATCCTGCATATCGAATAGGTCGACGACGGGCTTATCGAACCGGTCGGCCCAAAGATGGTTGCCGGTTTCGGCGCCGATCAGCTGCACGTTGACCCGAAGCCGGTTGCCGCCCCTCTGCACGGAGCCTTCAAGCACATAGCGGATGTTCAACTCGCGGCCGATCCGTCTAAGATCAACCGCTTTGCCTTTGTAGGTAAATGCGGTGTGCCGACCGATCACGAACGCGCCGCTGATGCGCGAAAGGTCTGTGGTCAAGCTCTCGGTTACACCATCGACGAAATAGTCCTGCTCAGGATCCGCGCTGAGGTTGGCGAAAGGTAGCACAACGATGGAAAGACGAGGCGGCGAAAGCGCGCCCGATCTGGTGTCATCAACCTGTGTTGCCGGGCTACGTCCATCCCAGACCACGGCAAAGGCTCGGACCGGGCGGGTAATGTTTTTGAGGTTCTGCTCTCCCAAATCGGCGAACTCAACGCCGACCTTGCCCTGGACATGATCGTAGGCAGAAGACGAGATGCAGATGCCGCCGGGTTCAGCGATGCTCTCAAGCCGTGCTGCGATGTTAACGCCGTCTCCAAAGATGTCATTCGGCTCGACGATTACGTCACCGATGTTGACGCCGACGCGGAAGACAATACGGCTGTCCTCAGCGTCGCCGATAGTAAGTACCTTGATGCGGGTCTGGAACTGCACAGCAGCGCGGACCGCTTCGACCGCGCTTGGAAACTCCGCCAACAACCCGTCGCCAGTGTTCTTCACGATGCGGCCGCCGTGTTCGGAGATCGCGGGCGTGACACTATCCGCGAGGAGTGCGGTCAGTCTGGCGTGCGTAGCCTCTTCGTCATGGTGCATGAGCCGCGAATAGCCAGCCACGTCGGCGGCCAATATCGCCGATAACCTGCGCTCGACCCGGACTGGCCGCTCTTGAACCATGGCCCGCAATCCAACCCAGAGAATACTATGACGGATCGGAAGGCGGTGCCAGTCGCGCTTTGATGCCCCGCGTGGCTCATGTCGGTTGATGGCCCATCGCGTCTCGCTGCTTCGCAGCAGCCGCGTCAGTTTTGGAGCACAGCGGAAGTGCGTCACGCCACCGATTAATACATGGTCTTAGGCACGTTCGATTGCGTCCTCCATCCGCTTAATGTCGGCTTTCAGGGACTTGAGCGGAAATGCCGGCTAGGCGGCGCAACCGACACTTTTGACCCAACTCGACTTGACAGGCTTCCTTACACATCTCTGCCATCGATCTCAGATATTTGCATCCGCCCATGTGAGCCGGTTCACATCCACCGCGCACGTTTGATCCCACCGTCAGCTCGGGCACTTTCAACATGTGCCCCGGGGGACGTCACCAACCCGGATGCGTATGCAAAGGAGTACGCTCCGAAGGCTCAGGCCATCATCAAGGCAGCCGGCGGTCGCTTCTTGGCTATCGGCGGATCCGCCGCGACTACAGGAACCGTGACCGCATTTGATGGGGACGCCCCGAAGCGCGTGGTCGTTCATCGAGCTTCGCAAGGTTGGCGAAAAGTACGCGAACTTCCGCTCGTTTGCTGTTGATGGTCCTGCCACAGTAGCTTGAATACCTGAGCCAGAGGCCGCCTTTTGCTGGCGGCCTCTTCATTTTTTAGCCAATCGAGACGGCTCGAACGATCCCCATCGTTCACGGGCATTGAACAGGGGCTCGGTTCGATCATCGACGGGCCGCGGAGCAGGTGATGCTTCGTCTCACAGTGGGGCAACGGGATGTCAGTCTGACACAGCACATGAGTCCGAGTCTGGCCACATCTTGCGTTGCCGCACGAACTTGGTCGCTATCGGGACAATGCGGACGTAGAGTCGCGCCGATGGTTCTATGGGTACACGGCCTAGCTAGCTTAAGGATATAATCTGACCAACCTCCAGTCGGACTGCTGCCAGGTTCAGACCCATGAAGCGGTGGCGCTCAGTCAGCATTCTCTGCATGGTTGTCACTGCGGCCCTGCTGGGCGCCGGGGCCCTTGTCGTCGGCCAGTCACGCGTGCCGACAGAAGCCATTGCATTCTCGGTAACACGTACACCGGAGCTTATGAAGCGCGCGTGGCACCTGCCAGTGGCCGCCACATTCCACAAGAACGTGAACTGGCAATCAAATAGCTCTCGTTGCGGACCTGCAGCTGTTGCGAATGCGTGTAGGTCGCTCGGCGAGACGGCAAGCACTGAGGGTAAGGTGTTGGCCGGCACCGGGCGGTGCTGGACGGGCTTATGCGTCCTGGGTCTCACGCTTGACGAACTGGCCGAGGTGGCGCGGACCAATGCGAGTCGTAAAGTCACGGTCTTGCGTAATCTCAGCGAGGCCCAGTTTCTGGAGCATTTGCGTCGCTCCAACGATCCAGGCCGACGCTACATCGTGAATTTCAATCGCGCGCAAATTTTTGGTGCTGGTGTTGGACATCATTCGCCCATTGGCAGCTATCTGGAAGCCGAAGATCGTGCTCGATGTCAATCCCAATTGCCAGCCATGGCAAGTCGAGCGAAAGCGGCTGTTCGCAGCTGTGAATACGTACGATGGCGATAAGAAGCGCGGGCTGCTGCTGATCGAGTAATTGCGAATCTCCGCAGCCCTGAACTGAAGAAGACGAGCGAGGCGGTGGAGGTGACGAGGCGATCGAATAAAACAAGGCTGCGAGCAGCTGCCTTGCGACGGGTCTGCTCGTGGCCCTGAGTCAAACAGCACTCCAGCCGTTACGACGTCGGCTGTTTGATGTGGTCCGGATTCCGATGAAGCATTTTATGGAAGGACAGTCGGTTTTAGCGCGTCTCCCTGTTTTACTTTTGCTGGGCGGTTGTGCCGGAACGATGCCCGAGTGTGATTCTTTGGATGCGCGTAATACAGTGATTAAGATCGTTTCGGACGATAGCAACAACGCGCTTGTCAACTACGCCGTTATGAATTCGAGCGCGGTTGCGGCGATGATAAGTCATGCGACCACAGAGGCCGAAAAACTAGCGATTTGGGAAAAGGCGAGACAAGGTGCCGCTTATAGGTTGGATGATGCGATAAGCACAAATTCAAGAAGCAAAGCCAAGCGAGCGGTTACCTGTACCGGGTTGTTGTATGCGAGGGTTGAGGATGTGACAGCGCAAAAGGAGGTTGACTTCGAGGTGGAACTAACTGCAGACGGCAAGATTTCCGTTTCGGTCAGACCGTTTCAATTTTGACCGATGCCACGTCTGGCGACTTGAGGTAGGGCGAATTGGTTTTGTCTTCGAGATGGTCTGCTTATCGGAGTAGACGGGAAGTCAATTGTCCGCGGCGTGCTTCAGACACTTCAGGATGGTGCAGAAACCGCTGATCATCCCGACTGGATGATCGAATATTGCTTAGCACCAGGGATTCTCGAAGAAGGGCGACCCGGTTTCTATCGGATCACGGACCTTGGCCGCACCGCTTTGGAAGGAGAGCTAACCCGGGAGTAAGGCCGCCTCAGTTGGCGGCCTCTTTCACATCAGGCCAAGCAGGGAATGTCGCCTGTTGTGCCCATCGCGGCCAAGGCCGCCCACCACCTAAACGTCAGCTGTAAGGGGTAGAGCGGGCGCAACCGAGATCAGGCGCAACCGTCGAGAAATGACCCTAGACCGACATTGAATGTGGCAATCGGCTCGGTCGATTTCGGTCGCGAAGCGGACCTCAGGCCTTAGCTCCCTTGCGCGGTCGGCGGGAGGTGGCCTATCCACGGCGGTGACTTGAAGCGCCGGATTAGCGCTTTCCGCGCGCTAGCCTGGTCCATACCGGCGACGCGCCGTCCCAGCCACGAAGTCGACCATAGAACCGCACTCTCACCCCGGCCTCGGTGAGCCGCTCGCGCTATCGCCGTCAACCCCGCGCGTGCCGCGCCCCTTCGGGCTTCGGGGGTTGACCGCGACAGCGGAGCCAAGCAAGTGGCCTGCCATGCCAAGAATGCACACGAGCGCGTCTGCGTCAGGGCGCCGTGGTCGTGGCTGAGACATCGGGCTTCGGACCGAACGGGTTGTCGAGAGGTTGCAAGGTCTTCTGTTCGAGATCGAAATAGCCGAGATCGTAATGCATGAAGCTGACGAGCCAGATGCCCTCGTCGACCTCCTTGATGCCGAGCTTCTGGCCCGCCAGGACGGTTGAAATGTTGATCCTCTTGCGATGCAGGCAGAGGCGGCCGCAGGCCGTGACGACGACGTCGCGGTCGTGGAAGGGATAGCTCAACTCCGGCAGGCCGGCATAGGCCCGCGCTGAAGCGGTGTAGACCTCGGCAGGACACTTCATGCCGAGCGCCTCGTGGGGGCGCTCGGTATTGAACTCGTGCACGAAGGCATCGAAGCGCTCCTGCTGTTGCAGGCTGTTGAAGCCAGGCGGCCTGGTGGCCTCCTTCTTGAGGGTGAGGTGCATGCGCTCGTGCCGGCCATTTTGTTGCGGATGACCTGGCTTGATGCGCTCGATGGCGATCCCGAGGCGGAGCCACCATACCGAGAGCTTGGAAAGATTGAACAAGGCGTTGGGACTGGCAAACGGCACGCCATTGTCGGACCGAATGGCAAGCGGCAGGCCGCGCTCGCGGAATAGGCGCTCGAAGGCGGTCATGGCGGGCTCCTCGCGCGTGGAGTCGAGCGCCTCGCACAGCAGCAGGAAGCGCGCGGCATGATCGCTGACGGTCAGCGGGAAGCAGTAACGGCCATTGCCAAGCTTGAACTCGCCTTTGAAGTCGGCACACCAGACATCGTTCGGAGCGGTCCCTTGCGATAGCGACGTGCCGCGCGCGCGATGGCGCGGCCCGCCGCCCCGCCTGACCAGGCCGTGGCGATCGAGCACCGCATGAATGGTGCTTTTGGCCGGCACCCGGACATCGCCGTCGAGCCGTCGCACCAGGAGTTCGCGGATCTTGCGGGCTCCCCAATGCGGCTTCTCGGCCTTGAGCTGGACAATCAGCGTCTCGATCTGGGCCGGCAGTTGATTGGCGTAGCGAACCGGCCGCCTGGAGCGGTCGCTCAGCGCCTCCAGGCCATGTTCCTTGTAGCGATCGAAAATCTTGTAGCCGGTCTTGCGGGAGATGCCGAACTCCCGGCAGACATCCGTCATGGCTTCCCCGTCCAGCAGGCGGGCGACAAAGCGAAGGCGCTCCTCCATTACCGAACTCGCTTTCCACGGCATCCACACCTCCCGCAGAACAAAAGCGGAAAGTGTAACCCATGTGTCCGGTACGTTCTGTCACCTATGTCCCGAGCCGCTCACCGAAAAGTCCTTGAATTTCATCACCTCACGAAAGTAGCTGTTTGGCGGCCCATACCTGGCCCATACTTCCGATCTCGTGAGCAACGAGCCCTTTGCTTGCGTCTGGCGCCGGTCGCTAATCATCCATCCCGATTGGACGTCGCAAGCCTCGAGCGTCACCTTCAGCGACGGCGCCGCGATCGCGAGATCGTAGAAGCCCAGCGACGTCTGAAATGTCTTGAGCTTCCTTGCCATGGACGTCGGCAGCCCTGCGGCTTGGTCCTAGCGCCGGCGCGCGACCCAGGTGCCGAGTAGGAACGCGACGAAGAGCGAGGACAACGGCGCCTGCACCGTCACCTTGCGCAGCCGTTCGGCCCAGCGCAGCGCCGCATCATTTGAAGGCTGGCGGAGCGACCTTCGGGTTCCGGCCGGCTCGGTCTGGCCGCTCGGCTGCGGTGCGCCGATGGCGTCTTGATCATCGACCAGGCCAGAGGCTTCGGTCATCGCGGAAGCTTCTTTCATATCCATGCGGTCCTCCAATTCCGACCTCAGGCTGACTTCCGCTGCGGCTTGGCCGCCGGCTTCTTCGCCGCCGTCTCCTTGGGCTTCTTGCCCTCGATCGGCATTAGCATTTCCTTCTGACCACTCGATGCCTTGCGCGCTTTCTTTGCTGGCTTTGCGCCCTTCGCCGGTGCGGCCTCCCGGCCGACGCTCCGGCGCAGCGCTTCCATCAGGTCAACGACGTTAGTCGATGCAGGTCGCTCTTTCGGCGTGATTGGCTTGCCCGCGCGCTCTGGTTGATGAGGTCAATGAGCGCTGTCTCGTAGTGGTCCTCGAACTTCTCGGGCTCGAAGCGTCCCGCCTTCTGATTCACGATGTGCTTGGCGAGATCGAGCATGTCCTTCGTCACTTTGACGTCCTGGATCTCGTCGAAATACTCCTGTTCGCCGCGCACTTCGTAGGGGTAGCGGAGCAGCGTGCCGACGAGACCCCTGTCGAGCGGCTCGAGCGCGATGATGTGCTCGCGGTTAGTCAGCACCACCCGGCCGATTGCGACCTTATCCATCTCGCGGATGGTCTCGCGGATTACGGCGAAGGCGTCGTGGCCTACCTTTCCGTCCGGACGCAGGTAGTAGGGGCGGATCAGGTAGCGCGGATCGATGTCGGACTTGTCGACGAACTCGTCGATCTCGATCGTGCGCGTGGACTCGAGAGCGATTTCCTCAAGTTCCTCCTTGCTGACCTCGATGAACTGGTCCTTGTCGAGCATGTAGCCCTTGACGATGTCCTCATTGGGCACCTCGTCACCGGTGTCGGCGTCGACCTTCAGATACTTGATGCGGTGGCCGGTCTGGCGGTTGAGCTGGTTGAACGAGATCTTCTCGCTCTCGGAGGTGGCGGGATAGAGCGCGACCGGACAGGTCACGAGCGACAAACGCAGGAAGCCTTTCCAGTTGGCACGGGGGGCCATGTACGCAGAACTCCGGTTCGAGACGGCCTGGATTCAAGACGAACGGCAGACCATGGTTCCGACAACGGCTGCCTCGCCATTAGCGCCCAATTTTTCGGTCGGGGACTCGACTCTCTTGTTCTTGTTATGTTCTAATCGGACATGACCGAAAGCAAATGGAGAAGATGGCAGCTCTCGTCCGCAAGAACGCGCCGCCGAAGCCCGGATTGGCTCCAGACAATGATCTGCCGCGGGAATACTGGGAGGCGCTTCTCGCTGACCCCCGCGCCGATGCCAAGCCGGCAAGCTCCTCCGGAGGAACGCTGCGGCTGAGCCAAATTCCTCAACATATTCTGAGGGTGGGCTGCCGCCGCTGCGCCAGGGTCGTCGAGATCCAGAAGGCAGATGCCGCTCGTCTCTACGGTCCGGACGCGCTCTGGAAGGATGTCGGGCAGCGGCTGTTGGACAATACCTGCACCCAGCGGACCGGGCGCCATGAGGAAGACGGTTGTTGGCCTACCTTCGAGTAGTCGCCGGCGCGTCCGGAACTGGATGCTGCCATGGCACCGAAACATCACCCGACGCCCCTCTCCGGAGGAGACCGCAAGGCGCTCGCCAAGGAGCTCGGCCGGGCACGCGCGATGACGACGATCCTCGCAGGACAGGCCGCCGAAGCCCGGGCTCAAGGCGAAGCTCTCATTCGCCAGGCCGACAAGTTGCTCGGCGAATCCTGGAACGAACGCATGTGGGCGGATGGCGGGCCCATCGAGCCATCACCGACGGTCGACCAAGCCATCAACGGCGGCTTCGTCTCGCTCGAGATCGAATGCCCGCGGTGCAAGACCCGACGGGACGTCGACTTGGCAGCGCTGCGTCATCCGTCGACCACATTTATCCACGACTTGGCCAGCCGGCTACGCTGCAGCAAATGTGCTAAGGCCGGCCGTCGGCCGTCCGCCACGCTGCTGCAACTGATGTCGCGGCCCCGCCCAACCGCTCCGGAGAGCTGATCGTGTGCAATCTCTTCTCGATGACAAAAAACGTCGACGCGATCCGTCGCCTGTTCGGCGCGCTGAACTGCAGCGTCGGCAACTTGCCATCGATGCCAGGCATTTTTCCCGACTACCCTGCACCGATCGTGCGCAACGGTGCTGAGGGACGCGAGATCGCCATGGCACGCTGGGGCATGCCGAGCTCGCAGCGGGCCCTCATGGACGCGACCAAGAAGCGCGCGGAGAAACTGCAGGCCAAGGGCAAGACCGTCGATTTCAAGGAATTGCTCCGGATGGAGCCGGACGGCGGCACGACGAACATCAGGAATGTCAGCAGCGCTCACTGGAAGCGATGGCTCGGACCGGAGCATCGCTGCCTGGTGCCGTTCACGTCGTTTTCCGAGTACGACACGATCGACGGCAAGAAAATGCCGGTCTGGTTCGCGCTGGACGAGACGCGACCTCTGATCGCATTTGCCGGGCTGTGGACCAATTGGACCAGTGTGCGCAAGGCGAAGGAAGGCGAGATCACCACCGACGTCTTCGGATTCCTCACCTGCGAGCCGAACGCGGAGGTCAAGCCCGTCCACCCCAAGGCGATGCCGGTGATCCTGGCGACGGCGGAGGAGTACGATGTCTGGCTCCGCGCCCCTTGGGACGAGGCGAAGTCGCTGCAGCGGCCCCTCCCGGACGGCGCGCTGCGGATCGTCGCCACCGGCGAGAAGGAAGACCCGGCACTCGCCGCGTGAGCGAGGCCCCTTGGCGGCAAGCTGCCGCCAAATTGGAGTTCGCGGCTGTACACAGGCCGGCGGAACACGTGGACAAGCGGCGGCTCCAGCGATTTCGAATCCCTGCCCTGTGCTAACCGCCGGGAACGACACGGACGGCACAAGGATTCGTCCCGGCGGGAGCGATCTCGATGCTGATGACGAAACAGAGAAGACCGGCGATCCGGACGCTGCGCGGCTGGGCAACCTCCGTGCTGCAGGAAGTCGGCGCTATCCGCGAATGCGAGGAGCACGGCTGGATGCAGGATCGCGCCGACCCGCACGCCCGCGATCGCGCTTATGATATCGCTCGTCGGGATCCACCGGCAGGCGTTTCTCCCGACGAAGCCACAGATGCGATCACAGAGCTCTTGGATTCGGTCGGCGATACCTGCCCCGAGTGTCCGCCCAACGACTTGGTCTAGCTGCGACGGCTGGACGGCGAACGTCTATAATCCAGGGATGGTCCGGTCCGATTCAGAGCAAGGCGACTCGAACGCGCCTCACCGCAAGATCATCCATATCGACATGGATGCGTTCTATGCGTCGGTGGAACAGCGCGATAATCCCGACTTGCGCGGAAAGCCGGTCGCGGTGGGCGGCTCGGCAGAGCGCGGGGTCGTGGCGGCCGCGAGCTACGAAGCCCGCAAATTTGGGGTGCGCTCTGCGATGCCCTCGGTGACCGCGAAGCGACAATGTCCCGACCTGATCTTCGTCCGGCCGCGCTTCGAGATCTACAAGGCGATCAGCCGGCAAATCCGCGAGATCTTCGCCGAGCACACAACGATCATCGAACCTCTGTCGCTCGACGAGGCCTATCTCGACGTCACCGAAAACCTTCAAGGCATCCCGCTCGCCAGGGACATCGCGTTGCGCATCCGTGAGAAGATCAAGGCGGAGACCGGCCTCAACGCCTCGGCCGGCATCTCCTACAACAAATTTCTGGCGAAGCTCGCTTCCGATCACCGCAAGCCAAATGGTCAGTTCGTCATCTCGCCTGAGATGGGGCCGGTCTTCGTCGAGACGCTTCCAGTAGGTAAATTCCACGGGATCGGCCCGGCGACGAGTGCGAAGATGAACGCTCTGGGCATATTCACCGGTCTCGACATGCGTAACCAGACGCTGCAGTTCATGAACGCGAACTTCGGCAAGTCGGGCGCCTACTACTATTGGATTTCGCGCGGCCTCGACGAACGGCCTGTTCGAGCCAACCGCACCCGGAAATCCGTCGGCGCGGAGAATACGTTCTCGACCGACCTTACCGAAGCCGAGGCCATGATCGCCGAGCTTGAACCGCTGATCGACAAGGTCTGGCGACACTGCGAATCGGTCGGCACGCGTGGACGAACGGTGACGCTCAAAGTGAAGTTTGCCGACTTCGAGATCATCACCCGCAGCCGGTCCGTCTCTTCGGCTGTGGCCAACCGCGATGGCCTCGCCGAAGTGGCCATCGGCCTGCCGCAGGACAACATGCCTTTTCCGAAGCCGGTTCGGCTTTTGGGGGTGTCACTGTCTTCCTTGCAGGTCGGAAATGGTGCGGAGCCACAACTGGATTTCGGGCTTTGATCCGGAATAGATTCACGACGGTCGCCAAACCTACTGCGCATTGTCCGAGGGATAGTAAGAATCGAATGCTCGAAGCTGATTTAACTTTGGCCGCGATGGCCGAAAGGTTGGCCAAATCTGCTGACTACCGCGTCCTTCGGCGCTTGGTTCACCGCGAGCCTTCCACTCGGATCACAGGTCAAAGCACCAAGACAGCCATCCTGCTCGACGTGGAGACGACCGGCCTAGACCAGCAGAAGGACGAGATCATCGAGCTCGGAATGGTCAAGTTCGACTACCTACCCGATGGTCGTATTGCCGGGCTCCGGGATGTCTTCTCGTCATTCAATGAGCCAGCCGAGCCGATCCCGCCAGATGTAATCGCACTCACCGGGATTACGAACGAGATGGTCGCGGGCCATCGGATAGACGAGGAAGCGGTATCATCGTTCGCAGAAGATGCCGTGATCGTCATCGCCCACAATGCCGGATTCGACCGCAAATTTGCCGAGCGCTATTGGCCGATATTTCAGCGCAAAGCTTGGGGGTGTTCGGCGACCGAGATCGAATGGCGAAAGCACGGTTTCGAGGGCTCGCGTCTCGGTTACCTGCTGAACGACGTTGGTCTCTTTCACCAAGCTCACAGGGCGGTTGACGATTGCTACGCCCTCCTCGAGATCCTTGCGTTTGAACTGTCGACAGCCGGCGCGCCGGCGCTCAGATCCTGCTCGAGCAGGCTCGCAAAAAGACGATGCGAGTGTGGGCCGAGCAGTCGCCGTTCGAGCTCAAAACGCGCTCAAGCGGCGCGGCTATCGTTGGAGCGACGGCAGCGATGGCAGGCCGAGGTCATGGTACGCCGACATCGACGAAAGCAAGCTGGACGACGAAATTGCGTTTCTCAAGGCCGAGATCTATCTCCGCGACATCGAGCCGCGCTTGCAGATCCTCACGGCGTTCGACCGATTTTCCGTACGTGCATAGCCAACTGGCCGGCTGCAAGCCGGGCTCCGGCGAGCGCCGCGCGGCCGACGCCTCAGGCGGCTCCGGAGAGAGTGCGTCGCCTCCTCCTCATGCTAAACTAGCGCCAGCATCGCATGGCCGGCGAATGCGCCCGGCAGGCGCCTCACCGTGAGATCAGACGATGAAAGAGGCTATCGATACATCGCCTTCGCGTCGCCAAGTGTTGCGGCTGGCGGCCATGGTTACCGCATCTGTCGTGGCTCCGAAGGCCGTGAGCGCCGAAGAAACTCTAAAGCGGGACGTCAGCAACTCCTACGTCCCCGCTGATGGCGTCTCGACCTTCGAGAGCGTCTGGCAGACTGTACGTGATCACTTTTACGATCCGCGTCACAGCGGACTGGACTGGCCGGCAGTCCGGGAGCGATATCTTGCGGACGTTCAACAGGCAACTTCCCAGGCATCTCTGGCGCGCATCATCAATACCATGCTGTCTGAGTTGCGCGCTTCGCACACGCGTTTCTATACGCGGGATGAGCCCGAATATTATCAACTTGCAGAAATCTTTGCAGGCGCACTGCGACGCCGGGGACTGCAGCGTGCGTTTCCAGACGGCCGCGTATCGTACCCTGGTATAGGCGTCATTTCGCGTCTCGAGACGTCTGGCCGTAACGCGATCATCGCCGTCATTGACGGAACGCCGGCTCAGCAGGCGGGCCTCCGTGCTGGAGATGAGATAGTTGCGGCTGACGGGACGGCATTTGAGCCGGTCGGCTCATTCCGTGGGAAGGTGGGCGAGTCGGTTGTCTTGGAGGTGCAGCGGGGCGCCGCGGCAGCGCAAATCCCGGTCAGGCCGGTCGATCTCGAGCCCACGAAAATGTTCCTTCGTGGGTTGGAGTCGAGTGCGCGGATCATTGAATCCAACGGACGACGCATCGGCTATGTCCATGTTTGGTGCTATGCCGGCTACGTCTATCAACGCGCTCTTGAACGCCTGCTGTCGCAAGGTACGCTAAAGGACGCGGACGCGCTGATCTGGGACTTGCGGGATGGCTGGGGCGGCGCACAGCCCGAATATCTCGACCTGTTCAACGCCAAGGCGCCAACAATGCAGGTCACCGACCGAAGCGGCACGAGCGAATTCGAAAATGTGAAGTGGCGCAAGCCGGTTGCGATGCTCATCAACGGCGGTACGCGCAGCGGCAAGGAGGTCCTTGCCTATGGTTTCAAGAAGTACCGCTTGGGCGAGCTCATCGGCACCCGGACAGAGGGCGCGGTCCTTGCCGCCACCGCATTCCTCATCGGAAGCGGCTTGCTGCTACTCGCAGTTGAAGACGTCCGGATCGATGGCGAGCGCCTGGAGGGCGTGGGTGTGACGCCGACGATCGAGGTCCAGGCCGGAGCCACCGCCGGATCGGACGACCTCCAATTAAGCCGTGCAGTCGCGGTTCTATCCGGGACATGATCCGGGCGCTTTACTCATTGGCAAAGCGAAGCCAACGCGAGACAGCAATTGGAGGCGCGTCTCGGTTCGCCGGCGCAGGCTTGTGTTAGCTCAGATCGCTCTTGATGAGCCCCAGCGCGTGCCGTCAGGACGATCCAGCCTCTTGATGCAGCTCGCCACCCCGCATCAAGCGGCGGGCGATGTCGGCTGTCTGCAGTGCCGCGCGTTCAGTCGGTGAATGCGCCGCCAGATAGCGGGCAACCGCGATGAGGATGTGCCGGCGTGCGTTGGTGCCGTCCCACGCGCCGAATTGCCGGACGGCCGCCTCAAGCATCTGATACGCATGAAAGCCGGCATCTTCGCGCAGCACTGCATGCGCGAGCGTGGCGATCAGCGCCTGCGGCGAATGGCCGAGCGTGAGATGCCGTGCCACTAGGCGTGCCGCAAGATCGACCTGTCGCTGCCGGTCGAAGGCGTCGAGCAAGGCGGCGCCGATCGTCTCTGGATCCGCAGGCAGATCATCGAGCTGCTCGCCGCCATCGCCCGGGATGCGCGCCGGCGGCACATTGAGATAGCGAGCAAGGTAAAGCGCCATCGCTCCGTGCAATACGCCGCGGACGGCCGTGACGTGCGTGTCGATGTTGGCAGTCCCGATTCGCGTCAGCATCTGGTGGACTGCGTTGGCGTAGGTGAAGACGTGATGCGCCGTCTCCCAGTCGGCGTGCTCGTTGGCATTGCCGAAGCGCGCCACCCTGAGCGCGGCCGCGTATGCGAGGGATTGGCCAAGGTCCACAGGAGCGGCACCGGCGCGGATGGCCTGCTTGAGCGCATCAACGATCCTGGCCGGATCGTCACCGAGCAGCTCCAAAGCAAGTGCGGCGTGACCCGACCAGTCACGCAAGCCGCGCCCGGCAGCGAACAGGTCCGCAAATTCGCCGGTTGATTCCTCACACAACGCAACAAGGTCGACGGGCTGGCGCCAGGCCGTCGATTCCTCGGCGCCGCGGGCCGCCACCATCTGACCGACGATAGTCGGCAGCAGAGCCGCCGCGTGTTGCCAGCCGATCAGGTCGAGGCACTCGAAAGCCTTGTTGATGAAATCGAGCGAGTGGCCGGTGTCAGCGAACACGTGCTCGGTCGCGGCAGCGAGCAGGGCATCAGCGAGTTCAGCCGGGGAGAAGCCGGCCGCATTCGCCGTGATCAGGGTGCGCTCGGCCGCCTCGCGATGCCGCACCTTTGTCCAACGCCGCAGCCAGCGTTTGAGCGTCGCCGGATCCGGCCGGCTGCCAAGCGGCGCGCGTTCCCGCCGCGGCGCCTCGCCATCGCAGTCCGCCGCCACGCGGCGGGCGCCGTGGAAGAGCGCGAGATAGGCTTCCTCCTCCGGCAGGACAGGCTGGAGATTGGCGAGTGCCGTAAGGATCGTCAGACCCACGCCCCAGCCGTCGCGATTTTGCGCCCCGAACAGCGCCACCTGCCGGACGATTGCGGCGTGCGGTACGCCGGCCGCGAGCTGACCGTGGATGGCCTTGGCAATGACGAGGCCGAGGTCGTGGTCGAGACCGTCCGCAAGCCGCTGCCGCCAGTGCGCGGCGGGATCGGTATGAGTGAAGGTGGTATTCACCCAGACGTCACCATTGCGTACCTCGACCGCGCAGATCGGCACGTCGTCCGCCCACAGATCGAAGGTGCAGCCGCTTTCAAGATCGAACCGAGCGTGGTGCCAGTGACAGGTCAAGATGCCGTCCTCGACGCTGCCGCGCCCGAGGGGAAAGCCCATATGTGGGCACCGATTGTCGAGGGCGAAGACGCGCCCGCGGTCGTAGATGACGAGGATCGGACGATGGGCACCGTGCACAACGAGCCGCCCCTTGATCTTCAGCTCCTCAAGGCTGCCCGCCAGAGCAAATTCCTTGCTGGGCGCGTCCATGAGCATACCTCCCATTGTCGCTTTGGGGCTGCTGCAGGTACTCCACAACATAGGGATCCTCTCGTGCTAAGGCGAGAGGATGCCGTGGATCGGGCTTGCAAGAGGTTCCTGATTTTATTGACGTTCTAAAGCTTGCGCGGCAATCCCTCCCTCTCCGCCATATCGAGGAACTTGAGGCTTTGTGTTCCTAGCTCAGCTGAGCTGAACGTCAGCACGCGCCGTTGAGCTGAACCGCGAGGGCTCATTCCTTCAGCAGCCGACATGACCATGCACGTCGAAAAGCGGCTCATGCTCGGATGTAGGGGCAGAGGGTACCATCACGCCGCCGAAGGCTCGGCAAGGGCCAGGCTGCGAAGATAGTCCGCAGCCTTCGATGCTTGGCTGCACGCCGTAAAGACTGCCCGTTTGTCAGCCTTCAAAAGCTCAATCCAAGAGCCGATATACCCCGCGCTCCGTAGGTCCCCGTCAAAGCCAAATTCCGCACACAGGAACGCTGCGCACAACTCGGCGATCAGTTCCTCGGCCGCGTAATTGCGTGAGCCGAAACGGTTCTTCAAATCTCGATCGAGACGCGACTTGTGTGCCGTCCAATGAGTCAATTCGTGGAATGCCACGTTGTAAAAGTGATCGGCGCCCTTGAAAGCCTCAAATGCGGGCATCGAGATAAAATCGCGGCTCGGCACATAGAAAGCTTCGCCGTGTCCTTCGCGGATGTCGGCTCCAGTTGAGTGCAAGAATGCGTCGGCGAGTTCGTCGCGCGCGTCAGGATTGCGAGCTCGCATCGGCTTTGCTGTATTGATGCTATCGGGAAGGTTTTCGCATTGGTCAACATTGAAGACCGTGTACTCACGCATCATCGGCACTAAGCGCGTTGCAGAGTTATCGTCCGACTCCTTATCGTGAACCTGATGTTGCTTCACGAAATACACCTTCGTACCGTGCTCGCCCCTGCACACGTTGCCGCCCAACTCCGCGGCCTGTTTGAATGTCAGAAAGCGAGGCGTGCGATAGCCGGCCGTCTGTGCCATCCACAACAACAAGACGTTGCTTCCTGAGTAAGGTCGATTGGTCACTGCGTTGCATGGCGTGTTCATGCCTGCTGTTGCAGACCATGGCTTAACCCAAGGGGCGGCACCGGCTTCTAGCTCTGCAACAATGCGCGTCGATACTTCTGCGTAGAGATCACGTTTCATAGCCCGCCTCGCTCGCTGTTATGGCTGACGCGATCACGATTGGCCGCGCGCCATAGCCGCGTTGGGCAAAGCTTCTTTCTACGGTCTCACAAATTACTCCTAGCCCCATGGCCAAGCCCCCCCGTCTCGCGTGTCGACAGAGGGTGCGGAGAAATATCTCTGGGTCCAAAGAGAACTCAAAGGGGCGAGCAGCCGGGGCCCATTCGGAAGCGACGGGAACGAGCTAGATGTCGAAGCCGATGGCGTCTATACCGCCGTCCAACTATGTGCATCTGGATCCATGGCGACCGCCGACCACCGGTGCGTTGCGTGCCTAACGGCGATGGCAGTTGCGTAGTCAACTAGGAATTCTGGCGGTCCTTGCCCTCGGGACAGCAAATGGGTTCGTTGTCGCAGCCCTTGTCGCCCTCGTTTAGTGGGCGAGGAGAGTGGACGGCCATCGCAAGTCAAACCATCCGCGAAAACCCGTCCCTGCTCGGCGGAACATCGGTCTTTGCCGGTTCATAGATCCGAGCTTCGCACTATCGCCGCCTCTCGTGCCTGGCGCCTGTGTTCTCATCGCGCGACAGCCGGCCGACTTTCGGCGTCGTCGCGGCAGGAATGTTCCAGGCCTCCAGTATTCAGGGTGCTTCGGAGGTTTGCGACTTCGGCACAAATATAGTATACCCCCCTATGTCCACCTTCCGGAGCCTTAAAGATGCACACCGTTCGCGGAAAATCCAAGCTGCTGGGTCGTGTCCGCCGCATCCGCGGGCAGGTTGAAGCGATCGAACGAGCGCTCGATCAGGAAATCGGGTGTGCCGACGTGTTGCAGCTCATTGCGTCTGTGCGCGGCGCGATCAACGGGCTGATGGCCGAGGTGATGGAAGACCATGTCCGCGGACACATCCTTGCGGCCGAGAATGATGCCCAGCGGCGCCACGGCTCCGAGGAGCTCCTTGAGGTGGTTCGCGCCTACCTGAAATAAGTAAGGGAGAAATCGCATGGCTTTGCAGGACAGCCTGCGTCCGATCCTCCGGCGATCGTCAGAGGAACACACAGGTCCTCGCGACGCTGGCCACGCAGCGGAGCAGGATCTGCACGATCCGCACCCCCACGAAGATGATCACGATCATGGGCATGAGCATGCGTTCGAGTGGCCCGAAGCGGTTCGCATTGCGATTGTCGCTCTCGCCGCCGGTGCGGTGTGGTTTCGGGTCTGGGAGCCTTACCCCGCCGTCAGCGTCATCGGAGTGCTGGGTTTAGCGATCGGCGGATGGCCGATCTTGAAGGAAGCGTTCGAGAACATCGTCGAGCGCCGCATGACGATGGAATTATCGATGACGATTGCCATCGTCGCAGCGGCCGCAATCGGCGAATTCTTCACGGCGCTTGTCATCGCCCTGTTCGTGCTGGTTGCCGAGGTACTGGAGGGGATGACGGTCGGTCGCGGACGCAAGGCAATCCGCGATCTTCTGGAATTTCTGCCGCGCGAGGTCTCGGTACGCCGCGCCGGCTCGATCCGCTTAGTCGGGGCAGAGGCGGTGATGGTCGGGGACGCCGTCTTGGTCGCGCCGGGCGGCCGGATTCCAGTGGACGGCATTGTGCTTGATGGCCATTCATTCGTCGATGAATCCCGCATCACCGGCGAATCCATGCCGGTGGAGAAGACGGCCGGTGTCCGGGTCTTCGCGGGCTCGATCAACCAGTCGGGCGCGCTCGAAATCAGTGTCGAGCGGATCGGCCGCGATACCAGCTACGGCCAAATCATCGACGCCGTCGAGCGTGCTGAAAAATCCCGTGCCCCTGTGCAACGCCTCGCCGATCGCTTGGCGGGGTATCTGGTCTATTTCGCGCTCGGCTCGGCTGTGCTTACCTTTGCGTTCACGCGCGACATGCGTTCGACCATCTCGGTTGTCATCGTCGCCGGCGCCTGCGGCATCGCGGCTGGTACGCCGCTTGCGATTCTTGGAGCCATTGGCCGGGCCGCTCGTCTTGGCGCGATTGTCAAAGGAGGCATCCACCTGGAAACGCTCGGGCGTGTCGATACCGTCGTGTTCGACAAGACGGGAACGCTCACGCTCGGCAAGCCGGATGTACAGCAGGTCATGCCCGCGCAGGGAACCTCGGCCAACGCAGTTCTCGCGGTTGCAGCTGCGGCCGAACTGAGATCGGAACACCCCTTGGGCAGGGCGATCGTCGCGTATGCCCGCAGGCAGGGGTGCGACATCGCGGAGCCGAGCAGCTTCGCTTACATACCGGGACGTGGAATTCTCGCGAGGGTCAACGATCACGTCGTTCTTGTCGGTAATCAGGCCTTGCTCGCGGATAACGGTGTCAAGGTTCAAGGCTCGGCGGCTGGCGACGCAGAGGCGGGAGCGGAAGTTTTCGTTGCGCAAGACGGATGCTTGGTCGGCTCGATCGTTGTGGCGGATACCGTTCGTCCGGAGGCGCAGCGTGCGGTCGCGACCCTACATGGCATGAATATCAAGACGGTGCTTTTGAGCGGAGACACACGCCGCGTCGCGTCTGCGGTCGGCGCCAAGCTCGGTGTTGAGGAGATCGAGGCGGAACTTCTTCCCGAGGAGAAACTGTCGCGCATTCGCAAGCTGGTTGCGCAAGATCGCGTGGTCGCGATGGTCGGTGACGGCATAAACGATGCGCCGGCGCTTGCCGAAGCGAGTGTCGGGATAGCCATGGGCTCCGGCACCGATGTGGCGCGGGAAAGTGCAGACGTCGTTCTGCTCGGCAATGATCTGGCTCGCCTGGCCGAGACCCTCGCGCTCGCCAAGCAGACGAGGGGCATCATTTGGCAGAATTTCGCGGGAACCCTGATCGTCGACACGCTCGGCATCGGCCTGGCAGCGATAGGCGTTTTGGGCCCGCTCCTCGCCGCCTTCATCCACGTAGCTTCGGAGCTTGTGTTCATTCTCAATTCCACCCGCTTGTTGCCGGGGCGGGATCCCAGGTAGCTCCGTCAAAGGCCGTCGCGGACAAGAGCAAGGACCAGGTCGAAACAAGGATGAACCGCACCAAGTTGTGTGGTTCTTTGCGAGTTCGCATCGCGGGGAGCTCGATGGAACGCCGAATTGATTGTCGTTGGGAAGGAGCAACAGTCACGATCGGGATGGAGGAGGGCGGCAATGGGTCATCTGTCGTGCTCTTGCCCGCTCTAAGTTCGATTTCGACGCGCGCGGAGATGCGCCCGCTCTTTGACCGGCTAAGGTCGGACTTCCACGTAACCATGGTCGACTGGCCAGGGTTTGGCGACCTGCCGCGCCCGCGGACCGATTGGTCGCCCGATGCACTCTCCGCATTTCTCAATTGGGTTTTGAGCGGGATTTTACCGGGATCGCACACTCTCATCGCGGCCGGCCACGCTGCAACCTACGCGCTGTACCACGCCGTTCATCGTCCCGAATCGACCAACTGTCTCGTATTGATCGCGCCGACATGGCGAGGACCGCTCCCGACCATGATAGGAGCCTATCGGCCGTGGTTTGCTCGCGTGAGGACAGCTCTTGATCTGCCGATTGTTGGGGAGTTGCTGTATCGGCTCAATGTGAGCCAGTTGGTTTTGAGAAAGATGGCGCGCGAGCACGTCTATAGTGACCCGGAATGGCTCTCAGGCGATCGCCTCTTGGCCAAACTCGCCGTCGTGCGGGCCCCCGGAGCACGGCACGCTTCGGTACGGTTTGTCAGCGGGTATTTGGATCGGGTCACGAGCCGCGATGGCTTTGTCAGCCTGGCGCAGAACGCGGATAAGCGGACGCTGGTCGTTTACGGGGATGAGATCCCTGCGCGCTCGCGCGCCGAAATCGCCTCACTGGCAGCTCTGCCGAATGTTCAGATCAAGCGCTTGCCCAAAGGCAAACTGGCTCTCCATGAAGAATTTCCTGATGAAGTCGTTTCCGTCATCCGACCATTTCTTTTCGAGAGAGCAGCGAGCGGAGTCTGATTACGACTTCGACCAAGTTTCGGCAGGTTAATCCATGTTTGACGCGCGCCTTCATGGGCTCACAATGTCTCTGACCTGCGCGTTGCGGGGCAGCGATCCATTCCTTTAGGATGAATCGTAGCCGGACCGCGCATGCGAGGCCGTGCAGTGCTGAGTTGAATATGCTCTAAGCTCTCCGGCCAGACGATGCTGCCAAAATCGCTGTGCCCCAGACACGAGAGAAGGACGCGCGTCGGCCTGAAGTCACGAGCCGCCTCGTCGGGCCATCTGGCAGCTAGGCCATTGTCAGCGGTCCATGATCGTCACAATGACCGTTGTGTGGATGATGAAGTCGCCCGTTGACAAGGTAGTCGATGTGATCCCCGTGAGGGACTGCCTCATGCCCGCAGCCCGGTCCGTGAGTATGATCGGCGCAGGCGATGTTTGGCGTGCAATGCACAGGGTTGGTTTCGTCAACTGCGATCACATGCTCATCAACAAGATCTCCATGCATGTGGTGCAAATGACCGTCGTGCAGGTAATCAGTGTGGCCTTCGTGCCGAACGGCCGTATGCCCACAGCCAGGACCGTGCTGATGGGAATGGTTGGCATGTTGCGTTTCAGCCGTCATAGTTTTCCCTCCGATCGAGATGGCCTAGAAATCGGTTAGTCCAACGATAACTCCCGCTGCTTGGCTTCGTTGCGTCAGCCAAAGGGAACTTTGATGGCCACTGAGGTGACGCTCGCGACTGAACAGAAGGAATTGGAACGGCTCAAAGCCGGACACTCCGGCGCCGCGCCCGAAAGGCGCGCGCCGCCGGCCGCAACATGCCGGCCGGTCGCGCAAGGCGGCGCGAACGCGCCGTTGGCACCATGATCGTTCGCCTTTTGTTAAACCGCGCGGGCAACCTGATTAGGACCGAGGTGACGAAAAGGGCGGTACCGTCGAAGGATGAACGGTCACTCCAATACGTAAACGAGCGAATTTACCGTTCCTTGCAAATCGGCGTTGGCTGTTGCGCCGGTGCCGGATGATCCTTCTTGTATTGAGCCAGGACTGGCTCGAGGGTTTCCTTTGGCCAAAATTTCGGAGCGCGGATTTCGTTCAAACAGGAAGCGTTCCAATATAGTCCCACGCTGGATAGCGAGCGGCCCGCCGCCACTGCTCGCGCGACGGCTTCGATGTCGGCAGCGTCAGGATAGATGTAAAGCGTCGTCGGATTATCCTTCACCATTGCGATGATTTGGCCGGCATCCGATGGCGACCAACTGGTGCAGCCGTTGCTGCGGCCGCCAGTGTAATCCTCCAGTGTTCCAAAAGGAACGTATCCGTCGTGGTTTGCGTACGGACTGCGTGGATCCTTTCGAAGACAGACGTTCCTCAACAACTCGGCCGGATGCCCGCCGATCTCGCGCTGTCGGGCATTTGCGGTCTCGCCCTCGCCATCAAACTGAACAAACGAGCGTACCAGAACTGCGTCTTGTTTCGCCGAGATACGGTAGTAGCCTTTGAAAGACGTCTTTGTCTCGCCGGTTACATAGGCCCCACCAGTCGTCAGAGTTGAATCCATCGCATTGCCGAAGTTCTTCGCGCAGCGTCTTCCGTTCGCGAAATCCGCGACGCCTTTCAAATCGCGACCGGCGCCGTGACCCGCCGAAATTGCACGAAACGATCGCTCGGATTCGCAGATAACGTAGAACCGACGCCCCAATTTGCCGCCGCCTAAATCGTTTGGACGCGTCGCGTCCATCGAAAAAAAGCAGGGATTTTTAACCGCGCCTTGGTTCACTTTTTGCTGGTAAAGTGTGCGGGCCCTTTGCAGGACCACTTCTGCAATTTGACCTTCGCCTTCGCCGACACGGGTCCTCAGCCAAGCCGGAACATCCGATGATTGCTGCGTAGCAAAAGACCTTGGCGCCGCCGATAAAGCGATGGCGATAGTGAACACGCCGCAGATCAGAAGGACGGACCTGGACCGCACCGGATTAATTCTCCTGTTCCGAACCGTTTGCCTACAAGTTCAAGCATCGCAGTGCATTCAATCGTTCGCGCTGGATCACGCGGACAAGCGTGTTACTCCATCAGGGCTCTCGCAATCGTTCTGGTATTGTGCCTGATCATCTCGATGTAGCCCGGAGCCTCGCCATCCTTCGCCGTCAGGCTGTCCGAATAAAGAGTTCCGCCGATCGCTGCGCCGGTCTCAGAGGCAATCTGGCGCATCAGTCTGGGGTCGCTGATGTTTTCCAGGAAGACCGCCGGAATCTTCTCTTTCTTGATCTGCGCGATGATGGTTGCGATATCCCGCGCGCTCGGCTCGGTCTCGGTCGAAACGCCCTCCGGCGCCACGAACCTGATGTCGTAGGCGGCGGCGAAATAACCAAAGGCATCGTGAGTTGAAATGACCTTGCGCCGCTCGATGGAGAGGGACGCGACTGCCTCGCGTACGTCGCGGTCGAGCGTTTCCAGCTTGGCCAGATAGGCCGATGCATTGGCTCTGTACGTCGCAGCATTGGCCGGATCGACGGCTACCATCCCATCCCGGATATTGGCGACATAGATCTCGGCGTTCGCAACGGATTGCCAGGCATGCGGGTCCACTGACCCCACGCCACGATCACGACTCAGTATCTCGCCGGCAGCGACCTTGCGCGGCACGATGCCATGGGTTGCGACGACGGTGGTCGCGTTGCCGCCGGATGATTTGACGAGCCGCGGCAGCCAGCCCTCCAGGCCGAGGCCATTAACGATCACAAGTCTGGCCTTCCTGATCGCCTCCGCATCGGCGGTCGTCGGCGTGTAGACGTGGACGTCACCGTTGGGACCGACCAAGGTCGTGACGTCGACTCGATCGCCGCCAACGTTCCTGGCGAAATCACCGAGGATCGAAAATGTCGCCACGACCTCTAGTTTCGTTGCGTCTTGTTGCGCAGAAGCCGGCAAGATCGCCCAGGCCGCCGCAACCCCAACCAAGATCAGCAGCCGACGCCGTCGAAAGCAGGCCTTCTGCCACACGGAGGCATCGTATGCCGACCGACGGACCAAATCCAAATCAAACTGCCGTCGAGCGTCGGCATCTACTGGGGTGTCGCGACACAGCCGGAACAAGAGGGCCTCTCGGAATTGCTTGATTGATGGTCCCTTGTGCCTTCTTTCGACCACATGTAACGTTATAACATTACACTCCGGATCGCAACGAGTTCGGGGCGGCATTTCGCACACGCCTTTCTGCTCGACGACGGCCCGAAGCCCACCATGCGCAGATCAGCGATCCCGACGATATGGCGAAAAGCGCCGCCCGCGAAGCGCGAGGAGAAAACAACACCATGGCCGATGCTGCACCCCAGATTCCCGTCACGGTTCTGACCGGCTATCTGGGCTCCGGGAAGACCACGCTGCTGAACCGCATTCTCTCCGAGACACACGGCAAGCGGTTTGCGGTGATTGTGAACGAATTCGGAGAGGTCGGCATCGACAACGATCTCATCGTCGACGCGGACGAGGAGATCTTCGAGATGAACAACGGCTGCATCTGCTGCACGGTACGCGGCGACCTCATTCGAATCATCGCGGGGCTGATGCGCCGCAGCCGCGGCTTCGACGGTATCGTGGTCGAGACGACGGGGCTCGCAGATCCCGCGCCTGTCGCGCAGACCTTCTTTGTCGACGAAGACGTCCGCCGCAAGACGAAGCTTGATGCTATCATCACCGTCGCGGACGCCAAGCACTTGCTCGACCAGATCGACCGGACCCCTGAAGCGCAGGAGCAATTGGCGTTCGCCGACATCGTTCTCGTTAACAAGGTCGATCTTGTCGATGCGGGCGGCCTCGCAACGGTCGAACGTCGTATCCGAAGCATCAATCCATATACGCAGATTCACCGAACCGAGCGCTGCGGTATCGATCTCGCCCAAGTATTGGGACGAGACGCCTTCAATCTCGAGCGCATCCTCGAAGTCGAGCCGGGTTTCCTCACCGAAGAACACGAGCACGAACACGATGACAGGATCGCCAGCCTGTCCCTGGTCGCGGACCGACCAATGAAGCCCAATAAGTTCGTGTCCTGGATTCAGGATGTCACCCAACGCTACGGGACGGACATCCTGCGCATGAAGGGCATCGCATCAATAGAGGATGACGATCGGCAGTTTGTCGTTCAGAGCGTCCACATGCTCATTGAAGGCGGAAGTCGGCGTCCTTGGAAGGAGATGGAGCCGCGCCAGACGCGGCTTGTTTTCATCGGGCGTGACCTGCCAAAGGACCTGCTTAGGCAAGGCTTTGAGGCTTGCTGTGCCTGAGGGTGAGCTGATGGGCAAGATCGTAGAATTTGTCAGCAAATCCGAGCTCGAGCGACTTCGCCTCATTCGCGAAGCTCGCGCGATATATGACAGCATCTTTCCACCGACCGATGCGGTCGGTGAGCGGCCGCACGACCTAGCCGGCAAGGGTGATGCAACCGGACAGAAAGAGCCTGCTCCCTCGAAAGGAACCATTCGAATGACGGGGCGCTCGTAGCCCCTCGATCGCCATTTTTCCTCGTCCGTTGCAGGGTGATCGCCAATTCAACACGGTTGCGCGGGTTCGGCCGAAGGCGATAGCTTCAAGGACCTCAGAAGGGAAACGGCTCCTTGGCGGGGGCGAAATCGATGTCAGCACGGGTCTTCACCCGGCGATTCGGAGCCTATCTCGCGCTGGCGGCGCTTGTGCTGCAGCTCGCGCTGTCGTTCGAGCACGTCCACAAGCACGATCTCACTTTTTCAAGCTTCGGCCGCACCGACGGCGAGAGCCTCAGGCACGCCCGGCCAACAGGGCAATCCGTAACGCAGCTGCCGGCGCGACTGGCCGATCACGATGACAACTGCCCAATCTGCTTCTCGGGCTTCCTGCTGTCGAACTCCTCACTACCGGATGCGCCTGAAGGGCTGAAAGCGCTCCAATTTGCAGAAATTGATCGCGCGTCAAATTCGGTTTCCGATCGGGTGATTAAACCGCGTCACCCGGCATTCCTGTCACGCGCGCCCCCCACCGTCTGAAGCCTTGCCGTCACTTCCGTGCCGCAGGACTCGTCTTGCGTGGCGCGAGGCAGGGTGCATGCGTCACCTAGTGCGCTATCACGCTCTGATGCGCATTTGAGATCACCGTCCCCGCTGATGCGGGTCCACTCATTACTCGATTCGGCAGATAGACCATGATCAAACGCTCGTGTTACTCCGCCGCCATTCTTCTCTTGTTATCCGTCAACTGCGCCGAGGCGCACCCCCATGTCTGGGTCACGTTTCACAGCGAAGTCCTCTACGCCGCTGATGGCACCATGACAGGTGTTCGCCACGCCTGGACCTTCGACGACATGTTTTCGGCTTATGCGATTCAGGGCATCTCGCACGCCAAAAAGGGCCAGTACACGCGCGAAGAACTCGCCTCGTTCGCGCAGGTCAACGTGGATTCGCTGAAGGAGTATGGCTATTTCACCTTCGCGCGCGCGGACGGTAAGAAAGTGAAGTTTTCGGACCCCGTCGACTATTGGCTGGAATACAAGAACGCCGCCCTGACTCTCCATTTCACTTTACCTTTGAAGGCGGCCGCCACGGCAAAGGCAATGCAGATTGAGGTCTACGATCCCACGATCTTTGTGGATTTCGAATTTGCCAAGGACAAGCCGGTTTCCTTGAGCGGCGCGCCGCAATGCAATCTGACTTACGATCTGCCGCACCAGCCAACGGCGGCGGAACAGTTTCGGCTCAGTCAGCTCGATAGCGATCCGCTTGATGCCTCCAGCACCTACGGGGAAACCTTCGCGAACAAGATGCTGGTAAAGTGCCCATGACCAGACCGCGCGCCGTCTCCGTCACTGCCCTCGTGGCGATCCTTATCGCCTTTGCAGGTGGTATCGTGTCGGCCTGGAGCGCGCCGTTTGGTGCGCCGCATCCCGCCGCAGCCGGCATCTTCGCTTCGGGCATTAGCGGTTGGATTTTTGCCGAGCAGGCCGCCTTCTACCGCTCGATGTCGGGCTTCATCCGGGCCAGCAAGGAGGATGGGGCCGCGATGTGGGGTCTGTTCGGCATCTCCTTTCTCTATGGCATTTTTCATGCCGCAGGCCCGGGGCATGGCAAGGCGGTCATCTCCTCCTACCTCATCGCCAATGAAGAGACGTGGCGCCGGGGCGTTGTCCTGTCATTCGCATCCGCGGTCATTCAATCCGTTGTCGCCATTATCGTCGTCGCCATCGCCGCCGTTCTTCTCGGCGCTACAGCAAAGGCGATTGGGCTGACGGTCCGTCTCGTCGAGATCGCAAGCTATGCTCTCGTGATCCTGATCGGGCTCAGGCTTCTCTATGTCAAAGGTCGCGGTTTCCTCATCGCCTTGCGCGAACTGACATGGAGGACGGCGCCCGAACTCGCTTTCGCGTCGGTTCCGGTGGCCAAAGGCCAAACTGCGACTACCCTAGGGTTGTCCGCGGGGAGGCCTTCCGCGATTGCCATGCGCGGCGGCCAATGCATGGTCGATGGCTGCACCGTGCACGGCTTTCATTGTCACGATGAGCATCACGCGTCGGCCTGGGGTCACGCCCATGGGCCGGAGCCCGCTGAGCTTGCAGGCAGCGGCGGTTGGCGCCGAGGTCTGACCGCGGTGGTCGCGGTTGGATTGCGGCCGTGTTCCGGCGCGGTCATCGTGCTGATCTTCGCGCTGGCCCAGGACCTGTTCTGGACCGGTATCGGCGCCACCTTGATCATGGGATTGGGGACGGCTGTGACGGTCGCGGCGATCGCAACACTCGCCGTCAGCGCGCGCGGACTCGCAACGCGCCTCGCTCTTACGCGAGCCGGGGTTGGCATGCTCGCGATGCGCGGAATCGAGGCTGGCGCCGCAGCACTTATCGTCGCTTTTGGCACATTGCTACTGGCGGGTTACATGGCCAGCGAGCGACTCTGGATGTTCAGCGGGTGAGGGCTAGCCTCTGAGCGCACCGGCGACAATTTGATTGAATTGCTTACTCGGGCAAATGAAGCCGAGTTACAGTTTCGGCGCGCGCATGGCGCTGCAAAATAACGAAGAAATGGCGCACCCGACACGGTTCGAACGTGTGATGTTTGCCTTCGGAGGGCAATAGTTTGTCGATGTGCCCCACGGTGGTCATGGCCACCTGCTGCGCGATCCATCGGCTCCGGGTACACCCATGCTTCGGACCTGGACTAGGTAGGACGTGTCCTCATGAATTGATCATGTCCGCTTAAGCCGCAAGAGCGGCGCAAAAGCCGACATTTCAATATCGACGCGACGGGCCAATACCTGACCTTCACGGAAGACCTGCTACTAGCGAAGCCGGTAAGGCCTCGTAGTTCTCACATCTTCATGCCGGAATGATCGGGCATCTTCTTCATCTGCATCTTGCCGCCCATACTCGAGCCGCCTGACGGTCCCTGTGCGCCGATGCCCTCGACATCGAGTGAGAGCGTCACCTTACCTGCCTTTTCGAACTCGAGAGTGACCGGGACCTTGTCGCCCCGCTTCAGCGGTTGCTTCAGATCCATCATCATCAGATGGTAGCCGCCCGGCGCCAGCTTGACTGTCTTGCCAGGCTCGATGGTGAGCCCGTTCTCAACCGGACGCATCTTCATGACGCCGCCCTCCGTCGACATTTCGTGGACCTGGACGCTGCCCGCGACATCGCTCGATCCGCCGATCAGTCGGTCCGGCGCGCTGCCCTTGTTCTCGATGGTGAGATAGCCGCCGCCGGTCTTCGCTCCCTTCGGCGTGGCGCGGCTCCAGGCTTGGCTGATAGCGAGATCACCGGCCTTGATCTCATCGGCACGCGCGGGCGCAGTCGCGACATAAGCGGCCAAGGCAGCGCAGGCGATCGACGGTAGCGTAAGCTTTCGGAATTGCATGTGGTTGCTCCCTTCTTGTCCTTGGGCGGTTCAATTCACGAGATGGATGGCGGGATGCAGCGTGCCGAGCACCCCGACCACGGCAAAGATCGCAAGTCCGAGCGCGATCTCGGTGAGCGTATTGCGTGCCAGTGCTGAAAGCGCGTTAGTATCCGCCTGGGCGTTCATGACCAAGGCGAGCTGAGGTGTCAGCCAGAACCGGTTGACCGCGGCAAAGCCGAGCATGGCCACGAAGGCCACGATCTTGAGCAGCAGCAATTGTCCATAGTCCGTCACGAGCAGGGCGCGGAACGAACCGACGAGGATCCACGCATTCACGATTCCCGATAAGATCAAGGCAGCGACGCTGATCATGCCGAGGGTTGAAAACCTGAGGACGGCGTCCAGTTGCAGCGATCCCCACTCGAAGTCCGAACGGCGCCGACCGACCGCGAACAGAATTGAAAGGCCCAACAGGCCTCCGATCCACGCGGACGCGGAGACAAGATGCAGCACGTCGGCGGTGAGGTGCAGATTCCCCAATTCCCCCAGCGTCGACCCAGCGTGCCCGGTCCAGGCGATCGCCCCGACCAGCCCTAACGCGGCGACGAGCGCAAGCCAACGCGATGGGGCAAACCAGTCGAGAACCAGACAGGCCGCCAGCAGAAGAGCCAGCGCGGCGCGGACTTTCGAGACCTCGCCGAATTGGGTCTCGTTGGCAACGGTCAGCATCGCACCCGATCTCATCGCCTCTCCGAAGGGAAGGCCCATCATCGACATGGTCTGCAGCACAAGCCAAACCAAACCGGTTGCGGCTGCGATGGCGAGCCCCGTCCAAGTAAGCGCGGCCAGGCGCGCTCGGACAATAGCATAGCCATCCGGCGACGGGTGCAAAGCGGGTTCGGCGACGAAGACGCGGAACATCACCGCGCCGGCCGTTGTCGCCGACGACGCGAAATGGATCGCGCGCGTCATAACGAGGGGACCGTCAATGTCCGTCCCGAACCAGCTCATCGGACTTTCCCGCTGGCGTTACTGGCCAACCTGGAAGGTGAAGTTGCCCTCTGTGGTATGCGTATCCACGGACAGCACATGCCAGTTCACGCGGTAGGTGCCTGCACCGCCGGCGCGCAGCGGGATCGACATCTGGTTGCCGCTGACGCGGGGTTTTCCGCTGTCGACGCGCTTACCGGCTGCATCGGTCACGGTGAGGCTGCTGAAGGCGGGCTCAAGCTTTTGGGTGAACCACAGCGTCACCTCGCGCGGCGGGCTTGCAACTTTGTTGCCGACGCGCGGCTCGGCATGGTCCAGAAAAGCATGCGCTTGCGCTGCGCCTATTGTGAGCACGAGCAAGAGCGGAGTGATTCCAATCAAAGATGATTGTCGCATGGTCGATTACCTCGGAAAGGGGCTTGCCGGCTGGACAGGGCCGCCGAACAGCGGTTTGCCGATCCCGCGCGGGTCGATGTCATCGAGGTAGAGGTGCAGCTGCGCGATCACGCCGACATTGCTGCCACTTTGCCGGTTGATCGGGATCAGCGCCTCTATGCCGACCTGGAAATAGTTGCCGACCCAGATCACGCCGGGTTGGATGGTACCGGTGGTCAGCCTTCCCGAGGTCAGGGTGTTCGCCACCGGGGTCTGCAGATTGGCCTCGACCAATGGGATCAGGTGGTTAATGAAATCCGGCAGGCCCAGATCGACCACGGACGATTTCAGATAGGGCATGCTGTATTGAATGGTCCCACCCCAGTTCAGCACACGCGGGTGGAACTCGGTGTCGGCAGTCAGGGCGCCGGTGTCGGGATCAACCCCGAAGGTCGTCGTGAAATTCCGCCCCGGGATCGCATAGCCGACTTGGCCGGTGATCGCGACCGGCCTGAGCCAGGACAGCGTGTCTGGCAGATCTCCTAACCCTTTGCCGAAAAAGAGCGTCGGCGTGTAGGTGTTGAAGGGGTCGGCGCCCACAGTGGAGGAGCCGGTGCCGCCCCATTCCACGCCTAAGCCCACCGACATCACGAACTCATGCTCGGGATTCTTGAACACCCGATACTTGAACATGGTGTCCAGATTCTGGAAGCCGTTGGCCCCGGGCACCGTCGGATCGATCGGACCGAGAAAGGTGTAGGTCGTGCCAAACGATATCGCGAAATCCTCTGTGATCCGCTTGGAAAACTCGCCGGAGATATCGCGCTGCCGCACCGGCGGAAGGTCGCCGGTTTTGAAGCTGTCGACGGTCGGTAAAGACAGCTCATCGTTCACGCCGGGATCATCGATGCTGAGCGTTGCTGGAAAGAAGCGGTTGCCAACGATTTCGTGGGCCAGGCTTCCGGAAAGAGGAACAAGCGCGATTGCGGCACCCCAAAGGCCTGCACGCGCACGAAAGATAAACATGGAAGGTCTCCACAAAACGACGTGCAAACGAAGCGGCCTAGGCCGCCATGTTCACGCCGACAGCGGAGGTCCGCGCGCCCTGCTACTGGAGCCGACCCGATCCGATGCGGATATCGCCGATGCGTCCGGCCAGCGGACAATCAGCACCTCGCCAGGCTGAGGTGGGATGGCGTGGGTTCTCGGTGCATCGACGGCTGCTCCCGCGTACGACACGCAGACCACGCACAGCCCGTCATGCGCGAGGTTTTCGCGATCCTGATCGCCCGAGCCAACGCCTCCACCGACATGGCAAATGCTCGCCGTTTGCAGCGGATCGACGAACGCGATGGTAGCGGCCCAGCACGCGGCGACCGGCGCCAGGATTTGCATCACCAGCGCGAGCACGACGATGGGAAGAAACAGTTCTAGCCTATGGCGCATCGGTCTACCATGCGCCATAGGCTATCCCAAGGACGGGCTATGGTCGAGGCGGGCGGCGACGCCCAGGCGCTGGACGGAGGGTGGGCCTGACAATTAAATGGGTGTGTTGTGGGCCGGCAACGGCGTGTGCACGCGCCTAAGGCGCAAATCCGCGCGCAGTCAGCTTGAACTCGCGGCGAACCGACTGTCAGCTCGGCTGCGGGCAGCTAGAACGAGCGCTCGGAACGAGATCGCTACCGTCCCCTGAGTACCTCGCCCGCTGCTCTCGCCATCACCGCGGCCTCGTCGATGAGCTTCTTTCGGCGGGCCAGGACGTCGCCGACCAGGGCAGGACCAGCCTGGTCTGGCGCGCCAGCATCGAATGGCGGCTTCGGATCATATTCGATCAAGAGCTGCGCGCGCTTGGCGACATCCTCGCCTGAAATCTTGGCGGCTATCGTGAGCGCGAAATCAATGCCTGCGGTGACGCCCCCGCCGGTGATCCTGTTGCGATCCACAACAACGCGATCCTTTCGCACCGTGGCTCCCATCAGACTGAGAAGGTCCCGGACATACCAATGCGAGGTGGCCTCATAGCCATTCAACAGACCGGCGGCCCCGAGCAGGAGTGACCCTGTGCATACGCTTGTGACCAGGCCTGCAGTCGCGCCATGCTCTCTGATGTAACCGAGAGTCGGACCGTCCTTTATTGCGTCCAGCGTGCCTTTGAGGCCCCGGGGACAAACAGCACGTCGAAGGCTTTTGGCGAGTTATCGAAAGTAACCGAGGGCGTTATGGGAACCTGCACATCGGGGATTACCGGCTGCATGGTCCGTGAGACCAAGTACAGCTCTGCCTGCATAATGTTGAAAACCGTGAGCGGTCCGACCAGATCGAGCAGGATCATGTCATTGTGGATCAGCATGCCGACTTTTGGGCGTGCCCCCGAGCTAGATTGCGCTCGGGCAGTCGACGCCAGAAACTCCAACAAAGGAGCCGCGAGCATTCCTGCATTGAATTCTCGTCTGTTCATCGGTTGCTCCTTGGCTCTTGTCAACGGATCAGGATTGGCGAGGCAATCTTCACCTCGTCATTCTCGGATAGCTTGATCTCCAGCCCCATGCTCCAGCGGCCGCTCGATGGAAGAGTCACCGTGGCACGCCATTGATCGTCGACCGTGTGCACTGCCGGGGCTTTGATCGTCCCACCACCAGCTTCGGGACCGGACAAGATCACCGAAACAGCAACCGCCGGCAGCGGCATCTCGTCGACCGTTTCCAGTTGAACCGCGATTTCGACAGGTCCAGCTCGTCCCGGCGTCACAGTGACATTCGCCATCGCGCGCTCGGTATGAAGATGCGTGAAAAAGCTCTCATCATCGACACCGGCAGCGGCTGCTATCGTTGCGGTAAACACCGGACCGGCGAGGCCCGCCAACAGAAGTAGCTTTTGGAGTTGTGAGATCATACTGCGCCTTTGCGTGTTCGTTTGGGGCATCCCCGGCGGTATGGCAGCCGGAGGTGTGTTTATTATCGACATTCGGGCGATCACTTCGATGGATGCGCGTCGCCGCGTGCTTGATTGGACGTACTGTCCATCGTCACCATTCCCTCGAACCGGGAGAACATGGCCACACGTTCGGGATCGGCCTTGCTCTCCGCCGCCGCAAGATCGCGTTCCAATGAGATCGCTTCCTGCGGCGGGACTCCGGCTTGCCTCAGCGCTTCACGCGATCTGATGCCGTCACCGGCGCACAGCGTGATCACCCATGACGCTTGTTTGCGGCGAAGCAGAGCCCGACCGCCCATGTCGCCCTGCGTCCAGTCGGCAATGGCGAAATCACCAGCAACCACGACCGGGGCTACCTTGAGAACAACGTCCGGCTTGTCGAACATGCCGTGCAGTAGTTCTTCGATTTCGGCCTCTGCTCCGACTTCCGTGGCCAGCACCGCTGCGTTGGCCAGCAGAAGGAGCAAAAGCGAAAACGCACGAAGGCTCACGCTGCTCAAATGTCGGTTGAAAACCGCCCTCGAGGTGCCTCGCGAATTGATTGTGCTTACCATCGATACCTCACCCCAGCGTAGATCGCCCTGCCGTTGCCAGGCTCGAACAGAGGTGACGTCGGAGTGGCTCGGTCGATGATGCTTGCGCTCGCGATATAGGCTTTGTTTGAGATGTTGCGCGCCTCGATGTAGCCCGTGAATGGGCCGCCATTGTCGAAACCTGCCTTGAAACCCCAGATCGCGTAAGCCGACGTCATCAGCGTGTTGGCGCTGTCAACGAAATAGGCCTGCGGCACCCATTCCAGGTTGGGCCCGAAATAGACCCCCGTCGGGTGCTTATACAACAGCTCGGCCCGGATGTAGTGCCGCGGCGCGCCGGGCAGAATGTTGTTGCCGAAGGTCGGATCATTGTCGAAGCGGAAATCGTTGAGCGTATAAGCGAGATTCAGCCAGATCTTGTCTGGCGCAGCTCCACCGACGAAGATGTCGCGGAAAATTGCGGCCCCTGCGCCGGCCTCAATCCCCTGATGAACCGTGCGGTCGGCGTTGGTGACATTGCAATTGCCGAACGCGCTAAAAAGACATTGCAGTTCGTTGCGGATGTCGGCGCGATAGAGGGCGATCTCCCAAGCGTAATCAGGCCGCTTCATACGGGTTCCGATTTCGTAGGTTGTGGCGGTTTGTGGCTTGATCAAGAAGAACGGAATGTTGGGCAAAGTCGGGTTTAGGAAGTTCGGGCTCACACTCTCGCCAAAGCTAGGGACCTCTGCGCTACGCGAGATGTTGCCAAACACCTGCCAGGTTGGATCGACTTGCCACAGCAGGCCGACCTTGGGGCTCCACAGGCTAAAGGTGCTCCGACCGTTGACGTCGCCATTGGTCGAGAAGTTCACCTGCTGATCGCGCACCGCATATAGATATTGCGTGCCCGCCACGAATGCGACGTTTGGTACGAAGTAGAACGAATTCTCCGCATAGGCGGAGTAATTTTGCGGCTTCTGCAACAACGACGACGTCGGCGTCCCCTTGAAGCCGCCAACGTTGACGAATTGCTGCGCGTCAATGGTGCCGTTCAGGATGTTGAAGCCGGCGACGAATCTGTTGCGGAATCCACCGATGAAGCGATCGTCCGTGACCTTTGCGAAGCCGCCATAGTCCTTGTACCGGTAGTCGAGCCATTGAAAGATCGGATGCATTAAGTGGCGATCGACCCCGAACGCCCCGAGCTCAACTTGGGTATCTTCGAAGCGGATGGTCGTCTTGTTTCCTATCCGCACGGTGTCGATATTACGCTGCCAATCATTAGCGACGTTGATCGGAGCCGCCGAGGTAGGCGAGGTCAGCGCTGTGGTTCTGTCAACGCTGCCCGGAATGCGCTGGCGTACCTCGTTGGCGTTGAAATAGAACCGCGTTTCGACGTCTGGCGATATCTGATAACCGATATTGCCGTTAATGCGGTTGCTCGATCCGAAGCTGTGATCCCGAAAGCCGTCGGATGCCTGCGTGGAGGCGGTGACAAAGCCATCCCATGGACCGTTCGCACCGCCGGCATTGGCTTGCAGCCGCTTGTAACCGAAAGCGCCAAGATCGAAGGACGCACCGTTTGGAAGCGGATCGGGACCAGTCGGAATGACGAAATTGATCGCGCCGCCCAAGGAGTTGGCGCCATATTGCAGGGCGTTGCCGCCCTTGTAGACGGCCACGTATTTGTAAGCTGTGGGATCGATCTCCTGAAAATCGCCGTAGCCATCTGCTGTGTTGATGGGAATGCCGTCCATGTAGAGCTGGACGCCGCGCAGATGGAAATTGCGCGACAGGCCGGAGCCGCGGATCGACAGGCGAGTGTCGTCACCCCATTTCGGCTGGGCGAATACGCCCGGGACGTAGTCCAAAATGTCCTTGATCGTGTTCGAGACGGTCGAGTTTCTGTAGGCCTCGGCGGGCACGAGCGCCACACCGCCCGGTGTGTTGTTGATCTCCCTAAGGGCCTGCTGTGCCGAGAGGACTCCCAGCGCTGCGCGCGCCGCGCCGCCCTGGTCGCCGGCCGATTGGGCCGGTTCGGCCGGCACCCGTCTGGCACGCGCAGTTCGCGGCGAACGGGCGGTGTCCCGGGATGGACGGCTAGTCGCATCCCGCCTTTGCTGGGGTGCTTCAACGGTCACGGGCGGCAGTTGCTTCTGCCCGTTTGATTGCGCGTTTACAGGTGAAGAAAGGATGGCGGCGGCGCTGGCGAGCGCTCGCAGCCGCCTGGCAGCGGATGACATGGCAAAACTCCCAATTGAACTGAATATTGGCGCCGTAGCGCTGTTGTCAGATTAGGAGGGGAGGTCCGCGAGATTGGTGATCGTATGAACGAAACCGCGCAACAAACCGTGTTTCGAATGCAAAGACGATGGCCGCCTCAACATACGAACGGTCAACGAAGGCAACTTGCGGCGGCGGAAGCGCGCTTATGACGTGATGTCCGACGCATAACGGACAGTGTATCGCGAGCGTCTTGCCGCTCTTGTCTGCGTCAGGCCGGGTAGCGTCCAAATTGGCGCTGCTGATACACAGCTCGTGAGCCGCGACGGCAGCAGCCGGTGAAACGCCTGCAACCAGGATGCTGGAGAGGATGAGATGGAAAACGAGTGCGTAGGCCGCAATGAATGCGGCCCCGCAGCCGATCCGCCGTTTGAAAACGAACCTCGTCATTCGCCTGATCCCCGTGGCAGGGCTACCACAGCGCAAGGTCGAGTCAAATGCGCGCGGAGTCGCATCCGGCTGATCGTGTACCTAGTGTTGCCCGGCTACCACGCTGAACCAACGCATCGCGTTGAGCATATCGGCATTTGCTTGATCGGGAGCACCCGACGGCGCCTCTCTACGCTCCCAGCAGCGACATTTGGCACGGAAGCGATACAATGCACATGCGCAGCAAAGCGCGGAGCGTGGCAGCGCCATTCAGTCGGAGGTCCATCGCGTCGATTGAGGCGTCCCAGAAGTTGGGCAGGTGTCGCTCGCGTCTTTGAGACCGGCTCTCGGGAAGCCTTGACCACGGCTCGAGTCATGCGGAGCTGTTGGTGCCAAACAAGGCGCGTGGCATTCCATGGGTGAACGACCGTGCGTCGTTGGGGCGAGCTTCTCGCTCTAGGTCTCGATGATCTCGCCGTCTTCTTTCTCGAAGCGGCCGATATGCGGACTAGGCAGCAGAGGCAATACTGCTTCCGAGGGCCGACACAGCTTGACCCCTTTGGGCGTGACCACGATCGGACGGTTGATCAGGATCGGATGCGCGAGCATCTGATCGATCAACTCGTCGTCTGACCATTTCGGGTCGGCGAGACCGAGCTCGTGAAACGGCGTGCCCTTCTCGCGCAGAAGCGCGCGAACGGGAATGCCCATGGCCGTGATGAGTTCGACCAGCTTTTCGCGGGACGGCGGCGTCTTCAGATATTCGATGACCATAGGCTCGACCCCGCTCTGCCGGATCATCGCGAGCGCGTTGCGCGAGGTGCCGCAATTCGGGTTGTGATAGATCGCGACGCTCATCGGGTTGTCTCCGCGATCGGGACGGGGCCGCGCGCCTTGGGGCGTCCGAGCAGCCAGTTCATCAGCAGCATGCCGGCGAACGCTCCGCAGAGCTCCGCGAGGATGAATCCGGGCAGGTCCGCCGGGCGAATGCCCGAGAACGTGTTCGTCAGGGACCGTGCGATCGCCACGGCGGGGTTGGCGAACGATGTCGAGGCGGTGAACCAGTAGGCCGCCGTGATGTACAAGCCGACCAGCCAGGGGACGGCCGTCCGCTGGAAGCGGATGCCCGCCAGGATCGTTGCGACCAGCCCGAAGGCAGCGACGGCTTCGGCAAACCATTGCGGCCCTCCGGTCCGAACCTTCGTCGAGAAGTCAAGCAGCGGCAGTCCGAACATCAGATGCGCGGCCATCGTTCCCGCGATGCCGCCGGCGATCTGCGCGATCACGTAGAGCGCGGCCTCGTTCACCGGTAGCTCGCGTTTGCCGGTGAAGACGATCGTGATGGCCGGGTTGAAGTGCGCGCCGGAGATCGGACCGAGCACGGTGATCAGGACAACCAGGATGGCCCCGGTCGGCAAGGTGTTGCAGAGAAGCGCGAGAGCGACGTCCTTGGTCAGCGTTTCGGCCATGATGCCGGACCCGACCACGGTGGCGACGAGAATCCCTGTGCCGAGCGCTTCGGCCGCCAGGCGCCGCGAAAGGTCGAACGTGTCCATCAGCCGGCCTTCGGCGTTGGGCGTGTCGCGCCTTCGGAACGACCGATCTCGCGCAGCTTGGTGCCGAGCGAGAGCTTGTCGATGCTCCGCAGCGGGAGGCTCACGAAGGTATCAATCCGATTCCTCAGGAAGCGGAACGCGGTGATGAAGGCCGCCTGTTTTTCCAGCTCCGTGCCTTCGGCCGCGGCGGGATCCTCGATGCCCCAGTGCGCGGTCATCGGCTGACCGGGCCAGACGGGGCAAGCCTCTCCGGCGGCGTTGTCGCAGACGGTGAAAACGAAATCCATCACCGGCGCATCGGGGGCGGCGAATTCCAACCAGCTTTTGGAGCGCATCCCGTCGACGGGATAGTCCATGCTCTCGAGCGTGCGCAGCGCCAGTGGGTGTACCGCGCCTTTCGGCGTGCTGCCGGCGGAGAAGGCCTGGAAGCGGCCGGCCCCGTCCTTCCGCAGGATCGACTCGCCGAGGATCGAACGCGCAGAGTTGCCGGTACAAAGGAACAGAACGTTGTACATGTGATCAGGCACGGCTTCGCTCCTTTCGCTTCGGAGGGCAGCAGGACTGCAGGCTCTCGACGACCGGCTGGCAAACTTCCGGCCGCCCGCCGCAGCAGTCCCGAAGCAGGAAGACCGCGACGTCTCGAAATTCGGTGAGGTGGGCGCGGTAGACGATCGAGCGGCTGCGCCGTTCGGACGTCACCAGGCGCGCGCGGGTCAGGATCGACAGATGGGCCGAGAGCGTGTTCGGCGGGACTTCCAACAGACGAGCGAGGTCGCCGGCCGCAAGACCATCAGGTTCGTGCCGGACCAGCGTCCGGAACGCCTCCAGACGGGTCGGTTGGGACAGGGCGGCGAGCACTAGGACGGCTTCTTCGATTTCCATATATCCAGACTTATGGAATTATTAGGCCGGCGTCAATCCGGAAGCCGGGAGCCTGCCTGATGCCCTGATGCCGGGTTGAGGACAATGGCAATATTTCGAATATTCTAGAAATATGGTTGACGGCAATATCGAGCGGGCGCATAGTGCCGGCCATGAAAATCGACGATGCAGCGGCACGCTTGGAAGCGTTGGGCAACCCGACCCGGCTGAAGATCTACCGGACGCTCGTCCGTGCCGGTCACGCCGGCCTGCCGGTCGGGCGACTGCAGGAGCGGCTGAAGATCCCGGCCTCGACCCTGTCGCATCACATCAAGGGTCTCGTCGCCGTCGGCCTGATGACCCAGCTTCGCGAAGGCACGACGCTGATCTGCCATGCCGAGTACGACACAATGCGGGGCCTGGTGGATTTCTTGGTCGCCGAGTGCTGCGCCGACGAAGTGGAGTGTGGCACGGCAGCGCGCCCTGCGGCATGAGTTTTTTTGAACAGTCTTTCGGTGATTCTAGAAGCATAGGAGAAGCGAGATGAGCGCGGGAAAGACGGTGGCGATCATCGGTGCTGGGCCGGTCGGTCTGGCGGCAGCAGCGCATGTTCTCGAACGCGACATGACACCGATCGTGCTGGAGGCCGGACCCGAAGCGGGACACTCCATCCGGCGATGGCGGCACGTGCAGTTGTTCTCCCCGTGGGAGTACAACGTCGACAAGGCGGCCGCGCGCGTGCTGGCGCCGACGGGCTGGAATTCGCCGGATCCGCAGGTCTATCCGACGGGCGGCGAGTTTCTCGAACAGTACATCGAACCGCTGGCGACCAGGACCGTGCTGCGCGATGTGATCCGGATGAGCAGCCGCGTCACCGCGATCGGTCGCGTCGGCTTCGACAAGGCCAAGACCAAGGGCCGGGAGGCCGCGCCTTTCGAGATCCGCTACCGGAACGGCAAGGGTCCCGAGACGCTGCGCGCCGACGCCGTGATCGACGCGTCTGGGACTTGGGCCTCGCCGAACCCCGCCGGCGCCGGCGGACTGCCGGCGATCGGCGAGCGCGAGGCCGCAGCGCGGACTTCGTACGGGATGCCCGACGTCCTCGGTATGGAGCGGGCCCGGTTTGCGGGCAAGACGGTCGCAGTGCTCGGCACCGGGCACTCGGCGATAGGCACCCTGACGGACTTGGCGACGTTGGCGCAGCAGGCTCCCGGCACGCGGCCGATCTGGCTGCTCCGGAGCGGGAATCCCGAGAAATCCTTCGGCGGCGGAGCGAATGACAAGCTGGCCGCCCGCGGCGAACTCGGCGCCCGCTTCGCCTCGATCGTCGCCTCGGGGCAGGTGCAGGTCGAAGCCGGCTTTCCCGTCGCCGCCATCGCGCAGGCGGACGGCCGGCTCCGGATCTCGACCCCATCCGCCTGCTGCGATCGCATCATCGTCGTGGACGAGCTGGTGGTCGCGACCGGCTGCCGCCCGGACTTCTCCTTCTTGAGCGAGATCCGTCTCCGCCTCGATCCGGCGATCGAAGCGCCGGCAGCGCTGGCGCCCCTGATCGATCCGAACGAGCACTCCTGCGGCACCGTGCGCCCGCACGGCGCGCGCGAGCTCGAGCAGGACGACCGCGGCTTCTACCTCGCCGGCATGAAAGCCTACGGACGCGCCCCGACCTTCCTGATGATCACGGGCTATGAACAGGTCCGCTCGATCGCGGCCGACATCGCCGGCGACCGGGAAGCCGCTGAGCGCGTCGAGCTCGAACTGCCCGAGACCGGCGTCTGCACGCGCGGCGGGGTCGAGGGCGGCGGCGCGTCCGGATGCTGCGGTGGTCCGGCGAAGCAGGACGCATCCGGCTGTTGCGCGGCGGATGAGGGTGCAAAGAGGGCTGGCGCCGCTGGCTGCGGATGTTCGTAATCGGCTAGGCGGGAAGATGAGCGGTCGAAACGTGGGCCTGAACGGCCGGTCGCTGATCGTCGCGATGTGTCTCGGGCAGATCGGGAATCTGCTGCCGCATGTCGCGCTTTCCGCCAATCTCGCCCAGCATCTCATGCCGGCCTGGGGAATGAGTGCCGCGGAGGGCGGTCTCATGGCGAGCGGCTATGCGTTCGGCTACATGCTCGCCGTTCCGGTGCTGACGACGCTCACCGACAGGATCGATGCGCGTCTGGTGCTGCTCTGCGGGTCCGTCGTGAGCGGACTAGCGACGACCGCTTTCGGACTATTCGCGCAAGGTTTCTGGTCCGGGACCGTCATCTGGGCCTTGGCCGGTCTCGGTTTCGCCGGGGCTTACATGCCTGGCCTCAAGGCTCTCACCGACCGGTTGCCGGCTGGTGACACGTCGCGCGCCGTCACGCTCTACACGTCGAGCTTCTCGCTGGGCGTGGGTATCTCGTTTTTGGCTGCTCAGGTGATTGCGGACGGCTGGGGCTGGCGCTGGGCCTTCGTCCTCACCGGCGCGGGACCCATCGCGATGGTCATCGCGTGCGTCCTAATGGACGCGCGCCTTCCGGAAACCAAGCACGGGCGCCTCTTGAACTTCAAGCCGGTCCTCGCGAACCGCGAGGCCCTCGGTTATATCCTCGGCTACGGAGCTCACTGCTTCGAGCTCTACGGCATCCGGACCTGGCTCGTCGGATTTTGGACATTCGTGATCGGACATCAGGGCGCCCCCTCATGGCTGTCGCCCGTCACGGTGAGCTTCTTCTTCGCCATCCTCTCGATGCCCGCCAGTATTCTCGGCAACGAAGCCGCACTGAAGTTCGGCCGTCACCGCGCGATCACGATCGTGATGATCGCCTCGGCGGCGGTAGCTCTGCTCCTCGGATCGAACGTGAGTGCCCCGGCGTGGGCCCTCGCCCTCCTGCTCCTCGCCTACGGACTGACTGTCCCAGCGGACTCCGGCGCTTTGACCGCCGGCATGTCGGCGGCGGCTACCCAAGATCACCGCGGCGCGACGATGGCGCTTCACTCCACAGTCGGCTTCGGGCTTTCGGCCGCCGGCGCCTGGGGAACGGGCTTGGCGCTCGATCTCGCCGGTGGCCCGCAAAGCGCGGGAGGATGGTTGCTGGTGTTCATGGTGCTCGCCGTTGGGATTTCGGTGGGCCCTCTCGCCCTTCTCTGGGCTCGCGCAGGTGAACGAAACGCAGGTGCGGTCGCCGGGTAGCGATCGCGCTCGTCGTGTATAGCGTCGTCGTTTTTCAAATCCTCGCATGCGGGCGCCTGAGGGCGTTGCCCGCCACCCTGCTGTCCCTCCGGTCTGGCTGATCGTAGCCTTCGGCGTGCTAACCCTCGCCGGAGGGCAGACATGACGCCAATCCGCTTTTCGCGGTCATCTCTCAAGGAGGGCCGCTGGCACGAATACGTCATCCGCTTCGCGCTTCGGCGGTGCCGCAACAGTTTTCACCTGTCCAGTCAGTAGTGGCTATGGAGCCTTCATCGGCGGACTCTTCCTCGCTCTCAACGACCTAAGCCGCTCTTCCAGGTGCAGTCTCGCTGCCCTTGCCATGCGTGTGGGTTGGCGATCAGGGCAGGGTCGACACGAGCACAGTCCAGTGGTACAAGCGTCGGACTAGGCGGAGAGGTAAGTAACTGTTTTTGCTATAGTTTAACGGATCGAGCCCCAATCCTTTCCTGGGCACCATTTTGCAGGTTTTGCCGCAAAACGGGGCTGCTTCCGATCAGTCGAGGTAATAACGCGCCGACTCTCCTCGCGCCGCGGCCTGTCGGTCCGCCAACCTCACACCACCCGCTTCCCCATCCGCTCGGCGACCGCCTTCTGAACAAAATACATCGCGACCAGCGCGATGGCCGCCGAGGCGACTACGACGTAGCCGATCCGGTCGAAATGGATCAGCGACCCATCCGGGCTCTGCGCGATGATCGCGCCGGCGAGCACGGAGCCGAGCCCACCGGAGAGCTGCTGGAGCGAGGCGCCGACTGCGCTGAACGCGCCGCGCTGGCTGGCGTCGGGGATCGCCGACATCAGCGCCTGCGAGGGGATCATCCGCGAGAAGATGCCGACGAACATCACGACGTTGACGAGGATAGCGGTCGCGAGCGAAACGGGGCCGAGATGGGTGTAGATCAGCACCATGATCACCGACACGACGCTGCCGAACACGAAGGTCGGATATTTGCCGAATGCGTCGCTGGCCCGGCCGACCATCGGCCCGGTGACGATGCTGAACAGGCCGGAGACGAGGTAGATCGTCGGCAGATGCGTGATGTCGATGCCGAGATTGTGCACGGTGTAGGCGCTGGAGAACGGCATCAGCATGTACCCGCCGGTCGCCAGCAATGTCGTCACGGCGAAAGCCAGCCTGTAGCGCGGCTCGCCGACCGTCGCGATCAGATGGAGGAACGGGTTCTTGTCCTGCTTCAGCTTCAGATGTGCGTCGACCGGCTCCATGGCGAAGGCGATGATCGCGATCGTTGCGATCGACAGCACGACGATCGCGACGAAGCAGACATGAAGCTTGAGATCGCGATCTGCTATTGAGCAGATCAACAAAACTAGGTTGAGGGCAGACACATGGTCGTCCGGTTGACAGCGAGCGACCTGGAATATGGGCGGCGGATCGCCGCAATAAAGGCAGGGTACCGGGTGGTTCGGCTTTCGCCCGAAATCGACGATCTGATTCCCATTGCTCGGCTGGAAAAGCGCATCCGCGAACTGTGGCATCGCGACAAGCCCGAGAACGTTTTGGCTGCGCGCATACTGGTTCGAGAACAGTCGCGGTTGCGGCTTGCCTACGAAGCGCGGCATGGCCGGCCGGCAGACACGAGGCACATGCCATGAACGGTCCAACTCCTGAAGAACGTCGCGCAGTGGAAGCCAGAGTGTCGCCCCAGCGGCGAGCCGAGATCGAAGGCTTCGTCAAATCGCTGGCACCGGTGATCGGCGATTTCGTGCTGGCAGCAATCACGCCGTTGAAGAACCGGATCAAGGCACTCGAATCGCGGCCCACGCTGCGCTACTTGGGCATTTGGGATGCATCGCGGACGTATCCGCCGGGGTCTTTCGTCACGCATGCCGGTTCAGTTTGGCATACCGACGTGGAAAACACCGGCATTCGGCCGGGTGAAGGCGGAAATATTTGGAAATTAGCTGTAAAGCGAGGTTCAAAATGAAAGTATTGGACGATGCAAACGCCGAGTTGTGCCGCCATCGCGATCTTGCGCTCACGGCCTATGCGCACCGTCTGGTCGCTCAAGGTGCCGACATTCACGGGGAACAGTTTCGTGCGGACTTGGCGAAATACGCCGGCGAGCTGGAGTCGTGGCGGCGCAAAGCTATGGATCGCTTGCGGCAGTTTGTCGAGGCGATGACGGAGCGGCCGTCCGCGACGCTCCACTAGTGGCCGATCATCCGTAGCGCCGTTAGTCTGCTGTTGTGAGCCTCACAAGGGCGAGCTAGCGGCCGAGCGCTTTATGCCTCAGCCGTACCACGTTCTGCACCAGATCAGATGCGGTAATCGACGACATCAAAGATCGTAAGGCACGGCGGATGTAACCGGCCTGATGATCTTGAAAGGCCCCGACGTGTAACATCGTCGGGGCCTTTGTTGTGGCGCGCGCCTCGCCGTCACACAAAGAAGAAGTCAGTCGAGTGCAGGTTCGACAGTGCAACACCCGTCAGCGTGATTGTGTCGTTCGCATCGTACGTGATCACGGTGTTGCCGTGGCCGTCATTGGTTGCATGGGCTTGGACACTAGAAAAGTTGGCGAACAAGGTGTGATCAAACTGGATGTGGTCCGCGCCGGGCTTGAAGTCGGTGATCACGTCCTTTCCAAAGTTAGGATCGAAGACGAAAGTGTCCGAGTCCTTGCCGCCGGTAAGCGTGTCGTTACCACGCCCACCGATCAATGCATCGGCGCTGTTTCCACCGACGAGGACGTCGTTGCCGTTTCCGCCATCTAGGACGGTTGAGCTGGTGCCTGCCCTCAGTGAGTCGTTACCATCTGTTCCTCTCACATAGGTCTGACCGGCACTTACAATCGAGACGCTAAGCGTGGCCGTGCTGGTGCCGCCATGACCGTCATCCACCGTATACGTGAACGTGTCCTGTGGCAGCACTGGCGCCGTACTGCCGCCCTTTGCGGCGGCATAGCTGTAGCTGCCGTCGGCCTTGAGCGTCAGAGTTCCAAATACGCCAGCAAGCGCGTGCCCGACATTCCCAGCAACGCCGTTGACGGCACTGACGTGCAAGGTGTCGTTGTCCGGGTCGGTATCATTGGCGAGCACACCATGCGTGGCATCGGCGGTGATGACCTTTCCCTTTGTAGCCCCGGCGATGTCATCACCTGCGACCGGGGCTGAATTGGTCACGGGCGTCGCGAGAAATCCATGGAGGACGCCCTCGTTGTCCCTATAGTACCCTGTGACTTGGCCCGCGTCGTTGATATCAGCGACATACGTGAAGCTGGTAGCGAATGGATCGTCAACGGTGGTGTAATTGCCGCCGCTGTAAACGAAGCCGTGCTGAGACCCGCTGCTGTCGTAATAAATCCCGGTGATCTGGCCCGAGGCGTTGATGGCGTATGGGAAGGTGCCGGATGAATCGGTTGCGAAGGGATCGTCGATCTTGGTGTAGCTGCCGTTGCTATAAAGGAAACCGTGCCCAATCCCGGTAGCGTCGTAATAATAGCCGGTGATCTGGCCGGAGTCGTTGATGGCGTATGGGAAAGTGCTTGCGGGGCTGACGAACGGAATATCTATACTGGTATAGGTGCCATTGTTATAAAGAAAGCCATGCGCACCCATAGCGTCCTGATAGTACCCGGTGATCTGGCCCGAGGCGTTAATGGCGTATGGAGTGGTGCCGTAGGTGGCGAAGGGATCATCAATATTGATGTAGCTGCCGCCGCTGTACAGGAAACCGTGATCGAAGTAGCTGCCTTGATAATGATAGGACCCAGTGATCTAGCCCGAATTATTGATGCTCCGAGGCACGGTGTTGATGCCAAGCGGATCGTCGATCGTGGTGTATGTGCCACCGCTGAAGAGAAAGCCGTGGTCAGCGCTGCCGCTGCTGTCGTAGTAGATTCCGGTGATCTGGCCCAAGTCGTTAATACTGAAGGGGGTGGTCTCGTCGCTGGGACCATCGATGGTGGTGTAGGTGCCTCCGCTGTACACAAAGCCGTGTAACTGGAAATCTTGGTAATATCCTGTGATCTGGCCCGAAGCGTTGATGCTCTCGGGAATTGTGTATTGGTATCCGGCCGGATCGTCGATCGTGATGTAGGAATAAGTCGTCATGTGGAAATCCTTTGACAGCTAGCGGCGACACTAAGAGACTTCGAGAGCCTAACGCCGCGAAGGGGCCATTCAGCAATGCCGCGAGGGGATCATTCATCCGGGCGCGGTGTAGCGATAGCCCGCCGCGTTCGGCGGCGGACCTGTGGTCAATCGTCCAACTCACAGTTCCTTGCTGCGCCATGCCGCATCGTCGCCTTACATCGCCGGCGTGAGATCCCTGGTTGGCCGATCTCACGCGCGCCGAGCATCATCAGTATCTTTGCTGAGTCTGCTGCATAGCAGGATGGACTTTCCCGCCGGGACCTTCGCGGTATGCTGAAAAAACTGCATCAAAATACTTGTGGAACAGCAACTCCGGATTAATACCGTGAGAAGAGCTGACCGATGCTCCAAGGGGCGCTTACATCATCGGTGATGACGCGCGCCGCTGCGCGCATCTCGCCCAAAGGTGATCATTTGGACGGCCATCATCTGAATGCGTCTATCACCCGCTCCATAGCGGGATGGGTACGGTTCTTCACTTTGACCCAGTGATACCAGCCCTTCAACTCCCAGCTTGCCGGCAGCGCGAAACAGATCAGGCCCAAGCTCACCACGTTCAAAGGGATTGATGAAGACGCCTTCAGGACGCCGCGCCAACAGGCGCTCCAAGCTCGCCTTCCGCATCGATAACGGGAGCATGCGGAGATCATCACCGCCTTCGGCCAGAATATCGAAGGCGCAGAACTGCACTTCGTGATCGTGCTTGCGCGAGTGCAGCGCGTTGAAATCTGAGATGCCATCGACGCCAAGCACGACCGCTTCGCCGTCGAGGACGAACTGCTTCTGGCGGACCTTACGCGCGGCTTCCACGATCCATGGATAACGGCTGGCCCAATTGTAGCCGCCGCGCGTGATCAGACGCACGCGGTGGCCGTCGCGCTCCAGGCGGAGGCGATACCCATCGTATTTCACTTCGTGAATCCAGTCCGGGCCGTCCGGGACTGCAATGCCCTTCGTCGGCAGGCAAAACTCAAATGAACGCATGCGGGAAACATACATTCCCATTGGATTGCTACGGTTCCGAATTCCGGAACCCCAGTCAGCAGGCGCAGCCGAAGTCCGGTCCTAACCAATCAGCGGAATGATGCGGCTTTTCGAACCTCTTCGCCTTCGCGCCAGGACCCGACGTTCCATGCTGACCTGTAGGGCCACAGATCCCTCATTGCGCCAGCTCGTCGAGCATCGCCTTCGCCTGCTTCAAATCCACTGTGTCGAACCCCTCGCTGAACCAGCCGTAAACCGGAGCGAGAAGGTCCTTGGCTTCGTCTCGTTTTCCTTGGTCGCGCCATAGCCGCGCCATGCTCATCGCGGAACGGAGTTCCCAGGATTTTGCCTGCTGCTTGCGCGCCACTACGAGTGCGCGCTCAAAAAAGACTTCCGCTTTCACCGGATCTGGTTTCGGCAACAACAACGCGATCTCCCCGGCAGTGCGGTTGATCTCGGCCTCGCACCACGTTTCCTTGCTCTGTTCCACTGAAGTCAGTGCCTCGTCGATGCAAGTCCAGCTGTTCTCAAATTTTCCGACCTCCGCGTAGCTATTTGCCAGAAATGATAGAAACAGCGGCATCCACACTGTTGCTCCCGTTGATCGCCATGCGGCCACTCCGGACGTGATCATTTGAATTGCATCCGAGTGCTTGCCGATCAAGGCAAAGAGCCAACCCCGCCGGAGGATCCCGCCCGCTTTCCAGAACGACGCACGCTTTTCGTCGGCTAAAGCAACTAGTTCTTCGATGAGCTTGTTCGCCGTAGCGTGATCTCCACAATACATGTGGATAAACGATACGTGGAAGAGCGCAAACATGAGCGTAGCGGCGTGACCGATTTCGCGCGCCTCCTTGAGCGCTTGATCGGCGTCAGCGAGCGCCGCCTCCGGATGACCAAGCGACCACAATGCCCATGAACGCCAGGGCAAAATTACCACGCGCACGTCCTGGCCAAAGCGCGCCGCCAGCGCGCGATGGACGGCGGGGTCGTACAGTGCGATAGCCGAATCCAGGTGCGCGCGCGCTTGCACGAAATTTCCTGCGCCAAGTAAAGACATACCCACCAAGCGGTGCCCAATCATCAGCGGCACTCTTTCGCTTCGTATTTCTGCGAGCGTCATGAAATGGGACGCAAGCTCGCGCATTACGTCGCCTCTGAAAGAGATAAAGCTCGCGACCCAGGAGCCGTAGAGTACGGAGAACAGCAGCAGTGGGTCTTCGGGAGACTCTCCGAGCGCTTCAGCTTGTTCGATTAGCACACGTGCCCGCTCCACGGTCGCCCTGGTTTCAGACGCTGCATACCCCTTGAGATGGAGAAGTGGGGTTATGAGAGCGACTTGAAGATTGATTTGTTCGCGGCGCAGGGCTGGCGTTCCAGGCAACGCTGCAATCTGGTCAAGTGCCCGGGTGAACTGCGCGACGGCCTCCTCTAACGCCGAGCGCTCCAGCGAGAGCTGTCCCGCCTTGCCCCACAAACCCGCGGCCTTTTCGATCTGCCCAGCCTCGGTGCAGTGACGCGCAAGCAGTTCCGGCTGGCTCTCGGCCATCTCCGCGAATTGATTTTCAAGGCTTTGGGCGATGCGGGCGTGAAGCGTACGTCTCGGCTCGCGTAGCAACGTGCCGTAGGCCGCGTCTTGCACCAGGGCATGCTTGAACAGGTAGCTCGCATCCGGCGGCACGCCGCGCCGGAAGAGTAATCCGGCTTCAACGAGACGGTTGAGCGCCCGTCTTAACTCCGCCTCTGGCTTGCTCGCAATTGCGGCCAGCATGGCATGGGAGAACTCCCGCCCGATTGCCGCACCAACCTGCGCCACCTCCTTGGCGGGGCCGAGCCGGTCGAGCCGAGCCATAAGCGACGCATACAGGCTTGCCGGGACATCGGCGGCCGGGGACGGAACCTCAGCAGCGGTCCGCCGCGCTTCGCTTTCGCTCTCCGCTTCCAAAACCGCCCTTGTCATCTCCTCCACGAACAGAGGAATGCCATCGGTGCGCTCAACGATGTTCTCCCGGATGCCGGGGGGCAGCGGCGCGCTACCCATGAGACCATGGATCATGGCGAGAACATCGCGCTCCGTTAGCCGATTGAGCATCAGGGCCGAGACGTAAGGCCGTCCGATCCACGGCGCGTCGAACTCCGGCCGGAACGTCACGATCAGCAGCACGGGAAGGGTCTCAATCACGTCCACGACCCGACCGAACGCTTCCAAGCTTGTGGGGTCGGCCCAATGAGCATCCTCGAAAATCATCAGCACTGGATTCCGGCGGGTCAGCGCCTCCAATTGTGATATCAGCGCTTCCAGTGTTTTTTGCCTGCGCTGCTGCGGCGTCAACTCGAGTACGGCATAACGTCCATCATTCAAGAGCGACAGCATCTCGGCAAAAAGCGCTGCATCCTGGGCTGAGGTGAAAGTCTGCACAAGCAGGGCATCGAGCTTGTCGAGTTTCGCTTGCAAATCGTCGTGATGCGCGAACCCAGCAGCACGCTCCATCTGGCCGATAATCGGGTAGAGGGCGCTATGCGTGTGCTGGGGCGAGCAAAAATACCGCAAACGGGTGTGCGGTTCGGCGGCGAGGCGGTCCAGGAGCGCGGCCGTGAGCCGCGATTTTCCAATGCCCGCCTCGCCCGAGAGCAGCACCACCTGGCCTTCGCCAGTCTTTGCAGTGCTCCACCTCCGCAGCAGCAATTCGAACTCTTCTTGGCGGCCGATGAGTTCGGTGAGCCCGCCTGCGTGTAGAGCCTCGAAGCGGCCCTCGATCAAAGAAGGTCGCAGTGCTACCCAGGCTCTGATGCTGCCCGGGATGCCTTTGAGTTCTTGGGGTCCAAGGTCCTTTAGGTCAAACAGATTGCCCAGGAGCCTTCGCGTGCTCTCAGCGATGAGCACCGCGTCGGGCTCAGCCACGCCTTGCAGACGTGCGGCAATGTTGGGTGTTTCCCCGACTATGCCGCGCTCCTGTGCCTCCCCTGATCCGATCAGATCGCCAACCACCACAAGCCCCGTCGCAATACCAACGCGCGCTTGCAGCGTAACGGACAATTTGAGCGCCCCAACTGCTGCAATCGCCTCCAGCGCTGCGCGCACGGCTCGCTCAGCGTCATCTTCGTGCGCCTGCGGATAGCCAAAGTAGACGAGCACCCCGTCGCCCATGTATTTCGCGACGAAGCCCCCAAAGCGCCTGACGGTGTCAGCGACACATCTCTGATAGGCCGATATGATCTCGCGTAGGTCCTCCGGGTCCATACGTGCGGAGAGCGCCGTCGAACCGACGAGGTCCGAAAACACTACGGTGACTTGGCGGCGCTCGGCGGTGTCGTCGGCAGCTTTGTCGGCCGCCAGAGGCGCATCGGATAGCGGCGCTGGTGCACCCGCTTCGGCCCGCAAGTTGGCAATGGCATTGAGCAGCTTACGACGATGCCCGACAATTGCGACGCCAAGATCCTTCAAGTCCTCGGCCGTCAAGCTCGGGAGAACAAACTCGTCGATCTCGTTCTCGCGGAATGCCGCCTCATACTCTTCGAGGCCGAGCCTCCGCAACCAATCTCCGACATCCATGGCGGCGCCTCTGGTTCGGCGACCACTGCATGATTCCCCAGGCGAGACTGTCTGTCCAGGTAACTGTGAAGACCGGTTTGGGTCAAAAGCAGCGGTCCGAAGTTCTGATGCGCTGGTCCGGTTCACCCGTAACAGCGGACATATCCACACCCACCATTGCGGGTAGCTCAGCCCCGGTCCCATCCCCAACAGATTGATAATTTGCGTATCGGCCGCCGCCGCGTTTCATTATTCGCATGGGTAGCAAGTCACGAGAGAGCATCTACGGCGGCTCAGTCCGCGCATCGGCAGAGCGGGCGACGGAGGCGCGCAAGGTCGCCGACCGGCTTGCCTGCGAAGCGTGGAATAAACGCATGCTCGCGTTTCAAGGACCGGCCCAGCCATCGCCAGCACTCGCGGACGCACTCAACGCAGGGTACCTATATCTCGAAGTAAAATGCCTTGGCTGCGACACCCATCAGACCGTCGCACTCGATGTCGTGCGGCGGCCGAAGATGACGCCGATCCATGAGCTGGAGCGGTACATGCGCTGTAAGGACTGTTCGGAGGCGCGCGGCTATCCGTACAAGCGCAGCCATTTGGTGGCGCTTCGGCGCACCAAGATTTCGGCGAGCGATCCGCCATCAACGTGGTGGCCGGGTGAGAGGTGAAATGATGATGAGGGAGCGACGATGAACGGGAGCCGCTACTACGTGGTGCGATCAGAGGGCACGAAATACGGCATAGGCTTTGGCAGCGCGCTCGCTATTGCCATCAGCTACACCACCAATAAGTCGATCCTCTGGGCTATCATTCACGGCATTCTGGGCTGGCTGTACGTGATCTACTTCGCACTGTTCTGGTCGTAGCCGTCGCCGATGTGCAACCTCTACAGCATCACCACCAACCAAGCCGCGATCATCAACCTGTTCCGCGTCGTCAATCGCTACGTCGGGAACCTCGCCCCGATGCCGGGCGTCTTTCCTGACTACCCGGCGCCAGTAATCCGCAACACCGACACCGGCAGCGAACTGGCGATGATGCGATGGGGCATGCCACCCCCGCCGCGCACAGGAGGCCCGCCCGTCACCAACATTCGCAACACGTCCTCGCCGCACTGGCGCGGCTGGCTGAAGCCCGAGAACCGATGCCTTGTGCCGTTCAACAGCTTTGCCGAATACGCGCCCGAACCGAACCCGGAGACGAAGAAAAAGGATGTCGTCTGGTTCGCGCTCAGCGATGACCGTCCGCTCACGGCGTTCGCGGGCATCTGGACTGAGTTCAAAGGCGAGCGTGGCACGAAGTCCAAGCCGATATCCGGGCCGCACAATGTCTATGGCTTCCTGACGACGACGCCAAATGCCGTTGTCGAGCCGATCCATCCCAAGGCGATGCCGGTTATCGTGACAACGGAAGAGAGCGCGATGTTTGGATGCGGGCGCCGTGGGAGGAGGCGAAGACGCTGCAACGGCCATTGCCGGATGAGGCGCTTAAGGTCGTGATGCGTGGCGAGGACAAGGAGGATCGGATCGCGGCTGAGAGGTCTCGATGACTAACATTCAGACGTCCATCGTGGAACCGCATACGCCCGAGTTGGCGATCTGCGCGCGTTGGCGCGCAAATGCCTTTTCAGTATTGAAGGCGTCCTTCGAACAGGAATTGAGGTCTCTAGAGCTGTTTACTTCGGACCAGAGCCACGGTGTTGCGTTGTTGGCGAAGGCCGATGGCGAGCCAATCGGCACCTGCCTTCTTGTCGAGTCCGAGAACGAGCCCAACCATGATGTGTCGCCATGGCTTGCAGGGTTGTTCGTTGTCCCTGAGCATCGGCGAAAGGGGGCAGGCGTCGTATTGGTTCGAGCCGTCGAGTATCAAGCGCGACAGCGCGGGTTTTCGCGGCTCTACCTCTACACTACAGATGCTGTCGGGTTCTATGCGAGGCTCGGTTGGTCGGTCCTTGATCGCACCAACTGGAGGGGCTTAGACACAGCTTTAATGGTCCGCGATCTGTAGATGTTAAGGTGTACTCTCGATCCCGCTGCCCGACGGCGGCAAGCTTTCACGCTGTATGACGCCTCCCAAATTGGGAGACGTGGGGCGCGCCTTCCAAGCAATCGACCGAGCTGAAATCGCTTAGTGGTGCAAAGCTGTTTCGTTTTCGAATGACGCATCTGACCTACTGAACCGCGAACTCACCTTGCCATCGTCGTGAACGAAGAATGAATATATCCCGTATTCGTTCGCTTCCTTCAGATGAATGCCGTACCGAACGTCAGCATACGACGGAAGCCGAAACACCCCTATTTGCCCGTCTTCATAGTTGCCGATTGGGGAGCCTGACTGTTCGGCAACCCGGCACGCTAGATAGTAGCTATCGACGGCGCTTCTGAGAGAGGACGCGAACGCCCGGTCCTTCAGTTCTTGCATGCAACGCTGAAAGCTCTTGTCATCATCGTCGGGGAAAATAGGTCTATGCGAGCGGCTATCTTGTATTCTCGTAAGGATCAAGAATTTCGAGATGTCGAGATAAGCATCAGAGAGTTCTCCGTCCTCACCCCATAGCGGCTCACCGCTGTACGGGACAAAATGCTTCGTGCCGATTTTGTCGAAATCTTCATAGGCGGGGTATTTGTGCGTGAGGGCCGTCAGCTCAGCTTGAACGCGCGCCTTGTCGGCGTTCAGCATCTCTCGCTCTTGGGCTTTCGCCTTCCGGTATAGCGCAATCATCTTGTCCGGGTTATCGCGGGCGATGATGTTCGCCAGCTCCCGTTGGAGCACCTCAAGGTATCGGTCGTTTGCCTCGTTGGCTGCTGAGGCCTTTCGGTCGGCTGTGCGGGCCAATGAACCGAGCGCGGCCTTTTGAGATTGGCGGCCAATGTAGATGCCGACGGCCAATGTTGCGGCGGCGATGATGACGACTGAAAAATCCATTTTGCCATCCGAAGGCGCAGAAATTATCGCTGTTTGTAGGGTTCGACGTACGGGTATTCCTTCCGGAACATGTCGATGATTTTGCCATACTGAAAGCGAAAATCCCGGCTCAGCATTTCTTCCTCAAAAGCTTGACGCTGCTCGCGGCCGAAAAGAATACTGCGGTTGCGGATTGCTGCGAGAACGAAGGCGCTGCCGTCGCGCTCAAAAGATGTTCTCATCTCTTTTACGGTCAACTTGCCGTTTCCATAGTAAGCCGCTCGCATGGCAACGTCGTTTGATTTCGAGGTGGCCCGCAATTCATTGTCCTTCAACGCCGTTCCGTAGAGTGAAGCGATGACACAACGAAACTCGTCCGTCATCGAAACGTTCTCAGCAAACAATCCCTTAGAGTCCTCGCCACTTCTGTCTCTGATGTCGAGTGACATCCATCGCTGCAAAATATCTTGCAGTCGCTCAGTCCGGGCAACATGCAAGGGGTTCAGATTGTTGAGAAGATCAAAGAGAACCGTTCTCCAGAGTGGGCTTACTGGCGCGGTTTCGACAAGCTGTAGGATCGCATTATGAATGCGGAAGTGCCCCAAGTCGGGACTGTAATCGTCGTCATTGTTGGTGTTTAGGCGCTCATTCTCGCGCGAACTATGGACCAGCGTCGCGAGGCGTTGATCCGGCACGCTCGCGAATGCTCCTTCCCGCTTGTATAGCTGCTCCAACAGTTGGTCGGACACCGCAGGATTTCGAACGAGAGTTTCCGCCAGACCGTATTCGCTCTCTCCTAATATGTGTTCGAATTCGTCGTCGCCGATTAGCTCGCGAGGGAAGTCAAAAATGAAGTGCGCCTTCTGTATCGTCGCATTGGAAAGGCAGCCGAGCAAAAGGCCACGGCGATATATTTCGTCGGCTTTGTCCGTTGGGGCTCCGCGACCATGATTATACAGCGCGACAAAGACGCTTTTGTTAGTGCAGTAGCAGGCGAGACCTAGATTGATCAGCGGCTGACCGCGTTCGATCAACAACGGTTCAATGCCGTCTGATCCCGACATGAGGAGGGTTGTACGTATCTCATTGGAAATGTCCCTCAATTCCGCGAAGACTTGATCGGGACTTGCCGACAAGAGCCTTGCATCGCGCGTAAGTTTTAGTTGGTGGTCATCCCACGACATTCGGCCGCCCCCCTTGTTCTTTTGTTTTTTTATTGTTGATCCGGGAGGCTATCGGCGGCCGGTTCGAGTTCTAAACTGAGCTGAGCCTTTTCAGGCGGCAAGGGTAAATCAGACAAGGTGATGACCTTGATCTTCGCGAGCGCCCCAAGCGTGGCAACGTCTCCATCGTCGGAATAAATTTCGGTCGCGCCGTGAACCCTCGCGATGGCGACAATCTGACGATCAACTTTCACCTTCTGCCATGGCGCTTTGCTGTTGCCGCGCTTGTTTCCGTTTGCAAGCGCTGTGCGCAGCATCGCTGCGGCTTCCAGAGCAGCGCGGGTATCGAATGGCTCGATTGCGAACACAGCGTATTTCTGCAAGTCCTCTACGATTTTCTGAGAGGCTTCCGGCCCGGCCGTGACTAGGGCCTCGCTAAGCGCGGGCGTCGGTATGATGATTTTCGATTTGTCCTGACTCAGCCGGTGCACCAAGTACTGGATTCTATCCCGAGGGCGGATGATGGGGGCACCGTCCGCTCCATTGGGAACGCGGGTACCAGGGCGCAGTAGCAGTAAGAGATTAGTGGAATCAATGACCACCATTCTTGCTGCCTCCCGGTCCCTTTCGCATATCGATCAGCTCCTGATACGCGTCGTCTCCCCATTCGGTGGGGATGTCGCGTAGAGCCGCGAGCGCGTCGGTAAGCTGGGTCTCGCGGAGGGCTTCAAAGCTCTCCACCCGGAAGTTCTCTAGTGTCCAAGTGCCGTCCGCATCGCGAGTCCATTTGCCCTTGCCGAACAGTCGCACAGGCTCGAAGAGCTTAGCCCCGAGCTGTTTGGCTATGGCGCGTGTGGTTTCGCAGCCGCTTATCTGTTGAGTTTCAGATTGCAGCGTTATGTGGATGGAGCTGTCTTTGCCGCGAATGCCGGTGACAATGCCGTCAATCGAGCCTTGCTGTTTGACGGTGAATCTTTCCTCCACCGCCTCGCGTCCGGGGAAGCGGACGATGACCCCACGGGGCGCGGCGTCTCGCAGCACGCCGACCGCGTTGTCGGCCTTAAGAAGCTTGTTCAGGGTGTTGAAGGCCCGGAGGGTGTCTCCGCTAGCATCCCCCGCGCGTACGGCTACCACGCGTGCGCGGACCTTGGGCATGGCCTCCCGGTCAACACGCGCGTTTAGGATCGTGCTGCCCTTTGTGAGACCTCGAAAATGCACCGCGTCCCGCTCGCCGAGCAACGTTGCCAATTCGGCCATGTACTGAGCTAGCCGTCCCATCGGCATGGTGGCCGGGCTATAGGCGTCAATCCTGAACTGATATTCGCTGCCGTGCGGACGGGTCGCTTTGTTCGGAGGCTTTGCCATTGGCGTCAACTTTTTAAGGGGCGCACGTGAGTAAAGCAGAGCCGCTTTAATAATACTACCAATGCGGGCGCGAACCGACGAAAGTAGAGCAGGGCGCGCAACACGCTGCTTTGGGGACCGGATCACGGGCGGACGGGTGCTAAGTCAGGCCGCCCGATAAGTCTTTGAAAATAAAGGCTCGTATTGAGGGGGCCGTTCGTAGCGCTCCCCCGCTCCAAGCCACATCGCCGATAAGACCCGCTGTAGGGGCTTTCGGAAAACTAAGCAGCCGAGATCAGAAACTCCGGAAAATCCTGTGGGGGGAACGTAGGTAGCGCTCCCCCGCTACCAACGCTTCCCCACCCACGGCACGTTTCAGGAACGGCGCGCCCAAGAGTTCCTGCAAGCGCCCCTTAATCTCCACGTCAAAAGCCCCCTTAACGCCTGGTTGGGCGTGAATCACGACGCTATGGATCAGCCGCCGCAGTGGCGCGACCAGCTCGGGGCGCTCGCTCGCGTCTGCGTCGTCGAGCGAACTGCGCATAGCCGCAATGTCGTCGAGATAGTTCCTGATCGCAGCCGGGTGGATCGCGACCGGCTTACCCTTGTCGTTAGCTGCGGCGAGCTGCTCTTCGACTGACAGCCTTTCAGCCTCTAAGGCTCTCAGCTTCGGCCCGATCACGTCTGCGGGAGCAGTGCCTTCAGCAATGGCGTCGACCAGGCGCTCAGTCTCGCGCTTGATTTGCCCGGCCCGGCTTTCGAGCTTGGCGCGGTCCCTGGCTGCTCCACTGGCGAGCTGGCGACGTTCATCGTTGTAGACCTTCAGATAGTGCTTCCAGTAGCCGGGGTCTTTCAGGACTTCGCGCAGACCTTCGAGCACGGCCGCTTCGATCTTATTGCGATTGACCATACGGCTGTTCGTGCACGACCCGCTCTCGCGATACGTCGAGCACTGCACGCGGGGCTCGCCACGGTGCAGGCCTACAGAGCCCATCCCTCCACCACACACGGGACAACGGAGCAGGCCGCTAAGCAAGCGCGGCACGCGGTGCATTGTCGGCTTGACGATGCTTCGACGCTTCGCCCGCACGGCTGCCCACGTTTCGTCGCTGATAATGCGAAGGTGGGGCGCATCAGCACGTTTGTGCTTCGACGCAGGATTGGGGCGCGACAGTCGTTTGCCAGTGGTCGGGTCTTTGACCATGCTGACTTTGTTCCAGACGATCTGTCCGACGTAGATTTCATTTTGCAAGATACCGTTGCCGCGCTGTGCGCTACCTTGGATCGTTGAGGCGTTCCAGCGCAGTCCGCTAGGCGGTGTGACCTTGTCTTTATTCAGACGACCGGCGATGTCCCGCACCGTGCGGCCTTCGAGATACTCTTTGAATATGCGTCGGATGATGGCCGCTTGCTCTTCGACGATCTGAAGTTCGCCCGGCTTGCCGGGCACAGGCTGATAACCGTACGCCTTGCCGCCTGCGTGCCTGCCGTCACGGACTACGCCTTCCATAGCGCGCACGACATGAACCTTCAGGTTATCAAGGAAGTGCTCACCCATCAGCGCGCGAAGCGCGCCGTCCAGCTTGCCGACCTTGCCGGACGCGGTGTGGATGGGGACCCCGTGATAATCGAACCGTTTGCGCGCTGCGTGGTAGTCGGCCTGATCGCGGAAGACGCGGTCCATGTCTTCAGCAATCAGCACGTCGAATTCGCGCCTTTCGAGCGCGCGCATCATATCCTTGAAGCCCGGCCGGTTCGCTGTGGACGCGGCCGAAATTTTTCGGTCCTCGAACACTGCCGAGACTTTCCAGCCTTCGCGCTGGCAGATGTCTCGGCAGAGAGCGATCTGATCGTCTACCGATCTGTCGTTCTGGTTATCCGATGAGTATCGAGCATAGATCGCGGCGCGAAGCATCACTTCCTCTGTGTGGCCTCATGGTCTCGGCGGGCCGCGTAACGGGCGAGGGCCTCCACGAACGCGACTAGATCAGGGTCAAGTTTAGCGGGGTCGGAATTCCCCGGTAAGCCCCTTTGAGGGACCGGCCGGTGGGTCGGTCCACAGGAAACAGGCATAGGTTCTCCCGGCACCGGGAGCCGTACAGCCTACCCGGAGCTGATTTCGCAGAGCGAAACTGATTGGAGCCCGGAAGGACCGGGCGCTTTTTGCTTTGGGCCACAGGGGCTTTTCCAATTGATCTGCGGCCCAGAAACCCCGGATGACTGAATTCTGTCAATTAAATTGCCCTCCGACCGGGGGAGGGGTCATCTGATTTTTTTTTCGATCAAGAATGAAAAACGAGAGATGGGGCGTTGAAGAATGTGTGAAGAGCACGTCACGCAGGGAAGTTTAGGGGAAAAAGTCGACAAGATAGTCAGACCTATGTTTCTCTAACCTTGCCGACGACAAGCGGCACACGACGTTATCTCGCGCGGTCGGGAAGTCCCCACCAGGGACCAGGAAATCAGCGCAGCATTCTGACGGGGAAATCCCCGCGTCGGACAGGCCAGACAGCCAATCCACATTCGACACCCACTCACGGCCGCAGTGCGCCGAATGCGCACGCGCGTCCGAATCTCGGAGTCTGACTGATGACTACTCCTCTGCTTAGCGTGGCCGACATGCGCGCCCGCTATGGGACCAACGGCAAACCGGCTAGCCGACCCTACATACGCGCCTGCGAGAAGGCTGGCGACATCCCGCCTTCCGCCATGATCGGCGGCAAGCGCTTTTGGCGGCTCGCCGACGTAGTCGCCTTGGAAGAACAGCGCTTCGCCGCAGCGCGCGAGGTCGCCTAATGACCAACGATATCGACACGCTCACGCGCCTGGTCCGCCGCCACGCAAACCGTCAGCCGCTTCCGACCCACATTGTACGCGACGGGCATGCGGTCCCGCTGATTACTTGGCTCGAAGGACGCCGCACAGACCAGCGGCCGTGCCCGATGGCCACAGCGATGCTGCTCGACCACCCGGCTGAGCGACCGACAGTTAGCGAGATCGCGCAGACATTGGCCGCTCGCATCACCTGAACCGACAAATCATACGCCGCTTGGCTCGCAATCTTTCAGACAAGATCGCGCCGCGCGACGACGGGGACTACCTTCCATGACTTACACTACACCCGCTTCGCTGTTCGATGACCGCGAAGCCCTCGCCCACGATGGCGAGACCGACCTTAATGAGCCGGTCCGCGCAAGCGTCGCGTCACAGCGCCTTGAGGCTGCGGGCGATGCCTGGTTAGCCGAACGTGGATTTGACGCCAATGCAAACGAGCTGACCGCTGATGGGGAGCCCATCGCAAGCGAATGCCTCATGTCGCAAGGCAAGCGCGTAAGCGAAGCGCGAGCTGCACAGCCGCGCCCTGAGTTCGTAAGCGAAGCCGCGCTACATAGCGGGGCTCGCCTGCACGAAGACCCGGAAGTCTCAATTGACACGAAGCGCCTGCACCGAGTGCGGCTACAGCGCTACTACGTCGGGCTCACCAAGCCGTGCTCCGAATACGCGTGCCGTTACAAGCGCATTGAAGATGGGCTGCAACTGCTCGCCAGCGCTCAATCCGATTTTGAGATTGACGTTATCGTGGGCGCAATTCGCCGCGACTGCAAAATTCTCGAAGTCGCAACACCGGCTGCACTCGCAGTGATCCTTGGGTGTAGCACGTCCACCGTCTACACGCGGATGAAGGACGCGACCCTAGAAGCCGCTATCGTGGCGATTGCTGCGGAGAAAGAACAGGCCATCGCAGAAGCCCGTCAGTCGCGCAATCTGAAGCTGGATGTCCGCTTGGCCACGAAAGGCACCGTCTTTGATAGTCCCGCATGGCATCGCGAGATTGAGAAGCTCTACGTCAGTCTGCGCTTCGAGACCATCAACGCGCTCACGCGCGAAACGACGCTAAGTCGTTTGGACTCGCAGAAGGGCAGCGACCGCGCTCTGAAGATGATCCCGCAAAGCCGCCTAGAACTGCTCGATGAGTTGGGCGTTCTGACGCCGGAGGTCTGCCGCATGCTGGGTACGCTGAGCGAGGCTGACCGAGACGACTGGATTGCACAGCGTGACGCCGACGACCTCGCGGAGCTTTGCGGCGACGTGGATCAAAGGCGCAAGGCGGCAACCCGATACGACTCTCAGAATTACGCGAAGAGGATCAAAGCCTACCTTGCGGCGAACGGTAGAAATCCTAACGGCCCCGTCTTGCCGAAACCGAACACGCCGACCACACTCGCGCGCAAAGGCACAAAGCGCACCGCGTCAAAGAAGGCTGCCTGAGTATGAGCAATTCCGCTATGGGGGCAAACGTCGTTAGGTTGCCCAACCAAGATGATGCGCGCCGTGTACGGAACAAGCATAACGCGATATCGCTCGCACGGAACGGCATCCCCGTGTTTCCGTCCAGTGGCAAGGTGCCGTTGGTAAAGCTCTATAACCGTAAGGATACGGAGATCAGTCCCGCTGATCGCGCAGCCGCGATTGAGCAGGCACGCGAGGAAGGAAACAAGCAGCTCACTGTGTTCGTCGGGGCGACGACAGATCCTGACATTGCCAAGCGTATGTGGCGTCATCCGAACCAAGACGCCGTGCCGTCTGTCGCGTGCGGCCCCGCTCGCCTGGTTATCCTTGATGCGGATACCAAGTTCAACGGCCCGGAGCTGCTCGGCAAGCTCTTCGAAGAACATGGTGGCGTGCCGGAAGGCGTACAAGTCATCACGACACAGTCGGGAGGTCGTCACTACATCTTCAGCGATCCCGACAACGCATTCACGAACAGCGCAGGTGCTCTGAAGAGACTGTATGGGACGGACGTGAGAGGGCGCGGCGGTCAGTTCGTGGCTCCGGGTTCTATTCGCGTGGACGGCAAGCGCTACGGCGACCAAGCCGCGCTCACGGAGTTCATCGAAGCTTACACCAGCGGCTCCATTCCGCCGCTCCCTGATTACATCGTAGAGCTGATCGGCAAGTCTTCGTCGGAAGCGGGGGAAGAGATTGCCCCGTCCAAAGAGCGCGAGGTCGTCAAGCAGCTCGACCAGGCCGAGGTCCCTGATTGGGACGAACTCTGCACGCCGCTCGGTGAGTACGACTTCGACAAGCTGCAAGCCGACAACGCAGAGTTCAAATCGCTTTACAGCGAACCGGGCGCTGACTGCTCAGACAATCGCTTCAAGGCTGCTCGCCACGTCATGCGCGAATGGCCGAGCATGCCGGTGGAGCATCTCGCGTCGTTCTTCCGGGCATTCGATGGCGCGGGCGACCTTGTCGACGGCAAGCCGCGATCAGGCGAGTATGACAATCGGCAGGTAGCGCGCGAGTGGCTGAAGAACCAGGGGCTCAGCAAGGCTTCGACCGGCGAGGCGTTCGGCGCTGTCGTCGACGAAGACGACGGTGAAGACGAAACGAGCGTTAAGTCTATCAGTCCCACGAAGTTCGCTTATCTCGACGATCTTCTAGCGAGCGGATTGCCCCGTCTTGACTGGGCTGTGAAACACGTTGTGCCGCTGGCGACGACGGGCTTTGTCGTGGGCGGATGGGGTAGCGGCAAAACCGCGCTGCTCTTGGACATCGCGTTGCGTATCGCTCACGGCATCTCATTTGCCGGGCGCAAGGTGACGAAGGGTGCTGTGATCTATTGCGGGTTGGAAAACTCGGCTGAGGTTGAGCGGCGAATCCACGCTTGGCGAATTGAGGCCGGAGATTCTGCGCGCGATGGTGCCTTCGCGCTGCATCGCGGGCCGCTCAGCCTGTACAAACCGGACGGGACGCCGACTAGGGACGAGCGCGAGCTGATAAAGCATGCGAAGTCCGTAGAGCAACGGTACGGCGTGCCTGTCAGCCTCATAGTAGTAGACACCCTCGCACAGGCGATCATGCCGGGCGACGACAACAGCGCGCAAGACGCGGGCGTCTACACGGCCGCTGCGCAACGCATCTGCAATGCGACGGGCGCTTGTGTGGTCACGCTTGCCCATCCGCCGAAGAACGGCGCGAGCGTTCGCGGTAGCGGCGCATTTGAGGCCAACACGGACTTCGTGCTAGTGGTGTCCCGTGACGAGCGGGGAAAAGGTCGGATCAAAGCGGGGAGCAAGTTTCGAGTCGGTGATCCCCACAAGATCGATTTCACGTTCCGCCTGCGCGGCGTGACGGTCGGCACTGACGAAGATGGCGAGCCCATCGAAACCGTCGTGGCGTCGGTTGGTGTTGACCTGGCTGTAACGGACCCTGACGAAGTGGGAGCTGATGAGGAAGCGCCTGCGCTCAAACTGTCTGACAGGCTTGACGACCGAGTGGAGCGCGTTCTGAAGGTCTTCGAGCACGAAGCCGCTCGCCAGAAGGCCGACGATGAGTCCGTGGCGGCCGTTCGGAAGCTGATCGAATTGCAGTCCGGTGAGATCGAGAGCGCGGTGAACGCAGGTCGTAAAGCGGACGGCCTTGAAGCGCTGGGCCGCTCGACCGTGCGGGACCACATTCGTTTGGCCGTTGAGGCTGGCAGTCTGGAAGTCGTGGGGACGAAGGCCCGTCCGCTGTACAGGCTCGCTTAGGGGGTCGCGCGGACTGGCGGACGAACTGGCGGATTTCATCCGTCCGCCAGTTTCCGCCAGTTGATCCGCCAGTTCGATCCGCCACTTTCCGCCAGTCCGTCCGCCAGTTTATCGGCCTGATTGTATTGATGAAATCGGCGACTGGCGGAAAGTGGCGGAAACTGGCGGATCGAAAATACACCAACTGGCGGACAACCCCATCCCCCTTAAGGGGATGGGTTCGTCAGTGGATCAGCCGGACAGACAGGTTCATCGGCGAGACGGGACCTGAGTGCTTAGTTCTTTTAGGATGCGGTCGCGGTCCTGTTCGTGAAGAGACTGCGTGTCCCGCATAGTGGCCAGAACTTTGCGGGCGTCGGTGAGGTCATGTCCGGCCCGCTCAAGGTCCGCGATCAGTGCCTCTTGGCGAGCTAGTTGGCGCTTGCCTTGCGCAACGTGCCGCTCGACAATTTCCAAATGCTGTTGAAGCATAGTGCGGTCCATCGCCAACCATACCAGCTAATCGGGGACAGTACCGTGCTCATTCGGTGGACCCGTTTGATTTAGAGAGATCAACAGCTTAGCGGACAGATTCCGGCTTCTGCGCGATTCTTGGAGGGCGGTCTCCATACTATAGGGCCTCACGCTTGCAGCCCGGCCTTGACGTGATCCGCTTGCAGCCTCCCCGTCTGCGTGCCGGGTCCGCCTGGTGGGCCGCGCGGCTGCTCCGAACAGTTGGGCCTTCTCGTAAGCCGCCCCGTGGGATGGGGTGTCCGCCAAACGGGGCGGCTTACTTGAGCCCCTCTCATTCAAGCCTGTCGCTTCACTACCCTGAAAAGGATTATCGGCCGTGACCAATTCCAATCCCGTCTTCGACGGCCTCGCAGAGGGCCTAGCGACGATCACTGTTGACCTTGAGACGCTGCGTGCTTCCGAGCGACTTCGCATCGTGAATGCTCTCGAACGGCAGACCGAACTAGCCGAGACCAACTTAGCTGTGCAACAGCGCATCGCCGATGCCGCTGGACGCCAAGCTGAGGCACTGGAAATCATCGCCGCGCTGTTCGCTTCTACCATCGGCGTTGGGAACGTCACTTGCGGACATGAGGCCGGTGTGACCCAAACCGTGAACTTCCTTCGCACCGGCTCCGGTCGCAAGGATTTCCGGTGCGATAACGACAGTGTCGCGAATGCAGACGATTCCGATTGAAGCGTAGACGTGGCGGGCGTTTGCGCTTCAAGCGCGCTGCATGGGCTTGGTCTGTGCAGCGCGCGTTCCCGTCTAGATTGAGGTTATCGACATGAGCAACTTTCTGCAACTCGCGTTGACCGGCTTCAATGTCATGCGTAACGCGCGTGAGCAGCGAATGTTGGGCGAGATGGAGCTTGAGCGGATTGCTCGGCACCGCGCCAACGCAGAGCCGAAGCCCGATGTGGTCTTCATAAGTGAGGTAGCGCCGCGAAGGACAGCGTCCCAATGGCTTCACTGACCGTAAAGCTAGACGCGGCTTCAATGGAGCAATGGGCGGAGACGCTCTCAACGCGCGGTATTCGCAATGCCATTCGTCGCGCGGTCGACAAATCCGCGACCGCAGCTCGCAAGGTTGCCCTTGAAGTCATAGCGAAGGACGCGGGAGTTCCTGTCGCACGCATTAGGCCCGGCGTCACGAAGGTGAAGCGGACCACACAGTACGACCTAAGTGCCTCGTTCACAGCGAGCAAACTGCGCATTGGCATCTTGAACACGCAGGGCGCTTCAGTCGGAGCCGGTGGCTTGACCGCGAGTACCTTCCGAACGACGGGTGGCGGAAGCGCGAAGCTGGGCGTTACGAACGCGTTCATTGTCCACGCAAACGGCGGCACGTTCGTCGCAATAAGACGGCCTGGGGTTAAGCGGTTACCGATTAAGGGCATCTACGCGGAGATGCCGTCGACCGCGATGGGTCAGGACGATGGCGCAGCGCGTGTCGCGTGGCAGAAGGAAGCCAATAAGCAGCTCGCCGAACGCTTGCCTGTGGAGATCGCGAAACAGCTACTCGCAGAGGGTCTGCCGTACTCACCACCCGCAGATAGCGACGATTGACCTATGACCAACACAACACCGCTCAGCGCGCGGTTATGACGGGACGAAGGTTAAACACCGTCGACACGTCCTGTCTCGCAGCGCGGGCGGCTTCGCGCGCCGTGCCTCACTACGTGTAGCTGACACCTAGCAGGCACGGCGCGCGATCACTATCCCACGCAAGCGTCACCAAGGCCCAGGCGACCACGCCAAAAAAAGGTAGTGCCCAGCGCAACGCCAGTGCACCCCGTGGACCGCGCATGACGCGCTGTGCGGGTCCCCTGCGAGCCCCTCCGCCATCCCTCGCGGCACGCTGCCGCACTTTTCGCGCAAAAAACAACAGCGATTCCAATAGCAGAGAACGACCATGGGCCGACCACCAGGCATAATCCGCAAAATCGCGGAGGAAGCGGGCTTAGACCAAGCGACCGTGCGTCGCGCGCTCGCTGCATCCGACATGAGCGAACAGGATTGTGAGGCCGACTTCACAAAGGCCGTCGAGATCGTGATGACGCTGGCTGACAGCGACAAGGTCATAGGTCACGCGGCCAATGGTAGGGGCGAAGGCCATAGCTCGGCTTACGCAGAAGCCAAGGCACAAGCCGAACTTCACCGCGCTCGTCGCCTTGAACTGATGAACCTCAAGGCTGAGGGCAAGTTAGTCGACCGCGCCGAAGCCACCGAGATAGGCGTTAGAATTTTCGCCGAAATACGCACAGCCTTCCTCGCGCTGGGTCGCCGCGTAGCAGACAAGGCAGCGGGGCAAACCGCCCGCGAGGTCACGCGCATCATTGATAGCGAAGTTCGTGACGTGCTCACCACTCTCGCCGACGAGGCGAGATTCATCAGAGCGCTAGACGACGAGGCGTTGAGTTAGGATACCGCAAATGACCGAACATGGCCTAGCGCGGGATTGGTTGCGCGCTCTGGCCCCGCCGCCAATAGTGGCACCCACCGCGTTCGCTGAAGCAGAAATCGTTCTGCCCGCCAGCTCGAACGCGGTGCCTGGGCCGCTTAGGCTAACGGCATATCAGCGCGAGCCTATCGATGCGATCACCGATGACGATACGGAAATCATCGTCCTCATGCTGGCGTCACAAGTCGGCAAGTCAACGATCATCAACGCCTTGATGGGGCATTGCATCGCCAACGATCCCGGCCCGATGCTTCACGTGTCGCCCACCGGGGCGCGCGCGGACGAGTTTGTACGTGAGAAATTTGATCCCCTCATTGCGTCGTCGCCTGCGCTGCGGGCACTGATCGGCAAAGGGCAAGAGACCCGAAAGGGTACTAGTGGGGGCGTGAACTCCGTCTCTGCTAAGACCTTCCCTGGCGGTCAGCTCAATTTCGCTTCGTCGCACAAGCCTGACGAACTGGCCGCACGTGCTATCCGATATTTGTTTCTCGATGAGGTCGACAGGTTCGCTACGTCAAATGGCGAAGGCGATCCCATCGCGCTTGCGGTTAAGCGGACCAAGACTTTCGAGGGTAAGGGACGAAAGATCGTCATCGTTTCCACGCCTACTTCGCGCATCGGCTCCCGGATCAATCAGTGGTTTTTGCGCGGAGATCAGCGCCGGTTCGTTGTGGCCTGTCCAGACTGCGCGCACTGTGCGCCCTTCGGCTTCGAGAACCTAAATTGGGAGCCCGGCAAGCCAGAGACCGCGCACCTAGTGTGCGATGACTGCGGCGTGGTGTTCGATGAGCCCAAGCGCCGCGCCATGGTCGAGCGGGGCAGATGGGAGGCAACTGCTATCGGTGAGCCGGGCATCAGGTCCTATCATCTCACTGAGCTGTCTTCGCTGTTCAGTAAAATGGCGTCCGTCGCGCAGCACTTCGAGTCGTCGACAACACCGGAAGCCAAGCAAGTTTTTTACAACACGACGTTGGCCCGAACATACGACGCGGGGACCGAAGTCGAGTTGAGCGCTTCCGAACTCCAACAACGATCAGAGCGCATCGTCACGCCGTATGCAGCCAACATCGGCTTCGTCACTGCGGCCGTAGATGTTCAGTCGGATCGATTAGAATGCACCTTCTTAGCGCATCACGCCGATCAGACGTTCAGCGTCCTGAACCACTTCAAGCTTATGGGCGATACGTCTGGCGACGCGGTGTGGCTACAGCTTGACGGTACGCTCGGCACTACCTTCGACCTCGCCGATGGGCGAAAGCTCCCCATCAGCGTTTGCGCTGTCGACTCCGGGTTCAATGCCGATCAAGTCTTGAAGTTCGTTCAGTCGCAGCGCCGAAAGTCGCGCCACGTGTTCGCGGTGAAGGGCATGGGTGGCTTCGACCGTATGCCTCTCGCGCGCGGCGGCCGCCTCAAGGGCCAAACCGGATTGCTGATCGTGGGCGTGGATGCCGTGAAGCTGTCAGTCCAAAAGGCTCTGGCCATTCAGGACCCGACCGGTTCCGGCTTCATTCACTTACCCGATCATCTCGACGCCGACTACTTCGAAGGCCTTGCGTCTGAGGAACTGCGGGTGCGCTACGTAAAGGGCGCGCCGCGCTACGAATACCACAGGACCGTAAAGCGGAACGAGCCATTGGACTGCCTGGTCTACGCAGTAGCCATCGCAAAGGCTTTGAAGAACTCGCAGGCCGCGAGCGTCTTGCCTGCACCGTCCACACCACCCAAACCTTCCTTCGCAGAGTCGGCAAAGCGAATTGCCGCGCTCTCACAGCCCATGAGGTAACTACACCATGCGTGAATATAAGAAGCCTGCCGCCGTCACTGGCGAGGCGAACGCCGCAATCGCCAGCGAGCGTATGCGGATCAGGGACATTTAGGAAAGTGCTGAAGCAAAGCGCAATCCAGCGATGGCGCAAAAGCTGGCGTTAGACGCCGCGCTCGATGCTGAGACCGCGAAGAGCATTCTAGCCGCAGCGCCTGCCGCTAATCCGTACCTCGCTGCGATGGAGCGCGAAGGCCAAGTCGGTATCGGAGCTGCAAGCGTCGAGATCGCGGACGACCCGAAAGCCGTGCGGCTGAAAGAGATCGAAGGAAGCATGAAGGTCTTCAACGCCACAAACCGCCGCGCGTCGGGCCGTGTCGCGAAGGAATAAGCAGCCATGCCCAAAACTAAACTACATAAGACTGCCCCTAAAGTCGGCCGAGCTTCCAGCTCCGGCGCTCGGCTGAGATCAAGCGCGGGGACTAAACGGATTGCGGCTCTTACAAGCGCGAGGGGTGAGCTCCCTTCCGCTGCGATCAGGTCGGCACAAGCGGGCATTCTCGACGGGACTGACGGGAAGCCGTCGCTCGTCTGGGCACGGTACGACGCTCGCCCGTTCACGTCGGGGTATCTTGGGGGCTGGCAGCCTTATTGGGGCATGCCCGGCAACGAGGTAGCGCGAGAACGCGCGCTGGTCTCACAAATCACCTTCGATTTGCTAGCTGGCAATCCCGTCATCGCAGCGTTGGTCGAAGGCTTTGCGACTTACGCAGTAGGCAATGGACTCACGTTGTCTTCGCAACCGAACTACGCCGCGCTAGGCATCTCGCGCGAAGCAGCGCGTGAGTTGGCTCACCAGATCGAAACTGCGTGGAGTGGGTGGATAACAACGCCCGCCGAGTGCGATGCTTCCGGCAGACATTCTTTGCACCAGCTCGCGACAGCCGTCTATAAAAGCTATCTGCTCACGGGCGAAGCCGCGTTCGCTCTCGATTGGCGGCCTGGCCAAGGTGCGGTAACCCGTACCAAGGTCAACCTGTTGGACCCGAGGCAGATCGATCAGAGCATCACGCGCGTCGCTGAAGGCAACAACGGCGCGAGCATCTTCCAGGGCATCCAATTCGATAAGCGCGGCCAAATTGAAGGGTACTGGATCAGGCCGTTCGTTCTCGGTAACGCTGTGACCGCGCCTCAGCCGATCTTCGTCAAGGCTCGCACGTCGTGGGGCCGCCTTCGTGTCGGCCATCTCTTCGACCTCATAATCCCTGGCCAGATTCGCGGCACCTCACCGCTGGCGGCTGCGCTCACACCAGCGCATTCCAAGTCTACGCTTCGCGAGTTTGCGCTTGCGCAGGCTCTAGTTCAGTCAATGGTCGCAACCACCGTCGAGTCCGATTTGCCAGCCCGCGAAGCGCTGAACTCGCTTGCGGTTCCGGACCTCTTGCAACAGTCGCCTGCCGGTGTTTCACCGGATGATTGGGTGCAAAAGCGTGCCGAGTATTATGAGAACGTGAAGATCAACTTGCAGCCTGGTGTGGTGTCGCACCTACTGAAAGGCGACAAGCTGACCATGCACCGGACACAGTCGCCTAACAGCACGTACGATGCGTTCGACAAGAGCTTGTCGCGGGAGGCGGCCAAAGCGGCGGGCGGCAGCTATGAGGATTCTAGTGGCGACTACGCAAACACTTCATTCAGCGCTTCGCGTCTCGCGCAAGAGCTGCCCTGGCGGATCAACAAGCGCCGTCGTGCCGCAATCGTTGAGCCATTCTACCGCGCAGCTTTCAGCGCTTGGTTGGAGGAAGCATGCGAGACTGGACGTATTGAGTTACCGGAAGGTGCTCCCGCATTTTGGGAGGCACCGAACGCGTACGCGCAGAGCACTTGGCGCGGCGACGCGAAGCCCGTTGCTGATCCGCTGAAGGCCGCACAGGCTGACATTCTCGAAGTTGAGAATGGCCTGGCCACTCTCGAATCCAAGCTTGGAGAACGCGGGCTCGACTTCGAGGAAGTTCTGGCGCAGCGCAAAAGCGAGCGCGAGCAATACGAAGCGGCTGGGTTGCACTATCCCGTGCCGAAGAACCGCGACGACTGGACGGCTGAAGCCGATCCGCCGACAGACTAAGGGACCTTACACACCATGAACTACGCACCGAGCGGGACGAACGTTCCCGCTATCGACACTCCGTGCGCCATGCTAGCTCAGCTTCGGGCCGCCTATTACCAGCTCCTAGCGGGCAAAGCGCTCGCGCAGGTGAGGAACGGCGATATGTGGACGACATGGCATCGCTCCGACGCGAAGGCCTTGCAGCATGAAATCCGCCGCCTCGAAGTCATCTGTGAGTCCGGTATCAACACCGGCCGCGCTGTTCGCGTGGGACCGCTCCACATGCACCATCCGCGCGTTCGCTATTGAGGATCAGACAATGACTACCGTGTACGAACACCCTGAACAGCGCCGCAGCGTGCTGACAGCCTCCGGCGAATCCATGTCGCGGGTGGACGCGGAAGCGTTGGGCTACGCCATCGCCCCGTATGCCGATCTAGTCGCACAATCCGCCCGGATCGCGACACGGCATCCCGAATACACCGACCTTGTGAGTTTGCCGCCGTTTGGACTGACGGTCCAACCCGGAACAGCGAAAGCATTGGGGTTCTCGGTATCGAAGGTCACGGCCGCTTCACCGCGTGCCGTCCCATCGCGACCTGACCCGAAAGCCTCTTGGCGGTCTTCGGTCTACGCGCTGACAGAAGCGCAAGAGCGACCGGCCGCGACGGCAGAGCTTCTCACGTCGCGCACCCCGCTAAACCTCACGCTAGACCAGGCCCGCGCGTTCTTGCGGGGCCTGCCCGTCGAAGCCGATCACACCGACACCACGGAAGAGACCACCATGACGACCACTGACGATCCGCGCTCCAAGCGCCTCGCGGAGATTTCCAACTCTATGTCCGCTTTCAACCGGGCCAATGGATACAAGGCCGCGAAGGCGAAGCCGTCGCTCAGCGACATCGAGCCCGCGAAGCTGAAGCGGCTTGCAGAGATGAGACTGTCGGCTCTCGCCGCGAAAGGTCAGGCGCACTACAGCGAAGCGAAAGCTATTCGTTGGGCGTTGGATACCCACGACAAGATGGGTACTCCGCTGACCAAAGCGTTTGCTCAGAGCGGCTTCGACGTTTCAACTTTACTCCCGTCCAACCTCTAATCCCACGAAAGGCTACGCCGATATGGCCACCACTTTCAAACTTTCCGAGCCCCTGAAAACCCATGATGGGGACGTTACCGAACTGAAGCTAAAATCGCCGAAGGCCCGATTGATCGTCAAGTATGGCGACCCGTTCACCATCCGGCCGATCAAGAATGCCAAGGGAGAGAACGAAGGCTACGAGTACATCTACGACAACGAAGCAATGATGAAGTTCGCTTCAGACATGACCGGAGTCGACGACCTTCTACTCTCCGACCTGTCTGTCTCCGATTTCATGAAGCTCCGTGGTGAGATCACCAACGTTGTTATGGGGCTTGTGTCAGACAAAAACCCTTCCGAACAGCCCGTCGCTTGATCGCTTGGATGATTAGCACCCATGGCCTCGACATGCGCAGTGTCAAGGCCATGCGGCTGGCTGAACTAATTCGCTGCGCCGACATGTTCGCGGACTTCGATAAATTCAACCGCGACCAAATGAAGGGGATGGGGCGATGAGCAACCCGTCAGTTACAGCAACAATTTCCGCCAACGACCTCGCGAGCCCAAAGATTCGCGAGTTGATGGCCACTCTTAAGCAGGCCGAAAAGCTCGCTAAGGACGCCTTCGACGGCGGCAACATTGGCGGCAGGTACGCCAACAATATCAATCAAGCGACGCTTGCCGCACAAAAGCACGTTGGCGTCCTGAATCAGATGCATGCTGCCCACAAGGCCATCGCTGCGACGGTCGCAGGCTACGCGGGAATGAAGATGGTGCATGGTGGCGTTGATGCCATCAAGCACGCGTTGCCCTATCTGCGCGAGGATACCGCGATCAAAGCTCGCACGGGCTACAGCGAGACGGACATGGCCGCGCTGCGCAAGCAGCAAAACGAGCTGGCGTCGATTTACGGGGCGACCGTCGAAGCGACGCAGAAGGCTCATGAGACGTTCGGACGCCTGAAGTACGACGCCGCGACCAATCTCGCTATCACGCGCCCAACGGCCATCGGCGCGCGGGCGATGGGCGTCACGCCCGAGCAGAACGCCGAGTTGATGGAATCCATGATTTCGCAGTACGGCGTTCATTTCGATGGTCCGTCAGACGCTCAACGGAAGGTGACACTCCTAAACGACCTCGCCGCAGTCGCGACGAAGAAATCGAATATGAAATTTGAGGACGTGCTGGAATACGAAAAATATTCCGCTGCGGCCTCTAACGCAGTGGGCGTCAGCCCCGAGCAATCGCTTGCAATGGGGATGGCGCTTCGTCGTGGCGGCATCGTTGGAAGCGAGGCGGGTGTGTTCGCTCGCCAGTTCTATGCGCGAATGCTCGCGCCCACTCGAAAGGGTCGCGAGGCGGCTGCACAGGAAGGCATCAACCTTGACGAATACGCTTCTCACGGCCTCATCACCGGAGAGGGGCTAAGCGACAAGCTCGCGCGGACGTTCGGCAAGCGCCTGAGCAAGGAAGCTGTTGCGGGCATCAATAAGGAGCTTGAGGAAAACGGCGGCGAAGTGTTGTCAGATCGCGGCAAGTTCGCGGAGATGGTGCGGGGTGCTGCCGAGAAGAGCGGCGAGTCGCTTTCGAAGACCGATCAGAAGAATCTCGCTAAGGCCGCAAACGAATATTTCGACATGACCAAGCAGGGATTGCAGGGCGGCGCTTTGCTACAGCGCTTCCTCGATGCCAACAATCCCACGCTTATGCAGAACTACCTTGGCGACAAGCAAGGCGCGCGGGGCGTCACGCTCTTGCAAGAACGGAATAAGTATTTCGAGGCGCTCAACGACCTCGGCCATGCGGGCGGGTTCTCTACGAAGGTCGCGGACGAAATGAACCAGGGGCTCGCGTCCGCAGTCGACAGGCTAACGGCGTCTGCTGAAGCGCTGTCCAATACGATGGTGAAGGCCAACGAAGGTTGGCTGACGGGCGTTGCTAACGCCGCGAACTCCGTTACGACAGCGCTCACCAACTTGAGCCCGGAGGCCCAAAGAGCCGCTGGAATCTTCGCGGGCATCGCGACCGTGGCGGCTGGGGGCGGCTTGGCCTACAGCATGGTTACGTTCATCGGTAGCGTCAATTCGGCTTCGGCCGCGTTGCAGGTATTGGCTGCGCGCGCAGCGATCCCCGGCGCACCAGGCGGCTTGCCTAGCGCAGTCGCCCCCATAGTGGGCGGCGGCACCGTGGTCGCTGGCATTGGCGTAACCGCCGCGCTCGCCGCAGCGACTGGCCTATATTTCCAGTCCAAGAGCATCCGGACCAGCACGGACGAACAGCTCGACCGCAACATAGCTGATTGGGCTGATCCGGACTGGGCCGTTGCGAATGCCATCGAAAGGCAGCGACGGCGGAAGGCCAATATATGGGATGGTGTATCCGTTCCGCAGTCCGGGCCGTTCGATAGGTTCCAGCGCCCGACGCTTGACGACGTGTCGAGCCGGTATCTCCGCAACGGCGGCGATGGGGACGTAACGTCGGCAGGCTGGCAGGACTCAACTCGTTCAATCGGTCAGTCGTCCGGCTTCAAAGACGTTGCGGTTAGCGGCACCGTGACCGGCGAAGCCGAGCTGCACAATAACATGCAGATCGAAGTGAGGCCGTCGCAATACTTCGAGGGCCTGGTGAAGCGAGCTGAGAGCATGGCGACGTTGTCGCTGAACGGCCAGCTCGGCACCAGCATGCAAGGCCCTGGCGACAACAGCACCAAGCCCGCAGCGGCAAACGCTCTTACAGGGACGAAGTAAATGACGACACTGTTTCCAGAAAACAATTGGCGCGACCTGATGCAGAATACGTGGGCGGCGATTGAAGCTACCATGGGTGAAGGCGTCACCGTTACGCCTGTCAGATCGGGCGGCGTGAACTTTCCTACGATACCGGAGCCGGAGAAGACCGTCACCGCTACTGCGGTATTCACACGAAAGGCAACGAGCGCCCTGGGTGGGGGCAGGCTGCACAATATGCAGGCGATCACTCCGCTTGTGTCGACCAGCAAGCCAATCTTCCAGTTTGGCTATAACGCCCTGCCATTCCCACTTCGCCAGTACTATCGCATCAAGCTGTTGCGTACGGGTGAGATATACGAAGTGACCGATATAAAGGCCGATGGGGTCGCGTGCATCACCGTTGATGTCGTGCAACTCGGTCGACAGAAAATAGACGGCCCGGGAATCGTTGCCACACCAGTCCCGCCAATCGTCATGGGGCCGTGATGAGCAACGTCATCAAGCTTCAATTCGCACCCCGGTCGGCCGCTGTTGATACTGAAATGCCGGACGTGCTCGCGCTTGCGCTCGCTAAGCTGAAAGTATGCAGGGACGCCATCGACGTGTTGCAGCTCACGGAGGCCTTGCCGGACAAGCTGCTTCCGTACCTCGCGTGGGCAGCATCGCGCCGACAGGACGTTCCTGCGCGTTACGTCAAAGTTCTCGTGAAGTGCTGTGGGGAGCTGCTTCTTGAACGTGCGCTTGGCCGTGCGCGTTTGAGACAACTGAAGCAACGATTTCCAGTGAGCGAACCCTTCGCGGCGCTGTGAGGCCGTCAGGACTGTCAGCTATTTCGCCTGACACATATCGTGTTGCGTCCTTACAAGTGTTCTGCCACGCTCAATTGAGCCGAAGGGGAGTCATCACCACCCGGAGAGCCTGGACGCCAACAGGCTCTCCACCCAAAGGCAGGGGCCATGCAGACCATCGCAATTCGACGATACGACAACTACGATCCCACAACCCAGCAAGCCTATCCGCTTGTGGACCGCATGGTCCGCAAGGCCTGCGGCTCTTTCTTCCTGATCGAAGGCCCGGAGCGGCCTGGTGATCCTGAAGTCGAAAAGCCTTACAGCCTTGAGCACGTGTTTGAGTGGTTGCGGGATTGTCCATGGCAGATCGAGCGGACGGTGATCGTCGCCTGAACGTGCCTTTACCCGCGGACCTGAAGCGCCTCATGGACCTGGTGGTGACCAGGCACGTGTGGGGCCGGAATCTCAACGCAGAGCAGATGCAAGAGAAGCTTGCGTCCGCTCTCGATGAGGGCCGCCGTCATCTAGTCACCGTCCATGAGCAGGAAGACGGACGGCTAGGCATCGAGTTCGCCCCCGAGCTGGGCGACGTGGGGCGCGCGTTCACTGAAGCATCCAAGAGCGCTCCGAGCAATCGGCCAAGTTAGATGCGAAACGTTATAGCGGGTTGGTTCGCAGGTAGTCCAACTCTTTGCCGCGTATCCTCCCGGTTACGACCAAGTATCGCGGCATGCCCATAAATGCGAACAAGCGTATCCCGATCAACAAATGCGGCACTCCGGTTACGATGCAAGCTTGAGGATACACGTCGTGTAGAGCGTCGGGCTGATCGACAAGCGGGGCTCCACTCTTGTCACCCCCAATGAGATAAGGGGCGTTAGCATCTTTCCCCAGGATCAAATCCGGAAGCAGTGGCTCAAACGTTGTCTCGCCCAATCGCGCTACCGCATAACTATGAGCGATCTTGGCGAGCATGCGTGCATAGTCGAGCGGTCGAACCCTAGCTATCTTGATCGCCTCACCATCCTTTATGTATTTTTCAATTTCCCCCTTTGGGTGGCGAACGACTAGTTCTCCCTCAAATTCTGTTGCAGGATCGATATGACGAAGAAGTCCAGCTTCAGCCCAGTTGAAGCCCAAACAGGAAGTCGGAAAATTTGCTAGTGGGACAACGCTGCTCTCTAACCGGCCGTCCTCGCGAAAATTCATTGTCCGTTCGACCGTAGATTTTGCTTTCCTGCGACTCTTCAAGTTTAGCTTTGCGCGAAACGGCCCCAGAGTGCCTTGCAGACAGGACCCTTCGAATCCCTTTGTAATGTTGGCGCACTTGTCGCAGCTAGCCTTCGGCAGGAACCAGTCACCACCCTTCGGCTGAAGGCCATAAGGGATGATGTGTTCGTCTGAAAGACTCTCGGTTGACCCACAGTAAATGCAATGCCCAACAGGAGGGTACTTTTTGGCGTGCCATTGCCCGAAGATCGCATCTGTCGACTTCTCTGGCATCGAGTCCACCACCTTCGAGTCTCATAAAAATCGTCCGGCCCTCAACAAACGTCGTAGCTGAACTCAACGTTTAGCTTTGGGCAGGTGGCGTAGCGGGGTCGAGTTCGAAATATTGGGGATATAACGGCCCCGTCTTCGCCGCTTCGCGTAGAGCATGTCTGGCGGAGTGTGCGAGGCCGCGCATCGGATTTAGAACTTCGTGAGCCATCTGCCGTACAGTAGCTTCAAGCGCGCCTTCGACCGGGAGAGATACTTCGCTATCCGCGCTCGGCTTGTATAGAAATCCGGTGCCTTTCACGTAGACGGCTAGATAGGTCTCATCCTTGATGTGGTCATCCAAGTGTGCCCCGCCGTCCTGGTCGCGCATAATCCGAACTACTTGAAGCCGGGTCAATGTAGTGGTGGCTCCGATGCCCGACAGAACCCCTTCGTTCCACCAATCCGGCACCGGGAGACGGCGGCCCGCACTGAGAGGCTCGTGGCCAAATGGAACCGATTCAATAAAATATCCGCCTTGCCCATCGTCTGTTGAGTACGGCGTCGCTTCGACTGCTATCAGCGCGGTACCATGGGGGCCGCGCGAGTCGGCTGTAGAGGGCACTGTAAGCTGTCCATCCAAAACACCCAATTGGCTGAGGACTGATTTGTGGTTTCTCATGTCAGGCCCGAGCAACACGAAGATCGCGTTGGCGATCCGCACGGCCTCACTGCGATGGCCTGCATCGAACATCGCAGACGAAAGGCAAAGGGCGTCATACTGAACGAGCAGCGAATATTGCAGACCCAGTCTCGTTCGCCTCAGCACGTTTTGTCTCCCGTTGATCGCAGCCGAACGGAACAAAGAAAAGCGATTCAACCGAGAGTATACTTTAAGGGAATGTGCGACAAGGCAGGTCTAGGCTATTCCGATGCCCTCGGGGAAAGAGTATCGCGAGGAGAGGGGACGTGTGGAAAGGGATGAAGTGCCTGCCGATAGTGTTGGCTCTCGCTGTGATAGGGACGACCAGCGGGACGCAAGCGGTTGCCGATAACGGAGCACAGTCTGCCGAGTGCAAAGAGATTACTGCGCGCCTCATCGAATTGACCGGCACGACTTTCGATCACTACTCGCCCTCCGGCGACAACGTCTTCTTTAAGAAGCCCGATATGCATCTGAGCTGCATGAACCATCGAATTACTGGCGTTTCGCTAAACTGGGACGACAGTGGCTTCCCACCAAACGCGTGGTTCACTCTGCTCGCAACGGCGGGCAAGGCGGTCACAGGTGTCGACGCTAGGACGTTGGAATCCGCGTCGCACAAGTGCCACCGTGCAGCGTTGAAAGAAAAATCTGAATTGGCAGACCTAGACATCCCGAATGCAAAAATCGAGTGTCAGGCGTTCACGCGCGACGGAGGCGGGGTGAACATCCATATTTGGATCAACGACCATGAAGCGCGAAAGGGCATCGAGGAGCCGAAATGACTGATGCTTGGGGAACGGTAGGGGTGTTTGCGTTGGGAGGCATCGGCTGGATTGTTACGTCGTTTGTCGGCCAGCCATTTAGACGCTTCTTTGACCTGCGAAACGAAGTGATCCACAAGAGCGTGCTTTACGCCAACGTCCGCGCGGCACAACAGGCGAAGGTTGATGGCACAACGGAGCCCGTCGACGTGGACGATGACGAGCGGGCGAGATTGCGCGAGGCCGAAGATACTTTCCGAGACCTCGCGGCTAGGATGCGTGCATTTGCACTCAATGAACGCTTTGCCGTTTGGTTCGTTAGACTTTGGAGATTCAACCCAATGACAGCCAGCACGGCTCTTCTTGCGGTCTCAAACACACTGCACAGCTACGGAAAAGATCGAGCCTCAGCGAAAAGCCAACTCGAAAATGAACTCCGCTTCAAAACTGTCGCGGATTAGGACGGTCGTTTTTTTAGAGCAGGGAAGCCCCATGTCGCCATTGGAAGAAATCGTCGGTTGGATAGAAAAGCAAGAGTCCGAAATACAAAGTGAGATCGCTGGCTGCGCCGCATACTTATTGTTTGAAACCGACGACGTTCTGGCGCTCGGTGGGCCGGAGCAACTTGAGGCAGTGAAGCGTTGGCTAGGTGAACCGCACCTTCCACCGTATAGGGCCGTAGGCCGCGGGGTAAGATTCCGGGCGTGCTTCGAGTACTTTGCGGAGGGCAGATTCACCGAGTCTGGTTGGAAGCTGTCGGAGGACTTGCTCCGTGAAACTATCGCAGAGGCTACACGTGATCCGAACTCAGAGGCCGCTCGGTTCGCTCTGAATGCTCAGCGAAGGCTAAACAACATTCCCGCTCGGAAAGAGAAGTGGCGTCAGGTGGGGCACTCCTGGCGCGAGCTTGTCCAAGCCCATCTGACCAACGAGGCGCTCAGCGATTGGAGCGCTTCCGAGACATCGAAAGGTATGCAACCGGAGCCCATCAACGTCACGGGCACCGTGATCAAGCCGGGCTCCTAGCCGCGCCGTCATGCGGGTGGTCAAGCAGCCCGGTAAGTCTTTGAAAACAAAGGCTCGAATTGTGTGGGGGACCGTACGTAGCGCTCCCCTGACTCGAACCCCCGACAGGCCAACTGCTGCTTCCACGAAGATGGAATTAGATTGCAATTTCAATTACATACGAGTTCGCAGTTTTATTCTGAATGGCGCGCTATTCAATTCAAGCCCTTCAAAAAATGACCGGACGTTAAAGCGGTTCTTCAAACGGCGGATCGTTGTGACGGCTTGCCGTGAGATCTCGCGCGATCAGTGGCGGACAGTTGCCCCAGTTAAGAAGCAAGTGCGTTGTGATTGGTTGTTCGGCGTTCGCCGTTTCAGGCTTCTGGTTTGGTGGCCGGCTGCAAAACGGGGGTTCGAATCCCTCCCTCTCCGCCGAGCATTACCCTAAGTGCCTGATTAATTGAATCCCTCGGGAAAATAAGGGCTTTCGTTACCGGCCGTTGGTACAAAAGGTTGGTACAACGCATGGTCCTGATCATGGCGCGCCCCTGGCCGCATCCCGCCACCGGCATTTTCTGGTTTCGCATGGCCGTGCCGCTCAAGCTACGGCCGATCGTCAACAAGCGCGAAGAGAAATGCTCGCTGAAGACGCGCGATCCCGAGGAAGCCAAGATCCGCCACGCGCTCAAGGCCGCCGAGGTGCGGCGACGCTGGAGCGGCCTGAAGGAGGGCGTGCGGTCGCTGAGCCAGAAGGAGGCGCCATTGGCGCTCCCAGCGCCGCGCCGGCCCTGGATTCTCCTCATGGCGTGCCACCATCTCGCGATAGAACTTGCCGGCCAGCGCGACCGCAACGCCAATGACGACTATTCGGAAGATCCAAAGGCGACGCGGTTTCCCGAATGGCAGGGCGGTGCCAAGCCTGAGGTCACATCGATCGTCGCCGCGTTCAAGGTCCACGGCTGAATGCCTTTTCGTATTGGATATTTCTGGCCGGCGGGGCAATGCTTTGGATTGCGTTCGCGCTCGACATGGGTCCCGACGTCGGTTGGTTCGCTTATGTGCCACTGTCCGGCCCGCAATATGGCGCTGGTAAGCGCGCCGACATCTGGGCACAGATGATTACTTTCACCGAGATTGCGGCGCTGGCGGTCGCAATAGAGATTGTGGTTGCCGTTCTCAAGCAGCGCGCGCCCGGAATGTCACTTGACCGCATTCCACTTTTCGTCTGGTCGATGCTTGTTACCTCGTTTGTTGTCATCATGGCGATGCCGGCCATCGTGCTCGCAAGCACGAGTCTCATTCTGGATCGGTTGGTTGGAACCCATTTCTTCAATCCGGCGGAAGGCGGTGATGTGCTGCTATGGCAGCATCTGTTCTGGTTCTTCGGACATCCCGAGGTCTACATCATCTTCCTTCCGGGGGCCGGAATGGTGTCGACTATCGTCGCGACGTTCGCCCGACGCCCGCTGTTTGGCTATCTAGCCATGGTCATGGCGCTGATCGCGACAGCTGTCCTGGCGTTCGGATTGTGGGTCCACCACATGTTCGTGACGGGATTGCCGCGGCTTGGCGAAAGCTTCTTCACGGCATCCAGCATGTCGATCGCGATCCCTGCCAGCATCCAGGTTTTCTGCTGGCTGGCGACACTTTGGGATGGTGCGCTCACATTCAGGACTCCGCTGCTGTTTGTGATCGGCTTCATCGTGACCTTTGTCATCGGTGGCTTGACGGGCGTCATGGTGGCCTCCGTGCCCTTCGATACCCAGGTGCATGACACCTACTTCGTTGTGGCCCACTTCCACTACGTGCTGGTCGGCGGTGCCGTATTCCCGTTGCTGGGCGGCATCCATTACTGGTTTCCAAAAATCACCGGCCGGATGATGAGCGAAGGCCTCGGCAATGGGCATTCTGGTTGATCTTTGTCGGCTTCAACCTGACGTTCTTCCCGATGCACATCCTGGGCCTTCAGGGTATGCCGCGCCGGATATACACTTATCAGCCAGATATGCCCTGGCACGGTCTCAACATCTTCGTGAGTGCGAGCTCGGTCATTCTTGTCATTGGATTTCTCATCGTCTTCGCCGACGCGATCCGCTCGGCGCGCGCCGGCGCATCTGCGGGTGAAAATCCCTGGCACGCGCCGACGCTCGAATGGGCAACCGCGTCACCGCCGCCCAGCTACAATTTTTCGCAAATTCCGGTCGTTGACGGATCAAATCCGCTTTGGGATCGGCCCCGCAATCTTGCGGTAGCGAGCGGGCTCCGCGCGGATCGCCGCGAGTTGATCGTGAGCACCGTAGCAGCAGCAAGCCCGCAGGTGCGCGAGGCCTCGCCGAGAAATTCGATCTGGCCGTTCTTGGCTGCCGTCGCGACCACGGTGATGCTGATCGCGCCGATCTTCACGCCATGGGCGGTCGTCTGGGGATCCATACCGGTGGCCGTGGCTCTGATCGGCTGGTTCTGGCCCAAGGCAACGCCTGAGGATGAATCATGAAGGTGCAAGTTGTTGCCGATCTTTCCAAACTGCCCATGCATGGCTTGCGCACTGCGAGCGTGACTTGGTGGGGTACTCTCGCCTTTGTGCTGATCGAAGGGACCGGCTTCGCGCTCACGATTGCCGTTTATTTCTATCTGATGAACCTCGCGTCGACGTGGCCGATCAATGCGCCGAAACCGAACCTGCTGCCCGGAACGCTGGTGACAGCGATCCTTCTGGTCAGCGTTGTACCCAACTATTTCATCTCGCAATGGGCTGAGAGGGAGGACTTGCGCAAGGTCAGAATCGGCATCGTCGTAATGTCCGTTTTGGGAATATTGCCGGTAGTCGTTCGGGTCTTCGAATTTCCAGCGCTTAACATCAATTGGGACAGCAATGCGTACGGCTCAGTCATATGGACGTTGCTGGGTCTGCATACGACTCACTTGGTAACCGATCTGATCGACACCTTTGTATTGGCGGCACTGATGTTTACACAACGCGGCAATAGTTCGCGCCGCTTCGGCGATGTCCAGGACAACGCAATGTATTGGAACTTTGTCGTTCTGACGTGGCTTCCGATATATGGCTGCATCTATTGGATTCCCCGCCTATGAACCTCAATAGAAACCGTCTTGCTCTGGAGGTTTGCGCCGGCTTTTCAGTTGCGGCTGCGGCCTGGATCGTTAACACCCAACTGGGGCAGATCCTGCCCTATGTCGATTGCCAGCATCAGGCGCGCTACTCCGCGGCAGCATCATTCGCAGGCGCGATCGCCGCTTGCGCAGCGGGGGCGCTGTCGTGGCGCGCGGTGCGCCGCTCGTCCACGGCGGAGCCACTGCCGCCCGTACTGAGCTTCCTCGGGGCAATGAGTGCGTTGTCGGTATCGATTTTCGCTTTTGCTCTCTTGATGCAGGGGATGGCTTCATTGGTGCTCAGCGGATGCGAACGATAGTCATCGCAATCGTCATACTGGCTTCATCGATTGGCCGCATCTTTGCGCATGGCCAGGAGATACACCACAGCGGCCCGAGTTGGACGTTCGATCCCTGGGTTGTCGTTTCCTTGCTTGTTCTGGCCGCACCTTACGCCATCGGCAGCTTGGTTCTTTGGCAGCGCACCTTGATTGGATGGAGACATCAAGGACGGCAAACATTGACCTTTCTCGCCGGTTGGCTGACGCTCGTTGCTGCGTTGGTGTCGCCATTGCATTGGCTCGGCGAGCGTCTCCTTAGCTTTCATATGATCGAGCACGAGATCCTGATGGCCGTTTCGGCGCCATTGCTGGTAATGGGCCGGCCCATTGCAGCATTGTTGTGGTCGCTGCCCCGCGGTATTCGGATTGCAGTTGGCCGATTTCTGAGGCGGCCTGCGATCAGTCGGACATGGGCATGGCTGAGTGCCGGGCGTAGTGCGACGGTTCTCCACGGTGTCGCGATCTGGGGCTGGCATGCTCCGATTCTGTTCAATGCGGCGGTGACCAACGAAGCGATCCATCGCCTGCAGCATCTGAGCTTTCTGCTCACCGCTGTCTTGTTTTGGTGGTCAGTCCTTCAACGTGATAGGGCCGGTCCGGCGGCCTAGCATCTGTTCATCACTATGCTGCATACGAGTGCTCTGGGCGCGCTTATGGCGCTCGCGCCACGCGTTCTCTATCAGCCCGAGACCACAGCAGTCGCAGCCTGGGGCCTTACTCCGCTGGAGGATCAGCAGCTTGCCGGGCTTATCATGTGGGTGCCGGCAGGGACGATCTATGCCGGTGCTGCGCTGGCGCTGATCGCCCTGTGGATCAGGCACTCAAGCGAGGTCGGCGGAGGTGGCGATGCCGCCCGCGCAATCTAGCCGTCGATGGGCAGCCTGCGGTGCACTGGGGGTCGTCATTGCGTCCGGAGCGACGATTGGAGTGATTTGGAGTTCGCGGCTTCAATCCGAGACGGTTGCCCGTGCCATGGCCGGCGGCGATCCGGCGCGAGCGCCGTCGATCATCAGGCGTTACGGTTGCTCGGGCTGCCACGTCATTCTGGGTATTCCCGGCGGTGACGGCCGGGTCGGTGGACCCCTGTCCGGAATCAAGCACCGCGTCTACATTGGTGGCGTTGCACCGAATTCGCCGGACAACCCGGTGCGATGGATCGTCTCGCCACAAACATTTTCGCCGCGATCGGCAATGCCACGACTGGAATTTCGGAGCCCGAAGCGCGCGACGTCGCGACTTACCTCTATTCGCGATGAACATTGCTATGGCCTTGGCGTCTCGCGCGACGGCAGTGACTTGATGTAAACCGCAATGGCATTGCGGTCGCTCTGAGGCAGCATTGCAGTGTTGGTTACAACGTCGGTCATCGAGGATCCGATACGGCCATGGTTCGGCGTATTGCCAGACTTCAGCAGCTCGGCGATGTCCGCAGTGGTCCAGCCGCCAATCCGTCCTGGTGTTATGTTGGGGATATAGCCGACACCTTCCGGATCCACGCCGCCCGCGAATCGCGTGTCGGGCCGGATGGCCCCGAGCAGGTTTCGGGACGAATGGCATTCCGCGCAATGCGCCACGGCTTCGGCAAGATATTGGCCGCGATTCCAAGCAGCATCTCGCTCCTTATCGGCAACGATCGGCTCCTTGTCGAGAAACAGGAGCTTCCAAAGGCCAATCAGGCGTCGAACGCGGAACGGCGGAGAAAGAGCATGGGGAGGCGGCTTGCCAGATACCGCGGGCAGGGTTCTCAAATAGGCCATGAGGTCTCGGATATCGCCGACCTGCATTTTAGAGTAGCTCGAATATGGGAACACCGGATAATAGTGAAATCCGTCCGGAGACACTCCGCTCAGCAGGGCGTTGGCGAGATCGACCGTGCGCCACGAGCCGATTCCATCCTTGGGATCCATCGATATGTTGGGCACTCGAAAGGTTCCGTAAGGCGAGGCCAACGCCAATCCCCCGCCGAGGCGAAGTCGGTTCGACTGCCCCGGCGATGCATGGCACGACGCGCAGTCGCCGGCTACAAAGATGAGTCGTCCTTTGGCCGGGTCGCCGCCTTCGTTGAACGCAGCGTCCGAACTGTGCGAAAACGCGGGGCGCGGTTCGGTGAGAACCCAGACCGCGGCTATCGCACCGACAGCACCCGCCGCAAGCAGGATCGCCAGCCAGGAGCCCGCACGCACCATATAGCCTCGCTCAAAAAACAGACTGCTCAAGAATGCGGCTGCCGCCGTCGGGTTCGCGAGCGAGGGCGGCAGTTCTAGGCGATGAAGTCCTCCGGTCGGCTGGTGCACCAATGCGCTAACAAGGACCCGAGCGGGGACACCTCATTACCGCGCCAAGGCTGGGCGCGACAGTGCGTTCGACCGCTGTCGTGACCTGGTATGCGATCCGCTGTCCGGTCGCCGTCGGACTCGTTCGTCAGTGAAAAGCCTTAGCGAGAAATAGTTGATGGTCGCGCGCAGTCCCTCGTCAAGACTGATCTTCGGACTCCAACCGAGTACATCGCGCGCGCGTGAAATGGCGGGGCGGCGACGTCTGGGGTCATCACGAGGTAGCGGATGATACTCGATCGTGGACTTCGACCGCGTTTGCGCGACGATCAGATCGGCAATCTGTCTGACAGTTTGCTCCTCGGGATTGCCGAGATTGAACGGGCCGATGATCTCCGGTGGACTTTCCATCAGAAGCTGGAGACCGGCCAATAGATCGTCGATGTAGCAAAAGGATCGTGTCTGCGAGCCATCGCCATAGACTGTAATGGGCTCGCCTTTGAGAGCCTGCACGACGAAGTTCGAGATGATACGGCCGTCGTTCTCCAGCATGCGCGGACCGTAGGTATTGAAGATGCGCGCGACCTTGATCGGTATGCGATAAATGTGATGACAATCAAAAAAGACAGTCTCCGCAGCACGCTTGCCTTCATCATAGCATGCGCGAGGCCCAACTGGATTGACGTTTCCAAAATAAGTCTCCGGCTGCGGATGAATATCCGGATCGCCGTAGACCTCGCTGGTCGAAGCTTGTAGGGCTCGTGCCCGCTTCTCTCTGGCCAGCTCGATGACATGGCCTGCACCAATGACGCAGGTGTGCAAAGTGCCAATCGGATCGCGCTGATAATGACGAGGAGAGGCCGGACACGCCAGATTGTAGATACGGTCGATCCGACCGGCTATCTCCAAAGGATCGCGAATATCGTGCTCGATGAACTCGAAATCGGGATGATTCAGCAGAGGCCGAACGTTGGAGAACGTTCCCGTTACGAGGTTGTCGACACAGTATACGCGATGACCTTGTTGGATGAGCCGGTCGCATAGGTGCGAGCCTATGAAGCCTGCTCCTCCTGTCACGACAATATTCAGCTTCGAGGCGAAGCCCATTATGCTTCCCTTTCTTCGTTTGCAAGCCACCTGCAACAACATTTGCGATCGATCGACACGTCCGCGTTGCGGAGGCTTGGTCGCCGTCCACAATGTACAAACGAATATTTCGTGCGACCGTTCCTAACCTCGATCCAAGCCGCTGCGTGGAATGGAATTTCGGAAGATGTCGCCCTATGCAGGGTGTGCACGGATGACAACATCCCGACGAAACGGGAAGGACGGGCGGACTGGACTAGTGTAGCAACTACACCGCCGCGACGGATGGTATATCGGCGGGCCGGCTGATTGCCGTTCTCACGTATTGTTCAAATTCGATCGCCCGCGCTTCGGCCGTGTGGCCGTTAAGGACACGCTCGCGTGCGGCAGCCGCAAGGTTGAGGCGCTGGCGGTCGTCCGATCGTGAAAGGATTCTCACAACGTCGTCGGCATTGCTCGCGAGGAGAATCTCACGATCTGGGACGAAGAACTCCTGAATGCCTGGCCAGTGATCGCTGATCACCGGGACGCCGCATGCTGCAGCCTCGAACAGTCGAACGCTCGGCGAATAGCCCACCGCCGCCATGTGCTGCCGCGTCACATTCAGCGTGTACCGTAGGCTGCAATAGAAGGTCGAATGCGAGCCAGGCGGCAGATGTTCGATATGCTGGACATTGTCCGGCCAGGCCACAGTGCTTGGATACTGAGCTCCCACCACGACGAACCTGTGCTTCGGCAGCCGGCGGGCGGGTTCCACGAGAAGCTGCTCCAGGAGCGGTTGCCGATCCTCGCTGTACGTGCCGATGTAGCCGAGCGTCCACTGCGTTGGCACATTGACGGGTCTGTGAACGTCAGTGTCCGCAGCGCAGTAGAGTGCGTGTGCCCGCGGGCTTCCGTACATGCCCTTTATCAACTCGAGGATTGGACCTCCGGTGAACGACAGATACAGGTCAAAACGAGGAACGATCGCAGCGCTGATATATTCCGCAGTATTGGTTGCGAGCTTGCTGACGGTTACGGGAGTGTCGATGTCATAGAAGACGGTGACGCCTCGCGCGATACTGGTAATCCATTCGCCGAGAGCGGCGCCATCCGGCACGAATGAGCCAAGCACGACGACGTCGGCCGCCGACACCGTCGAGCCACACTGTTGCGATACGTCTTTCAACGAATCGTAGAGCTTGATGCGACAATGCGCTGAGCTGGTTAGGTCCCGATTGTCGCGATACCAGGGCACGTCGCGTTCGAGAAACGTTATGCGATGGCCTCGTGCGGCAAGCGCTTTGATCAGCGCACGATATGTAGTGGCATGACCATTACCCCATGAGGAGGTTATGGAAAGTCCTAACATCACGATGTCGAGCTTCATTCCGCTGCCTCGCTGTTGCTGATTGCGACGTTTAGGACCTCCATCAACTGCTTGGCTCGCTGCGAGTAGGTGTGCTGACTCAGAATGCGCTTCCGCGCGGACTGACCGATACGCTTTGCCTGCTCTGACCCGAGCCCGTCGAGCAGTTCGACCACGTCGTGGCTGCCCCTCACGACGAGAATTTCCTTGCCCGGCTCGAGGAAGTTGTCGATGCCTATCCAGGCGTCGGTAACGATGCACGCACCGGCGCCGGCGGCTTCAAAAATCCGTGTCGGTGGCGAAAACCCGAAGCGTGCCATGCTGTCGCGATTGATGTTCAATGTGGCAAGTCCGGAGCAAAGGAACACGTTATGTTCGCCGCTGCCGACGTGGCCTGCTATCCTGACGTTAGCCGGTACTGCCTTGCGGTCCCAACCCGCGCCGCCAAGCAGAAACTTGCGATGAGGACGCATTTGCGCGGGCGTGAGGAAGAACTCGTCGACCCGTGCCTCGCGATCCGGAAGTCGGTTGCCGAGGAAGCTAAGATCACATGCACAGTCGCTTCGAGCGGGGACAGGATAATGGGTCTGAGGGTCCAACGCGTTGTACACGGGGACACATTGGCGTGCGCCAAAGCGGCGATAGCTCTCGACCACCGGATCGCCGCCGCCATAAGTCAGGACCAGGTCATAACGGGGAACTGCCCGGTGCAGGTGATGAAGTGGGTCGCTCGCCATGCTTTCGAGGGTCGCCGGAGCGTCGACATCCCAGTAGACTTTCATCAGCCCGGCGCGCGTGAGTTCGGAGACCGCCACGTCGAGTTCTTTGTCGAATACGCCGACACCGCTTGCCTTCGCGATCAAATCGGCGTCGCGCACCGCTTCGTCCAGCGAGCGATGCCACCCGTCGTCCGCTGCAGGATAGACCACGACTCGGGCCCATTCCGGGTCTGGAATATCCCGATGCTGCTGGCGGCCGAATGCATCGGGTTCGTAGAAGGTGATCTGCTGGCCGAGCGCGGCAAGCGCCTTGAGTAAACCGCGATAGTAGGTTGCAGCACCGTTCCAGTAGGACGACACCAGGCTCGATCCAAAAAAAGCGATCTTCATGACGAAACCATCCGTTCTGCTACGGGGCCGGCGTCGCTTCGCGTCTGATTGCCTTTGATCCCAAGCGCTCGCGCGATCGCAAGCAGCTCGTGGGCGCGATGAGCACACGTGTGACGCGCGCGGATCGTATCCAACCCTCTGCTTGCAATCTCGGCGGCAAATTCACCATCCTGCACCAGCTTGCGGAGAGCTGCAGCCGCCGTTTGCCCATTCTTCACCGGGACGAAACTTCCCGGCGGAAACAGCCCTTCCGCATCATCCCACGGTGCGCTGACGAGCGGGATTGCGCAGGCGAGAGCCTCGAACATGCGTATGGTCGGAATGCCGGGAAGCGCCTCGACATAGGGGCGGCGGGGTACATGAACAGTCGTCCGGGCGCGGGCAAATGCATCCGGCACGCGATGGTTCGGAAGCCAGCCGTGGAAGTCGATTCCGGCAGCTTGCAACCGATCGCGCGCGGGCTTGGGATAGCGTACGCCAAAGGCTTGCGTCCTGAGGCCTGTTTCCACGACCGGCCCGACAAGGAATTCCTGCAGCTCACGGTCCCGTTCATCGTCGCCCCAGTTTCCGATCCAGATCAGATCGAATTCCTTGGTCGTGTACGGCCGAGGTCTGAACAGCGCGACGTCGGCCGCTTCATGCCAGGTGAATGCTCGCCGGCCCCAACCTAGGCGCTCATACACCTGGCGCAGCACCTCGCCGAAGGCGAGAACTGCATCGTAGTCGCCAAGCTGGAATCGACCGATCTGGTGGGGCGCCGTTATGGCACGGTGATGCGTGTCATGGAACAATAGGATAAATCGTCCGCCGCCGCGCCGCTTCGCACCGAGCCATTCGATCAGGATAGGGTCATTCCATTCGTGCGCGATAACGAGATCGGCTTGATCCAGCGCTTCATCGAGGTCGAGGGTCGCCAGATCGTAGCTCCGTAGAACTGCGCCAGGTACAAGCAAGGCGGCTTCACGCAGGTACTCGCTGCCTCCGTTCTGAATCGCATTGAGTCGGCTCCAGCCGTCGCGCGGCTCGTATACCGTGACTTGATGTCCGAGCCCGAGCAACTCGCGGGCGATGCCACGCAAGAAGTGGGCATTCCCGTGATTCCAGCACGATGCGAGCGAGTGGTAGAACATGACGAATTTCACTGCAGCACCTCGGCAGACCGTTCATGGGGCTCCGATGTCTTGGCGTGACCGGCGCTTGCCAGTTCGTGATACAATTCGAGATGCGCATCGACCGTCGCCCTCAGCGGGTAGCGTTGCGCCCTCCGGACGGCGCGCGTTTGAAGGTCCGTGCGCAGGGCATCATTGCGGATCAAACGGGCGAGCGTCGTCCGAAAGCCGGCCTCGTCGCGAGGGGCCACGAACAGAGCCGCTCCGTCCCAAAGCTCACGAAAGCTTGAGATATCGGACAGGACCAGAGCACAGCCGGCCGCCGCGGCTTCGAGAACAGTAAGACCAAATGGTTCGTAGACGGCGGGTGACGCCAAGATTGAAGCCCGCCGCATCGTCTCGAGTAGCTCGAGACGCGACAGCTCAGGCGAGCTTCCGGTCGGACGATGTTTGTCGTGGCAAACGGCGAGCGCTCCGTTCGTCTGGATCGGCCAAGATAGTTGTGGTGCGAGGTCGGCCAGCATGGACAGGTTCTTGGCTTCGTCCCATTGTCGGCCGGCAGCGAGAATGAAAGGCTCCTTCCCGCTGGGCGCAAGGTGCTCCTCGAGTCCGTTCCGGATCACAAGGCCCGCCCTCTCGGGCTGGTAGAGCTCGGTCATCCTGTCGCGGAAACTCCGCGTCGGCGCAATCCATCGATCCGCCGCGGCGAGCCCGGCATGAACATTAGCCATGTAAGGGAACCACCGCGGTTCAGTCGGCTCTTCTCCGCGACAGGCAAGCCACCATGAGCGCACACAGGAATGGGCGGCGACAATGACGGGAGCGTGCCAGGCGCTCATGGCCTCGCGGTAGCTGTTCAAATGCACGACGTCCGGCCTGACGCGATCCTCGATCGACGCAAGCCGCTCGGCGGCGCGCGACAGATCCAGACCTTCCGGATCGATCCATTCGAGCGCGAGATCGGTTGTCTCCAACGTCAGGCCGGGAGTGCCGCTGACGACCTCGACCTGGTCGCTACGTGCCGCAGGACCGAGCGTCACAAGCGAGACTTCTAGTCCCCTTCGGCACAGCCCGCGTGCCAAGGTCGACGCGTAGACCCAGACGCCGCCGACCGTATCGGTCGTCATCAGGATCCGGAGCTGTCGACACGGTGGCATCATCGCCTCAGCTCCGAGGCCAGCCTGCGAGCCATGCGGGAAGTCGCCGCCATCATATCCGCGCCTCCAGCAGTTCCGGAGACAGGGCGCTGGTGCTCACGTGGCCATCCAGCCAACGCTCCAGGCGTTGCAGGCCCTGCCGTACCGGCACCAGCGGTTTCCAGTTGAGCGCCTGCGATGCCGCGCGAACGTCGGAGACGTACCACGGCTGATCTCCGGGCCGCCAACTATCGAGGCGGACATCCGGCCGGTTGCCGCGCAATTCGGTAATGAACTCGAGCAAGTCCCAAAGGCTGATTGCGTTGGCAGGCCCTCCGCCGAGATTGAAGATGCGGCCAGGAACCTCATCAATGTTGTCGAGCGCTCCGATCCAGGCATTGACGGCGTCATCGACAAACAGGGCGTCGCGCACTTGGTGTCCGTCTCCGTAAATCGTAATCGGCCGCTGCTGAATGGCCTGGAGCAGAAAATGCGCGATCCAGCCCTGATCCTCGTTACCGAACTGCCGCGGGCCGTAGATGCAGCTCATGCGGAGTACGACCGACCGCAGTTCGAAGACGCGGGCATAATCGCGAACGTACTGGTCCGCCGCCCCCTTCGAACATCCGTAGGGGCTGTACAGATCGAGCGGCGTGTCCTCTCCCACACCATGAGCGAGTCGCGGCTCGTCGGGTACGTAGCGGCCATCGACGTGGTGCACCTGAGAAGGGTCGAGCAACTTGCCGTAGACTTTGTTGGTCGATGCAAAGATGACCGGCGCACGCGGATTGTGCCGACGGATCGCTTCCAGCACATTGAGCGTGCCGCGCCCATTGACCTCGAAGTCCGAGATCGGATCGGCGAGACTGGTGGTAACTGCCACCTGGGCCGCGAGATGCATGACGGCACTGCTCGCCGAGACCAACGCGTCGACGGCCTCTGTGTCGCGGGTATCGGCCACCTCGATCGCAACGTTGTTGCCGTGTCGGTGCCTCAGCCAGTCGGCGTTCTCTCGGGATCCTCGACGCGACAGGTTGTCCATTGCCAGGACGCTGTGCCCGCGCGCAGCAAGGCTGGCTGCGATATTGCAGCCGAGAAATCCGCAGCCGCCGGTCACCAGCACGCGATCGGACGTTGTCTTGATGTTGGGAGCGACCAAGCTCATGCCACCAGCCCCCGATTCTCCAGCTCTCGCGTGGCGGCCTCAACCGAATCGGTGGCCGCTTGACCGGTGAGCCATTCCGCGAGCTCCCTCAATCCGGTGTCGAAATCGACTTTCGGCGCATAGCCAAGCTGATTACGCGCCTTGGTGATGTCGGCAAAGCAATGGCGAATGTCGCCCGCCCGATACTTGCCGGTCACGCAGGGAGCAATATGCGGTCGATCGGTGACGCGGGCGAGATCGATTGCGACGGAGTTGATCGTGCGGCGCTCACCCGAGCCGATGTTGTAGACTTCATTGACGCCATCTCGACATTCAAGCGCAAGCTTGCACGCACGCGCGACGTCCTGCACATGCACAAAGTCGCGGCATTGGTTGCCGTCCTCGAAGATCAGGGGAGTGCGGTCGTTCAACAGTCGCGACGCAAATATCGATAGAACTCCGGTGTAGGGATTGGAGAGCGACTGCCGTGGTCCATAGACATTGAAGAACCGCAGCGCCACGGTCGGAATGCCATAGGCGCTGCCGACAATCAGGCATTGACGCTCCTGATTGTATTTGCCCAGGGCGTAGATCGAACTCAACGAAGGCGATTTGCTTTCGGGAGTCGGCAATGGGTTCAGCGGTGCGCCGTCGTTATCCAGGACCTCCCAAACGCCGCGACGAAGTTGTTCGATCGATCGCTGCTGTGGCGCGATTTCGTCTCCACCGTTGCGGCTCGCCAGACCTTCGCCATAGACACTCATTGAGGATGCGCAGACGAGCTTCTCGACCGGCCGCGCGGCGATCGCTTGCATCAGCACGGCAGTGCCGAGATCGTTCGCACTCGTATATGAGACAATCTCGTACATGCTCTGACCGACGCCGACCGCAGCGGCGAGATGAATTACGATGTCCGCGCCGACAAGCGCCCGCTCGACATCGCTCTCGTTCCGTACATCGCCGACGATAAGTTCGACCTCCGAATTAAGATAGATCGGAGGCGCGCCATCTCGGTGGACTTGCGAAGTGAGCGCGTCCAGCACCCGCACCGAATAGCCGGACGAGAGCAGAAGGTCGGCGACATGGGAGCCGATGAATCCGGCGCCGCCTGTGATCAATACGCGTTTCGACATCGTCGCTCCTGAAACTGCTGTCCTGATATTCATCAAAGGGAATTCGTCGATCCGAGAAAGAACGCGCTAGTCTCATGAAAGGCGCATGTTCTGGTCGCAAAGCCGACGCAGCCTCGCGGAGCACACAGGCGTCGAACGCGGAGCAAAATTGTTCGTTCCTGAATTTGTGATGAGGATTGCGCGCGGCTGACGGGAGCTGCTCGCGCGGCACTAGAACTCAGATGCTAGTCGGGTTCAAATTCATTATCATATGTTAGCTGGCCATCGACCGTAATTGCGCGATCCTCAGTTATGCAACATGCCGCGCGCCGTTCCCGCCGACATTGGCGCGAGCGCCAAATGTGCGGATACGGCCGCAGCGACATCGGCATAGGTCTCGCGCCGGCCCAGTGAACCGGATCCGGTCGATGGTCCGAACAACAGCACCGGAACCTGTTCACGCGTGTGATCGGTACCGCGCCAGGTTGGATCGCAGCCGTGATCGGCGGTGATAACAATGATGTCATCCGGGCGCATCATCTTGCGGATGGCCGGGATGCGCGCATCGAAATCCTCCAGCGCCGCGGCATAACCGGCCGGATCGCGGCGATGGCCGTGAATGGTGTCGAAATCAACAAAATTTGCAAACAGCAATCCGCCATCAGGCAGCGCGTTCATTCCTTCGAGGGTCCGGTCAAACAATGCACCATTGCCGTTCGCCTTGAGCACGCGCCCGGTGCTGCGGTGCGCAAAGATATCGCCGATCTTGCCGACGCTGAGGACACAGCGGCCGGCCATAGAGGCGTGATCGAGCACCGTTGGAGCAGGTGGTGGAACGGAGTAGTCGCGCCGATTTCCTGTGCGGACGAAGCCTTCGGTTGACGAGCCGACGAAGGGTCGCGCGATGACCCGCCCGATCCGAAGCGGGTCGACCAGCTTTCGGGCGACGGCGCAGACGTCGTAAAGTCGCGCCAATCCGAAGCTCGTCTCGTGCGCGGCGATCTGAAAAACGCTGTCGGCTGAGGTATAACAGATCGGCTTGCCTGTCGTGACATGTTCGTTGCCGAGTTCGGCGATAATTGCGGTACCCGACGCGTGGCAGTTTCCCAGAAGGCCGGGAACGTTCGCCTGCTGACACAGCGCCGAGATGAGCTCTGGCGCGAAGCATGGCACTTGACGCGGAAAATAGCCCCAGTCGAAGAGAACGGGCGCGCCAGCCAATTCCCAATGGCCCGACGGCGTGTCTTTCCCTTTCGAGATCTCTGCCGCGCAGCCGTACCGTCCAATCGGAGCGGCGTCACCTTCCAGTCCGGGCGGCACGCGGCCGGTGGCCATCCGGCACGCCTCTCCCAGGCCCAGCTCAACCAAGTTCGGCAACCGGAGCCGACCGGCGCGCAGGGACACTCGATCGGCCTCCCCACGCGCGCAGACCTCGGCGATATGGCCAATCGTATCCGCGCCCTCGTCGCCGTAACGAGCGGCGTCTGGGGCGGCGCCGATGCCGACGGAATCCATCACGAGAATGAGGGCGCGAGCCATCCCAATTTCTCTATTCGCACACAATCTGAGGCCAACTCCCGATCATCTTGAACGTTCCTACGCGCCGAAGTTCTGCATCAGGAAGCACGTGCCGTCCCAGAGCGTGAATTCTCGGGACGCGCTATACTGCAAGCTGAGCCCCGAATTCTGCGCGAGGTGCCGCAACTTGCCTCTCTCTGCGACTGGATCGCTATCGTACGCAAAGTTCAATATGATCAGATGGCCGCCAGGCCGCAGGACGCGTGCAGCTTCGCTGAAGTGGCGCTGCGCGACGCCGGACATGACGAAATAGGGAAACACGTCGACGGCACAAGCGAGGTCGACGGAGGCGTCCTTGAAGACGGAGAGACCGTGTCCCGAGGTACGCACGAAGTGAGTGTTGGGCAGGTCGGCACAGCGCTCATGTGCAGCCTGAAGCATCTGCATCGAAACGTCGGTGCCGATCACGGCTTTGACATGGGGTGCAAGCACTTCGGTCATGCGTCCGCTGCCGCAGCCGATGTCGAGGACGCAAGCCCGAGGCGCCAGTAGATTCCGCGAGCGCATCCATTCCACGATTTCATCGGACGCGGCGCGTAACAGGTCCGCACGACCAAGACTATACAAGGCGACACTCGCTTCGTGTGAGACACTCGCGGCGGCATCGAAGATCGTACCCCATGTTGCCGGTGCCGGGTGCGGATCGCGAGCGTTCGGGTGATCGAGCGTGCGCGTGACCGCCTTGACGTTGGCAAATGCGTCGGGCGTCTGATCCCATAGCTCGCGCATCCGCTCAAGCCGCGTCAGACCTCCGCTAGTCGCGCGCGGATCGGAGGTGATTTCGCGGATGGCTGCATCGAGTGCGCGGCTGGCGTCGTTCGCGCAGGAGGCGGCCATGAAGAGCTGAACCAGCGCCACATTTTCGGGTGTGTGGCCGTGCGCGCAGCGAAGAGCGGGCGAAAGCAGCCGCCCGACGATGGGGTCGTCAGTCTCGTCGTGCGATGTCATGGCAGCTCGCCTTGCTACGATGAAACACGCGACACTTGTTCCAGCAATCGCGTGCTCCCCATCCATACTTGTATGGTTCCCGGCCGCGAAGAAAGTGGTACTCGCGCGTGGCCTCGCGACTCGCCTCGTCAAGGACGAACCCAAGCAGGATGACGCTGGGGGACTCATAGGCGTAGGCCGGGTCGAAACCAGTAAGGTAGCCATACGCCTGGTTGCGATGCACTAAGCCGTAATAGGCCGCAGCGGCGTGGCCCGCAATCTGCAGGACATAAAGTCGCAGCAGACCTGCATCCATCAGAGCCGGCAATGCATCACGGTGAAATTGCCGCACGCGGGAGTCGGCAAGGACACCCGGTTCGCCGCGCGAGTTCCAACGCTGTCGGTGAAGCGCAACAAGGATCTCGAAACTCTCCAGAACGGAATTGCGATCGGCCGCCAGGATCTGCAAAGAACCCCGCCGCTCGGCGCGGTTGCGGGCGGTGCGAAGTGCGCGACGCGTTCTTGCCGGAATGACCCGCGGCGGTCCATCAAACACATCCGGTAGACCGAGGACAGGACACGCACTGGCGTTGGCAGTGCGCTCACCATAACCGCCCGGAGCTGGCATCCGCAGTGCGGAAGCATTGGGCGGCAGCTCGGCCAGTTCGAGCACGTCCCAGAAGTCGGCGTCCGTAAGGTGCGACCTCAGCACCGCCAATGCCGGGCCCTCAAGCGTGGGAGCGATCAGGAAATCTTGATAGTCCGTCACCGGGAACCCCATCAATCGAACGAGCCGACCCTGCGCTCTCCGTTCGCAGTACAGGGGCGCGAGTCCGACCAGCCGTTTGCCCGTTCGAATGGCGAGAACGCAAGCCTCACCGTCCGCCAGGTTATTCCACCACGGCAGCAGCCACGCCGGCGACTGGAAAGGCGTCGCCGCCGGCGAGGTTCGCCACAACTCCCACCATTCGGGCGCAAGGGCCGCGAGCTCGGCTGCGTCGGTAATCATCCGGCAAGTGAACGGAGCCGTCATGCCACACCCGGTATCGTCACACGACTGAGCTTTTGGTAGACGGAAAGGTAGCTCTCCGTCATCCGCTCAAGAGAAAATCGCTCGCGCGCCGAACGTCGACAAGCGCCCGAATCAAGTTCAGAGGCGCGTTCGATCGCTTGCGCCATCTGGCTCTCATCACCGACCAGAAAGCCCGTCCGACCGTTCTCGATAATTTCCGCGAGCGCGCCCCGGTCAAATGCGATGACGGGCGTACCGCACGCAAGCGCCTCGCGGGCAACCAGCGAGCTGGTCTCGGACGCGAGTGAAGGTATGAGCACGCATCTGGCCATCGCGAGCAGCCGGCGCTTGCGTGCGAGATCGACGGGGCCGATGAAGCGACGCCACCGGTCGAGGGCCGGCTCGACCTGCGTCTCGAAATAGCGCTGATGCGCGGCGTAAGGAAACACTTCCCCGCCGATAATAAGCGCGATGTTCGCGCGCTTGGCTGCTTCGATCGCGAGGTGAACGCCCTTTTCGGGACAGATGCGCGCGAGCATCAAGGCGAACTTGCGTTTGGCGCCATCCGCTTCAAAGAAATGGTCCGCGATTCCATTTTCAATCGGTGCCAGCATGTGCGGCTTGGACGCCGAGGTCACATGCTGATATCGCGAGACAGAGTTGAACCAGACGTTGGATCGGCGCGGGGTAAGGGCCTCTCCCGGATACCAATCCACCGGAAGATGAAGCGTCACGAGCGCGGGCGGACCATCTCGCGGCAGGTAAGTATGAAAGTCGATCCCATGCAGGTGAACAACATCGATCGGCCAACGGGTGAGCGCAAGAGCTATGGCCTGGCGGTGCCGGCGTTGCGCGGCCTCGATCTCGATCTGGTGCAGGCTTTCGGACGCGCGGCGAACGCAGACGTGTGTGCCCGCTGAACGAGAGCCCGCGCACGCGACCAGGATCGAGCGATGACCGGAATGCACCAGCGCCTCGTCGAGCTGATGGATAACCTGCTCTGCACCGCCAACCGAATCGGGGCCCACTGGCGCAAAGGGATACGCGACGTTGAGCACCGTCAGAACCATCGTTCATCCGCCAGATCGAGCTCGCCCAGTGCGGCGCGGGACAGTTCAAGCCAACGCTCACCGGCGAGCCCCCAATCGTAAGCTTCGTAGAGCAGCTCTCCTCCATTGGGCAGCGAGAGGAAATCATAGGCCGGCGCCAATCGGAAACACTCGAACTCGGCATTGAACAATGACAGGGTCGCGCGTTGGCTTGTATGTGCCGCCAGCATGCGACGCTTCCAGCGCTGCTCGGTGGGACTCAGTCGGACGGTGGTCGCCGGCTGTTTGAGGTGACGAGAAAAGCACTGCGTCATCCAGCCGTCGTCTTCCCGGTGATAGAACGGCATCTCGATCACGTCCAATGCTTGTCTGCGGCGTCGTCTCAATACGGCGGCTGCGTGCACGGCGAACGCCGTGGCGTCATGGTCGGGATGTCCCCCTTCAAATGCGTGCGTCAGCACAACTCTGATATCTCGGGCCGCAACGAGAACATGGATCGCACGCACCAGATCGGCCAAATGAAGCGCCGCTGCCTGATCGGAAAGGCCGATCTCTACAATTCTGCTCTTCGGCAAGTTCGCCAGAGCCAGGGCATCACAGAGTTCGCGTTCGCGGGCGGCCGCATAAGAAGCCCTGCTTGCATAACCGTGCGCCAGGGCATCTTCGCCGTCACGCGGCGCACCATTCGTCGCGACCACGACCGTCACGTTGTCGAGCCGGTGGAGCTGAGCGCCGCAGCCGATGGTTTCATCGTCGGGATGGGCGACGATGACGGCGACGCGATCTGCCGCGGCGTGAGCGCGGCGCCGATTGGCCAGGATGTCAAGCAGCGCCGCGCCGGTTCCTTCTCGCCGGGCAACGTCCCGCTCTGCAATCGCCATAGCTGCCATGGCGCCGTTCCGTCTACTCGGCCACAGCCGACCGCAAAGGTCGAGCCGCAAAGGTCTGCCCGTGCGCATAGCGTTCCGTCATCGCGGCACAGAATTCGGCGAACTCTTCCGGTATTTGAGGTGCGCTCGTATGATGCGGTGCGATTCCGCGATGCTCGGGCGTGAAACAGTACGTCAGTGTAAGATCGAATTCCGACAGCGCCTCCATTTGACGGTCAAACCATGAAAGCGCGTTTGGACGGAAACTATCGGACCATGAGAGGCCGGTACGCAGATATCGGACTCCCAGGCGCTTCATCCAGGCAACGGCGTCGTCGAGCCGATGATCGTCGAAATGAAACCACTGACAGATGCCAAGAGCGGGTGCGTGGGACGGAAAGCGCTCGGCGGCTATCTTCGGTGATCCATCCTCCCGCAACAGGCCCATCGAGAAATGGCGGTAGTAAGATGAACCCTCGGCCTCCTTGTGCCGTGTCGTGGCCGGCCATGCTCGGGGCAGGTCGTAGAGACTGTACCAATGGATGCGCGGCGATTCTCCGATCAGCAGCTGCGCGGTGCGGTCCAGCCCCCACGCCTGCACCTCCTCGGCGCCGAAGCTGGATACGCCGACCTCTGATACCCAGATCGGGAGATCAGTGACCGTCTTGATCTCGCGGACCTTGGCTGGCCATTCATCGATCTGCCACAAATTCCAGTCGAGTGGAAAGCCGTGCACGGCCACCGCATCGACGTGATCGAGCACACCCTTTCCAATCATATTGGCGATGAAGGAAGGATCGATCGGCGAGATGCCGCCGAGCACGCGAGGTAGTGAGGGGTTGACTTGTTCTATCGCCCTGCCGGCGCCGATCGCCATCCGGGCAAACAGATCCCAATCGGGATCGATTTCCGGATCCCAATGCGATTTGTTGTTGGGCTCGTTCCAAATCATGATGGCTTCGATCATGTCGGGCGACCCTTCGTCGGGTAGACTGCGCCGGCGCCGGCTGGCGCCTCGGTCCGGCGACAGATGTAGACTTCGTCCTCGGGATGCAGCTCTATCTCGAACCCGCTACTGCGCAGCATCGCCTCGACACAGGCGTTGTTTGGGATCCACCAGTTTGTTGGATCATTCGCATATCGACGTTCGACGAAGTGCAATTTTGGATAGCCGGGACGGCTGAAGTGATCGTCTTCCCAAAAGTCATAGTCCTCGCTTGGCCGCTCCACTTCGGAGCTGCCGCGCAGCATTGACTGGAATACAAGGAGATTGCCCGCGACATGCTCGTGTATCAGATCCAGCGCGAGCAGCGGATGGCGCAAATGATAGAGCACTCCGAGAAACAGCACGATGTCGAAGCGCTCTCTCAGCATGCCAACGTCGTAAACGGAGATGTTGCGGAATTCGATGTCAAGGTCGTTCACCTCGGCGGCAAAGCGCGCCTGGCGCAGATAATCTTCGTCATTGTCGATGCCGAGCACACGCGCCGCGCCGCGTCGTTTCATTTCGATCGAATAGAAACCTGCGTTGCAGCCGATATCGAGGACGGTGTGGCCTTCGATCTCCGGTATGATCGACTGAGAAAATTGGCGCCATTTGACGGACGGGTAGTCGCCGAGAAAGTGCGTTGGCGCGGTTCTAACGCCCCTGAGCTCCATGTTGTGGAACCATGGTCCCAGTTGCTCGATCCGGAGACGGATATCGTCCGTCGTAAAATGTCGATTGCTCATCACATTCGCCCCCTCTCGTTGACAAGCGAGTGGTCGCCGTGCCGCCTTCGAGGCGCTGCCGCAGGACCACTGCCGTTCGGCGGCGAGCTACCCTGAACGTCCTCGAGCAAACTCATTGCGGCCCGATATCCGTGCAGGGTTCCGACATCGACATAGGCGCGGCCGCTTTTCGCTGCTACCGCCTTGCCGCCCTGGACAAGGTAGGCATTCACAAGTGTGCCGAAGTATTCGTCCGCTCTGTTCCGCGCCAGCCACAGCAGACGCAGTTCCTCGAATACGTGTCCCGGCATCTTGAAAGCACCCCAGATCCAGTGCGAGGCGGGGTTGGCTTGCTTGACCTGGATCTCGCGCACGTGCTCTCCGTTGAGGACGACGGCGTCGAAGAATTGGGGTCGTTCGACAGGAAACAAGAGGAAGGACAGAACGTCATCGGGCAGTGCGGCCAGGCCGTTCTCAGGAAACCAGACGGTGTCCGGCAGACCAATGACCACAGGCGCCTTGCAGTCGATGACCGGCTCGGCGGAAAACACCGCATCGCACAGCCCGACCGGCTGTTGCTGCACCACGTAGACGATCGGTGTTGAGCCGTAACTCGCGCCGAAATATTCCATGATGTCGGATTTGCCGGGCGATATGACGAAGCAGATCTTGTCGGCACCCCCGCAAACCATGCGTTCGACAAGATATTCGCTGACGGCACAGGGGCGCTCGACGCCGTCTTCGATGCAACTGCCGACCGGGAGCAATTCCTTTGAGAATGCAAGCGGTTGAATCCGGCTTCCGCGTCCTGCTGCGGGCACGATACCCCACATGACTATGCCCTTTCCAGTTCATCGCGCGCCGGCATCGGCGTCGTCGCGGACAGCGCGGCGATCAATTCGTGGGCTCGACGTTCCGATGTGTGAGCGGCAAGCGTATGCTCACGTGCGGACGTCGCAATACGCCGAATCTCAGCATCGGACAGTTCAAGCGCAGCGAGTGCGTCGGCCGTGTTGCGGGCCACCAGGATTTCATTCCCCGGAGTAAAGAAGGTCTCCAGCCCCGCCCACGCGTCGGACAGAACCGCCACGCCGCAGGCGGCCGCCTCGAACAGCCGCCCTTGGGGGCACCAACCGAGATCGACCATGGGCCGGCGAGTGACATTCAGGGTAAGGCGAGACGAGCCGTAGAATGCCGGATGATCGGTGGGAGGCAGATGATGAAGGAAGAAGATATTTGGACACCACGGAAAGTCCTGCGGATACTGCGCGCCGCCGATCACGAATCGTAGATCGGGTCGCGCCCTCGCGGCGGCGGTGAACAGCTCATCAAGTGCACCCTGCCGATCGGCGGAATAGGTTCCGAGATATGACAACGCGAACTTGCGTTCCGGCATTGCTTCCGCCGGGCGGTGCACGTCAGGATCGACATGACCATAGATCGGAACGACCCGGCGCGCGCCGAGATCGTCGCGAAGTGCCTCGAGCGCCGCGCCCCCTGTGTAGCTGAGCACGAGATCGAAATCTGCCAGCCCTCTTGGGCCGATATACGGAATGGCTTCGCCGCGGCGAAGCCGCGACAGCGTAACAGGCGTATCGAGATCATAGAAAACAGTGAGTGCGCGCCCCGCAGACATCACGAGGTCAGTTGCAGCCAAGGCATCGGGGGCATACGACGTGATAATCGCAGCGTCTGCCTCACGCAGCTCGCGCTGAACTCTTGATTGGACGGAGCTCCAATCGGGGTAGATCACGAGTTCACCGCCAGGCAAGGCGAAGAGATCACGATTCATCGCATAATAGGGCATATCGCGCTCGAAGAAGACGACATGATGGCCTTGCCGGGTCAGCGCTGAGCACAGTCCGCGCCAAAGCGTGGCGTGGCCGTTTCCCCAAGATGAGCTAAACGTTAGGCCGAATATGACGAGCTTCATGACGCAACCGATTGGTTCAGCGCGACGACTGCAATGGCACGTCGATCAACTTCGAGGGTGCTGATCGTGGCGGGAGCAATTTCCACGCGGTGATAGTCGTCGAGTGAGAGCTTCAGAGCATGCAAGACGACGGCGCGGATTACTTCGGCGTGGCTGCACAGGGCGACGTGTCCGTGCGGCAGCCAAGTCGCAATTCTGTTGAGATGGTCGAGCGTCCGTGCCTGCAGCTCCAACATACTCTCGCCGTTCGGCGGGCGCGTTGCGCCGCGCCTCGTATTCCACGAAGACCAGAGCGGGTCTCTGCCCAGCGATGCGAAGGAGCGGCCTGTCCATTCGCCCACGTTCAGCTCGTCTATTGCAGCGACGAGTTCGATCGAAAGCCCCAGTCGTCGCGCCAGCGGTTCGACTGTTTCCCGCGACCGCAGTTGCGGACTCGACTGCACTGCTACGATCTGCTCGCCGCACAGCCAGTCGGCGATCCTCTGAGCCTGGTTGCGCCCGCACGCGTTCAACCTGATGTCGGCCATGCGTCCAACGAGCATACGGCCGACGGCGTCGTGGGTCCCGTGCCTGATCAGCGAGAATGTCGTCATGGCCGACTCCGGCTCAGCCGGTCCCTGCGATGAAATCCAGGGTTCTGCCGCGAGCTTCGTGATCCGAAAATTGCTGCGGCGGTGACTTCATGAAGTAGCTCGAGGGGCCCACCAGCGCGCCGCCGATGCCACGGTCGAGCGCAAGCTTGGCGCAGCGCACGGCATCGATGACGACACCGGCAGAGTTAGGAGAATCCCATACCTCGAGCTTCAGCTCGAGGTTGAGCGGCACGCCTCCAAAGGTTGTGCCCTCCAGCCGGATATAGGCCCATTTCCGATCTGCAAGCCAGGGAACGTGATCGCTCGGGCCGACATGAATGCCGCCATCGGCCATAGGTACGTCGAGCTGACTGAGAACAGACTGTGTTTTCGAGATCTTTTTCGACTCCAGTCGCTCGCGTTCCAGCATGTTCTTGAAGTCGGAGTTTCCACCGAAATTGAGCTGATAGGTGCGATCGAGTTGGACGCCGCGCTCGCGAAAGAGATTGACCAGCATGCGATGCAGGATGGTCGCGCCGACCTGGCTCTTGATGTCGTCACCGACAAGCGGAAGCTCGCGATCTTCGAACCTGCGGCGCCAGACCGGGTTCGAGGCGATGAACACCGGGATGCAGTTGACGAAGGCGCATCCGGCCTTCAGCGCACAGTTCGCGTACCATTCGCTAGCGCGTTGCGATCCAACGGGAAGATAGGAGACGAGCACATCCGTCCGCGTGCTCGCGAGGCGATCCGCTACGTTGACGGGAGGCCGGTCCGATTCTTCGATCTCTTCGCGAAGATAGCGTCCCAATCCGTCCAGCGTAGGACCGCGCTCGACGGTGACGCCGGTCAGCTTGGCGTCGGCGAAACGGAATGTGTTATTAGGTGGAGCGTAGATTGCCTCGCAGACATCACGTCCCACCTTCCTTGCGCTGACGTCGAACGCGGATGCTATCTCGATGTCGCGAACATGGTAGCCGCCGAGGTCAACGTTCATTAGGCCGGGAAGCGGCTCGTTGGCCTGAGCATCTGCGTAGTGGCTGAGACCTTGCACGAAAGAAGAAGCGCAGTTGCCGACGCCGACGAGTCCGACGCGAACCTTCTGAGATGATGTTGCTTGTTGCATTTGCGGGCCCGGGTCGCTGGATGCGAGTGCTGCGGTCCGTAACGCATGCGAAGGATTGTTTGTTCCTCATTGTCCGGGCGGAGCATGCGAGCTCTCTACCAGGTTGCATCGGAAGAAGACGATGATGAGGAAGCTTGTGACGGCGAAGAAGATGATGAAGAAGAAGGTGATGAAGAAGAAGGTGAACAAGAGGAAGAAGAACACGAAGATGACAGCTCATCGATCGCAGCTGGAGTGATGGCCGAGATCTCGAAATAGGAGGCCGGGTAAGTCCTGTAGTCAGGAACGCCTTTTGCAGTCATCGAATTGAAGCCGATATCGACTGACGACTGCGAGGAGGCATTCCCCGAGCGGGTCGAGAAGAAGGCAGGTAGATGAGGAGACGGATCATGTCGAAAGGTAATGTCACAACGGACCACAAGAAGATCCAGCACTGGGCTGAGGAACGCGGCGGCATACCGGCAACTGTCAGGCGAACGAAGGGAGAGGGCGAGCCGGGAGTCCTTCGCCTCGACTTTGAGCCACGCGACAAAAGCCTCGATCCGATTGGATGGGATGAGTTCTTCGACAAGTTCGACAAGGAGGGTCTTGCATTTCTCCATCAGGACCGAACAGAAGCCGGTGAACTGAGCCGCTTCCACAAGTTCGTGAACCGCTCATCAAGCAAGTAAGCGACCGATCATCGGACCCGTGTCCGACGCCGCGTGAAGTGACATGACGGGTTGAACCGGGAGATGCGCGGGGTGGGATCCTTGTTGCCGGTTCCGTGGGGGTCGATGGGCAGGCGGACAATTCGGTTATGTCTACTGGGATGAGGGCCACGCTTGCGAGGTGGCTCTCCACGGCACCTGCAACACTGTCGCGCGGAGACGGGAACGCGGGGCGGGGACAGAAGGTGCCTGGCTCGCGACGGACCTGCAGGAGAACAAGCCGAGGCGATTGTACCAGGCGGTGCGGTTTACGCGGCCGCAGAGGCACGCGATCGCCGTCATCATAGGGCGCACCCTCACCATCGCAGTGCTCAATGCCGTCGAACCTCTCGTGATCAAGACGGTATTCGACGAGTTGATGGCGCAGTGCGCCAAGGTGCTTGTGCTGAGCATCGTCGCCTTGTGCTGCTTGGCGCTGTCACCTGAGGTTCGCGACGGTGCGGCAGACTGGCTGACCTGGCGTACGCGCATTGGTCTGCAATATGCGCTTCTCGAGGCAACTATCGGCAAGCTTCACAAGATGCTGCTGGATCCATCCGCCTTGATGGAACCGAGCATACCGATTATTCCGCTCCGGTCCCGCGGGGGCGGGGATGATGGCTGTCCGGCGTGCGTGTGCGTCGATCGGCAGAGAAGGCGGTTCATCAGTTTGCGGCCCCACATGCGCTGTTTGCATCTGACGCGCGCCGGGGTGCTTGCCACGGCGCTCTTGCTTGCGGGTGCGGTCGCCACCGGTCAGGTTCCGCTCTCGTTCGGGACGGCCGGTGGCGATGCATGGGCCTTCTCCAAGTCGATCGTCATCACGATTCCCGAAGCCCGCTGTGATCAGATCGTGGTGACGTCGCCCGTCTCGTCCGTGACACTGCCGGCCGAGCGCGGACGGGTCCACGCGCTAGTTTCGCTTCAGCCTGGCGACAATCGGATCAGAGCCGAATGTCGTGAGCACGGCGTCACACGCGGCGCGGCGCAGCAGACCTGGAATGTGCGTCTCCGCAACGTCCCGACCGCATCTGTTCGCGTCTCCGAGAGCGACCGCGGCCTGACGCTGGATGCGCAAGGAAGTGTACCGGCGGCGGTGCGAGCCAGCGCGATCAGTCGTTACGAGTGGCGGGCGCGCGACGGCAACCCGGCACAGCTCGCCGATTTTCCGGCGAGTCGGCCACGCATCGAACTCTCGGACGGGGTGCCCGACGGCGAGTACTACGTCACGCTCAAGGTCACCGACCACGACGGCCGTTCCGATGAAACGACAATCATGTTTCGTGCGCTGGGCGGTATCCTGCGAGCCGTAGATGTCGATCGCGAGCATGCCCTCTGGATCGACCGCGCGGTAATCTACGGTGTCGTTCCGGCCCTGTTTGGCCCTCGCGGCCTCGCCGATGTCACAGTGCGCCTCGATCAGCTCAGGGAGCTCGGAGTAACGGCGCTGTGGCTCTCGCCGATCACCGGAAGTCCGCCAGGCGATTTCGGCTATGCGGTAACCGACTATTTCCATGTGCGGCGGAGCCTTGGAAACGAAGGCGAGCTACATGACCTGATCCAGGCCGCCCATGCGCGCGGAATCCGTGTGATCATCGATTTCGTGCCGAACCATTTGTCCGATCAGCATGTCTATTTCGCAGACACGGTCGGACGCGCACATTTCTCGCCCTATTTTGGCTTCTTCGATCGCGCCCAGGATGGCAGTCCCAAGCACTACTTCAATTGGAGCAACCTCAAGAATCTCAACTATGCAAATCCGGAAGTGCAGCGCCTCGTCATCGAGGCTTTCGCATACTGGGTTCGCGAGTTCGACGTCGACGGCTTTCGTGTCGATGCTGCATGGGGCCCGAAGCAGCGGGCGCCGGAATTCTGGCCGCGTTGGCGTGCCGAGCTCAAGCGGATCAAGCCGGATCTGTTGCTGCTTGCCGAAGCCTCCGCAGGGGATCCCTACTATGGCCGCCATGGGTTCGATGCAGCCTATGACTGGACCGGGAAGCTCGGCGAATGGGCCTGGCAAGGTGCCTTCGATGATGAGCCGAATACGGCACGCCGCCTGCGCTTCGCGATCGAAGCATCCGAATCGGATGATCTCCTGATCTTCCGCTTCCTCGAGAACAACGATACCGGGCCCCGTTTCCGCTCACGATACGGACTGGACCGAACCCGAATTGCCGCGGCCATGCTGCTTACGCTACCTGGCATTCCCGGCATCTTTACGGGCGAGGAGGTTGGCGCGGCCTACGAACCCTACAAGGACGCACACCCGATCGCGTGGGATGACGGTTACGGACTACGGAACTGGTACGGGCGTCTGATAGCCTTGCGCCGCGATCACCCCGCATTGCGCTCGCGCGACATCCGCATGCTTGACGTTCCCGACGACCGGAATGTGCTGGCCTACCTCAGATCGGACAGCAAGTCCTCAGATCGCGTGCTGGTGCTTCTCAACTATGGTGCATCGCCAGCACGGATCTCTATCGCAAGCGATCTCGCGGGTAGGCTTCACGGCAGGCGGATGACAGATCTGTTGAGCGGCGAGGAAGTCGCGCTTGACGATGCGAGCATCACAATGCCAGGCAAAGCCGTTCGCATGCTGAAACTCCGATGAGCGCCTGTGCACGAGGCTTTGTGATTGCTGAGAGTCTTCATCACCTGCCATAGATACGGTCAAGAACGGCCGCCACGTCGATGCATCGCTCGACGGAAGGATCGAAGTGCTGTCCTGCAGCAAGTCTCTGCGCCCAATCGGCGGCTGCCCGTCCGAACCAGGCATCGGGTGGTGCCGCCAGGCATTCGCATGCCGTTCCGCGGTACAGTTCGGCGACAAAGTCGTAGAACGATCCGTTGATATTCCGCATCGCCGCGCCACCTTGCGTGCCGTAAAAGGCTGCAGAGATCACCGCGTCGCGGCCGGCCGGCAGCCGCCATGAGCAGGTGAGATGCACGGCCGTGCCGGTCTCCAGGTCCAGCGTTGCGAGTGCATAGTCCTCGGCCCGGTCGGCTGGCGCCGAAAGCAACTGGCCGTCCGCGAACAACCTTGATGACGTCTGCACAACCTTCGGGAAATCCAGCACCCACAGCGCGAGGTCGACCAGGTGGACCCCGAGATCGATGACGCAGCCGCCACCCGCGAGGGCCGGCTCGTAGAACCATGGCTTGTCCGGCCCATAGGCGTTATGGAAGGTCAGCTCCACGGCGTAGACATGTCCGAGCTCGCCGTTGTGTACCAGTTGGCGAATTTGATCCATCGCCTCGGTAAAGCGGTACGACAGGTCAACTGCAAGCAATCGGTTGGCCGAGCGGGCCGCATCGATCACCGCGCGGACTTCCGCAGCCGTCCGTCCCAGCGGTTTCTGGCAGAACACAGCTTTGCCGCGGGCGAGCGCGCGGATGGACTGCTCGGCATGGAGCGCCGTCGGTGTTGCGATAACGATGCCATCGACATCCCCATCGAAAAGCTCGTCGAGCATCGAGAGAGCTTTCGAATTGGGCGCAAGCTGCGCCGCCCGGGCGATCATCGCTGCGGAGGGATCAGCAACGGCGGCGACCTCGACTTGGCCTGTTTCCGCGATCGCGCGCATCCGATGGTGTCCGATCCAGCCGACGCCGAGAAAGCCGACCCGCGGGCGCGTTGCAGTCTGCGCGAGATCGCCGTCAATCGAGACTTGTGTCATGTGCACGTCACCAGCGCTTTTAGGAAGCCGTCCGGACGGACACGTGTGGCATTCAGGGCGTCGTCCAGGCGGTCGAGGGGAAAATAGTGCGTGTAGAGCGAACTTGGATCGATTTGGCCCGTGACGACGGCCTCAATGGCGTCCCGGATGCCCTGGATATAAACGCCGGCGCGACGTTCATGCGCATTGATCACGTCGATGCCGCGCCAGTTCCAAAGCTGCATGTTGACTTGTCTCGGGCCGTCCTGATGATAGCCGGCGATGATCAGTCGGCCGCGCTCGCACGTCAGCTCCGCGGCGAGATCCAGTGGCCGCTGCTTGCCGGTCGCCTCGATCACCCGGTCGCACAGCGCGCCTCCCGTGAGGGCCCTAACCTGCTCAATTCCGCCGGCGTCGCCGGCGATCGGGATGCTCTCGGCTGCTCCCATCCGGCGCGCCACCTCGAGCGAAAATGGCCGTCGGGACACCGCGATCACCCGTGCGCCGGCGTTTGCTGCCAGGCGCGTCAACACGGCGCCGAGAAATCCAATTCCGACAATCGCGACCGTATGTCCTGCGCTGATCTCGCTTCGTCGAAAGATGTTCATGGCGCAGCCAAGCGGCTCGGCCGGAACGGGTTGCCGATCAAGCGCCGCAGGTAACCGCACCACCGCGTTCGCGTCGGCGACGTCATATTCGGCGTAGCTGTGATAGGACAACGCGGCAACGCGCTCGCCGACCGACAGATCCGTAACGCCGTCGCCAACGGCATCGATGATGCCCCAGCCTTCGTGGCCAAGCCCGCCCGGCTCGGTGGGAAACGTCATCCATTCCGGTCCCGCCCAAACGGCCAGATTGGATGCGCAAACGCCACAGCCCTGCAGTCGAATCCGCACCTGACGAGATGCGGGCTCCGGCAGGGGGACCGTTTCGACGCAGGCTTGACCAGGCGCGCCAATAACGACAGCACGCATGTTTCGAGCGACAGGAGAGGTGTATTTCATTGACTGTGCAATCGCGTAACCCTCAGCGATCAAGGGCTCGCGCGCTCAACAATTATCGGTTCGCTTTGGTTCCTTGAACCGAAGCACCGCAACGCGGAGCTTTCGCGCAGGCCGCTGCTCGAGCGCTAATTGATTCTGTCGGCGAACATGTTGCGGAACGCCGCTGTGACGGCCGCTGTCCCGCTTATTTCTTGCATGAGCGCGATTTCGCCTTGCTGTTCGTGTCGAATCGCGTGAGCCATGATCCGCAGCCGAGGGTCTCCGCGGCCGCGCCATGCCTGATCGGCCATCTTCACGGTCCCCTTATGATGCAAGGTCATCATTGCAACGAAACGTGCGTCGAATTGCTCCGGGGAAGCGGACCTGACCTGTTGCATCTGCGCGGGCGTCAGATAGCCGGGCATGGCTGCGCGCTCCTCCCCTGTGCATTCCGGCATCGGTGTTTTGAACCAGCTTTGCCACCAACCGTCGAATATCCTGTTCTCGCCGCTCTGGCTCGCCGCCATCAGCATGGCGAGCGCGCGGAGATGCGAATCGCCGGCGCGATCGACGCCAAGGCGAGCCAGCTCGATCCCCTGGACGTGATGTCTGGTCATGTGGCGAATATAGGTTTGATCCGTATCCTCATCGCGTCCCATCCATGGCAGTTCGCGGCCAAGGACGCTTAGCAGTGCCATGCCGGCCAGTAGGACGATTGTCGCCAGCGCCGCCGTCGCCCAGATCCTGGCGAAGCGAGCATCGGTGTCGGGCACGCCACCACGCGGCCAGCGCAGCCACGCGAACAGCGGATAGATGAACGCGGAGGCGCCGTGCACGAGCAAGCCGATCCAATAGGGCTGCTGCAGCGTGAACAGCGGCTGCCAGAACGGAAACAGCGGCACCAGCAAGAACCATTCCGTTGCCGACGACACCACCGCCCAGGGCAACGCAAGGAACAGGATCGGGATCGGACGGAGATCGGCGGTCCAGCGGCCAAGCACGCCGAAAAACATCATTGCCCAGGAAAAATCAGCCCACTGGTGAAAGGCAATCCCGGCGAGGACAGCGGTCCACGAAGGCTCGATGCTGAGTACCCAGTCGCGGCCGGGAATTGCGGCGACCGTCATCCAGTCGACCCAGGCGTCACGACCGATGCGGGCGGCGAACAGTTGGCTGACAATAGTCGAGAATGTGCTGCTGATCAGGCCAAGCTCCGCCGCGGCAATCCAGCGCGACCGCGGTTGCACATCTGTCAATAGGACGCCTCCAGCTCCGCTAGGGTTTCATCACTGCCTTGATGCACCCATCCTGCTTGTCCCGGAATGTCCTGTATAGCTCGGGTCCCTCTTCGAGCGTGGCACGGTGGGTAACGACGAAAGAGGGATCAATCTCTGCATTCTCGATCAGCTTGAGCAGCTTCTGCAGATAGTGCTGCACCGGCGTCTGGGCCATGCGAAAGGTGAGGCCGCGGTTGATCGCCGAGCCCATCGGGATTTGGTCAAGCAATCCCCCGTAGACGCCGACGATTGAAACCACGCCAAAATTGCGGCAGCAGTGGATGGCCTGACGCAGGACGTGAGGGTTGTCGGTGCCGAGATAAGTAGTGGTCTTGATGCGATCGACGACGGCATCGAAGCCGGAATGGATACTGGGTTCGGTACCGACTGCGTCGATGCAGGCATCGGCGCCGCGGCCATCAGTCAGTTGCTGGATGCGGTCGTAGACGTCGTCCTTCCTGAAATCGAGCGTGATGGCACCGGAGGCTGCTGCCAGCGCCAGCCGCTCCGGCACGGTGTCGATCGCGATCACCCGCTCGGCGCCGAGCAGGAGCGCGCTCTTGATCGCCATTTGGCCGACCGGCCCGCAGCCCCAAATCGCGATCGTCTCGCCGCCTTTCAGGTTGCAGAATTCAGCGGCCATATAGCCGGTCGGAAAGATGTCGGAGAGAAAAAGCACCTGCTCGTCCGTCAAGCCGTCGGGTACCTTGATAGGTCCGACATCGGCATAGGGCACGCGCAGATACTCGGCCTGGCCGCCGGCGAACCCCCCAAGCAGGTGCGAGTAGCCAAACAGGCCGGCGGGCGAGTGCCCCCACAGTTTCCCAGCGGCTTTCGCGTTCGGGTTCGACCGTTCGCAGCCGGAATAGAAGCCGCGTTTGCAAAAGAAGCACTCTCCGCAGGCGATCGTAAACGGCACCACGACGCGGTCGCCGATTTTCAGGCTCTCATTCTCCGATCCGATCTCCACCACCTCGCCCATGGTCTCGTGGCCGAGCACGTCGCCCTTCTCCATGCCGGGCATGATGCCGTCGAACAGGTGCAGGTCCGACCCGCAGATGGCACAGGCCGTCACTTTGATGATCGCGTCGCGCCCGTGCTCGATCTTCGGTTCCGGCACGGTATCGCAGCGAATGTTGTTCTTGCCCTGCCAGGTCAGCGCGCGCATCAGATGACCTCCAACCGGCAAAATAGTTGAAGCTACAAACGGCCAGATCGCGAGTGGTTCCTACTTCGCGCCCACGCCAGAGAGCAAGAACGGGGTCGAAAACAGCATTTCGACGCGCCGCAGCGGCGACGTTCGTTCTCAAGGCAAGGTCGCCGGTAGGCCTTGAGTTGGACGGACCTGCGATCCACGAGCGGAGCTCACGGGGTCGACTCGGAGATGAAACGGCCAAACTGGGTCTTGCGAGCGGCCTGAAAACTCCGGGCTGCCTGCGGTTTCACGAATACTGAAACAACCTGGGGATGTTTTGAGCGAATGCGCTGCTCAAGCGCTTCCACGCATCGCTCGATCTCGGGTGTACGGAGATCGTCGGAAAACTCAAGGCTCAGCGTGACCACGATCTGGTCCGGTGCAAGATGAACGGTAAGTGCGCCATTTGCCTTGTCGACGCCGGGCTGGCTTTCGGCAAGCGCCAGGATCGAGGTGCTGATAGCCTCATGCGCGCGCTCGCCGATAAGCAGTTCCTTGCTCTCTCGCGCGAGAATAAGTGCCATCGCGGCCAGGATACCGCCGATCAGGATCGAGCCAACGCCGTCGATGGCTGGATTCTCGAATCGTTCCGCAAGGAAGATGCTGAGCGCAGCAATCGAAATGCCGATGAGGGCGGCGGTATCTTCCAGCAGGATCATGAACGAAGGTGGATCTTTGCTGCGCCTGATCGCCTCCCAATAGCCCAGATCGCTTTTCATTGTCCGGAACGTCACGAGCGCGAACCACCACGAGACCCCCTCGAAGAGCGCGGATAGCGCCAGCACGACGTAGTTGACGGCGACGTTCTCGATACGGGAGGGCACCGCGATATGGGTGATCCCTTCATAGATCGAGATTCCCGCGCCAAGTGCAAAGAGCAGGAGCGCGACGACGAAGCTCCAAAAGTAGAGTTCTCTGCCGTATCCCAATGGGTGAGTTGGATCTGGCGCCAGGCGCGATCGGTAGTAGCCATAGAGCAACAGCGCCTCGTTGCCGGTATCCACAAGGGAATGAGCGCTTTCGCTCAGCATGGAGGAACTGCCAGTCAGCAGGGCGGCCGCGAACTTGACGACCGTTACCATCAGGTTGCCCAGAATGGCGACTTGGACGACTCTCCTCGACTTTGAGCGCGTACCGATGGCCATGCTCTTTCCCGACCGGTGATCTCCGCCCGGAACGATGGGTTTCGAAGTTGCCTGATTGGAACGTCATCCCTGCCGGGAAGTTCAACGCGGAGCAGATTGAGAGCGGAGCGGACAACAATGGCAGGTTGACTGGACGGAAAGGCGGCAATCGTAACTGGCGGAGCCACCGGAATCGGCGAGGCCATCGCGCATAAGTTCGCCAGAGAGGGTGCGAGAGTCGTCGTCGCCGGATTTCCCGCCGATCCCGTGGACGATGTTGTCCAGGCGATCCGGGCGCGGGGTGGCGTCGCCGAACTGTTCCTTGGCGACGTCGCAGATGAAGTGGACGCACAGGCTTGCGTCGCCTTGGCGGTTGACGCGTTCGGCAAGCTCGACATCCTGATCAACAACGCCGGCGTATTTCCTGAGATCGCCGAATGTCAGGATCATTCGGTCGAGATGTTCGATTACATTGTCCGTAACAACATCCGTTCCGCTTTGCTGATGACCAGGTTCGCATTGCCGCATCTTCGACGCTCACACGGTGTCGTAATCTCGACGGGGTCGGAGGCTGGCGAAATGGGCGAACCGACAGCGGCGCCTTACGGCGGCTCGAAGGGCTTTCTTCATGCGTTTATGCGGGGCGTAGCTTACGAGCAGGGCAAGTACGGCGTGCGCGCGCTTTGCGTGTGCCCTGGCCCGGTGGATACGGCCTGGACGCATAAGGAGACCGGGCCAATGAATGCGCAGATGGAGAAGCAGACCCTTTCCGGTACGGTCCTTGGGCGGCGCGGCACTCCGGAGGAGATGGCTAATGTCTTCGCCTTCGCCGCCTCCGATGAGGCCAGCTTCATGACGGGAGCGCTGGTCTTCGCCGATGGCGGCACCACGATCGCGAAGGGCGCCCCTGGAAAGATGGCACAAAGCTTCGTGAGGGAGCAGCCCAAGCCGACGCTCGGCCTGAAACATTCGCACGACGGCCTGAAGGGCAGGCCCGTCGAGAATCGCATGCAGTAGATGCATGCAAGGTCAAGGAGCGCGTGGTTGCCCGGATCGACGCGGTCCCGGCGCTCAATCGTGATCGCGCACCGTGCTGAGAGCGCGCGAACGGAGAATCACCTCCGGTATCGGTAACGGTGCGAGTGATGCGAATGGCGCCATCGCCCCCGTGCCCATCCGTAACTTATGTACGGATTGCCTGGGCCGTAGTTCTGGCAATTCGCATTCGGAAAAACTGCTGCACACCGGCCGGGGTTTTCGACGACCGGAGGCGCTGCGAGCACTGGCGCAACCGTCAACAATGTGGTGGCCAAAGCACTCAGCGCCAGCGTTCTTGCCATGGGCCTCCTCCTTCTCTCAGGGTCGCCAATGCCCGAGACCAGAGCGAGGTTCCAATGTCTGTCGCTCCGAACAGGTGCACCGCATCCCTGAAGCACATACGCCGCTCCCTTGACCTTCCGGCTGCGCAACCCCTGTTTTGAATGAGCTGCTCGCTAGATTTGAGGTTACATTCTTTATCGCCAAATCGAAAAAGCTCTGATCCATGGCGGTTTTGGCGTTGAGATCGTCCTCTCTGGCGAAGAAGCCATCACTCTTTTGCTCGACGGCAATAAAGCTTACAGGGCGCTCGTTACGGACGTTCGTCTGGGAAGCCATCTGACCGGATGGGAACTCGCAACGCGGATAAGGAAAAGAACGCACATTCGCTGTCGTCTACCTGACGGCCTCCAGCGCGTAGGATTGGGCGGCGTACGGCGTTCCCAACAGTATGCTTGTATCGAAGCCCTTCGCTCCTGCTGTTTCCAACCTCCTCAACGCCGGAACATGGCCGAGAACGTAAGGTCGCTGAACTGCCGGCGGAGGCCGTGCAGCGCCAGCGGGCAGCCGGCGGGGACAGCACGTTCTACGTCTTGGACGGGTGATGCTTGGCGACATAACCATGTACGTCCGCGGCCCCACAGGCATGCACGAACGCCAAGGCATCGCGCCACAAGATCTGCAAACCCCCGACCATCCGGCCGAGCCGTTCGAGATTTCCATGTTCAGCCTACTAGCCGTTTGACGCGTCGGCACGCCGGGTGCTGAAAGCATTAGGAACCTTGGGCGCGGAGCAAAGTTTGGCGAGCGTGCAGGCAAAGGACTGTGGCAAATGGCGTCTGCGGAGCGCGTTTTTTATTGTCGCCGTGCGAAGTGGCGAGAACCTCGGATATGACCGAACCAGACGTTCGCAAGGGAATGCCCCCGGTCAAGTTGTCGCGTGAGGAATTCGCAAATCGCTATAAGCGTCAGTTCGCAGATCCGATCTTTGCTCCGCTACAGCGAGAGCTTGATCGCATCATAGCCGCGGCATGGGATGCTTGCAGCCATTCGCGCAAGGCGCCGATAACGCAAAAGGCGGGAGCAGGCTTTGCAGATCCAGGTTACGAGATCGCACTCGACTGGCTCGCGGCGCACACAGCCGTTCTGGAGGCACAGCAGCGCCACGACGACGCAAACGAGGCGCCGCGCGTCCTGATCATCAACGGCGCGGCGCGCAGCGAACACACCTGTCCCGGCGAAATGTCAAAGACGTGGCGTCTCGTCAAGCTTGCCGAGTCGGTGTTCGCTGAGATGGAATTCGTCGTCGATATCCTCGACCTGTCTCGATTGTCTTCCGAGTTTGGCAAGAGGATTTTCCCGTGCAAGTCATGCGTAGCGACCGCCATGCCGCTCTGTCATTGGCCTTGCAGCTGCTATCCCAACTATTCGTTAGGACAGACCGGAGACTGGATGAACGATATCTATCCGATGTGGGTTGCGGCTCACGGCATTCTGATCGTAACGCCGGTTTATTGGTATCACCCACCCTCCGGATTGAAGGCGATGATGGATCGTCTGGTGTGCGCCGACGGAGGCAATCCGGATCCATCTTCGACACACGGGAAACGAGCGGACGAGGCGAAGAGGCTGGAATTGCAGGGTTGGCCCTACCCTCGTCATTTGGCAGGTCGCCATTTCGGCGTCGTTGTGCATGGTGATAGCGTCGGGGCCGAAACGCTGCGGCGTTCGCTGTCGGACTGGCTGACCGATATGGACCTCATATCGGCGGGGCGAGCTGCCGAGCTGGATGGCTATGTTGGCTACATGGCCCCTTACGCGACTTCGCATAACGAGCTGGATCGCGACGAAGCGTTTCAAGAGCAGGTGTTGAACACCGCCCGCGCACTCGGCAGGGCGGTCAAGCTCGCGCGGAGCGGCCAACTGGAGGATCCTGGCGCGGGTCTCGAGGAGCCGAGGCCGAAATAGCAACCGAATGCGCGAGCGATACGTGGCAGGAGCTCTCAGCGGAGGTGGAGTCCTGCGGTTGCCCCGATCCGCCCGCTGCCCCATACACTAGATCGAGCCTAGCTCGGCTGGCTGACCGGCACGACCAAGGGGAGTCTGGCTGCCGAATTTCTCCAGTTTCTCCATCGAGGCGCCGCCGGACACCTGAAGCGGAGTCCAGATTGGGCCGGGAGCAACGGCGTTGACGCGGATACCTTTCGGACCGAGCTGCTTGGCAAGCGATTTCACGTAATTCACCGTTGCCGCCTTGGTCTGGGCATAGTCGTAAAGGTCGGATGACGGATCATAGGCTTGTTCGGAGGCGGTGCCGATGATGCAGGAGCCGGGTTTGAGGTGCGGCAGGGCCGCACGCTGCTGACCAGCCGGAAGTTGCTCAAGCGCAAACTGATCGACCTCGAAAACCACATTCGTGGTGCACTGCGGGCCTATGGGTTGCTCGTCGGAGCCGTCGCCCGCGGTGCCTTTGAAGCCCGCGTCCGCGAGCTGCTCGTGCGCAGCGATCCGATCTTCGTTATGACCATCGAGGCCTTGTTGGATGTGCGCCGCGCCATCCTTGAGGGTTACGATCGGCTGCATCGTGTGCTGCTGCAAGTGGTCCAGCATGATGCTGTCTGCCGCCGCCTGATGACGGTTCCAGGCGTCGGTCCCGTTGCGGCGCTGTCGTTCAAGGTCGGCGATGACCCTCATCGCTTTGTCAGATCGCGAACGGTAGGTGCGCATTTTGGCTTGGCGCCGAGGCGCCACCAGTCCGGCACGTCGATCGATTACGAAGGACGCATCAGCAAACAGGGCGACGTTGCCGTACGCGAGGCGCTTTGCGAGGCGGCCGCAAGCCTGCTGCTACGGGTTAGGAAATGGTCGGCACTGCGAGCGTGGGGCCTGCGGAGCGCCAAACGGTCGAGCATGCTGTGCGCGATCACCGTAGTCGCGCGGAAGCTTGCAAGCATTCTGCATCGGATGTGGGTCAGCGAGACCGACTTCCACGTCGGCTTCGGCGCCAAGGTCACGCAGCGGCTGCGGTTAAAACCGGCACGGTAGCCGCGGTGCAGATGACGACGGATTAGCGCTAGGTTTGCGCCCGGCATGTTGAGGAGGAGCGAAATTACAGATCCGCGCGCGCGGTGAGCGTCCCTTGGCGGGGCCGCGAAACGGGGAATGTCCGCTATCTCTTGCCTGCTGCCGCCCTTCGGGGACGAGAGCGCCGGACTGCTTGGACAGCCCTGTTTACGAACCTGATGAAGAGCATGCGACGGCCCAAGTGCTGAACGCGAAGGAACGCATAGACCCCGCCTGGTGAATGCACGTCGCGTACGCGGCTGTGGTGAAGTTGCGCGTTGTTGGTGCAGGGAGTGGTAATGGCTGAAGTTGGAAGAGTCGAAGAAAAGCGTAGGAATGAGTTGACTTTGCAAGCCCGATTAGGACTGCCGCCCGTAATCGGTCTGCGCCGGGAGTTGCGGCGGCCGCGCAAGTGGCCTGCGCGATGAATAACCCGCACACTGCGCGCCTTGAGCAACGCGGGAGGCGCGCGATGGAATT
>NZ_JALGCN010000013.1:0-217692 GCF_038085055.1 Bradyrhizobium sp. ISRA442
ACCGACCGTCCGGATCGGCTTGGCCATTCCTAGCGTCCCCTGCCCACCGACCAGCCGGTCGCCGACACCGCCCTCACCCTTCTCGCCGTGGCAGGAAGCGCATTGCTGATCGAACACCTCGCGTCCGTGGCTGACTGTGCCGCGGCCCTGCGGCAGATTGCTGCCGTCGCGCCCAATATCGATGTTCCAGCCCGCGATCTCAGTCGGCGCCGCCGGCCGTCCGATGCCGTAGGCGGTTTGCGCCCGTGCGCTCGCCACGCAGGCCAAGATCAGGATCGCGAACGCGACGCACCGAAGCTCACGCCTGCGCATTGGCCACCTCGCCGTTCGCCGCGATTCGCCAGGGCCAGATTGCATTGTTGTGATAGAAGTGATTGTCGCCTCGCACTGCGAGCAGCTCGGCGAGCGTCGGCTGCACATAGCCGGTCTCGTCGATGGCGCGGCTCTGTATCACCGCCGGCTGACCATCCCATCGCCAGGGCAGACGGAAGCGTGTCAGCGCACGCGTCAGCACCGGCTCCTGCAATTGCGCGTCCTGCCAGTTCTTGCCGCTGTCGACCGACACCTCGACACGCGCGATCTTGCCGTGTCCACTCCAGGCAACGCCCGTGATTTCGTGGAAACCTGCCGCTGTCAGGCGCTGCCCGCCCGAGGGACGCGTGATGATCGACTTGGCTTCCATGTAGAAGCTGAATTCACGCGCGCTGCCGTCCGGCATCAGGTCGGTGTATTTCGAGGTCTCCTCGCGCGAATAGATCGGCTCCGCCGTCACATGCAGGCGCCGCAGCCATTTCACATTCATGTTGCCCTCGAGGCCTGGCAGCAACAGCCGCAAAGGATAACCCTGCTGCGGGCGCAGCCGCTCGCCGTTCTGGCTGTAGACCAGCATCGCGTCCTCCAAGCATTTCTCGATCGGGATGCTGCGGGTCAGCGCGGCGGCGTCGGCGCCTTCTGCGACTACCCATTTCGCCCCGGGCTGCAGTCCGGCCTCCTGGAGCACCAGCTTCAGGCTCACACCGGTCCATTCCGCGCAGCTCAAGAGACCGACGAGATCCGACGCCGTCTTGCCGTAGGGCTTCGTGTAGACGGGGTTGCCGGAGCATTCGAGAAAGTAGATGTGCGACTCCGACGGAAACCGCCGCAGTTCGTCCATGGTGAAGATCAAGGGACGGTCTACGAGGCCGTGCAGCATCAGCCGATGTTGCGCGGGGTCGATCGTCGGGACGCCACCGTGATGGCGCTCATAGAACAGGCCATTCGGCGTGATGATGCCGTCGAGCTCCTGCAACGGTGTCCGGCCCGACGCGGAAATGTATTGCTTGAGATTGGGTGAGATGTTCTTGACGACGCTTTTCTCGAATGGCGACGGCGAGCCATAAGGCTGGCTTCCCATCGGCTCGCCCGGCGCCCTCATCCATTCGGGCACGTTGGGCGGAAGGTTGTCCGTCTCAGCGGCCGCAGACGCGCCTGCGCCGAGAACAGCGCCACTCACCGCCGCGGTACTGCCCTGCAGGAAGCGTCGGCGTGAGGCCTTCGCAAGATCGTCGTTGGCGCTTCTTGTGCTCATCGTGAGTCCTCGGCTGGCGTTCGGCACGCATAAGACCTTCCGAGAAGCGCTTTTGCAATTCGTCCGCGTTTCAAAAGCAGGCGGATTTCGATCAGGACTGATCTAAATCCGCTTGCGGCAACAGCAGTTCCGTTCTTTGCGACGCACAACGCCTGGCCAACGGGTCCGTTTCACTCGCCCGGCGCAATCGCGTTGCTCGGCGTGGGCCGGTCGGTGATCTGCTGCCCGAACAGACTGCCGATCAGCTCGACGGCGGTGCGAGCAGTGCGCCCGCGCTCGTCGAGGAATGGATTGAGCTCGACGATGTCGACCGACCCTACCAGCCCGCAATCGTGCAGCAGCTCCATGATCAGATGTGCCTCGCGGTACGTTGCCCCGCCCGGCACCGTGGTGCCGACGCCCGGTGCGACGCAAGGGTCGAGAAAGTCGACATCGAAACTGACATGCAGCACGCCGTTTCTCACCTTGACGCGCTCGATCACGCGCCGGATCAGCACGGCGACGCCGAACTCGTCGATCTGGCGCATGTCGGCAACCCTGATCCGGCGCGCGCGCATCAGATCCCTCTCGAGCTTGTCGATCGATCGCGTCCCGAACAGATCGAGCCTGTCGGGATCGATCGAGGCACGCGGATCTTCACCCAGCAGGCCGTCGAGGCCCGGCTCGCCACACAAAAAAGCCGCCGACATGCCGTGCATGTTGGCCGTGATCGTCGTCTCCGGCGTGTTGTAATCAGCATGCGCATCCAGCCAGAGCACAAACAGCTCACGTCCGCACTCGCGCCAGTGGCGAGCCATTGCGTTGACCGAGCCCATCGACAACGTGTGATCACCGCCAAGAAAGATCGGGATCGCGCCGGTCTGCGCGATCTCATAGCCGCGGCAGCTCAGCATGCGCGTCCAGCGCTGGATCTCCCGGTAGTGATTGGCCTTTGCGGGCGGCCTGTCAGCGAGATCCGCTAGTTCGGCGACGGAGAGATCGCCGTAGTCAACGACCTCGAAGTCGAGGCTCTCGAGCAATGTCGTAAGGCCGGCGGTACGCAGCGCCGCAGGTCCCATCAGGGTGCCACGCTGCGAAGCCCCCATGTCGATGGGCGCGCCGAGCAAGGCGATGCGCCGGGCTCGATCCGTCATGGTCCGGTCGGTCACGGCAATCTCCTGGGTCAGCAAGGTTGAACCTTGAGGTCGTGCCTCGAGGTATTGCCTGGCGCCAGCCTAACAGAGATTCGTGCCCGTCGTTTCACGGGGAGCCAATCCCCGCTCTGGAACTAAATCCCTGGCGCCGAATTGCCAGCCCAAGGCCGGCACCCGCCGTTGATGACGGCGCCTGTCGCGGATAGCCAAAGGCCTTTCGGCCCGCTGTTCAAAACGAGCGCACGCGCGGATAGCCAAAGGTGCCGGTCTCAAACTTATCGTCAGGCGTGGAGGTCGCGAGCTTGAGCACGGAAGTACCGCAGCCCAATCCCCAGCCCGGCATGGCCGAGCGCGCCATCGACGCAGCAACCGACGTGTCGCGCACGATCGGCGAAGTCGCGGGCGGTTTGCACGCCGCAGTCGATCGCCTCACCTTTGCAATCGAGCAAGCGCGAAGGCCCGGCCGGCCGCTCGCAACCGTCGCGGCGATCACGCGCGAAGCGCCTCTGGCCAGCCTCTTCGTCGCCTTTCTCTTTGGCGTTGCGGTCGCGCGCCGGCGCTAGCGATCGGAATCCGCCGCGTATGTTCGTTCAGGCGGCGCAGACGAAGCGCTTCGGCGGGCATCGGCCGGCCGAAGAAATAGCCCTGCCCTTCCGCACAGCTCCTGGATCCGCCTGAACATGTCCAGCACACGCCTCTCGTCGAGCAGCAGGATATCCTCGGTGACCTCGAGTTCGAGCAACGAGGGCGTGAGCCCCGTCGCGTCGAGGAGCTCCGCAACCGTATGCGCGAGATCGCCGGAGTGAAGCTGCGACGGCGACAGGTTGATTGCGACACGGGCATTTCGGCCGGACAACTCCCAGGCCCGCGCCTGCCGGCAGGCGGCCTCCATCACCCAGTTCGTAATCCGCTCGGATAGTGCCGAGGTGTTGACCACCGGCATGAACTCACCGGGCGAGACGTAGCCGCGTACAGGATGCCGCCAGCGGATGAGCGCCTCGGCCCCACCAGGCTGCCATCGACCAGGCGAGCCTGCGGCTGGTAGAGCAGTTCGAACTCGCCACGGTCCGCGGCGAGAGCAAGCTCGCTTTCGAGCGTCAGCCTGTTCTCCAAGTCTTGCCTGATGGTACTTTCGAAGATCACATGGCTGCTCGCGCCGCGTGGCCTCTGCCTTGGACAGCGCGAGATGGCTGATGTTCAAGAGCTCGTCGGCGCTGTTGCCGCCCTGCGGGCCAGCACCGTCCCCTTCCTGTCGCAATGGTCGGCACTCACTCTCACGCTGGCAGGGGCGCTCACGCTCTCCAGCGCGCTGCGTCTCTGCCTGGAGCGCGGCTAGGCAGGCTGTCCCTAGCGTCAGCTTTTTGCGCTGCACGCCCCGCGCGCAGCCCCTTTTGGGCGCCGTCTCTCACCGACTTGCCTAAATTTAATCCCTTAGCTTGCTCACGATCGCTCGATCCGGGAGTTCCCAATGACCATGTTCAGTCAAAAGTGATTGAGATGGAACCATGAAGAGGGTGTTTGCGATCCTGGCTTTCCTCTGCGTGCTGGGCGTCGGCCAATATTTCGTCGTCTCCAAGTTCGCCATTCGTCACGAGACGCTGAGTCTGTTCGATGCCGCGCGCCAGCGGCCGATCACGGTCGACCTCGCGGTGCGGCGCGACTACGAAACCAAGGCCAATCTTGGCCTCTGGAAACTCCCGCTCGCCATCATCAGCAACGGTAATACCGTGAAGGCTACCGAGTATTCGTTCCTTGCCAACGCGCTCGCGGCGCGCGGCTATCTCGTCACGAGCATCCAGCAGGACCTGCCGAGTGATCCGCCGCTGATGACTCATGTCGGAGAGCCCTATGTCGGCCGGCGTCAGGTCTACATCCGCTGCGAGGCTAACATTCTTTTCGTGCTCGGCGAGCTTAAGAAGCGGCAGGAGAACGCCGAATATGATCACATCACGCTGGTCGGCCATTCCAACGGCGGTGACGTCTCCATGTATGTCGCTCATCAGCATCCGGAGCTGGTGTCGAAGGTGATCACGCTGGACAATCTGCGCGTTCCGTTCGTGCTCAGCGACCGCTTGAAGATCCTGTCGTTCCGCTCGAAGGATCCGAATTTCGTGACCGACCCCGGCGTCCTGCCAACGGCGGAAGAGGCCAAGGCGCGCGGCATCGACATCGTCGATACCGGTGCGCAGCATACGGAGATGAGCGACCGCGGACCGGACGCGGTCAAGGAGAAGATCCAGGCGACGCTTGACCGCTTCCTGCGCGACAGCGCCAGCAGCGCGCTCGCGCCGGCCGATACGACCAGTCCGATGATCATGAACCCCGCCGATTACTAGCCCACCTGCCTTGCGCCAGATCAAGGCGCCTCCGGTTTGGGCGCGATAGGAAGGCCACCTCGCATCGGAGGGGCATATGCCGTACCATACCGAGAGCCTTGGCCTGCCCGCGGCCGGAGCGGCGGCGCTGCTTCATCGACTCTATCGCTCGGTCCGCAGACGGCTCCGATCGATCATTGCCCGCATTGATCTCTCACAGTTCCCGGGATCGTGCTGCGGCTGAGTACGATGCTTTGCCACTGCCGGAAATGCAAATCCCTGCCGGTTGAACCGACAGGGATTTGCGCAGGCGGCGGCTGACTCAGGACTTACCCTTGCCGGACTGCATGAAGCTGCCGGTCATTTGGCGCATATGGTCGCCGGCACTGGTGAACTGGCTGCGCAGGAATTCGGACTGGATCTGCATGGCTTCCTGAAGGTCGGTGGCATGAACGAGCTTGCGTGCATGCTCGAACGCCGACTTCATGTTCTGCTCGGTGAACGCGAGCGCCTGCTTCGACACCTCCGTGCCCGCGCCCGGCACCGTCGACATCGATTTGGTGGCGGCTTCGAAAAACATGCCGAATGCCTTTTCCGCCTGGTCGATCGTCTTCTCGGCCAAGTCGCGCAATTCGGCCGGAACTTCGATCTTCGGTTCGATCATGTCGCACTCCTCCCTCTTTTTCTTACTGATTATCACACTTGGCGCATCGGCTTCCAGCGGCCAGACCCGGCGCCAGGCGCAATCGGGCGGCCCGGCTATACGGCGGCACGAACCCAAGGACAGGCGCGGCGCCGGCGCGTCGCCTGCCTTACGAGAGGGGACGCTCGGGGAGGGATTCGTCAGTGGCGAGGTCTTCGACGAGCTTGATGACCTCAAAACGCTGCCGGGGCGCAAGCTTCAGAAACGCACGCAGCAGGCGCAGGCTTTCGACGGTACTGCTTGCGGGCGCGCCGAGCTTGAGGTGCAATTCAGCCGCGAAATTGAAGTTCTTCATCTCGCACCTATGACAGGGGTCGGCCTTCGTTGGTCGTACGTCGCGGTCTGGCTCGAGAATCGAACGCCATCGCGGCGAAGGATTCTCGGCCGGGGGCACCTCAGGAGATTGGTACGCTAAACCGCACATCCAAGCGGATGGCCGATCGGTTGCAACTATGCCAAGAAACAACCCCTCAGGCAAGCCAAACCATCAGCGCAGCGACGCCTCGCCAGCATCGCACCACGGCAATTCCGGATAACAGGAATATGCATCGACGTCACCCACCTGCGTCAAGAAGCGGCATCGCTGCACACGCCCGCCTTGATCGACCTCAATGCCGTGGCATTGCTCTTGGCTTTGTGTCTGAATGTGAACAGAGCTGCGGTTCGCAATCGACTTGAGAGATCGCTTCCGATCGGGATTGTCGAAGCCCTGGGCCGACCCGCGCCCGCTTCTTCAGGATATACACGTAATTGTTGAGTCCGATCTTGGACGGTTGCATCGCCGACGAAACGAAAGTCGATCTCGCAACCGATCAGTTTCATTTGACGCGTCCCCTTGAAGCCCCACCTTGGCCTCCGCTCGCCGCGTCACGGTTCATCGATCCCGATATTTTCCAATCCGTGAACCGCCATTCAAGTTCGGACGACCAAGCCGTTGCGAAACGGCCACGCAGATCACGGGCGCCATGGCTGACTGACCTCTTCGATTCGGGCGCGCCTCAGCACCAAAGGACGACGGCATGCTTTCTCGCTGCGATGTCATCAAGGGCACCACGGTTGCGCTCCTCACTCTCTGGATACCCGTCGCATGGGCGCAGGAGACCAAAATGAACCTCTTCAAGATCGTCACCATGAAGGACGAAATCATCGTAGGATTGTCAGCCGAGGAGCTGCAGACACTCGGCGGCAATGATGCGAGCGCCGTTGCGCACGCGCTGGCGCAGAAGGGCGACCTCACCGTCTGGCAGTACAACGTGCGTCGCGGCCAGAACGGCGAGTTGCAGCAGGCACCGACCGCCAAGATCGGGCTCCTGGCCAACGCCTCGCTCCGCGTCGAGCCTTATGCGACGCCGTACCAGATCGCGCCGCATCCGTAGGCGGCGAACGGGCACGCCGGCGGCCTGCCGCTCTCATCGGCGCCTTTCCGCGCGCGGCGTTCCCGTTTCCGTCGCAAAGCCGTAGACCAGCGCAAGCCGGTCGAGACATTCGCGGAACCGCCGCGCGAAATAGTCGTTCCAGCGCTGGCTGCGCACGGCGCGGCGCTGCCCGATCTGATCCATGGTCAGGCCCAGGACCAGCACGTCGTGCACCAGCGCGGCACCGTCGGTGCCGAGTTCGCGCTCGACGCGGTTCAGCCGCAGCACCGCCTGACGCTGACTCTCGGTAACCGCCTCGCGCATGCGCACGCCGTCGACATATTCGCGGGTCGGATCTACCGCCTGGGGACCACGCTCCGCCCGCTCCCAGTCGTTCTGGAAGGCGCGACCACCGCGGTATTGCGCCTCGTCGATCTGGTGATGGGAATAGAGCCGGCCGAGCGGATCACTGCGGATCGAGCGCATCGCGACGATCTTCTCGCCCGGTTCGAGCGCCAAGGGATCATCGACCTCGATTTCGGCCACTTCGGCATTGAACGGCAGATCGCACGCGCGCCGATCGTAGAGCTTTGCCAACCTGTAGGACTTGTTGCGTCTGGCGCGTATCACGCGGACACTCCTTGAGAAATTGACGATGGAAACGACGGCCGTCAGGCGGCTGAAACGAGCCTCAGCACGACGGGGCCCGTGGCGCGCGCGCCCGTGCCGGGCCCGCGCGTCAGATGAAAATGCGGCGTGCAATAGCTCGCGCCAGGCTGCCGGGGATGACCGCAGAAAGTGATCTCCTCTTCGTCCTTGTCGCCGCCATAGGGATAGCGGCAGTCGCCCGGCGTAAGTTCGAGCAGCGAGATCAGGCGCGGCTTGATGCCCACGCAGCGCAATTTCACCGGCCCGGCCGGCTTCGTCGCTGATTTCGGCGGCACGCTCCAACTCTGCAACGCCTGCGGCCGCGGTAGAAACGGACAGGGCTCGCCGGGAAAGGTCGGGACGATCGATGGACTCTTCATTCGCGAGGGCGCGGCGAGCCCGAGCCGCTTGGCGCGGCCGACCACCGCATTGCGCGTATAAGCCGTTCCGAATCTTGAGTTAATTTCTCTTCCGATCTCCGCATAAGACATGCCCTTGAGAAAATAGTCGCGAAGCGCGTCGGAGTGCTCCGACGTCCAATTGCCCGGTTCCATGCTGCTGTCCTGTGATGCGCCCCTCTCCGGCCGCACGGCCGGGATGGCGAACACACATTCCGGTATTCCGAAGCTCAAGTCAAGTGATAATTCTGATATTCATAATTGCATCAATTCCGAATTTCGGATTAGAAGAGACGAGGCCATGGGCAATCGAGGGAATCACCATGTTGGACGTTGCGATGATCGAGCGGGGTCTGGAGAAGACGGGCAAGAGCAAGGGCGGGCTCGCGGCGGCGATGGGGGTGCGCCCGGGTGCGGTGTCGGAAATCCTCGGCGGCGAACGCCTGGTGAAAGCGTCGGAAATTCTGCCGATCATGGAATACCTGGAACTGAATCTTGCGCCGATCATGGGCCGGGTCGGCGCCGGCGCCGTGATCGAGCCGGATTTCGAGCAGGTTCCGCCGGAGGGGCTAGGCGAGATCGTGCTGCCTTTTCCGATCATGGAAGAAACCGTCGCCTTCGAGATCGTCGGAGATTCGATGCTGCCAAAATACGAGAGCGGCGACGTGATCGTGGTCTACAAGGACCAGCGCTATCCGCTGTCGAGCTTCTACGGCGAGGAGGCCGTGGTCCGGCTCAAGACCGGCGAACGCTATCTCAAGACCATCGAGCGCGGCAAAAGCCCGTCCGTGGTCAACCTCACCAGCTTCAACGCCAAGCCGATCGTCGGCGTCAAGCTGGAGTGGGTCGGTGAGATATGCCTTTCGATGCCCAAGGGCCAGCTCGAGCGGCTGCGGGCGAAATCCGCGCGTCCGCGCAAGAAGGGCAGGTAAGCGGAAACTGGCGCCGATTTCCGATTCTTGGAAATCGCGCTTGACCAAATTCCGTTTTTCGGAAACACTCTGCCGCAAGCTCGCGCCACGCAGGCCGCGGCAGGGACAATTTGATGCAATATTTCGTCGTGATGATCGACTATGGGCGACGCGGCCGCGAAGCGATCGTCGATCCCGAGATCACGCGGCGCGAGGTCATCTCGCGCGTCGCCTCGGGTGAATACAGCAACATTTCCTTCATTCACGAGATCGCGGATAGCTCGGTCGAAGACGTGACCGAGGCCATCCTGACTGAGGCCGCCCTTCCCCGGGTTCCACCTGACGAGATCGACCTCCAGGCGATCCACCTCGATCATGCCCGCGACCTGCGCAAGCATGAACGGACGTGACGCAGGCGTCGAACGCCTGCGTCATCGTGCGATCGGACCTCACACCAGGAGCACGGTCGATCCCGTCGTCTTGCGGGCAGCAAGATCGGCATGCGCCTTGGCGGCGTCCTTCAGCGGATAGGTCTGGTGTACCTCGATCTTGACCGCGCCGGACTTGACGACGTCGAATAACTCATTGGCCATCGCCACGAGATTCTCGCGCTTGGCGGCGTAGGTGAACAGCGTCGGCCGGGTGACGTAGAGCGATCCCTTCTGCGCGAGAAGGCCGAGATTGAGCGGCTCGACCGCGCCGGAGGACTGGCCGAACAGCGCCGCGACGCCGAGCGGCGCGAGGCAGTCCAGCGACTTCAAGAACGTGTCCTTGCCGACGGAATCGTAGACCACCGGCACCTTCTTGCCGCCGGTGATCTCGTCGACCCGTTTCACGAAATCCTCGCGCGTGTAGATGATGACATGGTCGCAGCCATGCGCCTTGGCGAGCTTGGCCTTCTCGTCGTTGCTGACCGTGCCGATCACCGTGGCGCCGAGACGCTTGGCCCACTGGCTCAGGATCGTTCCGACACCGCCGGCCGCGGCATGGAGCAAGATGGTGTCGCCGGCTTTCACGCGATAGGTCTGCCGGATCAGATATTGCGTGGTGAGGCCCTTGAGCATCATCGCCGCCGCGGTCTTGTCGTCGACGCCGTCAGGCAGCTTCAGCAGCCGATCCGCGGGAATCAGCCGCGCCTCGGAATAGGCGCCGAGCGGCGAGGCGCCATAAGCGACACGATCGCCGGGTTTCAGGTCCGTGACGCCGGAGCCGACTTCCTCGACGACGCCGGCCGCCTCGCTGCCGAGCCCGCTCGGCAATTGCGCCGGGTAAAGGCCCGAGCGGTTGTAGATGTCGACGAAGTTGAGACCCACGGCGGTGTGACGGATACGCGCTTCGCCCGGTCCGGGCTTGCCGACGCTGACCTCCTCCCAGACCAGGACTTCCGGACCACCGGTCTTGTGAAAACGAATAGCATGCGTCATGGGCGTTGCTCCCTTATTGTTGGAGTTGAGGATCGGATCAGCGGTTCGGGCCGTGAAATAGGCATTTAATCCGCCCGTTACAGTACAGGGACGTAACAAGAATGTCACAGCGAACGACAAACGCCCATCGTTCCAGCTCTGTTCGAAAGAGTTGATGACGGTATCGGGGCGCTCGGCAGTACCTTCTGCGCGGGGTTCGGTGGTTGTCTGCGAAGGAGACCCGAGATGCCAGCCTATGTACAGCATCATCAGGATATCGATATCGCGCCCGTGAATTGCCCGACCTGCATGGGGTTCCTGCCAATGTACGTGCGCGAGGTCGAGCCGCATTGGAGTCTTGCTACGATCGACTTCGTCTATGAATGCGCCGATTGCGGCGCCGAGCTCAGGCAGACTCTCCACAAACCGGAGGTGCTGCGGCACTGACGGGGCGTATTTCTCCCCGTGATCTATTTGCGCTAAGCGGAAAATCACCCGCTCGCGCGGATCTGGCTCCTCCCAAACGAGGCTTGTTCTTTGCCGGGAACGCAGGCAGAACAAGCCGCAAGCAAGACCTTTGGGAGCGCCCATTCGTGGCTGATCAGAAGGCCTCGACCTCGATCGAGGCAGTGGAGAGCGGCCTCGCCGCGCAGGGCTACATCGCGAGCCGTCAGATCGCGACCGCCGTCTATTTGTCGCAACAGATCGAGAAGCCGATCCTGGTCGAAGGCCCCGCGGGTGTCGGCAAGACCGAGCTTGCCAAGGCCATCGCCGCTTGGCGCGGCATGAAGATGGTCCGCCTGCAATGCTACGAAGGCCTCGACGAGGCCAAGGCCCTCTACGAGTGGAAGTATGCAAAGCAGCTTCTCTATACCCAGATCCTCAAGGACAAGTTGGGCGAAGTGCTCGGCGGCGCGCAGACCTTGCACGCCGCGCTCGACCAGCTCCACGACTTCGGCGACGTGTTCTTCTCCAAGGAATTCGTCGAGCCGCGGCCACTGCTCCAGGCGCTGGAGCAGCCCGGCGGCTGCGTCCTGTTGATCGACGAGATCGACAAGTCGGATGCCGAGTTCGAATCGCTGCTGCTGGAGATCCTGTCCGATTTCCAGGTCACGATTCCCGAGCTCGGCACAGTCTCCGCGATCACACCGCCGACGGTCATCCTCACCTCCAACAGCGAGCGTGATCTCGGCGACGCCTTGAAGCGGCGCTGCCTGCACCTGCATATCGGCTTCCCTGAGCAGCGGCTCGAGGAGCGCATCGTCGAGAGCCGCGTGCCCGGCATCTCGCAAACGCTGCGCCGGCAGATGGTCGGCTTCATCCACGAGATCCGCACGCTCGACCTGAAGAAGCTGCCCTCCGTCAGCGAAACCATCGACTGGGCGCGCGTGCTGGTGCTGCTCCAGGCCGCCGAGCTCGATACCGAGATCGTCAAGGACACGCTCAACGTGCTCTTGAAATACGAGGCCGATATCGAGGCGGCGGCGCCCCAAGTTACGACTTTCATTGCCAAGGCGGCGCGGTCCAACGTCTTCGGTTGACGCCGATGCGCGAGAACCTCCATCGTTTCTTTCGAGCGGCACGCGGCGCCGGCGTCCATGTCTCGCCTGCCGAAAGCATCGATGCGATGCGCGCGGTCGCCCAGGTTGGCTTCTCCGACCGCGACGTCTTGCGCGATGCGCTGCTATTGACACTCGCCAAGTCGCAGGACGAGAAACTCGCGCTCGGCGACTGCTTCGATCTGTTCTTCAGCCAGCCGGAACCCCGGCAGGAGCAAGCCGGGGCCGGTAACGGCGATTCAGCGCAAGAGGCGGATCAATCTCCCTCGTCCGGTGTGGCCAGCGACGCGGGCGGCAGTGAACCTCCCGAGGGACTGGGCTCGCTCGCACAGATGCTGCTGTCGCAGGACCGCAATGCGATCGCCGCGGCGATCGCCAGCGCCGCTGGCGCGGCCTCGCTATCCGACATCCGCTACTCCACCCAGCGCGGGATCTTCTCAAGCCGCATCCTCGATGCCATGGGCCTGCAGCGGCTGCGCGACGACCTCGATGAATTGACCGCGACCAACCCCTCGCTGGCCGAACGCCTGCGCGCCGCCCTCGACGGCTTGCGCGAAGCAGTCCGCGATACGGTGTCGCAGGGGCTGGCGCTCTACGCCCGCGAGGAGGCCGAGAATCTCCGCAACGAGATCCTGCGCAACGCGCCGCTCGCGCGCATCGAGCGGCGGCAGGTCGAGGAAATGCGCGCGCTGATCCGCCGGATCGCGCGGCGCCTGCGCGAGCGCTATTCGAAGCCGCGCAAGCGCCAGCGCCGCGGCCATCTGGACGTGCGCCGCACGTTGCGCCGCAATGCCGCCTGGGGCGGCGTGCCCTTCCTCACCGCCTGGAAGCGCAAGCACCGCGACCGGCCGAAGATCGTTGCGCTCTGCGACGTCTCGGGCTCGGTCGCGCAGGTATCGGATTTCTTCCTGCTCCTGATCCATTCCCTGCATGAAGTGGTCGACGACGTCCGCTCCTTCGCCTTCTCCTCGCACCTGATCGAGGTCAGCGACATCCTGGAGACGAAGTCGCCCGAAGACGCCATGGCCGAGATCATGTCCAAGGTCGGCTTCGGCTCGTCGGACTACGGCTCCGCGCTCGTCGATTTCGAGAAGGAGTGGATGAGCACGCTGACGCCGCAAACCACGGTCATCGTGCTCGGCGACGCCCGCAGCAACAATCTCGATCCCCGCGCCGACATCTTGCGCCGCATCTCCGAACGCTCGAAACGGCTGGTCTGGCTCAATCCCGAAGGACGCCTCGCCTGGGGTTTTGGCGATTCCGAGATGCCCCGCTACGCGACTTTCTGCAGCGTGGTGCGTCAATGCGCCACTGCGCAGCAGCTCGAGCGCGCGGTGTCCGATATCGTGGCGACGTATCAGTAAGCCGCGATCGCGTCAGCGGAAAACACAAGGCCGGCGCTCAGCCCCGCATCAACTCGGCGTGCGCGAGGTTGCACTCCCGGAAGTGATCGGCAATTTCGTCCAGCGCGCGCTGTTTCCATTCCTCGGCCTGCGCGAGCCAGAAACCCCGGCGCTCCGAATCGAGCGCAGCACGCACCCGACAGAGGGACTCCTGACTGCGAATCTCTACCAGCCTGTTCATGCACTCCACTCCTGCCGCGTGTGAAGCCATTCCCTGATATCACCGTAACAGAGTCTTGAACAACGCGTCTCGGATTTCTGTGCACATCGCGACGCAGAATGGGACACGGCGTTTCCTGTGCACCGCGGCAATTCGCAGCGCAACATCAATTGCAGATCAGCAATTAGTGATCAAAGAGCGGAACGATCTTCGTCCACGAACGATCTTAACACTTGTGGTGCAATGAACTGCGGCAATTTGTGAAGAGACGTTCTAAACGCCCCACCGAATTCCGGACTCAATGTCGTCGCATGGTCTTCATGCACCGCAGTTAAGTGGTGCCCGCGAACGATACTATCGCTTGAGGCAGCATGAGCAACGACGTCGACTTCGACCTTTCATCGGACCAATGGGAAGCACTGAAGGCGCTTCGCAATCCGGCATCGACTGGTCACCTCTCGAAGGCGTATGTCGTCGAAGGACTCGCCAAGCTCGGTCTCGTCGTCATCGACGACGGCGTGCCGGCATTGACGCCGACCGGACGCAAGGTCCTGGTGCGGGGATCGTGCCGACTGCTGGACGTCGCCGCATGAAGGCTGGCCGCTGCCGCGCTCTTGTGACCGCTCGCAAGTCGCCTATGCGGGCATGCCGAAGAGAATGCAGACAGGACTTCCAACCTGGACGGTTCGGTCCGTCCTGACGAGGCGGCCGCTGTCGGCATCGCGCTCGAAGAGCACGACGGCGTCGCTGTCTTCATTCGCCACGAACAGGAATTTGCCTGTAGGCCCGAGCGCGAAGAAGCGCGGTGTTTTTCCACCACTTGCGCTCCAGTCAACAGGCGTCAGTCGTCCGCTCGCAGCGTCGACGGCGAAGACCGCGATACTGTCGTCGCCGCGACTGGAGGCGTAAACGAAGCGTCCATCGCCCGACACTGCGATCTCGGCCGCGCGGCTGTTGCCGGTAAAGGCATCAGGCACCGCGGAGACGATCTGGAACGGCGCAAGGGCGCCGGTTGCCGGATCGAAGCGGTAGCCGGTGACAGTCGAATCGAGCTCGTTGATGACGTAGGTGAGCCGCCCGCCCGGATGGAACGCAACATGACGTGGACCGGCTCCCTCGCGCGCCTGCACAGGTTTCGTGGCAAGGACGAGCTTTCCCTTCTCGGCATCAATCCTGTAGGTGAAGACAAGGTCGAGCCCCTTGTCCGGCACCACAATGAACGCGCCCGATGGATCGAACTCGACCTGATGCGGCTTGGCGAACGGCTGCTCTACGCGATGCGGCCCGATCTTGCCTTCCAGCTTGACGAGGTCGATTACGACGCCGAGCGAGCCGTCGTCCTGCCGCGACAGCAGCGCAAGCGTCGAAGTGATGTGATTGGCGACCACCACGAAGCGGTTGGTCGGATCGATCGCGAGATGGACGGGGTTCTTTCCTTCCGTACTCTGCCGATTGATCACGGCGAGCTTGCCGCTCACAGCATCGATCGCCATCGCCGAGATGTCGCTGAGGTCGCCATGCACCGTGTAGAGGAAACGGCGCGTCCGGTCGAAGGCGAGAAACGATGGATTGACGAGGTCGCCGAGAAGCTGGACGTGGCGCCAGGTGCCGGTGGCATTGTCCATCGCGTAGACATTGAGCCCGTCGCCACGGGCATTGCGCTCTCTGGTGGTGCGCGCCCCGACATAGACGAATGAGCGTGAGCCTTCGATCATGCTGTTCTCCGGATGGGACTTCCGCGTTTGAGAGAGCACCGGTACGCCGGACCATGCGGTCGCGAAGGTGCCGACGGCGAGGAGGCGCGCGAGCGTGCGCCGCGATAGAGGCGCATCCTCAGCGTGGATTGACGACTCCGGGCCCGCAATAAAATCCATAGGCGTTAATCCCCCATATTGTTTTTTATTTTTTAAAACACAACTCTGGACAAGACGCAAGAACGCCCGGCGACGCTTGTGCCGCGCGTGCTGGTAAGCGACATCTCTTCACATCAGGACCAACCCGAGTCGGCCAATGCCACGTCCCAATCTCGCGACCCAGATGACGGCGCGGATCCTCGACTACATCCGCGCCAACGGCCTTCAGGCCGAGCAGCATCTGCCGAGCCAGACGCTGGCGGATGCGCTGCGCGTCTCGCGCGCGCCGATCAACGCGGCGCTGCAAATCCTCGAAGACATGCAGGTTGTCCGCTCCGAGCCCAATCGCGGCTTCTTCCTGGTCAAGAGCGCCGCTGAGCTTCCCGACCTGCCGGAGGCGGAGGACACCGAGCCGGAGCGCGAGGATGAATGGTACTTTGCCATCGCCGAGGACCGCCTTGCGGGAAAGCTGCCGGACAAAATCAGCGAGAACGAGCTGATGCGCCGCTACGGCCTCTCACGCACGCGTCTTTTGAAGATCCTCACAAAAATAGCCGATGAAGGCTGGATCGAGCGCCTGCCCGGCAATGGCTGGGCATTCGGCCCGCTTCTCACCTCGCGCGAGAGCTATCAGCAGGGCTATCAGTTGCGCGTCGCGCTGGAGCCGCAGGCACTGCTGCTGCCGAGCTTCGAGATTGATCGCGCGGCGTTCGCGGCCGCGCGCGAGCAGCAGCAATGGCTGCTCGACGGCGGCTACAAGCGCGCGTCGCGCTCGGAGATTTTTGCTGCCAATGCCGAGTTCCACGAGATGCTGGTCGGCTGCGCGCGCAATCCGTTCTTTCTTGATGCCGTGAAGCGCGTGAACCGGCTGCGTCGGCTGGTGGAGTACCACATCACGGTGGACCGCAGTCGCCTGCCCATCCAGTGCCGCGAGCACATCAACATCCTGACATTGCTGGAAAAAGGCCTGCACCAGGAAGCCTCGGACTTCCTTCGCGTCCACATCGAGGGCGCCGGCCTGATCAAGGTCCCGAAGGTCTGAAAGCGGCACTATTGCATTTTATACTATAAAATGCATACATCCCCACAAGGCGCCGCCTGTGGGGGGAGGTTGGCGTTGCCTGAAAGCCCCAAGGAATCGCAGCAAGGGAACGCCAATGTCCGCCACGGCAGCGACCATCGAGCAATCCACCGCGCGCAAGGTGTTCTGGCGCATCGTGCCTTATTGCTTCGGCCTCTACGTGATCTCCTATCTCGACCGCGCCAATATCGGCTACGCGGCACTCCAGATGAACAAGGAACTCACGCTGTCCAGCGAAGCCTTCGGCTTCGCCGCCGGCATCTTCTTCATCGGCTATTTTCTGTTCGAGGTGCCGAGCAACGTCGCCCTCAACAAATACAGCGCGCGTGTCTGGATCTCGCGTATCCTGATTAGCTGGGGCGTCGTCGCTACCGCAAGCGCCTTCGTGCAGAGCGCGACGCAGCTCTACGTCCTGCGCTTTCTTCTTGGCGTTGCCGAAGCCGGGTTCTTCCCCGGCATCATCATCTACCTGACTTACTGGTTCCGCGCCAAGGAGCAGGCGACGACGGTTGCACTGTTCACGGCGGCCATCCCTGTGTCCTATCTGATCGGCGCGCCCCTGAGCACCTGGATCATGGACCACGTCGCCGGCTTCGGCTTGAGCGGCTGGCGCTGGATGCTGCTGCTGGAAGGTGGCCCCGCCATCGTCGCCGGTATCGTCAACTTTTTCATCATGACCGATCGGCCCGAGCAGGCGAAGTGGCTCACGCCGCAGGAACGCGACTGGCTCACGGAAGAGCTGCGCAAGGATCGGACCGGCCGTCGCAATGTTCAGCATCTCGGCATCATCGCCGCGATCACCAACCCGAAAGTGCTGTTCCTGTCGGTGATCTATTTTATCTACCAGGTCGGCAATCTCGGCATCGGGCTCTGGATGCCGCAGATCATTAAGGGCCTCTCTTCGACGCTGACCAATTTTGAAGTCGGTCTCGTCGCGATGCTGCCTTACGCGTTTGCAACCGTGGTGATGGTGCTGTGGTCACGCAACTCTGACCGGACCGGCGAACGGCAAAGGCATTCAGCGATTCCGCTATTGTGGGGCGCAATCGCGCTCGCGCTGACCGGCCTTGTGGTCCAGCCGGCGATTGCGATGACGCTGATCTCGCTCTCGCTCGCCGGCATCTACGCCTTCAAGTCGCCGTTCTGGTCGTTGCCCGGCCTGTTCCTGACGCGCTCGACCGCGGCCGTGTCGATCGCGGCGATCAACTCCATCGGCAATCTCGGCGGCTTCGCCGGCCCCTACGCCATCGGCGCAATCAAGGATTGGACCGGCAGCACCTATGGCGGGCTGCTGTTCCTCAGCGGGTTATTGTTCGTGTCGTTCCTGATGACCTGGTTCGCCAGGATGGAAAGCGCCGACGAGGCACAGACGCAACCGGCCGAGCAACACGCCTGACTGCACGGTCAGGTCCTAACGATGATCGATTTCGCAACGCTGCTGAGCGGGTCGCAGACCTATCGCATTGCCGACATGGCGGCCGTAGCGGCCGAGGATCTCCCTCGCCTGCCCGTGATCCTGCGCATCCTGCTCGAAAACGTCCTGCGCAACAGCGGCGACGACCGCGATGAATCGGTTGCCGCCATCCTCGGGTGGCTCGCCAGTGGACGCAGCGAGAGCGAGATCGCCTTCCAGCCGTCGCGCATACTCATGCACGACACGACCTGCGGGCCTGCGCTGGTGGATATCGCGGGCTTGCGCGCGTCACTTGCCGAAGCCGGCGGCGATCCGACCCGCCTCAATCCGGTGCTCCCGGTCGACATATCGACCGATCACTCGCTCGGCGTCGACGTGTTTGCGCAGCCGGACGCCATAGCGCGTAACATGGCGCATGAACTCACACGCAATGGCGAGCGGTATCGCTTCATGAAATGGGCGAGCCAGGCGCTGAGCGGTGTACGCGTGCATCCGCCCGGCACCGGCATCATGCACACGCTGAACCTCGAACGGCTGGCAAGCGTCGTCACGACGTCGAGCCGCAACGGCGAGACATGGGCCGTTCCCGACACGCTGATCGGCACCGACAGCCACACACCCATGATCAACGGGATCGGCGTGCTTGCCTGGGGCGTCGGCGGGCTCGAGGCCGAAAGCGTGATGTTCGGCATGCCTGTGACGATGCGCGTGCCCGATGTCGTCGGCGTTCGCCTGACCGGACGCCCGCGTGAGGGCGTGCTGGCGACCGATCTTGCGCTGACCGTCACCGCGCGCTTGCGGCAGGTTGATCTCGCCGACCGTTTCGTCGAGTTCTTCGGACCCGGCGTCTCCGCGCTCTCGGCTGGCGACCGCGCCGTCATCGCCAACATGACGCCGGAGTTCGGCGCCAACTCCGGCTACTTCCCGATCGACGGTCGGACGCTCGACTATCTCGGGCAGACCGGCCGGTCGCGCGAACAGCTCGCCCTGGTGGAAGCCTATGCGCGCCATCAAAAGCTCTGGTTCGATCCCGAGGCGACGCCGCGCTACACCGAGACGATCAGCATCGATCTCGACGCGGTCGAGGTGAGCCTCGCCGGCCCGCGCCGACCGCAGGATCGTATCGCGGCCGGCAATACCGCCGAAGCGCTGTCGCTGGAACGCCGCTTTGCAGGCACTGATGCGGATCGCGCAAGCCCGCCGGCCGATGGTGCGGTCGCGATTGCCGCGATCACGAGCTGCACCAACACGTCGGATCCGAGGCTCCTGATCGCCGCGGGTCTCCTCGCCCGCAAGGCGCGCAGCCTCGGGCTCAAGCCGCCCGTCTGGGTGAAAACATCGCTCGCCCCCGGCTCGCCGACCGCGGAGCGCTACTTGCGGCGCGCCGGCCTGCTCGACGATCTCGCGGTGCTCGGCTTCGGCATCGTCGGCTATGGCTGCACGACCTGCATCGGCAATTCCGGCCCGCTGGCGCCGCGCATGGCCCGCGCCATGGCGGAACAGCAAATGACGCCGGTCGCCGTGCTGTCAGGCAACCGCAATTTTCCCGGCCGCGTGCATGCCCAGATCGAGCACGCGTTTCTCGCTTCGCCTCCGCTGGTCGTCGCCTTCGCGCTGGCCGGCGATGTCGCGCGCGACATCCTGCGCGATCCGATCGCGCACGATACGGCCGGCATCGAGGTGCGCCTCGCCGACATCTGGCCGACGGGTCGCGAGATCGATGCCGCGCTGGCGATCGCGCGCGACGCGAGCGACTACTCCGGTGCCTATGACGCCGCGGAAGCAAGCGCCGATTGGGCCGCGTTCGAAGCTCCCGGCGCGGCGCTGTTTCCCTGGGACGACGCCTCCACCTATATCCGCCGCCCGCCATTTGCGGACTTCGGCTCCGGAACGCGCCTCGGACACTACGCGGCGACGCCGCTCCTGGTGCTCGGCGACGACATTACGACAGATCACATCTCGCCCGCGGGCGCGATCGCGGCGAATAGCGAGGCGGCCCGCTACCTCGTCGCACGCGGCGAGGATCCAAACGACCTCAACGTCTTCGCCGCGCGCCGGGGGAACTGGGAGGTGATGCTGCGTGGGCTCTTTACCAACAAGAGCGTGCACAACCTCCTCGGCCCCGACCTGCCGGCGGGACAGACGATCCTCGCCGCCTCCGGCGAGCGCGTCTCGCTCCGGCTTGCCGCCGAGCGCTATGCGGCGGAGAAGCGCCCGGTTGTCATCGTGGCCGGCGAGCGTTACGGCATGGGCTCCTCGCGCGACTGGGCTGCGAAGGGCGTCGCGCTGCTCGGCGCGCGCGCCGTGCTTGCGACGAGCTTCGAGCGTATCCACCGCTCAAATCTGATCGGGATGGGCATCTTGCCGCTGCGGTTGCCGCCGGATCGCCGACCGCAAACGCTGGGCTTAAGGCCGGACGACAGGCTCGAGATCGACGCGCCCTCCAAAATGCTCAAGCCGCGCGCGGCGATCACCATTCGCATCTTGCGAGACGACGCCGAGATCGACTGCTTTGTTGCGATTGCCGCGGTAGAAACCAACCTCGAATGCGCGACTCTGCGCGTCGGCGGATTGCTGCCGCTCATCTTGCGACGGCACTCGGGCGGGTCCGGCGTCTCGGCCGGCACGGGAGACATCGCCCCGGCGGGTCAGTCATTCCAATGGAGCAGCGGCGTTCCGAACGCCCTGCTCCAGACGGACAGGAAGCGGGGAAACCAGGAGTGAGCCACGGCTCCCCGATAGGCCCAGGTGCGGTATTTCAGACCTTCCTCCGACAACAGCTCCTGATATCCGCCGTGGACCTCGGTCGCGGTACGAATGTCCTTTAATATCCCCTGGGCGTAGGACCGATAGACATCGCTTCCTGAGAATTCATCGTAATCCAGCATGCGATCGGCAAATTCGACGTTGAACGTCGGCCAGGAGGAACGTCCCTGGTAGGCGGGAGCCGCAATCTTGTGGATCACCTTGTTCCGTGGATTATCCGCGGACACCAGGAAGTGGAATGTCCCGGGTATGCGAAAGCGCGGTTCGGCGATAATCAGATCAGTCGTGGCTGCGAACAGCTCGCGTTCGCGCGCCTCGCTCAGATCCCAAAACCCGTGATGCACATTGACGAAATCCAGGGCGACGGAAGATGCCGGCGCACCCGCCGGGCCATCGAGGGAATGCCTGATATAGCCCTCCTTGCCGAACAGACGGAGCAGGTCTTGCTTGTATTGCGAGAGCTCGCGCCCGAGCAGCGGCTTCAGCTCGCATCCGTCGATGACTCCGAGTTGCACGCCCCACACAAACGTCGTGTAGACGCATGCGTTGGTCACGAAACGCCTGCGTTCAGCGCGGGTGTCCGTTGCCGCGGAACGAGGTGCGGTGTCATCGCAAAGCAAATACCTGACGCCATAACGATCGAACGGCTCCAGCTCACTTGCGAGCCGCAATATCGCGCGCTTCAGGTCGATGCCGTATTCGGCCAGCAGCAGACGGCCGGCATGGGCGCATTGTGACATCGCCAGATAGGACGTTTCCCTCCGGTCGGCGCTTATCATCTGTTGCAGACCGGCAAGGATGCCCAGCAGCGTGTCCGAGGGGCGTGAAAAGTAGTTCACGCCGAGATACCGCGCGCGGCCTGCCGGGACGATGGTCGTCGTGACGACGTTGGCGCGAACCGCCTCCAGCATCAGGCGGACGCTCTTTTCGAGCAAACGAACGCGCCGGATCGCGTCCTGCGAATCCATGATGGTTTCGGGATCGAGCACGTCGGGATAGAACCAGGCGAAGTCGCGCGGGTAATAGGCGGATGCATGCGGCGCTCCCGTGACGAGGAAGGACTCGGTCACAGAAAACGCCTTGTTCATCGAGGACCGGTAGAGGTCCTCGATCGCCGAGGACAAATGATGCGACTCTCTCAGGAAACGATCACCGAGAAAATTCACCGCCTGAAGCGCGTTGGCGATCCAGGTCGCCGCTACGCCTTGGTAAAATCGATTTGCGCGATCGGATGGAAAGGAAATGTCGCTGTTCATATTCGTGATCGGATGATGTCGTGTGATCTCGAAGGCTGGCCGTCAGCACCCTAAACAAGCTTGATTCGTATCTCTACCCGATGACTTGCGGGATGGTAACTTGCGGGCCATCGTCATCCCGCGTCGGCATGCCCTTCCCGCGGTCGGAAATTCTCGATCACCCTGAGCAGCACGCGGGCACCGGCATCGGCGTCGGCGAGCTCGACATGCTCATCAGGGTGATGGCTGATGCCGCCGCGGCAGCGTACGAAGATCATGGCGACGTCGGCGATGTCGATCATGGCCATGCCGTCGTGGCCGGCGCCGCTCGCCAGTTCGAACACCTGGCAGCCTTCGGCTCCGATCGCCTCCGCGATCTGCGCCTTCAGCCACGGCGCGCAAGGCGCGGTGCGGTTCTCATGGGTGATGTCGAGCTGCAGCGCGAGTTGCCGGCGCTTTGTGATCGCCTCAATCTGGCGGACGATTTCGGCCACCGCGCGCTTGCGATGCATGTCGGTCGGCGCGCGCATGTCGATGGTGAACGACACCTCGCCTGGAATGACATTGGTCGCACCCGGCCTCGCCTGGAGATAGCCGACGGTGCCGACCAGCCCATCCTCGTCGGTGCGGCAGAACTGCTCGATCGCGCCGATGCACTCGGCTGCGCCGGTCAGGGCGTCACGCCGCAGCGCCATCGGCACCGTCCCGGCGTGACCTGCCATGCCGGTGAGCCGCGCCGCGAGCCGCGTCGCGCCGGCAATCGCGGTGACCACGCCGACAGGCAGGTGCCGCGCTTCCAGCACAGGCCCTTGCTCGATGTGCAGCTCGAGATAGGCGAGCAGCTCGCGTCGTGCGCGCGCGGCGGCGCCGATATGGTCGGGATCGAGGCCGAACTGCACGAGCGCCTCGCGCATCGAGACGCCGTCACGGTCACGCGCACTCAAGACGCTTTTATCGAAAGTCCCGGCCACCGCGCGGCTGCCGAGCAATGTCGAGGCGAAGCGCACGCCCTCTTCGTCGGCGAATCCAATAACCTCGATCGCGAACGGCAGGCGCTTGCCGCGACGATTGAGGTCGGCGACGCAGGCGATCGCCGTGATGACGCCCAGCGGCCCATCCCATTTGCCGGCGTCGCGCACCGTATCGTAGTGCGAGCCCAGCATCAGGCAAGGTGCGCCTGGCCGCGCGCCCTCGTAGCGGCCGCAGACGTTTCCGATCGCGTCGAGACGGGCGCTCATGCCGGCCTCGCGCATCCAGCCGAGGATGAGGTCCGCGGCCGCGCGCAGCTCCTTGCTGAGATAGATGCGCGTGAGCTTGCCCGTCTCCTCCGAGATCGCAGCAAGCTCGTTGATGCGACGGACGATCTCTTCGCCGAGCGATGCATCCTGAACGGCGGTACCAGCAGCCATCTCGGTCAAGCTTCCCATCCTGGGGACTGCGCCGAGGCGCAAGTCCTGGTGACAATCGATACAAGTTCGGTGCCAGCGAAAAATCCGTGGCCGGCGCCCGCCCCAGTCGATGACTGGTTAGCACGGTTGCCGCGGCCGGCAGACCGCTCAGCCAACGCGATACACACTCAGCAGCCGGTTAACGCTGCTTAACTCCCTTGCATACAACTATGGAATACTGCCCAAATAATAACCACACACTTCTCTGCCAAAGATTCAGACATGGAATTTTTTGCAGCAATATCATTATATTAAATCCGAATGCTCGCCTGATAGCCTCTGGCACGAAGCTTGCGACACCTTGTTCCGGGCTCCGCCAGACCGGCGCAGCCGCCAGAGATCGGGGCGGTCCATCCCCCAAGGGAGCATCCAATGGATTTTGGCAGGATTTCACGACGGCATCTGTTGCAAGGCGGCGCGGCGCTTACCCTCGGCGCGGCGGTCGGCGCACGCCCGGCCTTCGCGGCCGAGACGACCATCGGGTTCATCTATGTCGGTTCACGCGACGACTACGGCTACAACCAGGCGCACGCGCAAGGCGCGGCGGCGCTGAAGAAGATTCCTGGGCTGAAGATCATCGAGGAAGAGAAGGTGCCGGAGACCGACGCCGTCGAGAAGACGATCGAGTCCATGATCAATCTCGATGGCGCCACCCTGCTCTTCCCGACCTCGTTCGGTTACTACAATCCGCACATGGTCAAGATGGCCAGCAAGTACCCGAAGCTGCGCTTCGAGCACTGCGGCGGCCTTTGGAGCGACAAGGACCCGAAGAACGCCGGCAGCTATTTCGGCTACATCGACGAGGCGCAGTATATCTCCGGCATCGTTGCCGGCTACACCTCCAAGAGCGGCAAGCTCGGCTTCGTCGCCGCGAAGCCGATCCCACAGGTGCTGCGCAACATTAACGCCTTCACGCTCGGCGCCAAGCTCGCCAACCCGAGGGCCACGACGCAGGTGATCTTCACCGGCGACTGGTCGATGCCGGTCAAGGAAGCCGAGGCCACCAACAGCCTGATCGACCAAGGCGTCGACGTGCTGACCTGCCATGTCGACGGTCCGAAGACCATGGTCGAGAACGCGGCGCGCCGCGGCGCCTTCGTCTGCGGCTATCACACCAACCAGTCGGCACTCGCACCGAAAGCCTATCTCACCGGTGCCGAGTGGAATTGGGAAGCGCTCTATCCCAAGTTCGTCAAGATGATCGCCGCCGGCCAGGAGATCCCGAACTTCTACCGCGGCGGCCTGAAGGAAGAGATCGTCAAGGTCTCGCCCTATGGCGAAGCGGTGTCGGCGGAAGCACGCAAACATGCCGACGACATCAAGGCCAAGCTCGCTGCGGGTGCCTACACCATCTTCAAGGGGCCGATCGTGGACAACAAGGGCAAGACGGTGATCGCGGCCGGCACAGATCGCGGCCAGCAGGATCCCGAGCTCGAGAAGATGGACTATCTCGTCGAAGGCGTGATCGGAGCGACTTCGTGACAACGGAAGCGGCGGATCCCGTCGGTGCGGTCGGGGCCGTCGCCCCGGCCGCTGATGCGGGATTTCTCCAGCGCCACGGCGCGACCATCGAGTATGTCCTAATCCCGGGCGCGGCGCTCGTCGGCGCGCTCGCGGTGTTCGGCGTTTTCGTCGCGCTGTTCGGCAAAAACCCGCTCGATCTCTATTTCTATATGTATCAGGGCGCCTTCGGCACCTGGTTCTCCTGGCAGAACACGCTGACGCGCGCGGCGCCCCTGATCCTTACCGCGCTCTGCACGGCACTGCCGGCGCAACTCGGCATGGTCATCATCGGCGGCGAGGGCGCGCTCCTGATCGGCGCGCTGTCGGCGACCAGCGCCGCGTTGGCGCTGCAAGGCCTGCCCCCGCTCGCGATCCAGATCGCCATGGTCTGCGCCGGCGCGATCGGCGGCGGCTTGTGGATCACGCTGTCGGGCGCGCTGCGTCAATATCGCGGCGTCAACGAGACGATCTCAAGCCTGCTGCTCGTCTATATCGCGCTCGCGATCCTCAATCATCTCGTCGAAGGCGTGATGCGGGACCCCGCCAGCCTCAACAAGCCCTCAACCCGCGAGATCGGCGCCGCCAACATGATCGGCACGATCCCCGGCACGGACGTGCATTGGGGTCTCGTCTTCGGATTGATCGCGGCCATCGCCGCCTACATCCTGATATATCACACCGTGTTCGGCTTCGCCGCGCGGGTCGCCGGCGGCAACATCCGCGCCGCGAAGATCGTTGGCCTCGGCGTCAGCAAGCTCATTTTGACGATCTGCTTCCTCGCCGGCGGCGCCGCTGGCCTTGCGGGCATGGTCGAGGTCGCAGCCGTGCAAGGGCGCACCAATGCCAATCTCGCCGCGGGTTACGGCTTCACCGGCATTCTCGTCGCATTCCTGGCGAGGCAAAATCCGCTCGCGATTATCCCTGTAGCGATCCTGCTCGGCGGCATCAGCGCCAGCGGCGGGCTGTTGCAACGCCGCCTGGGGCTACCCGATGCCTCCGTGCTGGTGCTCCAGGGCGTCATCTTTGTCTTCGTGCTGGCAAGCGATGCGCTCTACGGCCGCATCGGATTTCTGAAAGGCAAGTCCTGAGATGGCGGACGGATCGATCGGACTATGGACCGTGCCGCTCGCCGTGCTCGGCGGCGCCATTCGCGTCTCCACGCCGTTCCTGTTCGTGAGCTTAGGGGAATGCATCACGGAGCGTTCGGGCCGGATCAATCTCGGTCTCGAAGGCACCCTCGTGATGGGTGCGATGAGCGCGTACGGCATCTCCTTACTCTCGGGCTCGCCGTGGCTGGGCGTGCTCGCCGCAGGCATCACCGGCGCCTTGCTGGGTGCGCTGCATGCCGGCATCTGTTCGCTGCCGCGCGTCAATGACGTCGCGGTCGGGATCGCCTTGATGCTGTTCGGCACCGGACTCGCGTTCTATCTCGGCAAGCCGCTGATCGAGCCGACTGCACCACGCTTACCCGCAATCGATTTTGGCTGGTGGAGCGACATTCCGCAGGTGCGTGCCGCGCTGCGCGTCAACGTCCTCTTCCTGATTGGCGTTGCGCTTGCCCCGATCCTCTATTGGGCCTTCCGCACTACACGATGGGGCCTCCTGATCCGTACCGCGGGCGAGAGCTCGGACGCCGCGCGCGCGATGGGCCACTCCGTGCTGCTGATCCGCCTGCGCGCGACCATGGTCGGCGGCTTCCTCGCCGGCATCGGCGGCTCCTTCCTGTCGCTGTTCTATCCCGGAAGCTGGAACGAGGGCCTGTCCTCAGGCCAGGGCATCACGGCCGTGGCGCTGGTGATCTTCGCGCGCTGGGATCCCCTGCTGTGCCTGTGGGCCTCGCTCGCCTTCGGCGGCGCCGCGGCGCTGGGCCCGGCGCTGCAATCGGTCGGCGTCACCTCGGGCTATCATCTCTTCAACGCCGCGCCCTATATCCTGACGCTGGCGATCATGATCATCACCTGCTCGCCGAAGCGGACGCTGACCGGCGCTCCCGCTGAACTCTCGATTACACGGTAATCCTGCGCATCCACGAGGTCGTCCATGCCCGAGCGCTATATCAAGTCCGAGCCATACGCCTGGCCGTATAACGGCGACCTTCGCCCGGCTAACACGGCACTCGTCATCATCGACATGCAAACCGACTTCTGCGGCGTCGGCGGCTATGTCGACAAGATGGGTTACGACCTCTCGCTGACGCGGGCACCGATCGAGCCGATCAAGAAGCTGCTCGCGGTCATGCGCAAGCAGGGCTATCACATCATCCATACCCGCGAAGGCCATCGCCCTGATCTGTCCGACCTGCCCGCCAACAAGCGCTGGCGCTCGCGGCAAATCGGCGCCGGGATCGGCGATCCCGGTCCCTGCGGCCGTATCCTGGTGCGCGGCGAGCCCGGCTGGGAGATCATCCCTGAGCTTGCGCCATTGCCTGGCGAACCCGTCATCGACAAGCCCGGCAAGGGTTCGTTCTGCGCCACCGATCTGGAGCTGATCCTGCGCGTCCGCGGCATCGAGAACATCGTGCTGACCGGCATCACCACCGACGTTTGCGTCCACACCACCATGCGCGAGGCCAACGATCGCGGCTTCGAATGCGTGCTGCTGCACGACTGCTGCGGCGCGACCGACAGGAGCAACCACGACCACGCGCTCAAGATGATCAAGATGCAGGGCGGCGTGTTCGGCGCGGTCGCAACGTCCGACGCCCTGATCGGAGCGATCTCGTGATCATCGGCGAGACGCCACCGCCGAGCGGCGCCTTCGGCGTCGATGCCATCGCCATGACCATGCGCTTCGGCGACTTCCTGGCGCTGGACAATGTCGAGCTGAGGGTCCGCCCGGGCTCCTTCCATGCGCTACTCGGCGAGAACGGTGCCGGCAAGTCGACGCTCGTCAAATGCATCATGGGCTACTACCGCGCGACCGAAGGCGACGTCCTCGTCGGCGGTCGCGAGCAAGCGATCAGCAACCCCAGGGACGCCCACGCGCTCGGCCTCGGCATGGTCTACCAGCATTTCACGCTGGTGCCGGCTATGACCGTAGCCGAAAATCTCGTGCTGGCGCGCGACGACGTGCCGGCCGTGGTGAACTGGCCAAAGGAGATGAAAGAGCTCGAGGCCTTCCTGGCGCGGATGCCCTTCAAGGTGCCGCTCGGCGCGAGAGTCTCGGACATCTCTGCCGGCGAGCGCCAGAAATGTGAGATCCTCAAGCAACTCTATTTGAAACGCCGCTTCCTGATCCTGGATGAGCCGACCTCGGTGCTGACGCCGGCGGAAGCCGACGAGGTGCTCGGCATGCTCCGCGACATGGTCGTGAAGGGCGAGCTGACGATTCTGATGATCACGCACAAGTTCCGCGAGGTCATGGCTTTCGCCGACGAGGTCACGATCCTGCGCCGCGGCAAGCTCGCCGGACACGGCAAGGTCGCCGAGCTGACGCCGGATGCGATGGCGCGTACCATGATCGGCGCCGAGGAGCTGACGGTGCAGCCGGCCCGCACCGGTGAAGCCGGCAAGGCGCGGCTGGAGCTGGCAAAACTACGCGCGCTCGACGATGCCGGCGCGATCGCCGTGCATGACGTCTCGCTCACGGTCCGCGCCGGCGAGATCGTCGGCATCGCCGGCGTCTCGGGCAATGGGCAGCGCCAGCTCGTCGAGGTCCTGGCCGGCCAGCGCGAGGCGGATAGCGGTGAAATCCGCGTCGCGTGCGATCCCTATCACGCCAGCCGCGAGGAGATGCGCCGGCACAGGATGTCGCTCCTGCCCGAGGAGCCGCTCAAAAACGCCTGCGTCGGCGGCATGAGCGTCGCCGATAACATCGCCTTCCGCGAATTCGACCGTGCGCCCTTTGCATCTGGCGGCTGGTGGCTCAACCGCGGCGCCTTCCGTGACAGCGCAAAGAAGAAGATCGCGCAATACAGAATCAAGACGCGCACGCCGGAGACCCCGATTTCGGCGCTGTCCGGCGGCAACGTGCAGCGCGCCGTGCTTGCCCGCGAGCTTGCCGGCAACGTCGAGGTTCTGATCGCCGCCAATCCCTGCTTCGGGCTCGACTTCGCGGCGGTGGCGCAGATCCACGCCGAGATCATGGCCGCACGCAATCGCGGTGCCGCCGTGCTGCTGGTCAGCGAGGATCTCGACGAACTGCTCGAACTGTCGGATCGATTGGTGGTCATGTTCCACGGCGAATTCGTGTATGAAGTACGGACCAGCGAAGCCGACCTCACGGTGGTCGGCCGGCATATGGCGGGACATTAACCCGCGGAGCGGCGATGAGCGGCACATCGGGACGCGACCAGCACTTCTTGCGCTTGTCCTTTGCGGTCGCCCGCCGCTCCCTCACCCATGGCAACCATCCCTTCGGCTGCGTCGTGGTCGATATTGACGGCAAGGTGTTGATCGAAGCCGAGAACGGCTACATGCCCGACCATGACGGCACCGCCCATGCCGAGCGCCTGGCGGCTACACAAGCGTGCCGCATGTTCAGCCGCGAAGTCCTGGCAAAGGCGACCCTCTATTCCTCCACTGAGCCCTGCGCGATGTGCGCCGGCGCAATCTACTGGGCCGGCATCGGCCGCGTGGTCTATGGCCTCAGCGAACACCGCCTGCGCGGCCTCACCGGCGATCATCCGGAAAATCCAACGCTCGACCTGCCATGCCGTGCTGTTTTCGCCAGTGGCCAGCGTCCCATGGAGGTCGTCGGCCCGCTGCTCGAAGACGAAGCCGAAGCGCTGCACGACGGCGTGTGGACGAGGTGAGCGCTGTCGTAGGGTGGGTTAGCGAAGTGTAACCCACCACTTCTCTCTAAACGCGGAAAGTAAAGAGGTGGGTTACGCCTACGACTAACCCACCCTACGATTCTATTCTTCAGACGCAGATGACGCCGCGCATTCCCGCGCGACGCCATCCTTCTGAACGTCCTTCCGCCGATCAGAACTTCATGGTGACACCACCATAAACTGTGGACTCGGTGCAGCTCTTGGTGCTCTGGCCGGTCGCGGCGATCGTGCAGACGCCGGGCATGGCGTTGTGATCGAGGCCGAACTTGTTCTGCCAGTAGCGATAGGCGACCCAGAGGTCGACGAAGTGCGAGTATTTGTCGCCCCAGACCGCCTTCGACGCGTCGAAGGTGAGGCGGATCGGCTCGCTGTTCAGCTCGGTCTTGGTCGCTGTGGAGAAGCGGCCGACGCCCGAGAGCGCAGGAAGGCCGTTCGAATCGCCCTTCGGGCCGTACCAGCCGGCACGGCCGCTAATCGACCAGAACTGCATGCTGGGCGGCAGGAAGCCGAGGTCCATGTAGTAGTTGATTTCGACCGCCCAGGTCGGGTTGTAGCTGACATTGCCATCCGAGTTACAGACGACGCCCGCAGGCCCGGCGACGAACAGGCCGCACTGGGTGAAGGCGTTGTGGTTCGAGAATTCCCAGTACATCAACGGCGCGACGTTGATGTAGCCCTTGTAGGGAAGGTCGAAGGCAAACTGCAGACCCGCGACGACGTCGCGTTTCGCCGGCGCGAGGAAGGTGTTCTCGCTGTTGCCGTCCATACCGACTTCGAACGAGATATTGTGCAGCGGCCCCATGGTGAAGGCCTTGGTGTTGAACAGCTCGTTCCAGCCGAAGGTCGAGCGGAACAGGCCGTAGATCTCGGTGGCGCCCGCGCAGTCGCCGGCACCGCCGGTGATGGTCACGCCAGGCGCAGTGCATGGTGAGGCCGGATCGTTGTGACCCGACTTGAACATCGAGATGGTGAAGAAGTTGGTGCCGTAGGACCACAAGTCGAAATGGGTGAAGGAGTAGACCTGCTTGGCGGTGGTGCCGTTGATGCTGCCGTCGGGTTGGACGCTCCACATGCCGGGATCCGTACCCTTGGGCATCCAGGAGAACGTCACGCGATTGTCGATCACGAGGAAGAACGGAAGATCGGGCGCCTTCTTGGCCGCCTTGACCGGCAAGTCCGCCGCGTGAGCCGGGCCACCATTGGCCAGCGTAGCAATTGTCAGCGCCGTTGCTGCAATTGCCATGAAACGAGACGACATCCTCAATACCCCCATGTTTTGACAAGCCAAAATGAACGCCCTTGGCTGCGACACTTGCGCCGATATCCCGAAGTGAGAAGCCTCATCTTTTTCCATGGCGTGCCGCATGTTTTAGCGACACGCAGCTTGTCATCGCAGATTTTGCAGGTGTCGCGCATGCTGCTTGCGCGCGCAGCGTGCATGCGCATTGCCGCACTTTCTCGTTTGGTTTTGCTGGGCTTTTGTTGACGCCGCCCGGCGCAGCAATCGCGAGATGCGGCGATCGCTGCCGCGTCGCGGCGCAGCATGCAGGGATGGCGGTGCCGGTGCTCAACTTCAGGTCAAGCCTGCACAGCGGGTTCCGATTTGGCTTGAACCGTCACAAATTTGCAACAGACGCTATCCACGGTCGCGGCAATCTTGGACGACGATCAGCGCCGCTTGCCGGGGACGACGCGGATACAAGCGAACGCCGGCGCCTGCCGAAGCGTTGAGCAAGGGATGACGCTTTTTCACATCTTACGCGGCGGTTCAAACTAGCCCACTATTGAGGCACCTCATCCCGTGCAAGCGTGTCAGCGCATGTTAGATCCAACGCCCAACGGCCTGCATTCCGGCGAACCGCCGCTGCTTCAGACGCTCGGCCTTACCAAGCGCTACGGTGATCTGCTTGCCAACGACTCCATCGATATCGACATCAGGCCCGGGGAAATCCACGCGCTGCTGGGCGAAAACGGCGCCGGCAAATCGACGTTGGTCAAGGCGATCTACGGGCTGATCCAGCCCAGCGCCGGCGAGATCCGGTGGCAGGGGCAGCCGATCGTCCTGTCCGGACCGGCGGACGCACGCCGCCGCGGCATCGGCATGGTGTTCCAGCACTTCTCGCTGTTCGACAATCTCACTGTCGCCGAGAATGTCGCGCTCGGCCTCGACGGAAGAGAGTCCTTCAAGGACATGTCGGCCCGGCTGGAGCAGGTGTCGAAGACCTACGGCCTTCCGCTCGATCCCAGGCGCGAGGTCTGGCAATTGTCGGTCGGCGAACGCCAGCGCATCGAGATCGTCCGCGCGCTGATGCAGGATCCGAAATTCCTGATCCTGGACGAGCCCACCGCGGTGCTGACGCCGCAGGAAGCCGATCAGCTCTTCATCGTGCTGGAACGGCTCAAGGCCGAAGGCCGCGCCATCCTCTACATCAGCCACAAGCTCGACGAGGTGAAGCGGCTCTGTGACACCGCCACGATCCTGCGTGGCGGCAGGAAGGTTGCGACCTGCGACCCTCGGCTCGAGACCGCGGCCTCGCTCGCGCGCATGATGGTGGGCAGTGAGATCAAGGAGGTGAAGGCCGCGGCCGGCCGGCAGACCACGGTGCCGCGGCTGGTCGTCAACGATCTCTCGCTGGCGCCAGCCGAGGCGCACGGCGTAAGGCTCGAACACATCTCGTTCGAACTGAAGGGCGGTGAAATCCTGGGCATCGCGGGCGTCGCCGGCAACGGGCAGGACGAGCTGTTCGCCGCGCTCTCCGGCGAGCGACTGGCGAAGGATCCGGGCACGGTGGTGATCGAAGGCATCGCCGCCGGCCACCTCTCGATCACGGGACGGCGCAAGCTGGGCGCAGCATTCGTGCCGGAAGAGCGGCTCGGCCACGGCACCGCGCCGCGCATGAAATTGTCGGAGAACGCGCTGCTCACCGGTCACGCCGCAAGCGGCATGGTCCGTCACGGCTTCATCGATATCGCAGCCACGCTGGAGACGGTCGATAAGGCGACGGAGACGTTCGACGTCCGCAAGGCCAAGCGCGATCCGGAAGCGGCAAGTCTCTCCGGCGGCAATCTGCAGAAATTCATCGTCGGCCGCGAGATCCTCCGCAACCCGGCCGTGCTGGTGGTGAGCCAGCCGACCTGGGGCGTCGATGCCGGTGCGACCGCCGTGATCCGCCAGGCGCTGCTTGATCTGGCGGCCGCGGGCGCGGCGGTACTTGTGACGAGCCAGGACCTCGACGAGCTCGTCGAAATCACCGACCGCATCGCGGTGATGTTCCACGGACGCTTGTCGGCGCCGCTGCCGACCCGCGAAGCCACGCGCGAACAGCTTGGCCTGTTGATGGGCGGCAGCAGCCTGGAGCCGAAGGAGGCCGCGCATGCAGTTGGTGCTTGAGAAGCGCGCCGAGCGCTCCGGCACGATCGCGCTGGTCTCTCCCCTGATCGCGATCGGGCTGACGATCGTGACCATGGTCATCCTGTTCGCGATCCTCGGCAAGAATCCGCTTCTCGCGCTCGATGCCTATTTCATCGCGCCGCTGACCGACGGCTATTCGCTGCAGGAGATCGCGGTGAAGGCAACGCCGCTGGTGATGATCGCGATCGGCCTGTCGCTGTGCTATCTCGCCAATGCCTGGAACATCGGCGCCGAGGGACAGTTCCTCATCGGCGCGGTAGCCGGAAGCTTGATCGCCGTGAAGACGCAAGGCAGCGACGCCGGGGCCTGGGTGCTGCCGGCCATGCTGCTGCTTGCGGCCGCCGCAGGCGCGCTCTATGCGCTGATCCCGGCGATTTGCAAGGTGAAGTTCGGCGCCAGCGAAATCCTGACCAGCCTGATGCTGGTCTATGTCGCCGAGCTCTTCCTCGACTACCTCGTGCGCGGTCCTTGGCGCGATCCGCACGGCTTCAATTTCCCGACCACGGCGGAATTCGATCCGGTCGCAACCGTTCCCCTGCTGATCGAGGGCGGCCGGCTGCATCTCGGTTCGCTCATCGCGCTGCTGGTCGTCGCAGCGGCGGCGATCCTGCTCGGCCGCACCATCAAGGGATTCGAGATCCGTGTGGTCGGCGCGGCGCCACGCGCGGCGCGGTTCGGCGGCTTCAACGCCAACCAGCTCGTCATCCTGACCTTTGCGGTCTCCGGCGCACTGGCGGGCCTTGCCGGCATGATCGAGGTCGCGGGCCCGGTCGGGCACCTTCAGCCCGGCATCTCGCCGGGCTATGGCTTTACCGCGATCATCGTCGCCTTTCTCGGCCGCCTGAACCCGGTTGGAATACTAATTGCAGGTCTTTTCCTCGCATTGACCTTTATCGGCGGCGAGCAGGCGCAGATCGCAATGAAGATTCCGTTGGATGTCACCAAGGTTTTCCAGGGCATTCTGCTGTTCTACGTGCTCGCCTGCGATTCCCTCATTCTCTACCGTTTCCGGCTGGTCTTCTCGAACCGTCAGGTGATCCGTGGAGCTGGTTGAAGCCATCATCCTGTCGGTGCTCGCCGCATCGACGCCGCTCCTGATTGCGGCGACCGGCGAGCTCGTGACCGAGCGCTCCGGCGTGCTCAACCTCGGCGTCGAGGGCATGATGATCATGGGCGCGGCCTGCGGTTTTGCCGGTGCCTGGCTGACCGGTTCGACCTTCATCGGGGCGCTCTGCGGCATCATCGCGGGCACGCTGATGTCCCTGATCTTCGCGCTGATGGCGCTTGGCCTCGCCGTCAACCAGGTCGCGACGGGCCTGGCACTGACCATCCTCGGCATCGGACTCTCCGGTCTGATCGGTGCCGGCTTTGTCGGCGAGCGCATCACGCCGGCTGCGCATCTCGACATTCCCGGTCTCACCAACATCCCGCTGATCGGCCGCGTGCTGTTCGGCGAAGACGCCTTCGTCTATCTCTCACTGGCGTTGATCGTCGGCGTCTTGTGGTTCCTGTACCGTACCCGGCCGGGGTTGATCCTGCGCGCGTGCGGTGACAATCACGTCTCCGCGCACGCGCTCGGCTATCCGGTGCTGCGCATCCGCACCTTCGCCGTGATGTTCGGCGGCGCCTGCGCCGGGCTTGCCGGCGCCTATCTGCCGCTCGCCTACACGCCGTTCTTCATTCCCGGCATGACCGCCGGCCGCGGCTGGATCGCGCTGGCACTGGTCGTGTTTTCGTCCTGGCGGCCCGGCCGGCTCGTCGTCGGCGCCTATCTGTTCGGCGCGGTGACGATCCTGCAACTCCACGCGCAAGGCTGGGGCGTCGGCATTCCCTCGCAGTTCATGTCGGCGCTGCCATACCTTGCGACCGTCATCGTCCTGGTCCTGCTCTCGCGCGCGCGTACCGGCGGCTCGACCGCGCCGGCCGCACTCGGCACCGTGTTCGTGCCGGACCGCTGAGCTTTTTTCCGCACCGTGCACGATGGGGCGCGCATGGTGCGGACCGTAGCTACCCCGACTTGTTTGGAGATCGATGATGAGGAAAATACTTCTTGCGGCCGTTAGCGGACTTTTGCTTGCCGGGAGCATCAACGCTGCCTCTGCTGCGGACAAGCTGAAGGTCGGCTTCATTTATCTCGGTCCGATCGGCGATCTCGGCTGGACCTATCAGCATGAGCTCGCCCGTCAGGCACTGGTGAAGGAGCTCGGCGACAAGATCGAAACGACCTATCTTGAAAATGTCCCCGAAGGTCCCGACGCCGAGCGTGCCATCGAGCAACTCGCCCGCGCTGGCAACAAGCTGATCTTCACGACTTCGTTCGGCTACATGGATCCGACACTGAAGGTTGCCAAGAGATTTCCGAATGTGCATTTCGAGCACGCGACGGGCTACAAGCGTAACCCGAACATGTCGACCTATTCGGCCCGGTGGTATCAGGGCCGCTACATCCAGGGCCTGATCGCGGCCAAGATGTCGAAGTCCGGTGTGCTCGGCTATATCGGCTCGTTCCCGATTCCCGAGGTCGTCTCCGGCATCAACGCGACGATCCTCGCAGCGCAGACCATCAATCCGAACATCAAGGTCAAGATTATCTGGGCCAACACCTGGTTCGATCCGGGCAAGGAAGCCGACGCTGCCAAGGCGCTGATCGACCAGGGCGCCGACATCATCATGCAGCACACGGATTCGCCGGCGGCGATGCAGGTCGCCAGCGAGCGCGGCAAGCTCGCCTTCGGCCAGGACTCCGAGATGATCAAGTTCGGGCCGAAAACGCAGCTCACCTCGATCCTCGACACCTGGGGCCCCTACTACATCTCCCGCGTCAAGGCCGAGCTCGACGGCACCTGGAAGTCCGAGGATAGCTGGGGCGGCCTCGACAGCCACATGTTCGCGATGGCGCCGTACACCAACTTGCCCGACGACGTGAAGAAGATGGCAGAGGAGGCCCAGGCCGCGATCACCGCCGGCAAGCTGCATCCGTTCAAGTGCCCGGTCGTTGGGCAGGACGGCAAGACGATCGAGTGCAAGGGCGGCGATCATCTCGACGACGGCCAGATCCTCGGCATGAATTTCTACGTCAAGGGCATCGACGACAAGCTTCCGGGCAAGTAGCACGCTTCTTGCTTTAGGGAATTCACCTGCTCCTCGCGGAGGAGGCTCGGAGGGGGTAGCCACAAGCACCCGGCACTTGCGGTTGCCCCCTTCTTTATTATCCTGCTTGCATCGCCCGCGCGGCGGAGCTGTGGCGGCGGACGAGATCCGCCACATCCAATCCCGGGATCACACCGTCGACCACCGCCCATTTGCCGGCGACCATCACCCGGTCGGCCCGGTGCGCACCGCACAGCACGAGCGCGGCCAAGGGATCGCCGTGGCCGGAGAAGCGCAACTCGTCGAGCCTAAACAGCGCGAGATCGGCCGCCTTGTCGACGGCGATCTCGCCGAGTTCCGGACGACCGACACACGCCGCCGAACCCTTGGTGACCCAGCGCAACGCATCCTTGTGGCTGACCTTGGTCACGCCATAGCGCGCCCGCTGCAGCAGGAACGCCGCGCGCACTTCCTGCATCAGATTCGATCCATCGTTGGAGGCAGAGCCGTCGACGCCGATCCCAATGCCGACGCCCGCCTCCTCCATCTCGCAGACCGGACAGCAGCCGGACGCGAGAAGCTGGTTGCTGCAAGCGCAATGACTGATGGTCGTCTTCGCCCTGCCGAGCCGCTTCATCTCGTCGGCGTTGAAGAAGATGCCGTGGGCGAGCCAGGTGCGCGCATTGAGCCAGCCGCACTGCTCGAGATAATCGAGCGGACGGCAGCCATACATTTGCTGGCAGAACCGGCTCTCGTCCTCGGTCTCTGCGAGATGGGTGTGCAGGCGGACGTCGAGCTTCTCGGCAAGGTCGGCCGTGGCGCGCATCAAGGACGTCGTCACCGAGAAGGGCGAGCATGGCGCCAGCGCGATCTGCACCATCGCATCCGCGCCGCGCTGGTGATGCTTTGCCACCACGCGGGCGCTATCCGCCAGAATCGTGTCCTCGTCCTGCACGACGCTGTCCGGCGGCAGGCCGCCGTCGCGCTGCGACAGGTTCATCGAGCCGCGCGTGAGCAGCACCCGCACGCCGAGCCGCTTGGCGACCGCGACTTCGATGTCGACGGCGTCTTCGAGCCCCGCGGGGAACACGTAATGATGATCCGTCGTGGTGGTGCAGCCGGAGAGCAGCAGCTCGGACATCGCCACGGTGACGCCGAGCTGCAGTGCTTCCGGCGTCAGCTTCGCCCACACCGGATAGAGCGCCTGGAGCCAGGGAAAAAGCTTCCGGTCCATCGCAGCCGGCAATGCGCGCGTCAGCGTCTGGTAAAAGTGGTGATGCGTGTTGATCAACCCAGGTAACACAACGTGCTCGCCAGCGTCGAACACCGCGACATCCGCGGTGGCAGGCTGTCCGCCCGCCGGCACGAGCTCGACGATCCGGCCATCCCTGACCACGATCCCCCGTTCCGCGCTATCGGCGAAGATGGCCAGCGGATCCCTGATCCAGATCGGCTTGGTGTCGCTCATGATCCGTTTCTCCTCACGTCCGCCGATCACCGGCCTGCAAGCCAGGGGCCAGGCACAATCGCGTTGGTCTTGCTACTTGTTGTTGCCACTTGGCGCCGGTCTTGCAAGACTTTCCCACGTAGCAACGCATCCGGTCGAGGCTGGCGTAGCCATGGATTTGAACACCATCACGACGGTGGCCCATCCCAGGAGCCGCGCCCAACTGCCCGTTTGGGCGGCAGGCGATGCTTGGCTCGCGGGCGGCACGTGGCTGTTCTCGGAACCGCAGGTCCACCTCACGCGGTTGATCGATCTCACCGACCTGAAATGGCCTGCGCTGACCGTCACCGACACGCACCTCTCGATCTCCGCCACCTGCACCATCGCCCAGCTCGATGCGCTCGTCTGTCCGCCCGACTGGATCGCGGCGCCGCTGATCAACCAATGCTGCCGCGCTTTCCTCGCCTCCTTCAAGATCTGGAAGACGGCGACCGTTGGTGGCAATCTCTGCATGTCGCTGCCGGCAGGGCCAATGATCTCACTCACCGCGGCGCTCGACGGCGTCTGCACGATCTGGAAGGCCAGTGGCGGCGAACAGAAGATTCGCGTCGTCGAGTTCGTCACCGGTGACCAGCGCAACCGCCTGACAGCGGGCGACCTCTTGCGACAGATCGATATCCCGCTTGCCGCGCTGAAGCGCCGCTCGGCCTTCCGCCAGATCTCGCTGACGCCGGTCGGCCGTTCGGCTGCGCTTCTGATCGGCAGCCTCGATGGCGGCGGCACGCTGACACTGACGGTGACCGCATCGACGGTGCGCCCGATCCAGCTCTCGTTTCCGAAGCCGCCCGATGCGAGCGCGCTTCGCGCTGCGATTGCGGAGCACATCACCGACGAAGAGTACCACGCCGACGTCCACGGCAAGCCGTTCTGGCGCAAGCACATGACGCTGCGGCTCGCCGAGGAGATCCGCGGCGAATTGCTCGAGATGGCGCGGCCATGAGTTACGAGATCAACGGCAAGCCGTTTCCGCAGACGCCGCGCGCCGGCCAGTGCCTGCGCACGTTCCTGCGCGAGCTCGGTCAGTTCGGCGTGAAGAAGGGCTGCGATGCCGGCGACTGCGGTGCCTGCACCGTGCTGCTCGACGGCGAGCCGGTGCATAGCTGCCTGATCCCGGCCTTTCGCGCCGACGGGCGCGCGATCACGACCATCGAGGGGCTTGGCGGTGGTCATGGTACGCATCCGATGCAACAGGCCTTCCTCGATGCCCAAGGTTTCCAGTGCGGATTCTGTACCACCGGCATGATCGTCACATGCGCCTCGCTGAACCAGGCGCAACGCACCGATCTCGGAGCCTCTCTCAAGGGCAACATCTGCCGCTGCACCGGCTATCGCTCGATCGAGGACGCGCTCCTCGGCACGAGCAATGTCGATGAGACCGTCGGCGCCGCGTTCGGCCGCAGCCTGCCGGCGCCCGCCGGCCCCGACATCGTGCGCGGCAAGGCGCGCTACACCTTCGATACCGAGATCGACGGCCTCCTGCATATCAAGCTGCTCCGCTCCCCGCATGCGCACGCCAAGATCGCCGCGATCGACGCGTCCGCCGCGCTGGCTGTTCCGGGCGTACATGCGGTGCTGACACACGAGGATGCGCCGCCGGCGGTGTTCTCGACCGCGCGGCACGAGAAGGACTGGATGGACCCGGACGATACGCGCGTCCTCGACGACGTCGTCCGCTTCATCGGGCAGAAGGTCGCCGCCGTTGTCGCCGAGAGCGAAGCCGCGGCCGAGGAAGGCTGCCGACGGCTCAAGGTTACCTACAACCTCCTGCCCGTCGTGATTGATCCGGAGCAGGCGAGCGCACCGGACGCGCCGATCATCCATCCCGACCGTACGGCTGCAAATCGCGTCGCTGATGCACAGCGCAATATCGTCGCGGAGAGGCACGCGGAGTTCGGCGACGTTGCGGCCGCGCTGGCCGCGTCGGCAGTGACCTATGAAGGCACGTTCACGACCCAGCGCGTGCAGCACGCGGCGCTGGAGACTCATGGCGGCCTCGCCTGGCTGGACGAAGCCGGCGTGCTCAACATCCGCTCCTCGACCCAGGTGCCGTTCCTGACCCGGCGCACGCTGTCGGGTATTTTCGGTCTTCCTGCCGACAAGGTCCGGGTGTTCTGCGAACGCGTCGGCGGCGGCTTTGGCGGCAAGCAGGAGATGTTCGTCGAGGACATATTGGCGCTCGCCGCGCTGAAGACCGGGCACCCTGTCAAGCTCGAGCTCACGCGCGAGGAGCAGTTCATCGCAACCTCGACGCGGCACCCGATGCGGATCCACGTCAAGGCCGGCGCGGACGCGAACGGCGAGCTGACCGCGTTGCAACTCGACGTGCTCTCCAACACCGGTGCCTACGGCAATCACGCAGGTCCCGTGCTGTTCCACGCAGTGTCGGAGAGCCTCGGCGTCTACAACTGCCCAAACAAGAAGGTCGACGCGGTCGCGGTCTACACCAACACGGTGCCGGCCGGCGCGTTTCGCGGCTACGGCCTGCCGCAGTCACTGATCGCGGTGGAAGCCGCGATCGACGAGCTGGCACGACAGCTCGGCATCAGCCCCTTCGACATGCGCCGCCGCAACATCGTCAAGCCCGGCGATCCCATGCTGTCGCCACCGCCGTCCGAATATCACGACGTGCTCTACGGCTCCTACGGGCTCGACCAGTGCCTCGACTTCGTCGAGCGCGCACTGCAGGCGGACGCAGCAAACCCTGATCTGTCGCCGGAGTGGCTGATCGGCGAAGGCATTGCACTGACCATGATCGACACGGTGCCGCCAGCCGGTCACATCGCCGACGCTACGGTCGCGCTCAACGACGACGGCGGCTTCGATCTCACCGTCGGCACCGCCGAGTTCGGCAACGGCACCAGCACCGTGCATCGTCAGATCGCGGCCACAGTGCTTGCGACCACCGCCGACAGGATCCGCCTGCGCCAGTCCGACACCGCCCATGGCGGCCATGACACCGGCGCCTATGGCAGCGCCGGCATCTTCGTTGCCGGCAAGGCGACGCATGCGGCGGCCATGCAGCTTGCGACCGAGCTGAAGGCGGCCGCGGCCGGCGCGTGGCTTTGCGATGCCGGAGGCTGCGCACTCGAGAACGAGTGTGTCGTCAGCGGCGTACGGCGGATACCGTTCACCGAGCTGGCTCGGCTTGCGCGCGAGCGCGGCCGGCCGCTCGCAGCCAGCGGCAATTCAACCGGCACGCCACGCTCGGTTGCCTTCAACGTGCAGGGTTTTCGCGTGGCCGTGAACAAGGGCACCGGCGAACTCAGGATTCTTCGCAGCATCCAGGCAGCAGACGCGGGCCGCGTTGCCAATCCCATGCAGTGCCGCGGCCAGGTCGAAGGCGGCGTGGCGCAAGCGCTTGGCGCTGCGCTCTTTGAGGAGATGGTGATCGATATGGATGGCCGCGTCACCAATCCGAAATTCCGCGACTACCACCTGCCCACCTTCGCCGACATCCCGCGCACCGAGGTGCTCTTCGCCGACACATCCGACACGATCGGGCCGATGGGCGCGAAATCGATGAGCGAGAGCCCCTACAACCCCGTCGCGGCGGCGCTCGGCAATGCGATCGCCGATGCGACAGGCATCCGCTTCACGTCGACGCCGTTCAAGCCGGATCGGCTATTCCCGGCGCTGCGCGAGAAGTTTGGCGGCTAGCACCCGACGAAAAGCAATGCAGCGTCTGCGGCGAACCTGCGCTCCCTCTCCCCGTAAGCGTGCGAGGTAAGTTGGCCGCGCCTAACTTCCGCGATACGTCGCATAACTCCAGGGGGTGACCAGGAGCGGCACGTGATAGTGGCCTTCGGGCTCACTGATCGCAAAGCGCAGCGGGATCTCGTCGAGGAACGGCGGATCGGACGTCGGCACGTTACGCTCGCCGTAATATTTGCCGACCCTAAAGCGCAGCTCATAGCGGCCGATCGGCAACGGACGGCCACCGATCAGCGGATCATCGGTGCGGCCATCATGGTTGGTGACCGCACGCGTGATCACGCGGCTCTCGCCGAGGCTTGCGAGCTCGACCAGATCGACGGCGATGCCGGAAGCGGGCTTGCCGCTGTGATTGTCCAGCACGTGGGTCGAAAGCCGGCCGTGCACCTTGAGCTTGTCATCGGCTGCGACGAGCTGATCGAGCCGCAGCGCGGCGATGCGACAGATCTCCTCGATCGCACGGCGTGTCTCGGTCTTGGCAAGGTTGGACAGCCGCGTCTCGAAGTCGCGCAGGATGGAGTCCTTGGTGTGACGGCGTACGCAGACGATATAGGGGAAGCCGAATTTCGCGCGATAGGCATTGTTGACGCGCTCGAACGCCGCGTATTCCGCCTCCGACAGCCGGTCGAGGCCGGCGCTGTTCTGCTCGGCGTTCGATTCGGCGGTGAGCCCCACCGCACGCTGGGTCTTGTCGGCGAGGTCGGGATGCGCGCGGATCAGCGCAAGCTGCACGTCGGGCGCGGCACCCTGGATCGCCACCTTGATCGCATCGAACAATTCATGGATGCCGGCGAACGGACGGCGCGCGGCCACTTGTTCGGCAATCCACGGTGAATACTCGACGACATTGGCGAGCGCCGCGACGAAGTCGGCTGGGCTCGCGGCATTGAGATCGGGCAGCGCGACCTGCGTCATCGCCTTCTCTCCTAGATCTCGAATGCGCTTTCGGCGAGATTCACGTGCTTGTCGTGCCAATGCTGCGCGATCTGCAATCGCGTCGGCACCCAGACACGGTCGTGTTTGCCGATGTAGTCGAGAAAGCGGATCAGGCCCGCGGCGCGGCCGGGCCGGCCGGCGAGACGGCAATGCAGCCCCACCGACATCATCTTCGGCGCGGTCTCGCCTTCGGCATAGAGCACGTCGAAGGCATCCTTCAGGTAGGTGAAGAACTGCTCGCCGTCCGCAAACCCCTGCGCGTTGATGAAGCGCATGTCGTTGGCGTCCAACGTGTAGGGAATGATGAGCTGCTTGCCGTTCGCGCCCTTGACCCAATAGGGCAGATCGTCGGCATAGGAGTCGCAGACATAGAGGAATCCGCCCTCCTCCATCAACAGGCGGTTGGTGTTGATCGAGGAGCGCCCGGTGTACCAGCCGAGCGGCCGCGAACCGGTGGCTTCGGTGTGGACACGGATCGCTTCCGCGATCTCGGCGCGCTCCTGCGCCTCCGTCATGTCCTTGTGCTCGATCCATTTGAGGCTGTGGCTGGCGATGTCCCAGCCCGCCTCTTGCATCGCGGCGACGATTTCCGGGTTGCGCTTCAGCGCGGTGGCGACGCCGAACACGGTCGTCGGCCACTTCCGTTCGGTGAACATCCGCCACAGCCGCCAGAATCCGGCGCGCGAGCCATATTCGAACATCGATTCGATGTTGGCGTGGCGCTGGCCCGGCCAGGGTTGCGCGCCGAGCACGTCGGACAGGAACGCTTCCGAGGCGCGGTCGCCGTGCAGAATGTTGTTCTCGCCGCCCTCCTCGAAATTGACGACGAACTGCACCGCGACCCGCGCATCGCCCGGCCAGTCCGGATGCGGCGGGTTGCGGCCATAGCCGCGAAGATCGCGCGGGTAGCGGGCGTCTGCCACTCAGACTTCCTCGAAGCGGATTGGCTGGGCACCCTTCCACAGCACGGTCTTGCCGAGCGCGGCGAGATTTTCCAGGCCTGAGGTAAGCGTGATGAAATGATTGCCGGCGAGCTGGCCCATCTTGCTCGCGAAGTGCACGCCGCCATAGGCGAGCAGGATCTCAGTCTCGCTGATGCCACCGGGATAGAGGATGATCTGACCGGGCGCCGGATAGCTGGTGTGGTTCTCGTAGCCGACGCCGAAGTCGAGATCGCCGAGCGGCATCCACACGCCCTCGCCGCTCCAGCGCACATGGATGATGTGGCTCTCGAACGGCATCGCTTTGCGGAAGGCGGCGACGGTCTTGGGCGCAAGCTGCTCCTCGAAGCGGGCATCGAAGGTGAAATCGCCGGCGCGGATAACGAGTTTGCTCATCTCATCTCTCTGGGTCGGAAGGCGCTGGCCCTCCAGTGGGAACTTGCAAGCAAAGAGCATTCCGGAGGGGCTCGCGCAAGTGGCACGGTCCATCATCTGCGGTCATAGGACCAGCCGAAAATCCCGCTTCGCCGCACCTCCGGCTCCGGCTCTGCGGCCGGCTGCGGCGCCTCCTTCAGTTCCGCCTGCGGAGGCGGCGCCGGCAGGTTCTCGCATGTCATGGCATAGACCAGCTTGCCGTCCGCGGTGCGCCCGATCGGGGCGCAAGGATCGGGCCGCGCCGCCGAATTCTTCGGCGTCAATTTGACTTGCGCCGCGGCCGGCGAGGCCATCAAAAGCAGGACCAGCAGATATCTCGACATCGTTGTCGCTCGAAACCTCAGATCGCCCCATTCAACCGGATTGCGTCGGCCAAGTCCATCGACAGCACGGGTGCGATTGCCGAATATTTAGCCGCGACCAAAAACTTTGCTCGCTGCATCGTGATGGCGCCACCCGTAATAGTCGGCGGGACACATCGCCATCTCAGCCGCGACGACGCACGCGCGAGACAATCTGCTCGCAACCGAAGCGTCATTACGGGAGAAACGACGATGCGAACGAGTTTCACGATCATCAGCGCCACGCTGATCACCGCAATCACGATCCACACGGCCGCAGCAGCAAGCGACCGCCACCACACCCGCAAGGCGACACCCGCTCCCATCACCCAGCCGGTGCGCGACTCCAATGCCGCGCTGTGGCCGTCACAGCCGACCCAACCCGACTGGTCGCGCTATGCCAACGGCGCGATGTCGGCACCTGCGGGACGGTGATGTGAGCGGGAATGGCGGCACCACACGCGTAGGGTTAGTTAGCCGACTACGTCCGCCGTAGCTCCACCAGCGAAGGCGGAAGCAGTAACCCACGCTTCCCTCGACGCGGAGAACAAAGAGGTGGGTGATACTAAGCTAACCCACCCTAGGTAACGGGCATCGGCCGAACTCAATAGCCCGGATAGACCGGACCGCCATAATAGCGCGGTCCTCCGTAATATGGGGCCGGAGCATAGGCAGGACCGCCGTAGTAACCTGGGCCCGGACCGTAATAGTAGCGATCCTCGTAATACTCGCGGCGACGGCTCTCGGCGATCGCACCCGCGATGAGGCCCGTTGCCATACCCATGAAGGCGAGTCCCGCGGCACTTGGTCCCCGACGGTAATAGCGGTGACGGCGGGCGGAGCTGAAGTCGGTCGCCGCGGATGCGGCCGGGGTCGCGGCGACCGCCTTGGCCGTCGGCGTGGTTGGCGCGGCAGCGGAGGGCGAAGCGGAGGCCGCAACCAGGGCGAGGCTTGCGAACGCGGCCAGCACGGTGTTGCGGCAAACCTTGGAATTCACGAACCTCTCAGTCATCTGACCGTCCTCTGTTCTCGCCCAAAGCAGAGACCTGCAAACTGCACCTAATGCGCAAACCATTGAGATGGTTTCATCATCGCGGCAATCCGCCGCGCTTTGAACGATTGTAAACCGAATGACCAAGTCCAGCTTGATCGAGTCAAGCTGAGCGGATAATGAACATCCGCGCCGTTTTTCGGTCGCCGTAAGCGTTTCACGTGAACCAACGCATCAACCGACGCGATCGGGATCGATGCAATTTTTCAGGGTTCAACGTGATCGGCGCGTCCTTTTCCCCAGAGAGAAACAGATGATTGCGGTTCGCAAACTGCCGGCGCGCTATGCGCCGATCGTCATGCCATTGGTGCTTTCCATCCTCATGACGGCCGTGGTGTCGATCATTTCGACACTGAGGAGCCTCGGGCCGACGCCTGCCTTCCTGGCCAGCTGGCCGGGCGCCTGGGCGCTGTCCTGGCTGGTCGCTTTTCCGACGCTGCTGGTGGTCCTGCCTATGGTCCGCCGGATCGTGGCGTGCCTCGTCGCGCCCTCACCTCAACCAGGCCAATAGCCGGCGCGGACGGCGCCGGAAGCGGCCCGCCGTCCTGCTTTCATGACAGCTCAACACCTTGGATCGCGATGCTATCCCCAGCGCTCCTTCAGGTGGAGCGGCTGGAATGAGCTTGCGAGCACGGGCGCTCGTCTCCGCAAACCGAGCGGGGCCGAGGCGCGAAAGGAATATCGATCGCGACTATTGCTGTGCGGATTGGAGCTGCACCGGCACCGGCCGTCGCATAGTGGCATGCGGTGACGGCGTTGCCGGCTTGCGCGTGGCGGCCGCAGCCGGACGTGGCGCGGGCACCGGTGCTGCGGTCGCCTTCTGCCCCGCGTTTGGTCGGTCGGGCGCTTTCGCGGCGGTCTCGGGCACGTTGTTGTCGGGCGCCTTGTTGTCAGGCGTCTTGGCAACAAGACGCGCCATTTGCTCCTGCCCCGCCTTCAATTCGTCGGCAAGCTTGACGGTGTCGACGGACATTTGCTCCTGGTTCGCTTTCAATTGCGCCTGACTCGCCTTGAGCTCGTCGATGCCTTGCTGGACGTTCGCGAGATCGCTGGCCATTTTCTGGAGCAACTCCGTCAACTCCGGAGGGAGCGTGGTCCCGGCCGGCGCGACCGCCTCCGGCACGTCCTGAGCGGCCGGCGCCGGTTGCGGCGATGCCGACGGCGCCTGGGCAAGCTGAGCAGTCGGGCTCGGCTGAGCGTCGGGCGCCGGTTCTGCTTGAGCCTGTGACGGCGTCGCAGCGCGCAGCGGTGCCCAGCCCGCGATCATCTGCCTGACCGTATCACCGTAGGATGATTGCGAGATCAAGGCGGCGGTGCCAATCCCCGCTGCCAGCGCCAAGCCGACGAGTCCGCGGAGCGCCGGCCGGCCACGCGGCGGCCGCCTGCGCGCGTCGTCGCGCTCCAGCCTGGAAAGCTGCTCGCTCGCACGCGCGATCTGTTCATCCACGCTCTTGATTTTTTCAAAGGTGTGCGTGAGCTCTTCGTCCATGCGCGCGGACAGCGCGTCACGCGGCTCGATCGGTGTCGTTACGGAATTCATTGGCGCTCCCTGCCCCAGCCCAATGTCGCCCGAAGGCGTCCGTCGCATTTGCGCTTAGCTGATCATCGTCAACGCGATTTGTCGAAAGCAAGACCCCATCATGGAAAGTCTGGGGCCAGCGGGCGAACGAGCGTCGCGGCGCCCCTCCCCTGATACCTATCCTCGAGGCCGCAGAAAGCTTACGACAATGCCCCGAGCACGCCGCGCGTGGCCTTGTCGATCTCCTCGACATAGCGGCGGCGGGCGAAGGTCTCGGTCAAAAAGCCCACCACCTTGCGGCTGTCGGTGGAATCGACGACCGCCAGCATCTCGGCCTCGGCTTCGTCGAACACCGCCATTGCCGACTTCACGTTCATCTCCGGGATCAGCACGATGTCGACGTAGCGGGCGAGCTCGACCACCTGGATGTCGTCGGCAATAGCGTCGAGGTCGCTGGAGAACAGGTCGGGCAGCATGACGAGGCCGACATATTCGTCGGCATTGTTGACGACGACGATGCCGGGGCGCGAGCCGAGCGCGAACTCGCTCCGGGTCGCGGCAATGGTCGTGCTCGACGGCACCTTGCCGACATCGGAGCGCATCAACCGCTCAACGGTGAGATTGCGCAGCCAGCCGACATCGTTGGCGCTGCGGATGGTCTCGCCGCGCAGGTGCAGGCGCCAGGTCGAGAAGGAATGGCCGAACATGAAGCGGACGCAGATCGAGGTGACGATGCAGCCCGCCAGCACCACAGCGGTGACGTCGACATTGCGCGTCATCTCCAGGACGAGAAACGACATCGTCAGCGGCCCGCCGACGATGGCGACGCCGAGCGTCGCCATGCCCGTCAGCATCGCCACCAGCGGGTCGATCGCGAAATTCGGGCTGATCAGCAGCAGCAGTGCGGCGAAGAATTTCCCGATCAGGCTTCCGACGAACAGCGAAGCGAAGAACAGACCGCCGCGGAAGCCCGACGCCAGCGAGATCAGACAGGCCGTCAGTTTCAGGGCAATGATCAGCGCGATCAGGCCGATCGTCATCTCGTGAAAGAGATCGAGCACCATGGCGCCATGGCCGGCCGCGAGCACCTGCGGGGTGACGATCGCAAAGCCGCCGACGATGAGGCCGCCGATCACCGGGCGCAGCCAGACCGGCAGCCAGGCGAACAGTCGCTCGAAATTTGGGGACGAGCGCATCACGGCGATGCCGACGCCACCGGTGACGAGGGCGAGTCCGATCAGCGCAAGATATTGCTCGATGCCGACCGAGCTGACCTTGGGTATTTCGAGAGAGTACGGCGCGCCACCGAGCCACTGCGCGGTCAGCGCACCGGCGAGCGAGGCCGCCAGGATCGGCGCTGCGCTGCCGACCGAGTAGACGCCGACGATCAGTTCGCAGGCATAGAAGGCGCCGGTGATCGGCGCGCCGAACGCCGCCGCGATCGCCGCCGCGGCGCCGCAGCCGACGATCAGGCGCAAATCGTTGCGGCGGAGATTGAAGAACTTGCCGAGCAGCGAGGCGATGCCGGAGCCGATCTGGGTGTATCCCGCCTCGAGGCCGACCGAGGCGCCGCAGCCGTTGGAGATCAGCGTCTGGCTCGACACCACCACGCTGTCGCGCATCGAGAGATTACCGCCGCGCAACGCGTTGGCCTCGATCGGGTCAACTGCGTTCGAGATCTTCATCCGTCGCCGCGACCATTCCATGATGCCGAGCGACAGCCCGCCGAGCGCGGGGGCGATCAGCGCCGCCCAAGGGCTGACACGGGCGTTGGCGGAAAGGCGGACGTCTACGGGGATGCCATAGATCAGGACGTGGGCGATCTGGGCGATCTCGGCCATCAGCGTCACAACTGCACCGGCGAGCGTGCCGATCACGAGCGCGAGCGGGATCAGGTAGAACTCGTTGCTGCGCAGCAGCGCGCGCAAGCGAACCATGACGCGGTTCGAACCCTTGCGATCGACGATATGCTTGATCCGCACGAACACCGACTGCCCCGCCTAGCCTTCGGACATGCCGTGGCTGATATCGCCCGAGGTGCCCTGGTTGATGCCCAGCGCATTCATGGAGGCGTCGATGATGGCCTGTCTCTTATCGAGCTCGTCTCCTGTCATCGACATCTCGCATTTCCGACGATGGGCGCTTGGTAGAGGGGAAGTACGTCAAAGCAATATGGCAGTGCAAGAGAAAGCGGACCGCTCAGCGCATTGTCACGCTGACGGCACTGCAATGGGTTAAAATAGACAATAAAATCAATATATTACCAGATTGGCGCAGGATCAGGGCAAACCCGCCCGGACAGCCGCAATGCCGTTGATGACGAATTGCACCGAATAGGCGGCAAGCAGCATGCCGAGCACGCGTGACAGCACGGCATTGCCGGTGCGCCCGAGCGTCCGCGCGATCAGCGAAGCCGAAGCAAAGCAGAGCATGCAGAGCAGGCACACCGAGAGCACGACCGCGATGATGAGCGCGAGCCTGGCTCCGTAGCCGGCATCGCCCGCCAGCAGCAGCGTGGTCGCGATCGCGCCGGGCCCGGCCATCATGGGGATGGCGAGCGGAAACACCGCGACGTCGGAGGCATGCTCGGAGAGCGCCTTGTCCGCCTCGCGCGCCTCGCGATGCGGACGGTCGCCGAAGATCATCTGGTAGGAGACGCCGAACAAGAGCAGCCCGCCGGCGATCTGGAATGCGGGGATGCCAATCCCGAGCTGGCGTAGCAGCCAGTTTCCGACCAGCGCGATCACCACCAGGATCGACGCCGCGATCAACGGGGCGCGCAGCGCGATAGTCCGCTTGATTTTGTCCGGCATGCCCCCGGTCGCGGCGAGGAAAGCCGGCGCAAGGCCGACGGGATCGACCACCAGCAGCAGCGTCACGAAGGCGGACAGGGCGAAGTCGAGCATGTGTCGGCGTGCTCCTCGGGTGCTGGAACGGTGGCTGGCGGGCTGACTTAGCCCAGCAGAGCCGCTTTGGAAATCAGTGGAGACGAACAATGAGCGACAGCGGAATCGGAATGCTGCTGAGCTATCTCTCGACCAACCTGCTTTGGCTCTGGTTCATCCGAGCGTTCCTGCCCGATGCAGTCTGGTCCCGGTCAGTCAGACCGGGCATACCCTGAACGCGCAATGCTGGATTTCCGGGGAACCGTCCCCATATGCTGGTCTTCCAATCGCAGCGCCTTCCTCAGAGCCTTGCCATGCAACCGAAAAATCCCCTCGACTGGATGCTCTCCGAAGCCTTGGACTCGCTGACCCGCGCCGAGCGGCTGCGCCAGCAGTTTGGCCGTCAGGAAGCTTGCTGGGAACCGCCGATCGACGTGCTCGAGACCGAGCATGAGCTCCTGATCCTGGTCGCACTTCCCGGCGTTAATCCCGACAATGTGGAGACGGTGATCCATGACGGCGCGCTCGTCATCTCCGGCCAGCGCACGCTGCCCTCGGAACTGCGCAATGCTCGCATCCATCGACTCGAACTGCCGCAGGGACGTTTCGAGCGCCGCATCGCGCTTCCGCTCGGCCGCTATGCCATCAGCCGCTTCGTGATGGACGGCTGCGTCGCACTGCGCCTCGCCAAATCCTGAGGTCCGATCATGGCCGAACAGATGAACAATACGCCGAACACCGAATCCGTCAGCATCCCGGATGATGCGCTGATCATCATCCCCGTCCGCGAGATGGTGCTGTTTCCCGGCGCGATCGCGCCGATCGCGGTCGGCCGTCCGAAGTCGGTCGCGGCCGCGCAGCAGGCGCTGCGCGAGCAGCGGCCGATCGGTATCCTCCTGCAGCGCAATCCCGAGATCGACGATCCCGGCCCGGACGATCTCTACCGGGTTGCCACAATCGCCAACATCGTGCGCTACATCACCGCGCCCGACGGGACCCATCACGTCGTCTGCCAAGGCGTGCAGCGCGCCCGCATCCTCGACTTCCTGCCCGGCACGCCATTTCTGGCTGCACGGATGCAGCAGATTCCGGAGCCGGCCGCGAGCTCGCCGGAGATCGAGGCGCGCGCGCTGAACCTGCAGCGCCAGGCAATCGAGGCCGTCGAGCTGCTGCCGCAGGCGCCGCCGGAGCTGGTCACGATGTTCCAGACCACCACGGCGCCCGGCGCGCTCGCCGACCTTGCGACCTCCTTCATGGACATCAAGCCGCAGGACAAGCAGGAGATCCTGGAGACCATCGATCTCGCCTTGCGCGTCGAGAAGGTGTCGAAGCAGCTCGCCGAGCGGCTGGAGGTGTTGCGCATCTCCAACGAGATCGGGCAGCAGACCCGCGCCGCCTTCGACGAGCGGCAGCGCGAGGCGATCCTGCGCGAGCAGATGGCGACCATCCAGCGCCAGCTCGGCGAAGGCGACGGCAAGGCGGCCGAAGTCGCCGAACTGACCGCGGCGATCGCCAAGGCCGGCATGCCGCCGGAGGCGGAGGCGCATGCGAAGAAGGAGCTGCGGCGCTACGAGCGCATGCCGGAAGCTGCCGGCGAAGCCGGCATGGTCCGTACCTATCTCGACTGGCTGATCGAACTGCCCTGGGCGCTGCCCGAGGAGAAGCCGATCGACATCAAGGAAGCCCGGCGCATCCTGGACGCCGATCACTTCGGCCTCGAGAAGATCAAGAGGCGGATCATCGAATATCTGGCGGTGCGCAAGCTCGCTCCCCAGGGCAAGGCGCCGATCCTATGCTTCGTCGGGCCGCCCGGCGTCGGCAAGACGTCGCTCGGACAATCCATCGCGCGCGCGATGGATCGCCCCTTCGTGCGCGTCAGCTTGGGTGGCGTGCATGACGAGGCTGAGATCCGCGGTCACCGGCGCACCTATATCGGCGCGCTGCCTGGCAACATCATCCAGGGCATCAAGAAGGCAGGCAGCCGCAACTGCGTCATGATGCTGGACGAGATCGACAAGATGGGCCGCGGTGTGCAGGGCGATCCGTCCGCCGCCATGTTGGAGGTGCTCGACCCCGAGCAGAACGGGACGTTCCGGGACAACTATCTCGGCGTGCCGTTCGACCTGTCGCGCGTGGTCTTCATCGCGACCGCCAACATGCTGGAGTCGATTCCGGGCCCGCTGCTGGACCGCATGGAGCTGATCAGCCTCGCCGGCTACACCGAGGAGGAGAAGCTCGAGATCGCGCGCCGCTACCTGGTGCGGCGGCAGCTCGAGGCCAACGGGCTGACGGCGGAGCAGGCCGAGATCGAGCCGGAGGCGCTGAAGCTGATCGTCAAGGGCTACACCCGCGAGGCCGGCGTGCGCTCGCTGGAGCGCGAGATCGGCAAGGTGTTCCGCTACGCTGCGGTGCAGGTCGCCGAGGGCACGGTCGCGAAGGTCGTGATCAACCCGACGGATATCAGCACCGTGCTCGGCCAGCCGCGCTTCGAGGGCGAGATCGCGCTGCGCACCAGCATTCCGGGCGTGGCCACGGGCCTCGCCTGGACTCCGGTCGGCGGCGACATCCTGTTCATCGAGGCGACGCGCGTTCCCGGCAAGGGCGGGTTGATCCTGACCGGCCAGCTCGGCGACGTCATGCGCGAGAGCGTACAGGCGGCGATGACGCTGGTGAAGAGCCGCGCCACCCAGCTCGGGATCGAGCCTTCGCTGTTCGAGCGGAGCGATATCCACGTCCACGTGCCGGCGGGCGCAACCCCGAAAGACGGACCGAGCGCGGGCGTGGCGATGTTCACCGCGCTGACCTCGCTGCTCACCAACCGTACGGTGCGCAGCGACACCGCGATGACCGGCGAGATCTCGCTGCGCGGTCTGGTACTCCCGGTCGGCGGCATCAAGGAGAAGGTGGTGGCGGCTGCAGCAGCAGGGCTGAAGCGGGTGATGCTGCCGGCACGCAACAAGCGGGATTACGACGACATCCCGAAGAGCGCGCGGGACAACCTCGAATTCATCTGGCTGGAGCGCGTGGACGAGGCGATCGCTGCGGCACTCGAGCCGGCCGGGGCCAAGGTCGAGGCGGCGGAGTGAGGTGAGATGAACGAACGACTGGAAAGAGCGAGAAAGTCGCGGACGGCGCAGCGCCTGCGCCAATTGGTCGATCGCGCAATCGACCGGCTTCGGGAGGTGCTGCCCGGTGCTCCGCAGCCCCGGCTTCAGCCGGTTCCGGTCCGGGTGAAGCGCCGCAAGGGCTGACCCCTCCGCCTTAAGCCCTCGCGGTCGCCCAAAACAAAAGGCCCCCTCCTTAGAGGGGGCCTTTTCTTTCTTAGGCCACGGCGTCCTTGGCGGCCTTGACCGGGCGGGCGCGGACGATCTTCCGGGCCGGCTTGGCCTTGAACATCATCTCTTCACCCGTGAACGGGTTGGTGCCCTTGCGCGCCTTGGTCGCGGGCTTCTTGATGACCACGAACTTGGCGAAGCCCGGCACCAGGAAGATGCCGTTCTTCTTCAGCTCCTTGTGGCCGACGTCCGTCAGAGTCTCCATGACGTTCTTGACGTCGCGCTTGGAAAGCTCGGTGGCGTTCGCAATCTTTTCGATCAACTGCGATTTGGAAAGTTGGGTTGGCATCGTGTCTCCTCTGATTCGTTGCCGGTTGCATATTAGACCAACCGTTGAAGGCCTAGAGCCTTCTGCACAGTTTTATCGCGAAAATACGGGCTTTTTTGCCCCCTGTGGCAAAAAACCCTGATTTTTAGCCACTTCCGGAGCGGAGGAAGCCTCGGCAGCGGGCTTTTGCCTTGTTTCAAAGGCCCGCACGCCGCCTTGCTAAAGCTGATTCCACGCCTTCGACAAGCGACGACCGGCCTCCATATACGAGGCCGGTCGCGATTCACCCTGGAAAATAAGGCTAGACGCGCTCGATGATGATGGCCGGGGCCATGCCGCCGGCGGCGCACATGGTGACGAGACCGCGCTTGAGATCGCGCCGTTCGAGTTCGTCCAGCACGGTGCCGATCAGGATCGAGCCGGTGGCGCCAATGGGATGGCCGAGCGCGATCGAACCGCCATTGACGTTGACCTTGGCGCGGTCGAGCTTGAGGTCGCGGATGTATTTCTCCGCAACCACCGCAAAGGCCTCGTTGATCTCGAACAGGTCGATATCGTCGATGGTGAGCCCCGCCTTCGCCAGCACCTTGCGGGTCGCCGGCACCGGCGCGTTCAGCATCAACGTCGGCGAGTCCCCCATATTGGCCATCGCCACGACCCGGGCGCGCGGCTTCAGGCCATGCGCCTTGGCGTAAGCGGGCGAGGCCAGCAGGATCGCGGCGGCGCCATCCACGACGCCGGAGGAGTTACCGGCGTGATGCACGAAGTCGATCTTGAGGTCCGGATATCTCTGCAGGATCAGGCCGCGATAGGTCGTGCCCTTGTCGTCGAGCGCATAGTCGGCGATCGCGGGGAATGCGGGCTTCAGCGAGCTAAGCCCTTCCATCGTGGTCTGCGGCCGCGGATACTCTTCATGGTCGAGCGCAAGGCTGCCGTCCTCGCGATGGACCGGTACGAGGCTCTTCTTGAAGTGGCCGTTGGCCATCGCTTGCGCGGCGCGCTTCTGGCTCTCGAGGCCGAGCGCGTCGACGTCCTGCCGGGTGATGCCTTCGAGCGTCGCGACCGCATCGGCGCAGACGCCCTGATGCGACTGCGGATGCCTGGCGCGAAGCCGCAAGTTGCCGGAGTCCATCATCATGGGACCACCGCCGCGCCGGCCCTCCATCGACATCATCTCGCAGCCGCCAGCGATGACGAGGTCCTCCGCGCCCGCCATGATCGAGGCCGCCGCCATGTTGACGCTGGTGATGCCGGAGCCGCAGAAGCGGTCGAGCGTCACGGCGCTGGCGCGCACGTCGTAGCCGGCATCGAGCGCCGACATCCGCCCGAGATCGCCGCTTTGGGTCGCGACCTGCGCGCTGCAGCCCCAGACGATGTCGTCGACATCGGCCGTGTTGATCCCGGTGCGGTTCGCGAGCGCGCGCAGGACGGTTGCACCCAACTGCTGCGGATGAATGCCGGAGAGCGCCCCCTTGCCGGCCTTGCCGATGCCCCGCGGCGTCCTGCAGGCATCGATGATCAGCGCGTCAGCCATGGCGTTACCTCTTAATTTATGGATGTTGAGGGCGTTTTGAATCAGGAGGAGAGGAGAGTCAATGCGAGGGGGCCACGCCCCTTCTGCGTAAAAAAATGAAAAACAACCCCATGCAAAGTAGAAATGCGGCAGCGGGATGACACTTGGCGCATTCGCGAACCAGTTGACTCGTCGGGCAAAACACCTGCATCAATGTATGATCGCGCAATCGGTACGAGAGCTCTCGGGGAGAGGGAGAGAACTACGCCCCCGCCGCATTCTTCGCGATCACGTTGCGGTAGAAGCTTGCACTGAGCTTGGGCGTGCGGACCTGGGTGTCGAAATTAACGTGGTAGAGGCCGAAGCGCTTGTTGAGGCCGAAGACCCACTCGAAATTGTCCATCAGGCTCCAGAGGAAATAGCCACGCACCGGCACGCCCTCCTCCGTCGCGCGCTGGAGCTGCGCGAGATAGTTGCGCAGATACATGATGCGGTCGGTGTCGTAGATCTTGCCGTCGGGCGTGACCTGGTCGTCGCCGGAGGCGCCGTTCTCGCTGATATAGATCGCGCTGGTCTTCCAGATCTTCGCAGCTAACTTCGGCACCCAATAGATCGTCTCGGGCCCGACGCGAAGCCAGTCCGAGTTCATGTGGGGGAACGATTTCGGGATCGGCAGCGGCGCAAAGCCCGCGCCCTGGTCGGATGGCACCACATAGTGCTGCGGCGCGTAGATGTTGAGACCGAGGAAATCGACCGGCGAGGAGATGATCCTCAATTCCGCGTCGGTGTATTTCGGCGCGTTGGGGCCGGCGAATTTCAGGAAGGCGTCGGTATAGCGGCCCTCCATGATGACGTTGAGATAGCCGGCATTGAACTCGCGCAGCGCGATCTCGGCGGCGCGGACGTGCTCGGGCGTATCGATCGCGGGAATGCAGGCGTCGACGTTCTCGGCCGGACCAACGCGCGTGCCGCGGCGGCCGCGGGCACGCACCGCCTGCACGGCGAGCCCATGCGCGAGCGCGCTGTTGTGCCTGATCTGGTTGATCTCGGCTTGCGGCAGCATCAAGCCAGGCGCGTCGATGCCGTTGCCGTAGCCGAAAAAGACGAAACGGCCGCTCTCGTTCAGCGTGAACACGTTGCTGACGCGATCGGTCAGGCGCTCGGCGACATAGGCCGCATAATCGCCGAACGCCTTGCAGGTCTCGGTCGAACGCCAGCCGCCGAAGCGATCCTGGAGCGATTGCGGCAGGTCCCAGTGATAGAGCGTCAGCCACGGCTCGATGCCGTTGCGGAGCAGCTCGTCGATCAGGCGATTGTAGAAGTCGAGCCCCTTCGGGTTCGGCCTGCCGTCGCCGTCGGGAAACACTCGCGGCCAGGCGACCGAGAAGCGATAGGCCTTGCAGCCGAGCTCGCGGATCAGACCGATGTCGTCCTTGTAGCGGTGGTAGTGCTCGTTGGCCCGGTCGCCATTGCTGCCGTCCTCGATCTTGCCGGGGACGCGAGTGAAGGTGTCCCAGATCGAGACCCCTCGCCCGTCCTCATTGACCGCGCCCTCGACCTGATAGGACGACGTAGCCGTGCCCCAGAGGAAACCGGGAGGAAAGCCGCCCGATGCGCGCGGCGGCGCTGCCGGCTTGGCCTCCGCCATCTCCAGCGGATTTGTCATTCCCGCTGCGGACAGCCCCGCGAGTTTCGCGAACTGGCGACGCGAGACGTTGTCCGACATTGATGCTTATCCACTTACCGCTGTTGCGACGGCACAATGGCGGGTCGTGGGACATTTGAGAAGAGAGGCTGCGCGGAATTGAGGATGCAGAATTGCGGCCCGCGGCACACTGCCCTCCCTTCTCCCCTTGTGGGAGAAGGTGGCGCGAAGCGCCGGATGAGGGGTCTTGCTCCGCGAACTCAGTGATGAGAGTTGAACGCGCGAGGGAGGCCCCTCACCCGTCTCGCCGCTGCGCGGCGAGACGGCCTCTCCCACATCAAGGGGAGAGGGGGAAACGGTCGCGCTGGCGATCAAAGACTCTCAGGGCGCCTCCTAGGCTCTCGCTCTTCAGCCCTACGCCCCAAGGAGGCCGACGCGAATTCGATGGCCGCTAGTTAGCAGGCAGCCGCATCACCGCTGACGTGATCTCACCAGAGTGTCGGAAGGCGTTTCACCGAAGTGAAGACGATAACTCCTGGCGAAGTCGCCCAGGTGCCAAAATCCAAACGCGAGCGCACACGCCTTTACGCTCTCTCCTCCGGCCAGCAGCTTTTGCCTGACGAGCCACAGACGTCTCAGCCGCAAATATCGATGCAGACTCATATCCTGGTATCGCTGGACGGCATCGTGCATGGCCCGTACGGAAATACCAAGTTCTCGCGCGAGTTCTTCGCTATAGACCGGACGCCCAATATTGCCGGAAAGCACGGCCTGGATGTTCCGAAACACTTTGAACTGCTTGATGGAGTTCCCCCGGGAGGCCCATCTTGCGTCAACCACTTCAGCGAACGCGGCATCAACGCCGGCAAGCAGGGACTCCCGGATCGCAACGGAGGCGTCAGCCACCTCGCAGGCGGTGAACTTTGGGGAAGTCGACAAGACGAGCCTCACCAGCTCGCGCAGCCGATGCTGCGCCACGATGCTCGTTTCAAACATTTTCCAGTTCGGACCTTTTCTGGGCCAGCCGCGATTCTCTATCTCCTGCGTGAAAATAATCGATGTGAATTTCCGCTCGGCTCGTTCGACCGTGGAGTATGCAGCGCCGCCGCTGCCCATCACGAAAGCCGCCCGATCTCTTTCGACTCCGTTGAAGCGAATGGGAAACCCGTCGTCCATCGAGAACCCGATAGCCGTGCAATTTTCAGCAAGCTCGCCATCGGCGATGCGCGGGAACGATTTCGCGAAATTGATGTCGCATCCCGGGAGATTCAGGATGACTTGCTCAGCAGAGATTTTCCGCGCGAGGGGCGTAAATTCGACCTTTAGATTTCGCACGGCCGTTCGATACTGATCGAGATCAGTAAAGCGAAATATCTTTGGCGTCAGCACTGGTAGAGCCAACTTTCTCCGTCTCGGGTCAAGGCACTCCAACAATCCTAATAAAGTCGAATGCGATTCTGGAGACTCCGGAATACTACGTATAGAGCTCTAGTGGCGACGCGCCACGGCTGCCGAATTTCGATATCGGTTTTTGTTAGCTGCCAAAAACTTATAAATCCTCTTAACCGCTTTCGTGTGAGATTCTACCTTAGAGCGCGGGTATTTCATTGCAGATCAGCGCAGCCGTCGTTGGTATTGCACAGCTTCCTTTGATTTTCCGACTTTGTTTTTTTAGTAGCCGCTGAGGCGAAGCGATCACAGCAATGATTGCGACACGCGAGAGAGCATCGCGACAATGTCTACGGTTTTAAAATTTCATCGGCCTGACCAACAAAAAACCGACCCCAACTCCTCACGCCCGAGACTGTCCGACGTTCTGGGCAACGTCACTGCTCTGTTGTCGCAGGTTGAAGGTCTGGATATTCAAACGACGGAGGACCTGCGTCAGGCCATATTCATTCTTGATCTCGCAAACACATGCATTCGAATGATCCTTAGGCGGGTCGTCGTGAATGGCACGACAAGGACGACGTTGCTGGCTCAGTCGGCGAGAATCAATCAGCTTATTGAGGTTACGCGCAGGGAGGCAGCGCATCTGTTCTGAGGATGATTTCATGAATTGGGGACCGCAGATGATGGGAAAACGATCGAAAGGCAAACCGTGTTCGGTTCGAACACAATCACACCGTCAGCATCATGGGCGTCAATGGAACATGGCGCCGAAGCTTTATTATTCTTCTCGACGCCTCTGCAAGTGCTGCCAAACTTGAGGTCGACGGCTCAACCGCCCCCTTGAAAGCAAACTCGCAATTCGATCACTGTTCAGGAAAATAACGTCTTCCTCAAGAAATTGGTCCGGCCACTTCGTTGCTACGCCTCTCGGCGCCGATCAAGCTTTCGGCGTCCGGATCACGCACAGCAATGTCAGGGCGATCGAGCAGTTCCAAGGCTCTCGAACAGCGTTTGTTGCCACCAATCGCTTTCAACTTGATCGAGGACAGCGAGATCGAGCCTCGGCCGCAGCGCACTGTTTCTCGGCAGCACGATCGCATAGCTCTCGCTGCTGAAGCTGGTCTCGACAACACGCACCGACGCCGAATAGTCGTTCCGAACCATCCAGGTCAGCAGTGGCTTGTCATGGACGAAGGCATCTATCTTGCCGGCTCCGAGCGCGGAGAGGCCAGTTTGAATGTCCGGAAATGTTCGAAAGGAAAGCCGTTGACGGCCGAGGTAATCAGTCGTCGGAGAATTCGCGACGGCGCCGACACGCACCGAGCGCAGGTCGTTGAAGCCGTGAACGGCACCCTCGAGCCCTCGGCGCGTGAGGGTGGACGTGATGCCAGCGGTGAATACGGCGATCGCGATGACGGAAGCGATCATCCACCCCATTGCGACGATCCGCCCCGGCAGGGTTGCCGGAGCATTCTGGGCGGCGCCGGCCTGGGTCATGGCGATCGTCGACCACCAGAAGCTGGAGCCTAGCCCTTTGGCGCCGCCGCCGAAGTGTTCAGTCTTCCGCCGCTCGAATACCCAAATGAGGAAGCCGACTGCCATTGCGAAACCGAGCAGCACCCCGACAGCCTGGAAGAAGCCGAAGGAAAGCAGCGCCCGCCCGATCGAGACCCACGGGTTCTCATTGATCGGCACCGCTATTCCAAGCCCGGTGTTGTAAAAAGGTTGAGTAAAATCGACGTTGCGTGCACGCGCGGCAGTCACTGTCACGGCGGCAACACCGGCGTCGAAAGTGCCGTTCGCGACGCCGTCCAAGAGGTCCGGGACGCTCTGGGTCTCGACCAGGCGAAAACGCAGATGCTCCCGATCAGCGATCCTTTTCCAGAGCGCAATGCTGATACCGCCCCACGTCCCATCCGATTGCTTGATCGCAAACGGTGGCGCCGCCTTGGTCGCCACTACCAATTCCCTGTCGGCGGCCGCTCCATCCTGGGCGTGGAGCACATGGCCAAAGGCAAGCATGGTCAGCGACACGAGGCACAACAAGGCGGGTCGAAGCGACGATACCGCCGGTTTGGATCGAGAGGTCGGATCCTGCCGATTGGCGCACACCGCGGCGGTCTGGCACGAAACGTCTTTGTTCAGACGCAGGTCATGCGGGGCTAACGGAACTTCATCCAACGAACTCACTGCGGACCTCAAGGCATACCTCGCCTCCAACCGCAGCATGACTATTTGGCAATTCCGCGGAGACTTCTACGAAATGGTCCTAATGTCCGTCTCGCCGCTTCGCAGATCGACGGCGAGCCTAGAACGTCACGCGCATCCCCGCATAGAACGCGCGCGGCCGGGCCGGGCTCAGCGAGCGCGGGTCGGTGAATTCCGCGCCGCCATTGGCGAAATTAGGCAGGGCTTCCCTGTCGAAGAAGGTGCCGAGGGTCGAGTAGCGGTTGTCGAAAACGTTGTTGATGCGACCGTAGATCTGCAGGTTCTTGGTGATCTGATAGGAGGTGTGGAGATTGAACACGGTGTAGGACGGCAGCTTCGGAAACTGATTGGACTCGTCGCCGACGAAATATTGGCTCGAGACAAAGAGCGCGTCACCCCCGATTTTCCAATCGTCGGTCACGGCATATTCGACACTGGCCTTGACGAGGTGGCGCGGCAGGCGCGGAATCTGATTGCCCGGCAAGACCTGGATGTTGCCGTCGGCGTCGGCGAACGGGCTCTCCGAGCCAAGCTGCAACGCATCGAGGAAGCGCGCATCCAGGAACGCGTAGCTCGCCTGGAACTGAAGCGCATTGGACTTCAGGCTCACCTCGGCTTCGACACCCTGCCTGCGTGTCCGGCCGACGTTCTGGAAGAAGCCGAATCCCGTCAACCCCGGAATTGGGGTCGCGTGGATGTCGTTGTAGTTCGTGGCGCGGTAGGCGCCGATCTTCCAGCCGAGCGAGCCGATCTTCAATTCCTTGGTACCGCGTAAGCCCGCTTCCACGGTCTTGGAGACGACCTGCTGCAGTGGCGGATCGGCGATCAGGAATTGCCCGATGATGCAGGGCCTCGTCGGATCGGCGCAGCCGAGTTCGAGCGGCGTCGGAACACGATTGGCTTCGGAATAGCCCGCATAAGCGGTCACTTCAGACGTGATCTTGTAGGTGCCGCCGATGACCGGATTGAATCGATCATAGGTATGATCGCCGTTGAGCGCGGTGCCGAGCTGGTCCATCAACGTGACACGGGCTGCATTGAACCGCCCGCCTGCCGTCACCGCAAAGCGATCGTCCACGTTGAACGTGTCGAGCGCATAGAGCCCCTGATATTGGTTGACGGTGCGAAGCGACACGGGGCCAATCGATGTCGGTTCGCCGGACTGGCCCAGGAATATGCCGCTGCCCGTGACGACATAGTTCGTGCCGATGGTTGCCAATTCGGCGGTACCGTCGAAGCGAGTGCTGCTGACATCATAGCTCGCGCCGATCACGAAGCGGTTCTCGTGACCGAACAACTGATCGCTGTTGGTCGCCTGCCCGGATACGCCGAACGTGGTCGATCTCGTGCTGGTGCGATCGAGCTCGCCGAGTACGGCATCCGGCGCAAAGGGATTGACGAGCTGAGCGCCATTCAGGCCAAAAGCGGGGACCGTATCATTGCCAAAGCACAGGAGCGTCGGATCGGCACAAGGCTGGGCGTCGGTCGGATTTCCGTCCATGGTATTCTGTCTGAAGCCCCGCAGATGTGCCGTGCCCTCAAAGGTCCAGGTCGGCGTCGCCTCCACCTTGCCGGTCAGGTTGAGATAGCCGACCTTATTGGACGTGGTTTGCGGCGTCGTATAGGTCGCACCCCAATATTGCTGGAGCAATTCGGCCGGAACGGTGCTGGGTCCCGCGAGGGAATTGTTGGCGAGGCCCATGTTGAGGTGGAATTCGTTGCCTTCAAAGCGATACCCGACGTCGCCATAGAAGCGCCGGACGTCCGACGACGAGAAATTGCGGAAGCCATTGTCGTGAATGCCTTCGAGCGCTCCGTAGGCCGCCCAGTTATTGTCGACCTGCTTACCCCATTGTGCAGAGCCCTGGATGCGGCCGAATGAGCCGCCCATGACGTCGATCTCGGCACCTTGATAGTTGAAGCCGTTCTTCATCTGCAGATCGATGGCGCCACCGAGCGCATTGAGGCCGAACGCGGGATTGTTGGTCACGACCAGCGCCGATCGGATCGCAGCAGTTGGGATCAGATCCCAATTGACAGTGTCGGAAAAGGCCTCGTTGATGCGCACGCCGTTCTGGTAGACGGCAAGGCCCTGCGGCGTGCCGGCCAGAGGTGAAGCGACGAAGCCGCGAAACTGCACATCGGGCTGGAATGGATTGCCGGTCACCTCATTGATGCTGAGACCAGGCACGTACTGCTGCAAGGCGACGGCGATATCCGGCGAACGGGTGCGCCTGATCTGGTTCGCATCGACCGCATTGACGCTGGCGGGAATCTTGTCGACCTCGATGCTGCCGGAGGAGCCCGGCGAGGTCGGATAGACGTAAAGCTTGGTCTTGGGCTTCGCAGTGCCCGCGACGCGCGCTGGGGCACGCCTCACACGGCGCCTCGGGGCCGGCTCCGGCGCCACCACCTCGACTGCCGGCAGATTCTGGACGTTGGTTTCTTCGTCCTGCGCGGCCCCCGCGTCGGTCCCGAAGAAGATCCCAGCGACCAGCCCCGTCGACACCGAGGCAATCAACAAACCACGCTTGCCCATTCCCTACGCTTGCCCATCCCTGCCGCTCCACCCGCACCTTTTGGTCGAAACGAGTGTAGTCGGCGGTCGCGATCGCGCCAGCCACAAAAGGTCGGGCGATTTCCGCGCCCATCTTCCCGACGATATCGGGAATTTTTCCCGATTGCGCCCGGCGCGATCAGGCTGCCGCCGTCGGAACCAGTGCCTCCACAGTGACGCCCCCCTCCCCGGACGCGATGTTGAGAGTGCCGCCCAGCGCCAGAATCCGCTCGCGCATTCCGACGAGACCGAAACCGAGCTTCTGCCCTGGCTCCATGCCGCGGCCGTTGTCGCTGACCCGCACCCGGGCGCAGCCGCGGCCGTCGCGCACACCATCGGACTGTTCCACCGGCTCGATGACGACGTTGACCGAGGTCGCGCCGGCATGGCGAAAGACATTGGTAAGCGCCTCCTGCACGATACGGTAGATGGTGAGGTCGGCGGTCTCGCCGGTGACCCCAAGCGCCGGCGAGATCGTGGTCTTGATCGCGACGTCGGGATGCGACTCCCGCCACAACCGCGACAGCGATTCGAGCGCCTGGCGCAGGCCGAGCTCGGCGAGGCCGACGGGCCTCAAGCGCTCCAGCACGCGGCGATTGAACTGCTGCAGCGCGTTGATCTGCTCCAGCATGGCGCTGCCATGCCTGCGCACGGCCTCCGCGTTCGGCGCGCGTCCGTCCGACAATTTCGCCAGCGCGCTGGCATGCGCACGCAGCGAGAACAGATAAGGCCCGAACTCGTCATGCAGCTCGCGCGCGATCTCCTTGCGTTCCAGGTCCTGAAGCGAGACCGCGCGTTCGGCGAGCTGCCGCTTGTCCTCGACGGCCTCTCCCAGAGTAGCCGCGAGATGATTGAGCTTGGCGCAGATCGCGGCGAGCTCGGGCGCGCCTCCCGGCTTGACGCGCGCGCCGTAGCGCCCACCCTCGAGCTCGGCCATCGCTTGGGCCAGCGACTGGAGCGGCTCGAGCGCCCGGCCGACCACGGTCATGGTCACCAGAAACAGCGCGAGCGCGATCACCGAACCGACTTCGAGCTGCGTGACGATGGCATCCCAGATCTCGGCGATCTCGTCATTGGGATGCGCAGTGATCACGAGCGAGCCCTCCTTGCCATGGATCGAGACGGGCACGCTGACCGCGGTCTGCTCGGGATGGACCAGGCTGATGAACCAGGCCGGCGGCCCTTGCGCGTCGTCGTCGGCATCAAGCCGCGGCGGGGTGAGCTGTTTTCCGTCGGCGTCGCGAAGCGCGATGCTGACATGCCGCAGGCGGTTGAGGTCGCGGGCGATCTGGTTCAGCTTGGCGCCGGGATCGGGAGCTTCGTTGAGATCGGCAACGATCATCTCGATGAACTCGCGCGCGAGCCGGATCACGCTCTGGTCCTCGGCCTGGACGCGCGGTCCCGCCTCCGCAACCTGGCGGGCGATGTTGACGGCGAGCCCCAGCGCTAGCAGGAGCGCCAGCAGGAGGTTGATGCGCCCGCGCAAGGAAAGATTTTGCCACATTGGTTGTGTCCGCTGCCCCGCGAAGGTTTGCCCGTGCCTGTCCGACGACGTTGACAGACCCGAAGCGCCCGATATCTAATCGCAAGCGTACAGCAATCCCCGCCGGGTTGCATGGCCCGAACGAGCGCAGCGAAAGCAAACGCCGGCTCATTTCGAACCATGCGATGCAAAGCAGGTCGCGGTGCTGTCGCGAGGAACGCCTATGCGCATTCTGATCGTCGACGATCATCCCATCGTCGCCTCCGGCTGCCGTGCCGTGCTGGCCGACGAAGGCGAGATCGACATCCTGGAGGCCGCCGACGCCGAAAGCGGCGAGTGCGTTTTCATCGTCGAGCGCCCCGATATCTGCGTGATCGATATCAACCTGCCCACGGTCTCCGGCTTCGAGCTCGCGCGCCGCATCCTCGAACGCGCGCCCGAGGCGCGCATCATCATGTTCAGCATGAACGACGACCCCGCCTTCGCCGCGCGCGCGATCGAGTGCGGAGCCAAAGGCTACGTCTCCAAGACTGGCGATCCCGACGACCTCGTCGAGGCGATCCGGGCCGTCGGCAACGGCGGCACCTATTTGCCGAGCGCGATCGCGCGCAGCATCGCTTTTGCCGGACCCGCGCTGGCGCAAAATCCGCTGGCGAAACTGAACGCACGCGAGATGGAGATCCTGCGGCTGCTCAGCGCAGGAAAGAGCCTGTCCGAGATCGCCTGGCTGGTGCAGTCGTCCTACAAGACGGTGGCCAACACCTCCTCGATCATGCGCCAGAAGCTCGGCGTCAAGACCTCGGTCGAGCTGGTGCGGCTGGCGATCGACAGCGGCGTCGCCTGACGAAGCGCGCGCAGGCACATATCGGTCACACAAGCGTTGCAATGTTGATGTGGTTAGATGCCACGGAGTTTTAGGGCATGACGATCCAGACTGTCTCGACCAACAAATCCTACGGCGGCGTGCAGGGCGTCTATCGCCATGCGAGCCAAGCGACCGGAACCGACATGGTGTTCTCGGTCTATGTCCCGCCGCACCCGGAGGGCGTGAAGCTCCCGGTGGTCTGGTATCTCTCCGGCCTCACCTGCACGCATGCCAACGTCACCGAAAAGGGCGAATTCCGCCGCGCCTGCGCCGAGCTCGGCCTGATCTTCGTTGCGCCGGACACCAGCCCGCGCGGGGCGGACGTGCCGGGCGATCCCAACAACGCCTATGATTTCGGCTTAGGGGCCGGCTTCTATGTCGACGCCACGCAAGAGCCGTTCGCGCGCAACTATCGCATGTGGAGCTACGTCACCGACGAGCTGCCGAAACTCGTGGCGGAGAATTTTCCAGTCGACGCCAAGCGGCAGTCGGTGATGGGCCATTCCATGGGCGGACACGGCGCGCTGACGGTCGCACTGCGCAATCCGCACCGCTATCGCGCGGCGAGCGCCTTCGCCCCGATCGTCGCGCCGTCGCAGGTGCCGTGGGGCATCAAGGCGCTCACCGGCTATCTCGGCCCCGACAAGGATGCCTGGCGCAGCCACGACACGGTGGCGCTGATCGAGGACGGTGCAAAGTTTTCCGGCTTCCTGGTCGACTATGGCGATGCCGACAATTTCCTCAAAGAGCAGCTTCGTCCCGAGCTGCTGCAGGCCGCCTGCACCAAGGCCAACATCCCGCTGACGCTGCGCCGCCAGGCAGGCTACGATCACAGCTACTATTTCATCTCCACCTTCATGAGCGACCATCTGCACTGGCATGCAGGAAGGTTGACGGCGTAGAGGTCATTTTCTGCGGTCTCATGACACGCTGCCCTCCCTTCTCCCCTTGTGGGAGAAGGTGGCGCGAAGCGCCAGATGAGGGGTCTCCATCCGCAAGCTCGATGCGAGAGACTCATGCGCGGATAGAGACCCCTCACCCGGCTTCGCTTTCGCGAAGCCACCCTCTCCCGCAAGGGGAGAGGGTACACCGTCATCGCGGCGAGATTTCCGCCACCTACTCCGGTTTCCCGTAATTCGGCGCGAGCAGGCGGTTGCGGACGAGATAGCTCATCGTGCGGGTCCAGGATTCGTCGGTATTGCCGCGCATGTCGGCGCTGGCGACCGTGATCATGTTTCCGCTCTTCACATCGCGCAGATAGACGTTCAGGTTGATGATCAGGTTCGAGACCTTCTGCACCACGCCGGTGATCTCGACATCGGCGCCCAACTGTCCGGCGAGCTTGAGATCGCAGCCACCGCAGGCCTGCAGATTGCTGTGATGGGCGGCGTCGCGGACGGGTGCGATGTCGAGCACCTGGAACTTGCCTGACTGCGCCAGTTCCTTGCGGAGCTGCTCACTGATGCGCCCGGCCCGCTCGAGCTCCGGCTTCGATCCGTAGAACTCGCCGGGCAGGCTGGTGTCGATCAGCTCGAAATCGAACACCGCAAGTTTCGGCGGATCGGCGAAGGCGAATGATGCCGTCAACGGCAAGACGGCGATCGACAGCAGCGCTCGCATGATCGTGATTCCAGCCCTCGCGCGCACGAGGACGAAATGCGGGGTTGCAAGCCTTGCCAAATCGGTCATGCTTCCAAGAGAAACAATTCTCCACCGGCGGTCAAGCCGGGGAGGACGAGACGGAGGATACATGATCCGATGGTTGGTCGGCCTGCTGGCTTTGAGTCTTGCGGCGACGCAGACGCTCGCGGCCACCCCTATCGAGATCGGCGTCGGCTATCTCGGCGTCGCCGGCACCAAATCGACCCTCTCGCTGGTCGAGCAGCCCGCGGAGAATGACGGGGCCGCCGGCGCCCGGCTCGCGATCGAGGACAACAACACCACCGGAAAATTCCTCAACCAGCGTTTCACGCTGGAGGAGCGCCGCCTGAAGGAAGGCGAGGACCCGGTCCAGGCCGCGACCGCGCTCGCCGAGAAGAACGCCTTCATCATCGCCGATCTCCCGGCCGATGCCCTGCTGAAGGTCGCGGATGCCTTGCGCGAGCGCGGCACGCTGATCTTCAACGCCGGCGCGATCGACGAGCGGCTGCGGGAGACCGATTGCCGCGCCAACGTCATCCACACCGCGCCGACGCGATCGATGCTTGCGGACGCGCTCGGCCAGTATCTGGTGTGGAAGCAGTGGAAGCGCTGGCTACTCGTGGTCGGCTCGCATGACGAGGACAAGCTCTATGCCGATGCGCTACGCCGCGCCGCCACACGATTCGGCGCCAAGATCGTGCAGGAGCGCACTTTTGAAGACACCGGCGGCGCACGGCGCACCGATAGCGGCGTGACGCTGATCCAGCGCCAGATGCCTGTGTTCACGCAGCAGGCGCCGGCCTACGACGTGCTGGTCGCCGCCGACGAGAGCGAGGTATTCGGCGCTTACCTGCCCTATCGCACCTGGGATCCGCGCCCCGTCGCCGGTTCGGCCGGCCTCATGCCGCGAAGCTGGGACGCGGCGCAGGACCAGTGGGGCGCCATCCAGATGCAGAACCGCTTCATGAAGCTGAACTCGCGGCGGATGACGGCGCTCGACATGCAGGCCTGGACCGCAGCGCGCATGATTGGCGAAGCCACCTCGCGCACCAATTCCGGTGACGTCAAGAAGGTGACCGACTTCATCAAGGGGCCGGATTTCTCGGTCGCCGCCTTCAAGGGCACGCGGCTGACCCTGCGCGACTGGAACCTGCAGCTTCGCCAGCCGATCCTGCTGGTCGACGGCCGCATGGTGGTGTCGGTCTCGCCGCAGGAAGGATTTCTGCATCAGGTCTCCGAGCTCGACACGCTCGGCTACGATCGCCCGGAGAGCAAATGCAAGCTGAAATGAGGACGATGATGTCGCGCATGTGGCGTGTGGGGCTGCTTTCCGGACTGGCGCTCGCGGCGGCGCCGGCGCATGCGTTCATTGCCTATGTCTCGAACGAGAAGAGCAACACCGTCTCGGTAATCGACACCGAGAGCTGGACGGTGGCCAAGACCATCAAGGTCGGCCAGCGTCCGCGCGGCATCGAGTTCACGCGCGACGGCAAGTTCGTGATGGTCGCGGTCGGCGACGACGACACCATCCAGGTGATCGACGCCAAGACGCAGGCGGTCGTAGACAGCCTGCCCTCGGGCCCCGATCCGGAGTTGTTCGCCCAGGACGCCGCCGGCAAGACCCTCTATGTCGCGAACGAGAACGACAATACCGTGACCGTGATCGACCTGGAGAAGCGCGCGCGGCTCGGCGACATCCAGGTCGGTGTAGAGCCCGAGGGCATGACCATCAGCCCCGACGGCAAGACGCTGATCAACACGTCGGAAACGACCAACATGGCGCATTTCATTGACACGTCGTCACGCCAGATCGTCGCCAACGTGCTGGTCGACGCGCGGCCGCGCTTTGCCGAATTCAAGCATGACAGCTCGGAACTGTGGGTGTCCTCGGAGATCGGTGGCACAGTGTCGGTGATCGATCCCAGGAAGCATGAGGTGATCGGCAAGGTCACGTTCGAGATTCCGGGCCTGCGCCGCGAGGCGATCCAGCCGGTCGGCATCGGCATGACCAAGGACGACAAGACGGCCTTCATCGCGCTCGGGCCCGCCAACCGCATAGCCGTGGTCGACACCGCGACGCGCAAGGTGACGAAATATCTCTTGGTCGGCCAGCGCGTCTGGCACATGGCGTTCACGCCGGACGAAAAATACCTGCTCACCACCAACGGCGTGTCGAACGACGTCTCGGTGATCGACGTCGCCGCGCAAAAGGTAATCAAGACGATTCAGGTAGGCGAACTGCCCTGGGGTATCACGATCGCGCCATGACCAGCCCTGCTCCCATCGCCGAACCACGCGAGGCTGCGCCGAAGCCTGGTCCGGCCGCCGTGCCTGCATTGTCGATCGACGGCGTCAGCCATGCCTATGGGACGCGCCGCGCGCTGATCGACGTCTCCTTCAGCGTCGCGCCGGCAAGCTTTACCGCGCTGCTCGGCCTCAACGGTGCGGGCAAGAGCACGCTGTTCTCGCTGATCACGCGCCTGTTCGGCATCCAGAGCGGCCGCGTCGGCATTTTCGGCCATGACATCAGCAGCTCGCCCGGCGAAGCACTGCGGCTGCTCGGCGTCGTGTTCCAACCGCGCACGCTCGATCTCGACCTGTCGCTGACGCAGAACCTGCTCTATCACGCCGCGCTCCACGGCATCAGCCGGCGCGAGGCGGCCGCGCGCAGCGCGGAGCTGCTCGGCCGCATCGGGCTCGCCGAGCGCGCCGGCAGCAAGGTGCGCGATCTCTCCGGCGGTCAGATGCGGCGGCTGGAGATCGCGCGGGCGCTGCTGCACCTGCCGCGCCTGTTGCTGCTGGACGAGCCGACCGTCGGCCTCGACGTCAAGGCGCGGGCGGACATCATCAGCCATGTCCGCCAGCTCGTGACGGAGCAAGGCATCGGCGTGCTCTGGGCGACCCACCTGTTCGACGAGATCACGGCGACCGATGACCTCGTGGTGCTGCACCAGGGCAAGGTGCTGGCGAAAGGGCCGGTCGGCCGCGTCGTGGCCGAGGCAGGCGCACAGGACGTCAACACCGCCTTCATGCGCCTGACCGGCGCCCAGGTCATGCCGGGAGGCGGCGCATGAGCAGCGTCACCGCACGCCACGACGACACGACGCGCGGCTTCTCGTTCGGCGAATACATGACCTGCCTCACCGGCATCGTCTGGCGCGAGGGTCTGCGCTTCCTGCATCAGCGCGAGCGCTTCGTCTCCGCGCTGGTGCGCCCACTGGTATGGCTGTTCATCTTCGCGGCCGGCTTCCGCCAGGTGCTCGGCATCTCGATCATCCCGCCTTACGAGACCTACATTCTCTACGAGGTCTACATCGCGCCCGGGCTGATCGCGATGATCCAGCTCTTCAACGGCATGCAGTCCTCGCTCTCGATGGTCTATGACCGCGAGATGGGAAATATGCGCACGCTGCTGGTGAGCCCGCTGCCGCGCTGGTTCCTGCTGTTCTGCAAGCTGCTCGCAGGCACCTCGGTGTCGCTGCTCCAGGTCTATGCGTTCCTCCTGATCGCCTGGTTCTGGGACATCACCCCGCCCCCGGTCGGCTATCTCACCGTGCTGCCGGCGCTGATCCTGTCCGGGCTGATGCTGGGCTCGCTCGGCATGCTGATCTCCTCCGGCATCAAGCAGCTCGAGAATTTTGCGGGCGTGATGAACTTCGTGATCTTCCCGATGTTCTTCGCCTCCTCCGCGCTCTACCCGCTCTGGCGGGTGCAGGAAGGTAGCCCCTATCTCTATTACCTCTGCCAAGCCAATCCGTTCACCCACGCGGTCGAGCTGATCCGCTTCGCGCTGTATGGACAGATCAACTGGATCTCGCTGGCGGTGGTCGCGACCTGCACAATCGTCTTCATGATCGGTGCGATTTTCGCCTATGATCCGTCGCGCGGGCTGGCACGGCGCGGGCCCGCAGGAGGCGAAGGATGAAATTTGGGATCGTGACCATGGCGGCTCTGGCGCTGGCGGTTGCCAGCACGGCGGCGCACGCGGCCGATCCGCGTTATCCCGACTGGCCCTGCGCACAGGCCAAGGTTCCGGACATCTCGCTCGCCGCCGTCTGGGCCGGGCCGCCGCTCGACGATGTCCAGAACAAATGGAAGGATGACGCGAAGGTCAGCGCACTGGTCTCGAAGCTCGCAGCGCGGAAGACGCCGCTGGACGAGGCCGAGAAGTCGGTAAAGGAATTTCTGGCCGCCTCTGCCTCCGACAAGACCGCGAATGCCAAGCTGCTGTTTGCGGGCCTGTTCGACACGCTCAACGCCCAGCGTTCCTCGGTCATGAGCGGTCTCGAACGCGTCAGCCGCAAGCAGCGCGATGCCGCCGACAAGATCCGTGACGAGACCCTCCGACTTCAAGCCCTCCAGGGTGCGACGCCGCGCGACGAGACCAAGGTCGAAGAGCTCAGCAATCAGTTGATCTGGGAGACCCGCATTTTCGAGGACCGCCGCAAGGTGGTGCGGTTCGTCTGCGAAGTTCCGACCACGATCGACCAGCGCCTGTTTGCGCTCGGGCGCGTGATCCAGCAGGAAATGGAATAGCGTCAGCCAGGCTGACCGCTCACAAAAAGTTCCTGGATCGGCCCCGCTTTTGCCGCGCTATCTGCCGGAACCAAATCGATTTATGATGTCTTGTCGAAGTGAATCCTTGACGTCGGGAGGCCTCGATGGGAACAGCAAAATTCATCTTCGCGGGGGCTGCGGCCATCGGCATGTTAGCGTTGCCGGCGTTCGCTGACGACATGAACGGAATGATCACGAGGATCGACCGGCTCAACAACACGATCTCGATTCAGCAGATGCAGAAGGGAACGGTCGGCGGCAGCGCCGGCGGTGCTGGCTCCCTTCAGGAGTACAAGGCGAAGGACGCCGGCATGCTCGAAAGCGTCCACGCCGGCGACAGGGTGACGTACACTGCGACCGCTACCGACGGCACCGGGACGCTCACCAAGCTTCAGAAGCAGTAGTCGGGTCTTCACCTCGCCCGCTTGCGCGGAGAGGTCGGAATTCGCGCGAAGCGCGGATTCCGGGTGATGGAGAGTCTCTGCGAGTCCAACTCTCACCGCCCTCGAGGAGAGTCCAACCCTCTCCCCGCAAGCGGGGAGAGGAAGTGCATCTGCGCGCGGTGGTGCAGTTCGGTCCAATTTGAGCTCCTCACTGCTCGGAGCGTGGTTCTGGCTGCGCCTCTTCGATGGGAAGGCCTGCGCGCTCCCAGCCGTCGGTGCCGTCGGGATACCAGGCGACGTTGGAATAGCCGTAAGCGAGCGCGCGTTTGGCGGCATTCCAGGACATCCAGCAATCGGCCTGGCAATAGATCACAAGCGGCGCGGTCTTGTTGCCGCGCGTCGCATGTGCGAGGCCGCGCTGGAAATACGCGTCCATCGCCGGCGGCAGCGCGCCATAGCCCGTATCGGGCAGCCAGATGCTGCCGGGAATGTTTTTGCGCGGCGTATCGCGCCAGACGGTGCCTGCGGGAAGGTTCTTCGGCTTCGGCGGACGCGGCAGCACATCGACGAAGGCGGCGCTCTTCGCACGCCAGATCGCCTCGGCTTCCGCGGTCGTGAGCACGTGCGCGCCTTCCAACGTCGCCGGCACCGGCGCGCGATAATTGTCGGTGCGATAGCCCTCTGGCTCGAAAGGCTCCCGCTGCTGCCCGGACGCCGGCGCCGCCAGCGCGGCGGCGACGAGCGCAACCGCGAGAATTCGCCTCATGGCGTCTTCTTGGCCGTCTCCGCACCGAGCGGCCGGTCGCTCTCGTCGAGCAGCGGGACGCCGAAGTCGAGCAGGATCTTGTTGATCTCGCCCTGGTTCTCCTGGATCAGTTTGTTGAGCTGCCGCTTCCAGTTCTGGTCGGCGGGACGTACACCCATGCCGATGCGATAGACGAGCTTCGGCCCTGTGGTTTCCTTCACCAGCGGCGTGACATGAAGCGAGGCCCCGGCCTGCTTCGCATAGAACCCCGCCATCGGCCCCCACAGCACGCCGGCGTCGATCGTGCCGGCCGCGAGATCGTCGATCATCGCCTTGGCAGAGTTGTCGAAACGCGTGTCGATCATCAGCGGATAGGGCTTTGCATCGCCCATCAGGCCGGCGAGGGCCATGTTGGTCGCCGGCGGCGTGCCGGCGATGATGCCGATGTGCTTGCCCTTGAGCCGAGCGTCCTCGAGCGTATCGACGTCCTCGAGCCCGCTGCCCGCCTTCGCGACCAGCGCGTAGGTCGTGCGGTAATAGGGATTGGTGCCCTGCACGAGGTCATCGCCTTGCGGAAAACCCATGATGACATCGCAGCGATGCGCGCCCAGCGTCATGCGCACGAAGCCGGTGGCCTGCGGGAAGTACACGTAATCGAGCGTCTTCTGGAGTTTTTGGGCGAGCAGCTCGGCGAGCCTGTTCTCAAAGCCCTCGCCCTTTTCATTGGAGAAAGGCAGATTGCGCGGATCGGCGCAGACGCGCAGCACCTTCGGGTCGATCAGCTCGAACGAGAGATCGCCGCTGTCGTTGGTCTGCGCCACGGCTACGCCGCTCAGCACGCAAGACACGACCATCACCCACAGCGAAAGCAACCAGCGACGATGTCGTCCGGCCTCCGTCATCGCGCTTCCTCCTCGTTTTGTTTGAATGCTATCCATGCAACGCATGATGCGTCATGTCTTGCCCAACTTTGTGTCGGCTTGTCTTGTTGCAGTGCAATGCCGCGGATGAGGAACTGAGGCGTAAAAGTGGCTCATATCGCTTCAATGATCGCGGTCCTCGCCCTGCTGGGGGTATCCACGCTAGCACGCACCGAGGCCGCTGAATTGCCTGTGAGCGAAGTGGCTCCCGGAATCTTTGTCCATATCGGCATGGTCGCGCTGATGAATTCCAAGAACCAGGGCGCGATCGCCAATGTCGGCTTCGTCATCGGCGATGACGCGGTCGCCGTGGTCGACACCGGCGGCAGTGTCCGCGAGGGCGAGGCACTGCTGGCGGCGGTGCGGGCCCGCACCGCCAAGCCGATCCGGTACGTCATCAACACGCACGGTCATCCCGACCACGTCTTCGGCAACGCCGCCTTCGTCGCGCAAGGAACAAGCTTCGTCGGCCACAGCAAGCTGCCGCAGGCGCTTGCCACGCGCGGCCCGTACTACCTCGACAATTTTCGTCGGATCATGGGCGACGAGCTGATCGCGACGGTCAAGATCGTTCCGCCCACCCTGCTCGTTTCCGACACCATGACGCTCGACCTCGGATCGCGCCGCCTCGTCTTGCGGGCCTGGCCAACCGCCCACAGCGACAACGACCTGACCGTTTATGATGAAACGACGAAAACCCTGTTCACGGGCGACCTCGTCTTTCTCCGCCATATTCCGGTGATGGACGGCAGCATCCGAGGCTGGCTTGCCCTCCTCAAGGAGCTTGAGGCCGCTCCCGCGCAGCGCGTCGTTCCTGGTCACGGACCCGTGAGCGACTGGCCCGCGGCGCTGGCAGATGAGCGGCGTTACCTCTCGACACTGCTCGGTGATGTCCGCGCGCTCAACAAAAAGGGCGAGCCGATCAGGGCGGCGGCGGACAAGGCGGCAGCGTCGGAACGGTCGCATTGGGAGCTGTTCGACGACTACAATGCCCGCAACGCAACCGCAGCATTCTCGGAAATTGAATGGGAGTAGCGGGCGCGCTACGCTGACCCAGGGATCAGCTATGCCGACCCAGGGATCAGCTATGCTGACCTAGGGATCACTGCTCCGTTCGCGCGGGACCACGACCATGATGGAATACGCCCTCCGCCTGCCCCTGATCGCCGCGCTGCTCGGCATCGCCTTCGCCGCGCCGGCGCCCGCTGAGGAGGCCTATGATCCCTGGCCGGGTCTGGTGCAGGACATCTTCAACAACCGTGCGATGAACGACGGCAGCGACGTCATCGGCATCGAGATGCCTTATCGGGCCGAAGACGCAGCGATTGTTCCAGTAACCTTGCGCAGCAAGCTGTCGCCCGGCGATGCCCGCCGCATCCGCGCGATCACGCTCGTGATCGACCGCAACCCCGCCCCGATGGCGGCGAAGTTCGAGCTCGGGGCGGACGCGAATGTCACCGAGATTTCCACGCGCGTGCGCGTCAACAACTACACCGACGTCCACGCGGTGGCTGAGCTCAGCGACGGCCAGCTCTATGTCTCGAAGACCTATGTGAAGGCCTCCGGCGGCTGCTCGGCGCCAGCGGTGAAGAATGCCGAGGAAGCCAGGAATCGGCTCGGCCAGATGCGCTACCGACAGTTCGCGCGCGAGGACGCGCCGGCAAGCCGGATCCGCGAGGCGCAGATCATGATCGGCCATCCCAACAATTCCGGCCTGCAGATGGACCAGGTGACGCAGCTCTATATCCCGGCCTTCTTCATCAACGCGCTGAAGCTCACCCAAGACGACAGCCTCGTGCTGGCGATGGAAGGTGGCATCTCGATCTCGGAAGATCCCAATCTGCGCTTCACCTACGTCTCCAACGGCGCGAAGCGTTTCCGCGCGGAAGCGAAAGACACGGATGGACACGTGTTCCGCAACGAGTGGGACGTGGAGAAGCCGGGGACGTGATAAGGCGCTATCTTACCCTCACCCTTTGTTGTGGGAGAGGGTGCCTCGCGAAGCGAGGCCGGTGAGGGGCGTCTCTCCGCGCACACCACTCTCGCCGGAATCCACTGATAGAACCCCTCATCCGGCGCCGTAGCAGAAGCTTCGCTTCGGCGTTCTTAAGAACGGCGGCCGAAGGCCGCCTATGCCACCTTCTCCCACAAGCGGAGAAGGGAAGAAAGCACAACGAGTGGCTAAAAACACCTCACCTCGGCTTCCGCCTGAGCGCGGCGGAGATCGTTCACGGCGGTGTTGGCCTGTTCGGAGGTGCGAAACTGGACACCGAGATTGCCGCGCACCTGGGACATGCTGAGCGCGGTCTCTGCGGTGACGTAGCGCTCATAGGGCACGATCGAGGCAACCACATCGATCGAGCAGGAACATTGCTCGATCGCCTGCCGCGTCTCGCCATTGGCCTTCATGCAACCATAGACGTATTCGGCCCGCGCGGAGGTCGGATAGTCATTGGCCTCCTCGGCCCGCGCCACGCATGCGGTCGCCGCCACCACCGCCAATGCGGCGACAATCGGTCGTACCCGTCCGGCGAAACTCATGATCATCCTCCCGCTGGTTGCGACAGAAACTATGCTATGCCTATTGTCCTGAAAAGAACTCGTTGGTGGAAGCGGCTCACAAGGTGATGAGAGGTCTTGCTCGAATAGCAACGCTGTCGGCCGTGCTGGCGCTGGCGCATCTTGCTCCCGCCGGCGCCGTGGATACGATCCGCCTTGCGGTGCAGAAAACCGGAACATTCTCCTGGGAACTGGCCACGATCCGCGCCAATGGCCTCGACAAGGAGGCCAACCTGTCGCTCGAGGTGACGGAGCTCGCGAGCACCGAGGCCGGCAAGATCGCGATGCGCGCGGGGAATGCCGACATCATGCTGTCGGACTGGCTCTGGGTCTCACGCGAGCGCGCGCTCGGCGCCAAGCCGACCTTCTATCCCTACTCCAGCGCACTCGGCGCGGTGATGGTGCCGGCGGCCTCGCCGATCAAGTCGCTCGCCGACCTCAAGGGGCGCAAGCTCGCCGTCGCCGGCGGGCCGATCGACAAGAGCTGGCTCCTGCTTCAGGCGCGGATGAAGCAGGACGGCATCGACCTGAAATCGGAGGCGACCATCGTTTATGGCGCACCGCCTTTGCTGGCGGCCAAGGCGCTCGACGGTGAGATGGATGCGAGCCTCAATTTCTGGAATTTCTGCGCCCAGCTCGAGGCCAAGGGCTTTCGCCGCGTCGCCGGCATCGAGGATGTCTTGCCGAAACTCGGCGCGAAGGGCCCGGTGTCCGCCGTCGGCTATGTCTTCGATGAAACCTGGGCGGCAAGCCACCGCGACGCCGTGGCCCGCTTCATCGCGATGACCCGCAAGGCCAAGGAGCTGCTGGTGACGTCGGATGCGGCCTGGGAGAAGGTTGCCCCGCTCACCGGCACCACCGATCCGGCCATGCTCAAGACCTATCGTGACCGCTATCGCGACGGCATTCCGCGCCGGAGCATCGACGACGAGGAGGCGGACGCGCGCGTGCTCTACCGCGTGCTCGCCGGGATCGGCGGCCGCGACCTTGTCGGGCCGGCGTTGCAGCTCGATCCCGGCACGTTCTATCACGCGGTTCCCGGAGACTGAGGTGCTGCGTCTTTTGTCGTTTGCCCTATTTCTTGCGATCTGGTGGATTGCAGCGCTGTTCGTCGGCGGCGTGAAGCTCCCCTCCCCGCCTGCCGTGCTCGAGGTCATGATCGCGGAAGCCGCAAGCGGCGCGCTGTTCCTGCATCTCGGCGTCACGCTCGCGCGCGTCGTGCTCTCTTTCGTGCTGGCGATGTCGCTCGGTAGTGCCATCGGCTATCTGATGGGGCGGGTGAAGCTCGCCGACCGGCTCGGCGATCCCTGGCTGATCCTGCTCCTCAACCTGCCGGCACTGGTCGTGATCGTGCTGGCCTATATCTGGGCCGGTCTTACCGAAGCCGCCGCGATCGCGGCCATCGCCATCAACAAGCTGCCGACCGCTGTCGTCACCTTGCGCGAGGGCACGCGTGCGCTCGACCGTTCGCTCGACGAGATGGCCACCGTGTTCGCGATGTCGCGCTGGCGCGCCTTCCGCCACGTCGTGCTGCCGCAGCTTGCGCCCTATATCGCGGCCGCCGCGCGCTCCGGATTGTCGCTGGTCTGGAAGATCGTGCTGGTCGCCGAGCTCCTGGGACGACCGAACGGGGTCGGCTTCGAAATCGGCGTCGCGTTCCAGCTCTTCGATACGCCGCGGCTGCTAGCCTATTCGCTGACGTTCGCCGCCGTCGTGCTCATCATCGAAACCCTGCTGGTGCAGCCGTTCGAAGCCCACGCAACACGGTGGCGGCCCCGTGCGGCTTGAGGTCGACATCACAGGCAAGACCTTCCGAAGCGCGGCGGGCGAGACGCATGAGGTGCTCGCGCCGGTGCGCTTCTCGCTCGGCGCCGGCGAGGTCGGCGTTCTCGTCGGCCCGTCCGGCTGCGGCAAGAGCACGATGCTGCGGATCATCCTGGGCCTCGATCGCGACTTCCAGGGCGACGTCACGCGTCCGCCAAACGCACGCATCGGCATGGTGTTCCAGGAGCCGCGGCTGCTGCCGTGGCGCTCGGTCGAGCAGAACGTGCGGCTGGCGGCGCCGGAGATCGACGAGGCGAAGCTCGCCGAATTGCTGGGGATCCTCGAGCTGGGAGCGCACCGCAGCCACTTCCCCGGTGAGTTGTCGCTTGGGCTTGCCCGCCGCGTCGCGCTCGCCCGCGCCTTCGCCGTCGAGCCGGACCTGCTGGTGCTCGACGAGCCGCTCGCCTCGCTCGACGATGCCTTGGCCGGCCGCTTGCGCGAAGAGATTGCAACGCTGGTCGCAAGCCGGCCGGTGATGACGCTGCTGGTGACGCACAGCCTCGACGACGCGGTGCGTCTTGGCGACCGCTTGTTCTTCCTGTCGCCGCGGCCGGCGCGGATTCTGGCCGACGTGCCGATCGCCATCCCGCGCGGCGCGCGGGGTGAGGCCGAGATCGCCGCGATCAAGGCCGGCCTGGTGAGGCGGACGCAGGGCGAGCGCGCCGGGCGGGATATCTCATAGGCACCCGCGCCGCCTGTGTGCTAAACAGACGTGAAGCGGAGCCTGATGATGAAGGCAACGGCTGTTCTGGCAGCGCTCGGCGTCGTGCTTGCCGCACCCGCGGCAAACGCGCAGGACATGATGCGTGGCGTCGACCTCACCTCGCCTGCGATGGTGTCGGCCGAGATGACCCGGGCGGAGGTCGAAACCGTGCTCGCAAGAGCGAGCGCGGCCGCACCGGCCGACTTCACCGGCAAGCGGCTTTCGAGCCTCGACCTGTCGGGTCTGGACATGTCCGGTGCCATTCTTCGCGCGGCGCGGCTGAACAGGACCAAGCTCGCAGGCGCTCATCTCGATCGCGCGATCCTGGATCAGGCCTGGCTGCTGGAGGCGGATCTCACCGGCGCGAGCCTCAAGGGCGCCAATCTGTTCGCCGCGCAGATGGCGCGCGCCCGTCTCGACGGCGCCGATCTGACGGGGGCACGCATCGCCGCCGATCTCACCGGTGCAAGCCTCAAGGGTGCCTCGATCGCGGAGGCGCATCTTGGCGCCGACATGCGCAACCAGTCGATGGGGCTGATGCGCGCCGTGCTGCGCTCGGCCAATCTGACCGGCCTGAACGCGCACAACGCCGACCTCTCGCGCGTCGATCTCGAATTCGCTGTCCTCAAAGACGCCGATCTCACCGGCGCCTTACTAAAAGGCGCCCAGCTCGGCGGCGCCGACCTGAGCGGAGCAACCGTCATCGGCACCGATTTCGACGGCGCCGATCTCGTCTCGGCCAAGCTGATCGCGCCGATCGGTCTTGACCGCGCCAAGAATTTCGACAAGGCAAGAAACAGCGAGCGCGTCATCAGGAAATGACGGCGTGATTTGGGAGGAGCTGCTGATGACGCGTTGGTGTCTGGCTTTGATCGTCATGGTGGCCTGTGCCGGCGGCGCCGCCGCACAGAGCAAGAGCAAGGGCATCCGGCTCTGGAACCTGACGACCGAAACCATTTCCGGCTTTCAGCTCTCGCCCGCGGGCAAGACCGACTGGGGACCGAACCAAACCTTGAACGACAAGGACAAGGAGGTCGACCATGACGAGCGGCTGCGGATCATCGGCGTCGAGCCCGGCCGCTACGATGCCAAGGTCAGCTATCCCAGTTCACGGCAATGCATCGTCCGCGACCTCGAGATCAGGGCGGATGCGGTGTTCTCGATCGCCGACAAGGATCTGAAGGACTGCACCAAGTAAGCCTGGTGCTCACGCCTTGTCGTGCGCGTGCGGATATTCGCAGCGCCATCGCACGGCCTGCCACTTCGGATGCTCGCCGATCCATTGCGCAATGTAGGGCGGCGCGGCCATCGAGCATTGCGCTGGCGAGCCGGCATAGGAAAACACCAAATGCTGCTCCTCGCAGGTCGCAGGCGAGAGCACCGCACACACGGTCACCACCAGGTCAATCGGGTTCATGCTGTGATCCTCTCGCCTCGGCGATCAAGAAAGTAGCATAAGGGGCTACGTTCCAAGGGGCGGGAAGTTTCAATTCCATGCGAGATGAGCAGGAACCTGGCGGCCACCGCCCCTCTCCGACCGCGCCGGCTTTCGCCGCAAACAAGTTGATGGTGAAGTCGGCGCCTTGCCGCCGGTTCATTTCGTCAATAAGCTGGTTCCCCACAACTGCTAACAGGCTGATGGCTCTTACGGAAACCTCCTGGCGCGTCGCGGTCGCTGTGTGCTTGCTGGCGCTCGCCGCCAGCCCTTGGGCGATCACGGGTCAAGTTCGGCAAGCAGTGGCGGAGCCGCAGCCGGACAAGTCGAATTCGGGCCGCACCGAGCCTTCCCGCACCGCAAACGGCGACCAGCCGGCGGTCAAGCTTACGTCCAGCCAGCAGGGACAGGTCGGACTCGAAACCGCGGTTGTGGAAGCCGCCCCGCATCCCGAGCAATTCCGCGCATACGGCGCGGTGCTGGACATCTCCCGCATTACGGAGCTCACCAACAGCTACGCCAACGCGCAAGCTCAACTCCAGACGGCGCAGGCCAAGCTCGAAGTCGCGAAGAGTGCGTTCGACCGGATCAGGAATCTCGTCGAATCCGCCGCGCTCCCAAAGAAGGAAGCCGAAACCGCAGAGGGAACGTTACGGACCGACAAGGCCGCGCTCGCCGCTGCGGAATCGCAGCTCAGGACTCTCGCGGCAACTGCACAGCAGGAGTGGGGGCTAGTCATCGGCCGGGGAATCGTCGAGCGCTCGCCCGCCGTTGTCAGGCTGATCGAACGCGATCAGTTTCTGGTTCAGGTGACGCTGCCGCCCGGCGTGACTGTCACTGGGACTCCGGGGACGGCTCTGGCGCAGGCGCCAACGCGAAATGCGAATATCGATCTCCATTACATCTCCCCCGCAACACGCACCGACCCTCGTATTCAGGGATTGAGCTATTTCTTCTCAGCGCGCGGCGATAGCGGCCTGCTGCCCGGCATGAACACCACTGTTTACGTGCCGTCAGGCAACACTTACGAGGGCGTGTTCATCGAAGATACCGCGATCGTGCGATGGCAGGGTCGATCGTGGGTTTACCTGCGCGTGAGCTCCGATAGCTTCCGACGGCATCCGATCAGCACGGATCAGCCGGTCTCGGACGATGACTATGTCGTCCGGGACATCCCATCGGGGTCCGAAATCGTAATCCGGGGCGCGCAGGTCTTGTTGTCCGAGGAGGCCAAGAGCGAGCTTCGGGGCAGCGATGACAATGACTGACGGCATCGGCTCCAACAGGTCAGGGCCGCAAGCCGCTCTCGTCGCGTTCGCCATCCGCTTCCGCGGCATCGTGCTCGCGCTTTCGTGTGCACTGCTGGGCTATGGCCTGTTCGCCCTTGGCGAAGCCAAGTACGGAGTCTTCCCCGAATTCGCGCCGCCGCAGGTCACGATCCAGACTGAAGCTCCTGGCCTCAGTCCCGAGCAGGTCGAGATTCTGGTCACGCAACCGATCGAAACGTCGATCAACGGCTTGGCCGGCGTCGAAAGTCTGCGCTCGTCGTCGATCCAGGGCCTCTCGGTGGTGACGGTCGTCTTCCAGCCGGGCAACGATATCTACCGGGCGCGCCAGTTGGTGACAGAGCGTCTCGCGGTCGTGGCCTCGCGGCTGCCGCAAGGCGTGCAACCACCGTCGATGACACCATTGACCCCACTGGCCGGTACGGTGCTGGTCATTGGCCTGACGTCCGACAAACTCTCACTGATGGATTTGCGCACCATAGCTGACTGGACCGTGGCGAGGCGGCTTCTGGCGGTACCGGGCGTGGCGCAAGTATCCACTTACGGCAAAGATGTCAGATCTTTGCAGGTGCAGGTCCGTCCTGACGACCTGATCCGATTCCGGGTCGGCGTGAACGACGTACTCGCAGCCGCGCGCAAGGCCACCGGCGTACGGGGCGCCGGCTTCATCGATACCGCCAATCAGCGCATCACGCTGCAAACCCAGGGGCAGTCTTTGACACCCGACCAGCTTGCCCGCACCGTTCTTCTGCACGAAGGCGGCGCCAGCGTGGTTCTCGGCGACGTCGCCACAGTCGTGACCGCTCCCGAGCCGCCGATCGGGGCCGCCCTCATCGACGGCATGCCTGGCATCATGCTCATGGTCAGCCAGCAATACGGCGCGAATACGCGAGAAGTCACCACGCGGGTGGAAGCCGCGCTGCAAGAACTACGACCAGGTCTCGAAGCCGATGGGGTTCAGCTCCATGCGGACATATTTCGCCCTGCCAACTTCATCGACAAGGCGACCGAGAACGTGCTCAACGCCTTGTTGATCGGTGGGGCGCTCGTGGTCGTCGTTCTGTTTCTATTTCTGTTCGACTGGCGCACCTCGATCATCAGTTGCACCGCGATCCCGCTATCGTTGATAGCGGCCGTGCTCGCCCTGCAATGGATGGGCGAAACCCTCAACACGATGACGCTGGGCGGCCTTGCGATTGCCATCGGCGAGGTCGTCGATGATGCCGTGATCGGCGTCGAGAACGTGGTACGCAGATTGCGTGAAAATCGCCGGGCATTGGCGCCGAGACCCGAGGCTCGCGTCGTGCTTGGAGCCTTCCTTGAGGTGCGTACCGCCGTTGCCTATGCGACGTTCGCGGTGCTGCTGGTCTTCTTTCCGATCCTGGCGCTCTCCGGCATTGCCGGCCGTCTCTTCGGTCCCCTGGGCATCGCCTACATCTTCGCCGTGCTGGCCTCGCTCGCGGTCGCCCTTACGGTGACGCCCGCGCTCTCCATGCTGCTACTTGTCGGGAGGACCGGCGCACAGCGCCTGCAAGAACCGCCTGCGGTACGGTGGTCGCGTCGACACTACCAGGCCTTGCTGCGTCGTATCGGCCGTTTCCCGAAGCTGGTGATGACGGCAGCCGCGGTTCTGACGATCGCCGGCGCGGCGATGCTGCCTTTTTTCGGCGGGACCTTCCTGCCGGATCTGCGCGAAGGCCATCTGATTCTGCACGTCTCTGCGATCCCCGGCACCTCGCTCGACGAATCGCTTCGTATCGGCAAACTGATGACGGATACTCTCCGAAATATCCCGGGCGTGTATAGAGTAGCGCAGCATGCAGGTCGAGCCGAGGCCGGCATCGACACGGTTGGTCCGCATTCCAGCGAGTTCGAAGTCGACTTAGAGCCGGGACTCTCGGGCGAGGCACAATCCGCCGCAGAAGCGCGCATCAGGGCCGCTCTGGCCGACTTCCCCGGGGTCTCCTTCTCGAGCAAGACCTACCTGACGGAGCGCGTGGAGGAAACCGTCTCCGGATTCACTGCGGCGGTAGTCATCAACATCTACGGGCCCGATCTCGATTCACTCGAGCGCGCTGCGCGCGACGTCGCTCGAGAACTTGACGAAGTCGCAGGTGCCATCGACGTGCAGCAACGATCCCCGCCGGGGATGCCGCAGGTCAATGTGACGCTTCGCCCAACCGATCTGCAGCGCTGGGGGCTCGATGCGGTCGAAGTGCTCGAGCTGATCCGCACCGCCTACCAGGGCGATGTCGTCGGCCAGGGATATGAAGGCAATGCCGTCTTCAACGTCATCGTGATCCTCGACGCGCATGCCCGCGCCCGGCTCACTCAGATCGGTGACCTGCCGGTGCGCACGCCGAGCGGGGCTTACATTCTGCTGAAACAAATCGCCGACGTCTACGAAACCTCAGGCCGTTATCAGATCCAGCACCAGAATGCGCAGCGCGTTCAGACCGTAACAGCGAACGTCAGCGGACGCGATCTCGAATCCTTCGTGGCCGCCGCCAAACGCAAGCTGGCCCGCGAGGTCGCGCTGCCGCCCGGTGCTCATCTCGAATTTGCCGGAGCGGCCGAGGCCCAAGCCCGGTCGCGGCGCGATCTCATCGTCAACTCTTTGCTGGCCGGGACGGGTATCGTCATTCTGCTTTCGATGGTCACCGGCCATTGGCGAAATCTGCTGCTGGTAATGATCAACCTGCCGTTTGCCTTTGTCGGTGGCGTGTTCGCATTGGCGTTGACGGGTGGTCTGCTTTCGCTCGGATCAATGGTCGGCTTCGTCACGCTGTTCGGGATCACGCTGCGCAATTCCATCCTCATGATCTCGCACTACGAGCACCTCGTCCTCGCCGACGGTCGCGTGTGGGGACTAGATACCGCGATCGAGGGCGCGGCCGACCGTCTCGTCCCGATCCTGATGACGTCTCTCGTGACCGGCCTGGGATTGCTGCCGCTCGCGCTCGGCGCAGGAGAACCGGGGCGTGAAATCGAGGGCCCGATGGCGATCGTCATCCTCGGGGGTCTCATGACTTCGATGGCGCTTAGTCTGCTGGTTCTGCCCACCCTTGCGCTTCGATACGCGCGTTTCAAGACCCGTTCTGAGCGGCCGCAAGGCGCCTGACGGTCCAGGTCATCTTCACTGGTGAAAGCGGCAGCAGCGCTGACCAGACCGCGGCGCACAACCTACAAGCTGGCGGTCGGGATTTGGATCGCGGGCCCCGATCGTCGTTGTGGCCCGACGTCAACCGCGGCTTTGATGAAGATCGGATGAGCGCAATGCGAGGGATAAGCAAAGAGCCGCGAAAATAGCAGCCTAACACTGCCACGGCTTCGACGGCATTTGCCATCGAAGCCGCGGCAGGTCGTCAGGTGGTCTTACTTGCGCGAAGCGCAGGCGTACATGTTGATTTCCATGCCCACCGACACTTCCACGATCTTCGGAGCTTTCCAAGCCATTCGGGGTCTCCCAAGGTATTGAGCGCGACATCGCGCGGATCGAAACCTAGGGCTGCGTCGCGCGCAGTTCAAGCCTGGATTCGAGCGTCGAACACAGTGACGCAAATCTTTGCGCGAGATAGTTCCCTCTCGGTCAAACGACCTTCGCTCTCGGTCAAGCCGCAACGCGAGAAGCGCGCGCTCAGCGCAACAGCCGCAGCAACGCGCGCCCGGCGCGCGATCTCAATTCCTTGGCGTCCAGCGTGCCGTCATTATCCGGATCGGCAGCCTTGAAGCGCTGTTCGACCACGGCGAGGTATTCATCCAGCGTGAGCGTCCCGTCGTGATCGGGATCGGCGGCCGCGAGCTCCTTCGCCGTCAACCGTCCGCGCAGTTCGCGCGCATCGAGCGTGCCGTCATGATCGGGATCGAGCCTTGCGAACAGCGCAGCGGCAGCTTTCTTCACCTCGGCTAGGTCGAGCGTTCCGTCATTGTCGGTGTCGAACATCTTGACGGCGGATGCCGACCAGGCCGGGCCGGCGAGCAAAGCGGCAGTCAACGCAAGTGCAATGGAGCGGCGCGATATCATCAAAAACCTCCCTGGCGGAAAAGCCCCGCGCTAGGCGGGATCGCGACAGCATAAGTCCGATAGCGGGGGCTGGTCCACGCGCATGCGCAAACTTGACGGATTTCGGGTGGATCGCCGGCCCGCGCCAGCGCCTTATTGCGGATATTGCATGTTGCACCAGCGAGGCCGCCCATGAAGCTCTTGATCCAAATGCCATTGTGCTGCGCCGTTGCGATTTGCCTCATCTCGCCCGCCGCGGCGCAGGGCGGGACTCTTTCCAAACCCATGCCTTCCAAATCCATGCCGCCGGCCACGGCCAAGGTCCTGACTGGCAAGGAACGGCTCGGGCCCAAATGGACGGACGAGCAGCGTATCGACAATTGCAATGTGCCGCCGGACAAGCGCGGAACCAAGCCGCGTCCGATTCCATGCCGGGACCATCTGACCAACTAGATTCGCGAACAGTGCGCAACGCGACACGCAACGCGCGTTGCGTCATGCCGCGGAATGCGCCAGCGCCTCAACGCAAGTGGGAGTCGCAAGTGGAGTCGATCGTCGAAAGGTTTACTCAAGGTAACTGGCATCTGGCGTGCAACAATTCGGCACGGCACTTTCGACTTTCGTATTGACGCGTTTTGCTTTCCGACGGAGTGTTGCTCCCGCAGCGTCAAAGGACGCGCATATTGGGAGGGACGGATGAAACGCTTTGCGATGGCCGCGAGCCTCGTCATGCTTGCATCGACGTGTGCGGACGCACAGACCACCGAACAACTGGTCAAGGGTGCGACCGACACATCGAATGTTCTCAACTACGGGATGGGCTACAACCTCCAACGTTTCTCGACGCTGAATCAGATCAACAAAGACACCGTCAAGAACCTCGTCCCGGTCTGGAACTACAGCTTCAACGACGATCGCAGCGAGGAGTCGCAGCCGCTGGTTTACCAGGGGGTGATCTACGTGACGGCACATAACGCGACCATGGCGGTCGACGCCAAGACCGGCAAGCAGATCTGGAAGAGCAAGATCGAATATCCCGCCGAGACACCGCGCATCGTCTGCTGCGGCATCATCAACCGCGGCGCAGCGCTCTACGACGGCAAGGTGTTCCGCACCACGCTCGATGCCAATGTGATCGCGCTCGACGCCAAGGACGGCAAGGAGCTGTGGCGGCAGAAGGCCGCCGACATCAAGGAAGGCTATTCGATGACGGTCGCGCCGCTGGTTGCCGACGGCGTCGTCATCACCGGCATCTCCGGAGCCGAGTTCGGCACCCGCGGCTTCATCGACGGCTGGGATCCCGCAACCGGCAAGCATCTCTGGCGCACCCATTCGATCCCCTCGCCGGACGAGCCCGGCGGCGATACCTGGAAGGGCGACACCTGGAAGCTCGGCGGCGGCTCGACCTGGATCACCGGCTCTTACGATCCCGAGCTGAACACCGTCTATTGGGGCATCGGCAATCCCGGACCATTCAATTCGGCGGTGCGCCCCGGCGACAATCTCTACACTTGCTCCGTACTGGCGATGGATCCCAAGACCGGCAAGATCAAGTGGCACTACCAGTTCTCGCCGAACAATCCGTTCGACTATGACTCCGTGGCCGAGATGGTCCTCGCCGACATGAATGTCGAGGGCAAACCGACCAAGGTGCTGATGGATGCCAACCGCAACGGCTTCTTCTACGTGCTCGATCGCACCAACGGAAAGCTGCTCGCGGCCAATCCTTACGTGAAGGTCAACTGGGCGACCGGCATCGACATGAAGACCGGACGGCCGATCGAGACCGACGTCAGCAAGGACGCGCGCGATGGCAAGAAGGTGACGGTCTATCCGTCGATTCTCGGCGGCAAGAACTGGGAGCCTATGTCGTTCAATCCGCAGACCGGGCTCGCCTACGCCAACACGCTCGCCTTCGGCGGCAGGTACAAGACTGAGCCCGTCACCTTCAAGCAGGGTGAATGGTATCTCGGCATGGACTTGACCGACCTCTGGGAGTTCGGTGACGGCGCGCGCGGCCATCTCAAGGCGATCGATCCCTTGAGCGGCAAGGCGAAGTGGGAGGCGCCAGTCGACATCCCGCGCTTCTCCGGCGTGCTGTCGACCGCGGGCGGTGTCGTCTTCACGGGCGCGCTGACCGGCGAGTTCGAGGCCTTCGATGCCGACACCGGCAAGAAGCTCTGGCAGTTCCAGACCGGCTCGGGCATCGAGGGACAGCCGGTGACCTGGCAGCAGGACGGCGTGCAATATGTCGCCGTCACCAGCGGCTATGGCGGCGTCTACTCGCTGTTCTCCGGCGACGAGCGGCTCGCGAAAGTGCCGCCCGGCGGCTCGCTGTGGGTCTTTGCGGTCAAGCAGTAACGGCAAGACGTGCTGAGAAAGGTATCTCACAAGACGGCGGCGACCCTCGCCGCCGTCGCGGCGCTCACGGTCGCGCTTGCGGCGACCGCCCGTGCCGCGGATGAATCAAGCGGCAAGCCCGTGCAGGCGCAGCTCGACCACGGCAAGTCGACCTATGCCGAGAAATGCTCGCACTGCCACGGTCCCAATTTGATGAACTCCGGCACCATAACGCCGGACCTGCGCACCTTCCCCGACGACAAGACGCGCTTCGTCACAACGGTGAAGAACGGCAAGAACAACAAGATGCCGCCGTGGGGCGACATTCTCAGCGAGGACGAGATCATGGACCTCTGGGTCTTCATCTCGAGCCGGAGACGACAATGAAGGGGCGGCTTGCGGCTTGCGCACTGGCTTTGGCGCTGTCGGGTCTCGCCCTCCCTCCCGCAAAGGTCGCAGCGGCCGACGCGCCGCCGCTCAAGATCTGCCTCGACGAGGATCGGCCGCCGCTGTCGGTGCATCGGCGCGGCAAGCCGGATGCCGGCTTCGACGTGATGCTGGCGCAGGCGATCGCCGACCGGCTGGGACGGCCACTGAAGATCCAGTGGTTCGAGAGCAAGTTGGATGAGGATTCGAGCCCGCAGCTCGAGGCCAATGCGCTGTTGTCCGACGGACGCTGTTCGCTGGTCGGCGGCTACGCGCTGACGACTGATTCGCTGGTCGTCCCTGGCATGAAGACGGCGCGTCTTCCGGACTTCGATGGCGCCACACGCGAGGACCGGCGGCGCCGCGTCCCGCTAGGCGTGCTCCTGCCGAGCCAACCTTACGTCTATTCGCCCATGACGGTGGTGCTGGGGCCGAAAGCGCGCGACCGCAGGATCAGCGATATCGGCGATCTCGCCGGCCTTCGTCTCGCGATCGAAAGCGGATCACTTGGCGACGCCATCCTGATGACCTTCGACAAGGGACGCCTGATCGACAGCATCACTCATCTCGTTCCCGGCCGTGACGACCTGCTCGGCGCGCTCAACCGCGGCGACTATGATGCGACGCTGATCGACCTCGGCCGCTTCGACGCCCACCGCGCCGCGCATCCCGATACGGCGATCACGGCCTCCGGCTACTACTATCCGATCGGCGCCAATCGCGGCTATGTCGGGCTCGCCAGTGACCCTGACTTGATCACCGTTGTCGACAAGGCGCTCGGCGAGCTCGCCGCCGGGAGTAGGATCGCCGAACTCGGCAAGCAGGCAGGCCTCACCTACCTGCCGCCGCGCGAGCCCGCGGTCCTCGGCGACGTCTGGACCAAGATTATCCAGCGGTGAAGCTCGCTCCCGTCACTCCCATTGCGCAATAGCGCAATGGGGGCGCCCGAAGAGCGAGCCCGGAATGACGATGGATGCGGCCGGAAAACGAGCGCAACCGCATCGACCGGCTCGGCGTCTCCTCGTTCTCCGCTGTCATGCCCCGCGACCCGGCTACGCCAAGGCTTCGCCCGCCTTGCGGTCTTGGGCCGCCGAAGCTTTGGCGAAGGCGGCAGGCAGGGCATGCAGCACGCCGCGGCTTTTCCCTACATTCACCGACCCTGGAATACTGGATCGCTCGCCCGGTCGAGCCGGGCGATGACAGTGAGAATGTGGCGCGGCCGTTGCACTCGTCCCGAGGTAGTGAGGCACGCGCAGTCTCTTGACCTCGAGTCGGCCTGCGCCCAAAGCGAAACGCCCGCCTGCGAAGGCGGGCGCACTGAGCGGTCGAACGGCGCCGCGCGGGCCTAATGCTCTTCCGAGGAAACGGCGTTCTGCTGCGCCTTGTGGATCGACGACGGCACCACGCCGAAATACTTCCGGAACACCCGGCTGAAATGCGATGAGCTGGAGAAGCCCCAGGAGAAGGCGACGTCGGTGATGGTCTTGCCGCCGTGGGCCTCGAGCTCCTGCCGGCAGTTCTGAAGCCGCGCCTGCCAGATATAGTCGCTCACCGTCGTGCCGCGCTCAGAGAACAGCATGTGCAGATAGCGTTTGGAGCAGCCGAGCTCCGCCGAGATCTGGTCGATGCACAGATCCGGATCGCGCAGATGCTCGCGAATGAAGAACTGCGCGCGCACATACATCGCCTCGGGCCCGACCCGATCGAACAGCGTGTCGGCCTCGCGGAGCGGCAGCAGCAGAAGATCGATCAGCGAATCGGCGACGCCGACCGCGCTGTTCGCCGACAGCTTCGCCGCCTCGTCGAAGGTCGCGTGAACAAAATCATGGGCGATCCGACCCGTACCCGTGCGCGCCGACAGCTTGCAGGCCGGCATCCGCTGTGACGGGAAGCCGCGATCGCGGAGCAGCGCCTTCGGCACGATCACCACGTCGTGCCGCGTAAAGGCGGGGCTGATGATCGAGTGCGGGCAAGAAACGTCATAGGCGATGATGTCGCCCGGGTTGAGCTCGATGTGACGGCCCTCCTGCTCGAAATAGGACACGCCATATGTCTGAAAATGAATCTTGATGTAGGGATGTTCGTTGGCTTTGGCGCGCGCGAAGGTGTGCGCGATGCGATGCTGGCTCACCTCGATCTGGCAGAGCTTCAGGCGCGAGACCGTGGTGTAGTCGATGCGGCCCTCAAGCGAGGACGCCTCCAGCGGATCGACGTCGAAGTAGCCGCACAGGCTGGTCAGCCCATCGATCCAACTCTGGATCTGCTTCTTCGGCGTCAGTCCGGTCGTCGAGAGCGTGTGGATTGTGTCGGACATGATCCAGCCACTGGTTTCACCGGGAGATACGGCGCGAATCGCGACCGGCATCCGCCGGAGCCCTCAGCCGTGATTGCGCGACGTTTACCTCAAATTTGGGTCGTCTTTTGGGGCAAGCGCCCTGCCCCACTGCCACCCTTGAGAATAATCCTCCGCCTTAGTTGCAGCGCCGTCAAGGGGAACCTGAGCGCAGAAAACCTGCGGTCGGACATAGCAGAAGCCGCTGAATTCGCTACTGCAAAATCAAAAACTTCGCGTCCGTGCGCTGTCGAGCAAAGCGGCTTCTCTCTTGGGCAAGTTTCCCGATGACGAAGTGGTTAGGAATTGCGGCAGGAACAACAAGAAACGGGCCGCAAGCGAAACGCAGACCCGTGGCTCATACCAGGAGGAGGAAACACTACAGCATCGTTTCTGGTCCCAACCGTGACCGCCCTGCACGAGCAGACGCTGGACGTCAAAGCCCAGTGGTTAGGCAATGCTACGAAAACGATAAACGAGACCTAGGAGGAAATGACTATGCGCAAGGTGCTACTGGCGACCTATCTTGGCTCCGCGGCGGCTCTCGCTGTCGGCAGCGCTTCAGCCAATGACGAGCTGATCAAGATGTCGCAGAACCCGAAAGACTGGGTAATGCCGGCAGGCGATTACGCCAATACCCGGTACTCCAAACTGAATCAGATCAACGCACAAAATGTCGGCAAGCTCCAGGTCGCCTGGACTTTCTCGACTGGCGTGCTGCGTGGCCACGAAGGTGGCCCACTGATCATCGGCAACGTGATGTACGTTCACACCCCGTTCCCGAACAAGGTCTATGCTCTTGACCTTTCCAACGAGAACAAGATCATCTGGAAGTACGAGCCGAAGCAGGACCCGAACGTCATCCCGGTGATGTGCTGCGATACGGTCAACCGCGGCCTGTCCTATGGTGACGGCAAGATCATCCTGCATCAGGCCGACACCAACCTCGTCGCGCTCGACGCCAAGACCGGCCAAGTCGCCTGGACGGCCACGAACGGCGATCCGAGCAAGGGCCAGACCGGCACGTCGGCGGCGCTGGTGGTGAAGGACAAGGTGCTGGTCGGCATCTCCGGCGGCGAGTTCGGCGTGCAGTGTCACGTCACCGCCTATGACCTAAAGTCGGGCAAGCAAGTCTGGCGCGCCTTCTCCGAAGGCCCGGACGATCAGATCAAGGTCGATCCCGCCAAGACGACCGCGCTCGGCAAGCCGATCGGAGCTGATTCCTCGCTGAAGACCTGGCAGGGCGATCAGTGGAAGATCGGCGGCGGCTGCACCTGGGGCTGGATGTCCTACGATCCCGCTCTGAACCTCGTCTATTACGGGTCGGGCAATCCCTCGACCTGGAATCCGAAGCAGCGTCCCGGCGACAACAAGTGGTCGATGACCATCTTCGCGCGCGACGCCGATACTGGCATGGCCAAGTGGGTCTATCAGATGACGCCCCACGACGAATGGGACTATGACGGCGTCAACGAGATGATCCTCACCGATCAGAGCATCAACGGGCAGCCGCGCAAGCTGCTGACGCACTTCGATCGCAACGGCATCGGCTACACCCTTGATCGCGAGAGCGGCGAGCTGCTGGTCGCCGAAAAGTACGATCCGAAGGTGAACTGGACCTCCGGCGTCGACATGGACAAGAACTCGCCGACCTATGGCCGTCCGAAGGTGCTTGATGCAGCTTCGACCGACAAGGCGGGCGAAGACCACAACGTGAAGGGCATCTGCCCGGCCGCGCTCGGCACCAAGGACGAGCAGCCGGCGGCCTACTCGCCGGAAACGCAGTTGTTCTACGTGCCGACCAACCACGTCTGCATGGACTACGAACCGTTCAAGGTGAGCTACACCGCGGGCCAGCCCTATGTGGGTGCGACGCTGTCGATGTATCCGCCGCAGGGCGAGACCAACATGGGTAACTTCATCGCCTGGGACGGCAAGACCGGCAAGATCGTGTGGTCGAACAAGGAGCAGTTCTCGGTCTGGTCGGGTGCGCTCGCAACCGCCGGCGGCGTGGTGTTCTACGGCACACTGGAAGGCTACCTGAAGGCGGTCGACGCCAAGACCGGCAAGGAGCTCTACAAGTTCAAGACTCCTTCCGGCATCATCGGCAACGTCCAGACCTATGAGCATGGCGGCAAGCAGTACGTTGCCGTTCTCTCCGGCGTGGGCGGCTGGGCCGGTATCGGTCTGGCGGCAGGTCTGACCGATCCGACGGCCGGTCTCGGCGCAGTCGGCGGCTATGCGGCACTCTCGAACTACACGGCTCTCGGCGGCACGCTGACCGTGTTCTCGCTGCCGAACTAGCCTCAACCCTGTATCGTCCCGGCGCGTGGATCAACTCCACGCGCCGGCTCGTCTCCACCGAACGCGCTCGAGGAAAAATCACTTGCGAAAAATCTGCTGTGCCATTGCTGCGATGATCTTCGTCGCGTCTGGAGGAATTGCCGTCGCGGACGGCTCGGGCGATCCGGCCGCCGTCAAACAAAACGAAAATGGTGAGTGGCTCGATAAGGAGGGAAACCCGACCTACAAGGTCACCGAGGGGTCCGTCGACTGGTACACCTATTCCGGATACCGCCGCTATCACTCGGACTGCCATGTCTGTCATGGCCCGGACGGAATGGGCTCGACCTACGCCCCGGCGCTGAAAGATTCGCTGAAGACGATGAGCTATGCCGACTTCCTCGGCGTCGTCGCCTCCGGCCGCAAGAACATCTCGACCGCGCAGGAGAACGTGATGCCGGCCTTCGGCGATAATCCGAACGTCGCCTGTTACATGGACGATCTCTACGTCTATCTGCGCGCGCGTTCCAACGAAGCCTGGGGCCGTGCGCGGCCCGGCAAGCATGAGGACAAGACTGACGCCTATACCAAGGCCGAAGACTCGTGCATGGGCAAGAAATAAACGTTTGGAGTCTGCCCGAGACGTGAAGTCTTGGCGTCTCCATGAGGATTTGAGGAGTTTACGATGAAGACACGTGCCGCCATCGCTTTCGAAGCGAAGAAACCACTCGAGATCGTCGAGGTCGATCTGGAAGGTCCGAAGGCTGGCGAAGTCCTGGTCGAGATCAAGGCAACTGGTATCTGCCACACCGACGCCTACACGCTCGACGGCTTCGACAGCGAGGGAATCTTCCCCTCGATCCTGGGCCATGAAGGTGCCGGCATCATCCGCGAGATCGGCGCTGGCGTGACCTCGGTTAAACCGGGCGATCACGTCATCCCGCTCTACACGCCGGAATGCCGGCAATGCAAAAGCTGCCTCAGCCAGAAGACCAATCTTTGCACCGCGATCCGCGCCACCCAGGGCAAGGGCGTGATGCCTGATGGCACCAGCCGCTTCTCCTACAAGGGCAAGCCGATTTACCACTACATGGGCTGCTCGACGTTCTCGAACTTCACGGTGCTGCCGGAGATCGCGGTGGCGAAGATCCGCGAGGACGCCCCCTTCGACAAGAGCTGCTACATCGGTTGCGGCGTCACCACCGGCGTCGGCGCCGTCGTCAACACGGCCAAGGTCGAGCCGGGCTCCAACGTCGTCGTGTTCGGCCTCGGCGGCATCGGGCTCAACGTCATCCAGGGCGCCAAGATGGCCGGCGCAGACAAGATCATCGGCGTCGACATCAACGACTCCAAGGAGGAGTGGGGCAAGAGGTTCGGCATGACCCACTTCGTCAACCCGAAGAAGGTCACCGGCGACATCGTCCAGCATCTCGTCGGCCTGACCGACGGCGGCGCCGACTACACCTTCGACTGCACCGGCAACACCACGGTGATGCGCCAGGCGCTGGAAGCCTGCCATCGCGGTTGGGGCACCTCGATCATCATCGGCGTCGCCGAGGCCGGCAAGGAGATCGCCACGCGTCCGTTCCAACTCGTCACCGGGCGCAACTGGCGCGGCACCGCCTTCGGCGGCGCCCGCGGCCGAACCGACGTACCGAAGATCGTCGACTGGTACATGAACGGAAAGATCCAGATCGACCCGATGATCACCCACGTGCTGAAGCTCGAAGACATCAACAAGGGCTTCGACCTGATGCACGAGGGCAAATCGATCCGTTCCGTCGTCGTCTACTGAACCAGAAGCATCATCCACAAGGAGGATCGTCCCATGACAGTTGCACTCCACCCCTCGATCGACAACGGCATCAAACAGGGCAGCGGCAGCTTCGCCGGCGGCACGCTGGTCTGCAAATGCACGGACCATCCGGTCAAGGTCGGCATCAAGGGCGACGTCGCCCACAACCACGCCTGCGGCTGCACCAAGTGCTGGAAGCCGCAAGGTGCGACGTTCTCGGTCGTCGCCGTGGTGCCGCGCCAGAACGTCACCGTGCTCGAGAACGGCGACAAGCTCCAGATTGTCGACCCTTCCGCGGTAATCCAGCGCTACGCCTGCAAGGCCTGCGGCACGCACATGTACGGCCGCATCGAGAACAAGAACCATCCGTTCTACGGCCTCGACTTCATCCATCCCGAACTGTTCCAGGAGCAGGGCTCGCAGGCGCCGCAATTCGCCGCCTTCGTCTCCTCGGTGATCGAATCGGGCGTGAAGCCGGAGCAGATGGCGGGCATTCGTTCGCGCCTGAAGGAAATCGGGCTCGAGCCCTATGACTGTCTGTCGCCGCCTTTGATGGACGCGATCGCAACTCACGTGGCGAAAGCCAAGGCCGCCTGAGGCCATCAGACGTTGGCCACGCCGTCCGGCCGCTGGTCCCGACCACCACCAGCGCGCCGGACGGCGAGGCTCCAAGATTGCGGCGGCGTGGCTCCGCCCATTTGCACTGGCGAGGGCCATTGGCTCCCCTCAGTCCTGGTCTCTGAATGACTGCGCAGCGCCGCCAACTTCCCGCTTGAAGTCCGTGCGTGCGTTGCGTTTCTCCCTCCCTCGACTGAGGCATCCTGCTTCGTCCGCACAGTCCCTCTGGCGGACGAAGCTTTTTTTTGCTGCAACCTGCCGCTGCAAAGGCCGCGCGGCACGCAGCGCGCAGCGCTCCCGCCCTGCTTTTGCCAAATCGCGGATACAATCTGTTCACGTCAAGCACACCCGGCTGTGAATGCCGGTCCGGCCCGATCTCTGATATGAGTCGCGGCGTCACGATGCCGCGCGAAATTCAATCAAATAAGAACGAAAACGGGAGATTTCGAGCACATCCAGACATCGCCAGTCGCATAGCGACCTCCTCCCGGGACCTGCCCGCGCGAGGACAACAGGTCGGATGCTGGCGAGACAACGCACGGAGCCGGCGTCGACCGACGTCGGCGCAATCCAAAATCGACATGCTTATGAAGAGCGAGGGACGATCATGATCAAGGTGAAGATCAACGGCCAGGAACAGAGCTGGGACGGCGACCCGGATCTCCCGCTACTCTGGTTCCTGCGCGACGAGGCCGGGCTGACCGGCACCAAGTTCGGCTGCGGCCAGGCTTTGTGCGGCGCCTGCACTGTCATTGTCGACAAGGAGGCCGTGCGCTCCTGCATCACCTCGATCAACGACATCGCCGGGCGCGAGGTCACGACGATCGAGGGGCTGCATCCGACCGGCGATCATCCCGTCCAGAAGGCCTGGCGCCAGGTCAACGTTCCCCAATGCGGCTTCTGCCAGGCCGGCCAGATCATGCAGGCCGCTGCGCTCTTGATGGACAATCCAAAACCGTCGCATGAGCAGATCCGCGAAGCGATGTCCGGCAACATCTGCCGCTGCGGCTGCTACCAGCGTATCGAAAACGCCGTGCATCTCGCATCGACGGGGGTGTGATCATGAATTTCATCGACAATCCCCGGAAGCTTCGTGGCTTCGAAAAGCACATCAAGGTCGAGAAGATCTCACGCCGCAGCATCCTGAAGGGACTCGGAGTCACCGGCAGCTTCGTGCTTGCCGCACCCGTGATGTCACGTCAGGCCTTCGCCTATGAGACCGGCGCGGGAAAGATGCCGCACGGCGTCGTGGTCGATCCGCGCGTCTTCGTCGCGGTCGCGCCCGACGGCATCGTTACCATTCTTGCCCACCGAGCGGAGATGGGCACCGGCGTGCGCACCAGCCTGCCGCTGATCGTGGCCGAGGAGATGGAGGCCGACTGGTCGAAGGTCAAGGTCGAGCAGGCCCACGGCGATGAGGTCAAGTTCGGCAACCAGGACACCGACGGCTCGCGCAGCACGCGGCACTATCTGATGCCGATGCGCCAGATCGGCGCCTCCGCCCGCGCCATGCTGGAGCGGGCTGCGGCCAAGCGCTGGGGCGTACCCGCCACGGAGGTCAAGGCGGTCAATCACGAGGTGATCCACAGCGCCAGCGGGCGCAAGCTCGGCTTCGGCGAACTCGCGGCCGACGCCGCCAAAGAATCGGTGCCGAGCACCGAAGACCTCAAGCTGAAGGACCCCAAGGACTTCCGCTATCTGACCAAGGGCCAGATCGGCATCGTCGATCTTCGCGACATCACCACGGGGAAGGCGCGCTACGGTGCCGACGTGCGACTACCCGGCATGAAGTATGCCGTGATAGCGCGCCCGCCGGTGACCGGCGGCAAGCTGGTCTCGTTCGATCCCGATGCGGCCTTGAAGGTCCCCGGCGTCGAGAAGGTGATGCAGGTCCGCGGCTGGCCGTGGCCGACGAAATTCCAGCCGCTTGGCGGCGTCGCGGTGATCGCCCGCAACACCGGCGCGGCGATCAAGGGCCGCGACGCGTTGAAGCTGACCTGGGACGACGGCGCGAATGCCAAGTACGACTCGGCCGCCTACCGCAAGGAGCTCGAGGACGCCTCGCGCAAGCCGGGCCTCGTCGTGCGCAAGGAAGGCGACGCGGATGCCGCGCTGAAGAGCGCGGACAAGGTCGTCGTCGGCGAATACTACCTGCCCCATCTCGCCCATGTCAGCATGGAGCCGCCGGTCGCGGTCGCCGACGTCAAGGGCGACAAGGCCGAGATCTGGGCGCCGGTGCAGAGCCCCGGCGGCACCCGCGAGGACGTCGCCAAGACGCTCGGCATCCCCGAGCAGAACGTCACCGTCAACGTCACGCTGCTCGGCGGCGGCTTCGGTCGCAAGTCGAAATGCGATTTCGCGCTCGAGGCCGCGCTGCTGTCGAAGGAGCTCGGCACGCCGGTGAAGGTGCAATGGACGCGTGAGGACGACGTCCGTCACGACTTCCTGCACACCGTCTCGGTCGAGCGGATCGAGGCTGGACTGGACAAGAGCGGCAAGGTGATCGCGTGGCGCCACCGCAGCGTGGCCCCTAGCATCGCCTCGACCTTCGCCGCCGGAACCGTCCACCAGGCACCGTTCGAGCTCGGCATGGGCCTCGTTGACATGCCCTTCGAGATCGCCAACGTCTCGTGCGAGAATCCGGAAGCGGCCGCGCATACCCGCATCGGCTGGTTCCGCTCGGTCTCGAACATCCCGCGCGCCTTCGCGGTGCAGTCGATGGTCGGCGAGATCGCGCATGCGACCGGCCGCGACCAGAAGGAGACGCTGCTCGCGCTAATCGGCAGCCCGCGGATCGTCATGCCGGAGGTGAAGGACCTCTGGAACTACGGCGAGCCCTATGACAGCTACCCGATCGACACCGCACGCCTGCGCAAGGTGGTCGAGCTGGTCGCCGAGAAGGGCGAATGGGGACGCCAGGTGCCGAAGGGCCACGGCCTCGGCATCGCCGTGCACCGCAGCTTCGTCAGTTACATCGCGACCATCGTCGAGGTGGCCGTCGACGATAAGAGCAAGCTGACGGTGCCGCGGGTCGACACCGCCATCGATTGCGGCACCTACGTCAATCCCGAGCGTATCCAATCGCAGATCGAGGGCGCGGCGATCATGGGTCTCAGCCTCGCCAAATATGGCGAGATCACCTTCAAGGACGGCAAGGTCGAGCAGAAAAACTTCGACGACTTCCAGGTCCTCAGGATGGATGAGTCTCCGCTGGTGACCAACGTCTACATCGTGCCGCCCGGACCCGACACGCCACCGAGCGGCGTTGGCGAGCCCGGCGTGCCGCCCTTCGCCCCTGCGCTGATGAACGCCATCTTCGCCGCGACGGGCAAGCGCATCCGCAACCTGCCGCTCGGCAAGCAATTGGAGGCGTAGCCCTCGCACTTTTGCGCGTGGGCGTTCGCACGTCGTCACGAGGCTTGCCGTCTTCGCTGAAGCTTCGCCGGCCTAGCACTGAAAGCCCGGCGAAGCCTTGGCGGAGCCGGGTCCCGGATAGCAGAATGCGGCGGACGTTGCCGTCCGCCGCATTCGCTCGCCCCCTGCGCGCTCCGCTTCCTTCGATCCGCCGCGGAGCTACTTCTTCAGTGCAAAGACCCAGATCACACCGCCCTGCGGCACGTTGGATTCGATGCCGATATTGTTGGTCGCCAGGGCATCCTGGATGCGCTGCGCATCGACGCCCCAGCCGGACTGGATCGCGATGTACTGCGTGCCATCGACCTCATAGGACACCGGCATACCCATGATGCCGGAGTTGGTCTTCTGCTCCCAGAGCAGCTCGCCGGTCTTGGCGTTGAAGGCGCGGAAGTAGCGGTCGTTGGTGCCGCCGGCGAAAACGAGATCTCCGGCGGTCGCCGTTACCGAACCGAACAACTGCGACTTCGGGAACTTATGCTGCCACACCTTCTTGCCTGTGGCGGGATCCCAAGCCTGAAGCTCGCCGAAGTGATCCGCACCGGGCTTGGCCTTCAGGCCGATGTCTTCCGGCTTGGTGCCGAGCCAGAGCTCGCCGGGTTTCAGCGCAATCTTCTCGCCGGTGAAGCCGCCGCAGAAATTCTCGTTGGCGGGCACGTAGACGAGTCCGGTCTTCTGGCTGTAGGCCGCCGACGGCCAGTCCTTGCCGCCCCAGAGCGACGGACAGAACTCGACCCGCTTGCCGATGACCGGCTTGTGCGCGGGATCGACGATCGGCTTTCCGCTCTCGGGCTCGATACCCTTCCAGACGTCGGTGGAGACGAACGGCCAGCCGGCGACGTAGTTGATCTTGGTCGGCGTGCGCTCGAGCACCCAGAAGATCGCATCGCGGCCCGGATGGATCAGACTCTTGATGTTGCGCCCATCGCGCTGCAGGTCGACCAGCATCGGCGCATCGACCTCGTCCCAGTCCCAGGAGTCGTTCTGGTGATACTGGTGATAGGTCTTGATCTTACCGGTGTTGGGATCGAGCGCGAGCACCGACGAGGTGTAGAGATTGTCGCCGGGATGCATCTCGCCGGGCCACGGCGCGGCGTTGCCGACGCCCCAGTAGATCGTCTTGGTGTCCTTGTCGTAATTGCCGGTCATCCAGGCCGAGCCGCCGCCGTTCTTCCAGTCATCGCCTTGCCAGGTGTCGTGACCGGGCTCGCCTTGGCCGGGGATGGTGAAGGTGCGCCACAGCTCCTTGCCGTCCTTGGCGTCATAGGCCGCGACGTAGCCACGCACGCCGAACTCGCCGCCGGAGCCGCCGACGATGACCTTGCCGTCGACGATGAGCGGCATCAGGGTCATGTACTGACCCTTCTTGTAGTCCTGCACCTTGGTGTCCCACACCACTTTGCCGGTCTTGGCGTCGAGCGCGACGACGTGATCGTCGGTGGTGGCGAGATAGAGCTTGTCCTCCCACAGCCCAACGCCGCGGCTGGTCGGATGTAGCTGGAACAGATCGTCCGGAAGCTGCCGCTTGTAGCGCCAGTATTCGTCGCCGGTCTTGGCGTTCAGCGCGATCACCTGCCCCATCGGGGTTGCCACGAACATCACGCCATTGTTGACGATTGGCGGCGCCTCGTGCCCCTCGATGACGCCGGTGGCGAAGGTCCAGACCGGCGTGAGATTCTTGACGTTCGAGGTGTTGATCTGGTCGAGCGGGCTATAGCCCTGTCCGTCATAGGTCCGCCGGTAGAGCATCCAGTTGGCGGCTTCCGGATTCTCCAGGCGCTGCGCAGTGACCGGACTGTAATTCTCGATCGGGCCGGCGCCGGCGGCGATCGGGACGAGGCAGGTGAAGGCGACGAAGCCGGACAGTAACCATTGCTTCCTGGTCATAGGACGTTTCCCCTTGATTTCATCCGTTGAATTCTTGTTGTGAATTCTTGTCGTTCTTCTCGTCACCCGCACGAAATGCGGATGCGGCCTGTCGTGACGCGGGCGCGACCCGCGATCCATCATCCTGCCTGCTGGCCACCTACCTTTCCGATGAAATTGCCCGCGACGCTGAGCGAGCCGTCAGCGAGCGCCAGCGGCAGCGCAGCGAGCCGCCGCGGCGCCGGCCCGAACACGACCTGCGCACCCGCGCGGGGATCGTATTCGGAGTTGTGGCACATGCACTTGAACACCTCCTTGTCGCCGACATCGCTCTTGACCCAGGCGGTGACGGGACAGCCGGCATGCGTGCAGATCGCCGAATAGGCGATGATGCCGTCCACGGCGCGCGCCTTGATCTGGTCGTCAAGCTCGGCGGGGTCGAGCCGGATGATCAGGATCTCGTTGAGCCGCGAGCCGCTGCGCACCACCGATGTCTTGGGATCCTTCGGCCAGGCGTGCACCGGCGGCCCTCCGCGCGGCAGATCGGCTGAGGTGATGACCTTTCCTTCCTGATCGCCTTCGGAAAACACGAGGAGGTCGCCCTTCTGCGGCCGTTCGTCTGCGCCCGGCTCGTCCTCTCCCGCATGCGACTGCGCGGAACAACCAAGGCATGCGGTGGCGGCGAGCGCACCGATGAGGAGCGTTCGCCGCGTTTGCTCCGTGCCCGCGTCGGCGTCAGGTTTCGTCGCGATGTTGGAGCACGATGATGTTGGGATGAGATAGAATGATGAGCTCGACATGCACGCTAGCAGGCGCTGGAACTCTGCCAAAAACAAGGCGGAGAATTGGCGCCGCAGTGCATCAATATGGCTTTGCTCGCGTTGATTGAACACGAGTGAACGCGTTTACGCGCATTTTCTCGAGTGCAACGTCATATCGCGCGACCGGTCATGATGATTTCGCGGGTCAGACCGATGATGTTGGAATTGGTGCAATGCGCCATGTGTGACGCGATGCAAAGCGACGACAACCAATTGCACGTTCGGCAGGCAGGTGTGTCGTGCTCAGGATCTCAGCACGTGGCGCGGCGCGGCGATGCGGCCCGCCACGGTTGCCGATGCCATCTCAAAACTGTCGGCGATGCGTCGTGCCTTCTCGATGAACAGCGCAGCGGCCGCGGGCGGACAGACCTCGCGGGCGGTCTGTTCGAACAGGTCGAGCCAACGATCGAAATGATCGCCGATCAGGCTCAGCGGCAGATGCGCCCGCATCGGCTGGCCGGAATAGCGGCCGGTCATCAGCACCACCGACGACCAGAAATTCTTCAGCTTGGCGAGGTGCTCGTCCCAATCCTTCACGATCGCGAACACGGGGCCCAGCAAGGCGTCCGCGCGCACGCGCCCGTAGAAGCGAGTGACGAGCTCCCCGATCATCTCTTCGGTGATCCCGGTGCGCTCGATGGCATCTTGAACCAAGAGGCTCCGCCGCTCCGCCGCAGCTTCCCGCTCGGCCTTCAGTCGATCCGACATTCCGTTGCTATCCGTTCGTTGGTTCCGCAAGCGCCTTGTGACATTGTCGGGCTGATCGTGTCGCTCCGTCTTTGTCGCAGCGCAAATTGCGGGAGAGGCAGCGGAGCTGAACGCCCGCCGCCCGCGCCAATGTCAGGCGCTGTAGGTGTAGAAGCCCTGCCCGGTCTTACGGCCGAGATGGCCGGCATCGACCATCTCCTTGAGCAGCGGCGCCGGACGGTATTTAGGGTCGTTGAAGCCCTTGTAAAAGACCTCCATCACCGAGAGCATGGTGTCGAGCCCCACGAGATCGGCGAGCGCCAGCGGCCCGATCGGATGGTTGCAGCCGAGCTTCATGCCGGCGTCGATCTCTTCGGCCGTCGCGATCCCCTCCTGAAGCGCGAAGATCGCCTCGTTGATCATCGGGCACAGGATGCGGTTGACCGCGAAGCCCGGGCTATTCTTGGCCGTGATCGCCACCTTGCCGACGCGTTTGGCGAAATCGACGGCCTTCGCATGGGTGTCGTCCGAGGTCTGCAGGCCGCGGATGAGCTCCAGGAGCGCCATCACCGGAACCGGGTTGAAGAAGTGCATGCCGATGAAGCGGTCGGGGCGATCGGTCGCAGCGGCGAGCTTGGTGATCGAGATCGATGAGGTGTTGGTCGCGATCAGCGTGCGCGGCGACAGCGTCGCGCAGAGGTCCTTCAGGATCTTGACCTTGAGCTCCTCGTTCTCGGTCGCGGCCTCGATCACCAGATCGCAATTGGCGAGCTTCGCCCGGTCGGTCGTTCCCGTGATGCGCTTGAGCGTCGCCTCGCGGTCGGCCTGCGACAGCTTCTCCTTCTTGACCAGACGGTCGAGGCTGCCGCCCACGGTGGCGATACCGCGGCTGACGGCGGCGTCGGAAATGTCGACCATCACCACGTCGAGCCCGGCCGCCGCGCAGACCTGGGCGATGCCGTTCCCCATGGTCCCTGCCCCGATGATGCCAACGGTTTGGATCATTGCTTCAAATCCTTCTCATCCTGCGGGCGTGCCAACCGGCGTGGCCCCATCTTTCCTGCATCAGGGTCTAGCACCGCCACCGGGCGGGCGCGACCTGATCCTGACCCTTCCTTAAAGCATCCATGGCCGGAATAAAGCCGGCTTTTCCGTTGGGTAGGCCTGATCTGGCGTTCTCCGGCCCGAGTCCATGCTGCCCCGAGGAATGCCGAGGATGCGGGGAGACCGGGCAGATGAGCTGTGCAAGCCGACCGGTCGATAGACCTGCCTGACGACCGGTGATCTTCGAGAGCATTCTCGCCCGTCGTAAGCGTTGCAAAACTCTCGCCTTCCGCTCAAGATCGCTTGCATTTCGTTTCACCAATCGATTTTGAGCTCGATCAATGTTGCGGCGCAATTTCATATGGATGATCGGCAACAGCGCGCTTGCATGGCCCTGGCTCGCCAGAGCGCAACAAACAAGCCGGAAGGTATGGCGCGTCGCCTATCTCTATCCCGGCTCTCTCGCAGATCCTGCCGACCACGCGGTGTTCGACGTCTTTCGCGGAGAGATGAAGACGTTGGGTTACACCGAGGGCAAGAACCTGGTCATCGACGACCGCAGCGCCGAGGGGAGGCTTGAACGGTTGCCGTCGTTCCTGACCGAACTGATCGCTCTCCGTCCGGACGCTATCGTTGCCGTTACGACGCCAGCCATCGCTGCCGCTCAGCGCGCAACATCGACAATCCCCATCATCATGGCCCCGGCGACCGATCCGATTGGCTCGGGCTTCGTCAAAAGCTTTGCTCGGCCCGGCGGAAACATCACGGGCATGGCCAACATGATCGGTGACGCGGTCGGCAAGGGCGTCGAGCTTCTCCATACGATCCTCCCCTCGGCGAAACGCATTGCCGTGCTGACGTCCGGCAATCCAACTCATCCGCAACAGTACGAGCTGGCCGAAACCGCCATGAAGGCCTTGGGACTTGTGGCAGTTCGCGTGCCAGCTCTTACGCCAAGCGATCTCGAGCCGGCATTCGAGACGATGAAGCGGGAGAACTGCGACGCCATATTCGTGCTTGGCGATGCGACGAGACCGGCCATCGCGACGTTGGCCGCGAAATCGAGAATACCGGCGGTCTACCAATCGGGCCCGTTCATGTCGCTGGGCGGACTGGCGAGCTATCATCCCAAAATCGAGGCCATCTACATCAAGGTGGCGCAGTACGTCGACCGGATTTTCAAGGGCGCCAATCCCGCTGAGTATCCCGTCGAGCAGCCGGTGATTTTCGAGCTTGCGGTGAACCTCAAGACGGCTGCGGCGCTTGGTATGACCATTCCCGACAGCGTGCTCGCTCGCGCCGACAAGGTGATCGAATGAGGGCTACGCCCTCACCTCAGGTCAGCGCATTGCTCCGCCTCGTCAATGCTGCTGACGGTAATTCCCCGGAGTTGCTGTTGCGCCATACGCGGCCTGAGATCCGGCATTCAACGCATACACTTCGAGCCAGACGAACTGCCGCCACTGTATTCACATCGCACAGCGGGTTAGGAGATGATCATGCGCAGCATAGCGTTGATAATTTCATTCATAGTCTCGTTGAGCGCGCCGGCTTTGGCTCAGAAGACTGAGATTGCAGCGATCAACGCGAAATGGATTGAATTGTTTAATAAGGGTGACTTCTCTGGGATCGCGTCACTCTACAGCACTGATGCGACCGCATTCCCGCCCGGTTCTCCGATCGTGCACGGCCGAGCTGCCATCGAGGCAATGTGGAAGAGCATGGCTGAACAGATTGGCGATCCGAAGCTCACAACGGTCGATGTCAGGCCACTTGGCCCTGCCGCAGCACGCGAGATCGGCACGTTCGTCCTGAAGACCAAGGGACCGACACCGCAGGAAGTGACCGGAAAGTATGTCGTTGTTTGGGAGAAGATCGGAGATGAGTGGAAGCTCGCTACCGACATATGGAACGACGGCAAGTAGGCCTCTCTCGTTCGTAGAACCCGCTTGGCGCCAGAAGCTGCCTTCCACGCGAGGCCGCGTTTGACCAGCAGGTGCGTCGACGCGCGAAAGATTCCTGCGGCTAGTGGTGCAGTAGCACGGCCCCCCGAAAGGCTCGGCTCGAGGCTAAGACCGATGCGAGCCCTAGAGCCATCAGCAGCACGCCAAGCCACCTCCAGCCCCACTCATCATCGCTAGCTTCGACGGCGGGAAAGGCGAGCGGCGTCGCCGAGGGCGCGGAAGCGTCAACCTCATCACTGGCGTCCGGCGCGGCCGCCAGAAGCGCCTCCACGTCGACCTGACGTGGCGTGATCCGGTCAGGCGTCAGCCGGTCGTTCGCGCGGTTGAGAATGAGGGCCGGCGTGGTTGCCGTGGCAAGGGTATCGGCATCGGCCACCTGCACGGGCGCGGAGGGGTTCGGCCGAGACGTATCCATAGGTCCTGAGCGAAGCAACTCCGCGCGCGCATCCACCGCCACCTTACGCTTACGCGCTGTGGTTTCGTTCTCGCCGGCAGTGGCAACACCATGTTTGGCGGCGCGGCGCTGAAGCAGCTTCTTCACCGTCGCGGTCCCTTCTGCAGCCTGAAACCAGCATTTGCGGCGGCCCTCCAATCGATAGACCCAGTGCTGGCCGTCGGCGGTCGACTTACCGGGTCGTGGCGCGCAGGTCTCTTCCCCGGATGTGGGCGCAGGAGCTGTCGCGGGAGCGGCATTAAAGAGGGTGGCGAAAGGGTTCGAAGACGCAGGCGACGTCGAAAGACCTGCGAGAAGGACAAAACCGGCGAAATAAAATCGCAAATAACCGGACATGGAACACCCCGGTGTCGCGCCCCCCGGTCGTGACCTTTGGCCGTGACCTGGGTCGCAATGCGACTTAAATCCGGCAGCGCGGTGGATTCATTCTGACACCCGGCGTCGAAAGTGCGGACTACCAGACGGCCTCTTCTGAGGTTAATCAGAAATGGTGGATTCGCACGCCAAGAGCACTCGGCAGCTCGAAGCGGAGCAAGTGAGCCCCGGATCGGGCGTCGTTATTTGATTTTGGCGAGGCACTCCTTTAGCCGCTCAAGCTCAGAGCGAATTTGGGATTCCATGGCGCCTTGTAATGCCACCGTACCTTTGCTGAACAATTCACCCGAGGCCTTTCTATCTAGGCTTTCTTTCCATTCCCGGATTGCCTGCTTGATTTCCCTTTGCGCCTGCGTGGTGGCCTTCAGGTACGTCTGTATGCAAGCGTCGGCCGACGAGCAGGTTTGGCACTCCTGTGCGGCGGCCGGAGTCGATACGAGCAGGGCGAGTATCGCGGCAAGGACCTTCATCGCTCATCCTCCCGCTGCAACATAGCAGCGTGCCGGCACCTCGTCGCGTGCCAAGAATCCGCCACAAATCGCAACGCGGTGGTTCCATCTACTGCTAACTCCATCATCGAGTTGCAAAGGGTTTCCGCAGAGGAACAGCACGCGTGCATTCACCGAGCAACAAACGTTGCAGTTAGTTTAAGCGACGAGGAGGAGCCGCTATTGCACTCCCAACGTCACGCCTCAATCGTCTTCGGCCATTGATTTCCGGCCCGATGCGCAACGGCGGATGTCCGCATCACATCTTCAACTTGGGTAGGGGATTTAATGAAAATACTGTCTGCGCTGCTCACGGCAGCGCTCTTGCTCGCGGGCATAGAGTCAAGCCACGCGGCGGTTCGGATTGCAGACGACCCGGGCGGGCAGATTGGGGAGTACCTCTCGAGGTACAGCGAACTCCGCGCTTCAGGCCAGACAGTGATGATTGATGGCCTTTGCGCTTCGGCCTGCACCATTCTCCTCTCGACAATCCCTCACGACAAGATTTGCGTCACCCCGAACGCGACACTTGGCTTCCACGCCGCTTATGATTTCGTCGGCAATGGCCGAACTGTCACCAATCCTGAAGCAACTCAGTTGCTCTATTCGGGGTATCCATCCCAAGTGCGGCGATGGATTACAAGGCGCGGCGGTCTTACCCCCAGAATGATCTTCCTTCGCGGCAAACAGCTCCAAGCCATGTATCGCCCGTGCTACGTCGATGCCCGTGCTCCCGCGGCGATGCCAAGCCACTCTGATTTGGTCGACCAGGACCAGCGTGGCTTCTTTGCCGGCTATGGCGCTCCATTGGCACGAGTCCACAAATAGATGGCTCGAGTCCGCTAACGCTTCCTCCCTCGCTCAATCTCCCGCCTCAGCAAGTCAGCTACTGCATCCAAAATCAGTCTAAGGAGTCCTGATCGTGTTTCGCTTGAGCGCCGCAATCTGCGGCGCTGCAATGACGCTTGCCATTTCACCTGTTGCCATGGCTCGAAGTGATACTGTTGCCCTGGCTCGAAGTGATAGCGGTGCGGTTCGTCCAGATACCCTCGATGGCGCCGCTTCTGGGCCCGCGATCGTCGGCGCAGCATCCATGTACAACCCGTTCCGGCCCGGATATCGGGAGGGCGGCCCGAATACAGCATCCGGGGAGCGCTATGATCCATCCGCATGGGCGGCTGCCATCAAAACCGATTTGCGCAAGAAGTTTGGCGGGGTTCAATATGGCGCGAGGCCGAAATATGCCCTCGTTGAGGGTGCAGGCAAGAAGGTCATCGTCAAAATAAATGATGTAGGGCCTCTCACGCCTGGTCGCATCATTGATCTGAATGAGCGGACGATGCGCCATTTCGATCCAAGCCTGCAACTGGGAGTCATTGCTAACGTCAAGGTTACGCCACTTTCAGGCGACGGCTGGACACCCGGACCAATCGGCTCGACCTGACTGCGGGCGAGCATGGTTGCTGCGGCAACAGCAGAGGCTCGCGAAACACTGGAATGCCGGGTCGAGTCACGACACCCGCGTCTCGCTCACGACAGGCGCAGCACCTTGCCCGGATTCATGATGTTCTTGGGATCGAGCGCCCGCTTGATCGTGCGCATGACGTCGAGCTCGGTCCTGGAGCGATAGTGCGCCAGCTCGTCGAGCTTCTCGATGCCGATGCCGTGCTCCGCCGAAATTGAGCCTCCCATGGAGGTGATGAGGTCGTTGACGGCGCGCGTGATCGCCGCGGCGTACTGGGTGAGCGTCTCACGATCCATGCCCTTCGGCCCCATGAAGGAGAAGTGCACGTTGCCGTCTCCGATATGACCGAGCGGATATGGGCGGATCGTCGGCAGGATCTCCAGCGCGGCCTTGAGACCGTTGTCGATGAACTCGGGGATTTTGGAGACCGCGACCGACACGTCATAGCTCAAGCCGGGGCCTTCGGCGCGCGAGGCCTCGGCGACGCTTTCGCGAATGCGCCACATGTTGCGCGACTGCGCTTCTGTTTGCGCGATCACCGCATCCAGCACGCGTCCCGCCTCGAGCTGATCGGCCAAGAACTGCTCCATCTTGTCCGACATGCCCGGGGCGCCTTCCTGCCGCGGCCGGGCCGACGACCATTCGAGCAGGAGATACCATTCGGTCGCCGCCTTAAGAGGATCCTGGGTGCCGGGGATATGGTGCAGCACCATGTCGGTGCAGGCGCGGCTCATAAGCTCGCAGGAGCCGACGTTATCGTCGGACGCGGCATAGGCTTCCGACAGGATGTCGACAGCGGCCCTCGGATCGCGGATCGCGAGCCACGCCGTGCACACGTCCTTCGGCGCGGGCCAGAGCTTCAGCACCGCCTTGGTGATGATACCGAGCGTGCCTTCTGCGCCCATGAACAGATGCTTGAGGTCGTAGCCGGTGTTGTCTTTCTTGAGTGCGCGTAAGCCATCCCAGACATCGCCGTTGGCGAGCACGACCTCGAGGCCCAACACCAGATTTCGCGCATTGCCATAGCGCAGCACCTGCACGCCTCCGGCATTGGTCGACAGGTTGCCTCCGATCATGCACGAGCCCTGGGCACCCAGGCTGAGCGGAAAAAAGCGGTCGTGGCGCGCGGCCGCGTCCTGAAGCGTCTCGAGAATGCAGCCCGCCTCCACGGTCATGGCATAGCCGACGGGGTCGACATTGAGCACGTGGTTCATGCGGCCGAGCGACAGCAGGATGCCGCGGTGCGTAGGCCACGGCGTGGCACCGCCCATCAGGCCGGTGTTGCCGCCCTGCGGCACGATGGCAATGCCGCTCTCGTAGCAGAGTCTTACGACAGCGGAGACTTCCGCGGTATTGGCGGGACGCACGACCGCCGCGGCCTGCCCGGCCAGCGTGCCGCGCCAATCGGTCACGAACGGCTGCTTGTCCTGCTCGTCCAGGATCAGGCCCTTATCGCCAACGATTGCCTGCAAGCGGTCGAGAATGGCTGATGTCACGGACGCGGTCGGAATGGAGGGCGTGGTGGGAAGGGCTGCACCCGGCATATGGTCCTCTCCTTGCGGCTCTTCTGCGCTTGGGAGCGCCGGCCTTCGTTGTTTGTTTTCAATTCTGAGACGAACCTAGCACGAAGGTCACACTTGCGGGAATGTCCTGACGACGGCGCTTGTGCAAATCTACCTTAAATGCGGGATCGCAAGCGCACTTCCGCCGACGCCCAGCATATCCTACTGTGCCTGGAACGGGTGAAGGACAGCTTCAACTCCTATCCCCTCGATTGCCTTGCCATCGCCGGCGCCATCGCGGCAATCGAGGACGACGGGTCGTTTCAGGAGGCCCGCACCAATATCATCGCGAGCCGCGAAGCGCTGGCCCGCGAGCTCGGACAACTCGGCTTCGAGGTTCTGCCGTCGCTCGCAAACTTCGTCTTCGCAACCCGGGCACTGGCGGTGCCCGGAGGGGCTTCAGGTCCCGCTAGTGGATGATCTGGTTCAGAAAGCCCCTGGCGCGCTCCGTGCGCGGCGCCCGGAAGAACGTCCCGGGATCGCTCTCCTCGACAATGGTGCCCTGGTCCATGAACACGACACGATCGGCGACCTCGCGCGCAAAACCCATTTCGTGCGTCACACAGACCATGGTCATGCCGTCCGCCGCGAGCTGCACCATCGTGTCCAGCACCTCCTTGACCATCTCCGGATCGAGTGCCGAGGTCGGCTCGTCGAACAGCATGATCTTCGGCTGCATGCACAATGCACGGGCGATCGCGACGCGCTGCTGCTGACCACCCGAGAGCTGAGCGGGATATTTGTCCGCCTGACTATGGATGCGCACCTTCCGGAGCAGGTCCATCGCACGCTCGCGCGCCTCGGGACGCGAGAGCCCGAGCGCCTTCATCGGCGCCAGCATGCAATTCTCGACGACCGAGAGGTGCGGAAACAGGTTAAAGCTCTGGAACACCATGCCATGAGCGTCGCGGCGCCGAATGCCGCCGCTCTCCTGTCGGAAACCATCCTCCAGGCAGACGATGATCACGAAGGTGGTCGCGTGGCGTAGAGCCGAGGAAGACGTTCATTCTGCCGCCACGACGCGCTCGCTCGCGCGGATCGCGGCGGTTTCCCGCACCTTGATCCGGGCGCGGCGCTTGCGCCACCAGATCACGACGCCGGTCACCGAGAGTGCCGCCACCACGAGTCCCATGATCGAGATCAGGATGCGGCCGAACAGTCCGGCGATGCGGCCCGAGTGCAGCGGAAACTGCGCCTGCACGAAGATATCGGCGGCAGTACCGACCCAGGGCAGCCGCTCGCCGAGCGGATGTCCGTCCTCGCTGTCGTAGTAGAGCTGCGCCGGGCCGACGCCGCCGGCACCATGATCATCGCCGGGACGAAAGAAGGCCGCGGCATAGACGCCATGGGCCGGGCCGTAATTGATCGAGCCGACCGGCGTGGTCCAGCCGCGACTGCGGCCGTCGGCGGCAGCGCGTGCGGCGATGTCGGCAAAGGAGACCTTGGGCTCGATCGGATCGTCGAGATCGCGGTACGGCCTCTGCTCATAGGGCGTCGGCGTGTAGTTCGACACCATCTTCATCAGCGGAGAGAAGACCTCGAAGTAGAGATTGAGCGAGAACGCAGTGAAGGCGATCACGAACAGCAGGCTCCAGGTCCAGAGGCTGAAGGCGCGGTGAATGTCGAAGTTGATGCGGTAGGCGCTGCCGCTGGTCTTGATGGTCCAGGCCGGCCTCCAGCGTGCGAAGAAACCGCGCGCGAGCTGACGCCTAACCGCGGGTGCCTGCGTGGCATTGGCGCTGCGCCGCATCGGTAGCGTGAGATAGAATCCGACGAAGCAATCGATAGTCCAGACGATGGCGATAACGCCCAGAAGGCGCATGCCCCAGCGGTCGCTGCCCCAGAATTCCGGGATGTGCATCGTGTAATGCAGCTTGTAGAGGAACGAGACGAAATTCTCCCGCATCACCGGCCACACCGCGCCCCAATAGCGGCGCCCGAGCTCTGTGCCGGTGTTGGGGTCGAGGAAGACCTGGTTGTAATCGAGCGTGTAGCGCTTGCCGGTCGCGGGATCGATCCGCGGCAGCACGAAGAACCACAGCGACCGGCCCTCCTCCGGTGTCATGAACAAATAGACCACGCGCGCACGGGGATCGCGTTGCTCGATCAGCTTGGCGAGCTCGATCGAGGGCATCGCGGGTCCCTGACTGGTTCCATCATAGAGACGCCGGTTCAGGACCTCGTCGATCTCGTGATCCCACGAGATGATCGCGCCGGTTATCCCCGAGAAGAACAGAAAGCCTGCGGTCAGCAAGCCGGCCCAGCGATGGAGTCGCCCGAACATCGATCTCATGCCATTCACAACTCGTTACCGCCCGTCATTGACGAGGTTGCCACCGCCGGTCAACACCACCGGCGGCGACGGATCGTCGCGAAGGTCACCAGCGATAGGTGACCTTGCCGATTGCCTTGCGCCCCTCCGCGTAGAAGCAGCCCGACAGGCTGTAGCAGGCGGCGACATAGCGCGTGTCGGCAAGATTGGTGACGTTCAGCGACAGGCGCCAATTGTCTTTGGTGTAGGCAAGCAGTGCATCCAGCACGGTGGATGATCCGACCTTGAACGTATTGGCATCATCGCCCCAGGTCGCACCGACGTAACGGATGCCGCCGCCGAACTGCAGGCCGGCAAGCGGCCCGCTCTGCAGCGTGTAGTCGCTCCACAGCGAGGCACGATTGAGCGGCACGGTGGGCGGCGCCTTGCCGAGATTCACCGGATCCTGCGACAGCACGGCATCGACATAGGCATAGGCGGCGCGCAGATTCCAGCCATCGGCGAGCGACATTGTGCCTTCGAGCTCGATGCCGCGCGACTTCACCTGGCCTATCTGATCCGCGAGATAGGTCGGGGGCGGATACGTCACGACGTTGTCGCGCGTCAGGTCGAAGGCAGCGAAGGTGAACAGGGCGTTCCAGCCGATCGGCTGGTACTTGACGCCGACCTCGTACTGGACGCCGGTCTCGGGATTGAGGAGCTGGCCCGCAGGGCCGGTCGCGAGTATCGGCAGGAACGACTCGGAATAGCTGAAATACGGCGCGATGCCGTTGTCGAAATTGTACATCACCGCGGCCCGGCCGGTGAACGCCGAGGCATCAGCCATGGCTGACGTGTTGAAGAGATCGGCGTTGACCTTCGTCGTGACGAAATCCTGGCGGCCACCGAGCAGGAACGACAGCCGGCCGAGCTTGATCTGGTCCTGCGCGTAGAAACCGACCTGGGATTGCTTGACGCCGGTGTTGTCGGTCATGGCGCCGATGGTCCAGTCGTAGCTATAGACCGGCGCAAAGACATTGATCTCCGGAGCCGAGGTCGTGACACCAAAGGCTGTGTCGCGGAACGTGGTGTTGCGATAGTCGATCCCGACCAGCGTGGTGTGGCTGAGGAAGCCGGTGGCGAACTTGCCCTGGAGCTGATTATCCACCGCGAACGAGTTGATGTACGAGTTGCTGGTGCTGCCGACATGCGCGAGCAGACCCGCAGCCTCATTGGTGTAGCCGGCGCCGTAGAACACCTTCTCCTCGTTGTGCTGATAGGCGTAGCGCAGGTTTTGCCGGAAGGTGATGGCCTCGTTGAAGTCGTGGGAGAGCTGGTAGCCCGCAGTGGCGATCTCGGTGTTGAACGCATCGAAGCTGGGCACGCCGGCGAAGAAGGAGACCGGGATGGTGCGGCCGTTGTTCGGCCACACCGTGCCCGAGGCCGGCAGGAACTGCAGGCCCCACCCTGCCCGGTCTCTCTGATAGTTGGCCAGGAACGTGATGGTGGTGTCGTCGTTCGGCCTGAAGGTGACGGCGGGCGCGATGAAAATGCGGTTGTCCTTGGTGAAGTCGACCTGGGTCTCGCCGTCGCGCACGACGCCGGTCAGACGCCACAGCACGGTGCCTTCCTTGTTAGCGGGACCGCCCATGTCGAACTGGCCCTGATAGCGGTTGAAGCTGCCGCCCGAGACCGAGACTTCGCCGAATTGTTGCGCGGTCGGCAGCTTGGTCACGTAATTGAGGATGCCGCCGGTGCCGCTGCCACCATACATCGCCGAGGACGGTCCCTTGAGAACCTCGAGGCGCTCGGCGCCGTAAGGATCGAGACCGTTGAAATGCACGTAGTTGCTCGACGGAATCCGCAGACCGTCGATGTAGAGCCCCGGCATGGTCATGTCGAAGCCGCGGATCTGAAGGCCGCCGAAGCGGGTGTCCGAACCGCCATTGACGTCGCCGCTGACGCCGGCGGTGTAGCGCAGCGCCTCACCGATCGAGACTGCGTCCTGGTTCCTGATCTGATCGGTGGTGATGACAGACACCGATTGGGGGGTCTCGATGAGCGGTGTGTCCGTCTTCGTCGCTGTGCCGCTGCTCGTCGCCACGAAACCGCGCACCGGACCGTTGGCACGCTCTCCACTCCGGGCAGTCGATGCGGCCTGCGTTGGCGCTGCCTGCTGAGCCGGAGAACGACGCGCGGCACGTGTGGTGCGCGTGGCCGCCGTGCGTCGCGACGACGCAACCGCTGCGGGACGTGCGCTTTGCGCCGGCGCGTCGACGGTGACTGAAGGAAGCTGCGTTTGCGCTTGCACCGCATTGCTTGTCAGCGAGAGAGCAAATGCGCTGGCAGAGATCAGGCAAGCCGATAAGACCGTTTGTTTTCGTGTGGTGAAAGACAAGTCATCAAAGCGTAGAAATTTCACGTTCGCGACGCCCCGCAAGTAGGCCGGCTTTTTGCCGGGTATGATTGTTGGTGCCCCGCTCTATCGCAGCCATCTTCGAACTTCGATGCGTGCGCCGTTAGAATTTCTCCAGAGCGGTCATGTTGCGACGATCTGTCCGCTGCTTGTTTAGAAGTGTTCAAACACAGCGCGATTGATGCCGCGCAGGACGCCGTCGAAAGGCGCGCTGCGGATCACGATCCGGCATCGCCGTACGAGACTGAGAGAGATCCGCCAACGACCTCACGGCGTAGTCACGCGCATTGAACCCCGCGTGAGCCTTTGCGAGTTCATGCGACAGATCGGAATATCTCGCGGCTTGAACGATCCCTTTCAATGGATCGCCTTGGAGCCTTCTCATGACAAAGATATACGTTGCCGCCGCCTTCCGGCTCGTTCTGTCACTCGCGACACCCAATGCGGCACAGGCCTGGTCCGGGCCGGCATCCGTCGGTATCGCGCCGCCCACAGCCATTGCGTGCCCCGAGAACGATGAGCGAACGGAATGCAGCTCCGCCGTAGTTGCGCGCGGCATGGCTGTGGCGCTCGCGCGCAAGGCGATGCAACCGCACCCCTACGTTCGCCGGAGCGCGCAACACCCGACCTATTCACCGCCTCCACCGTCGCGATCCCCGGCTCATGAAGAAGATCCGTTGGCGTCGATGCATTTCGAATGAACGGCACGATCGCGTCACAGCCGCGATTGTCGAAGCAAGCGACTCAACCGTTTGCGGAGCGCTCGTGGATGCGCCGGCTCAATCGGGCTGCATCCATTGACATCGACGTGACGACCGGGGCAATTTTCGCTTTGCTGGCGAATCAGCATGTCTCATGCCGGGTACCTCTTGGACAATTTCCAGTGCTTTCGAGACTGATAGCGTTGCTGCGCCGCCTTCCTGCGGTGCAATGGGCGTTCGGCAGGCTTCGGCCTTCGCCGCAGGTCGATGCCGCGAGCATCGCGCCGGTCGCTCTGGAACCCCCTCCGGCCGCTGTTGTCGATAGCACGGAAGCTTCTCCGACGGCTTGCACCGAGGCCGGCATCGGCAGCGAGCCATCTCACGACATCATAACAGAGGTCGCCCCGATTGCCGTGGAGAGCGAGACGATCGCGGATCTCGCGGAAGAGCCTTCGGAAGGCCGCCCCGATGTCGCCACTGTCTCATCCTGCACCACGCTTGCGGACGTCGAGCCGGTCATCGCAAATGACGCTCCGGTCCTCGTTGTCGATAGCTCAGACCACTCCGATGCGCCGGTCATCAGCATCGCCGGCGATCCAGGCCCCAGCGGCGCGGAGGAGGTCGAGCCGGTCGCCGCGGACGGACCAGCTATTCTTGAGGTCACCGAGAGCTCGCCGGGAACCCCGGCAGATATTGTCGGCGATGGGTCACTCGGCAGCAGGGCCGCTGACGTCGAGCCGGTCACGCTAGACGCCTCTGCGGTCACCCCAACTGTGCTCCCGAAAGATCTTCAGGCCGATCCTCCGGATGTCAGCATCGACTACGACACCGCAGAGATCGAGGCTGTCACGGTCGAAAGCACAACGGCCGCCATCGTTGAAGCAGCGGAGGCTTCTCCGGCGGCTTGCACCGAAGCCGGCATCGGCAGCGAGCCGTCTCACGATATCTCCCCCGACGTCGCGCGGGTTGCCGTGGAGAGTGCGACGATCGCGGATCTTGCGGAAGAGCCTTCTCAAGGCGGCCCCGATGCCGGCACTGACTCATCCTGCATCATGCTTGCGGACGTCGGGCCGGTCATCGCAGATGACGCTCCGGTCGTCGTTGTCGATAGCTCGGGCCAATCCGATGCACCGGAGGTCAGCACCGCCGGCGATCCAAGCCACGGCGACACTGTGGATGTTGGGCCGGTCGCCACGGACGGACCAGCCATTGTCGAGGTCGCCGAGGTTGAATCTATTGCGGCAGACGTGTCTCCAGCCGCGCCGGTCGGGCACGCGGAAGATCGTCCTGACGAGAGCGCAGAGGGCGCGCCGGAGGCGTTGACGGATATTTCCGGTGACGCGCCATCCAGCAGCACGGTCGCCGATGGCGAGCCTGTCATGGTAGACGCCTCTGCGGCCGCCCCGATCGATCTTGCCGAAACTGCTCCGGTCGATTGTCCTGAGGGCAGCATCAGCAGCGACACCGCTGCCAGCGAGGCCCTAACCGTCGAAAGTGCTCCAACCACATTGGCCGACGCGACTGAGACCTCCGACGAGCCGGTCGCGGCTGTCACCCTTCGTTCGGCGGAAAGCCGCGATGTTCCGAAGGCCCCGGTCAAAGCCGCAGAGCCCGTTGATCGCGCCACGCTGATCCGGCGGCGTTGGGCGGAAACTGGGATAAGGATGTGGAACCCGCGGCTGCATGGCACCGGCGAGGCCGCGCTGAACATTCAGGGGCGCATCGAGCTGTTGCCGCCTGCGCCCGGCGAGACGATGCCGCGCTACGACAAGCTCGAATTCAGGATGCTCGGCGGACAGATCGTCTGCGAGGGCGTCATTGTCGAGGCGCCCGTGGGCCAGCGCAGCTTCACCGTGCTCGCCGAACGGCGCCATCCCGAGCGTGCGCGCGAAGCAAGCGCGGGACGTCAGGCCGTGCTGGCCTGATCCTTTGACGTGCAACCGCCCCCTGCGATGTGGTAGGCTGACATGCCGACATGGAGGTCGCTGGGAGGTCGCATGCCCGCCAAGCTTCTGCGAACGATCGTGATCGCGGCCGTGTGCGTCTCACATGCGGCCTTCGCCGCTTCGGCCGAACGGCCGCGCCATGTGACGGCCTCGAAACCGGCGTCTTCCGTTGATCCGGCAGCACCTTACAAGGCAAATCAACTGTCGTCGTCGCGCAGCGAGACGATCCTGAACACGCCCGGGCAGACCACTGTGCTCACGCGACAGGTCCTCGACGACATGAATGCGACGAGCCTGAGGGATGCCATGCGCTCGACCGCGGGCGTGACGGTCGGGCGATAGCGCGTATTCCTCCTGCGTCATGCGCAAAACCAGCACGTGCTGAAGCGCAGAGCCGCGACTACCTCGCCAGGCTCGGCAGGTCGAGCCCGTTGGCGTGGGCGCAGTCGATCGCGGTGTCGTAGCCCGCATCGGCATGGCGCATGACGCCGGTGGCGGGGTCGTTCCACAGCACGCGTTCGATCCGCTTTGCCGCCTCCGGCGTGCCGTCGGCGACGATCACCATGCCGGCGTGCTGAGAATAGCCGATGCCGACGCCGCCGCCGTGATGCAGCGAGACCCAGGTCGCGCCGCTCGCGCAATTCAAGAGCGCGTTGAGCAAAGGCCAGTCGGACACCGCGTCCGATCCGTCGCGCATCGCCTCGGTCTCCCGGTTGGGGCTGGCCACCGAACCACTGTCGAGATGATCGCGGCCGATCACGACCGGCGCCTTGAGCTCGCCGCGCGCCACCATCTCGTTGAAGGCAAGGCCGAGCCGGTGGCGGTCGCCGAGCCCGACCCAACAGATCCGCGCCGGCAAGCCCTGGAACTTGATGCGGGATTTCGCCATGTCGAGCCAGTTGTGCAGATGCTTGTCGTGCGGCATCAGCTCTTTCACCTTGGCGTCAGTCTTGAAGATGTCCTCGGGATCGCCCGACAGCGCCGCCCAGCGGAATGGACCCACGCCGCGGCAGAACAGCGGGCGGATATAGGCGGGAACGAAGCCGGGGAAATCGAACGCGTTCTTCAGGCCCATGTCCTGCGCCATCTGGCGAATGTTGTTGCCATAGTCGAGCGTCGGGATGCCCTGCGCGTGGAAATCCAGCATGGCCTGGACGTGATCGACCATCGAGGTCTTTGAGGCGCGCTCGACCGCCTTGGGATCGGAGGTGCGCTTGGCCTCCCATTCGGCGAGCGTCCAGCCCTTCGGCAAGTAGCCGTTGATCGGATCATGTGCACTGGTCTGATCGGTCACGATGTCGGGCTTGACGCCGCGGCGCACCAACTCCGGAAAGATCTCCGCGGCATTGCCGAGCAGACCGACCGAGACGGGAGTCTTGGTTGTCGTCGCTTCCGCCATGATCGCCAGCGCCTCGTCGAGCGTCGCGGCCTGACGATCGAGATAGCCGGTGCGCAGCCGCATCTCGATGCGGCTCGGCTGGCATTCGACCGCGAGCAGCGAGGCGCCGGCCATGGTGGCAGCCAGCGGCTGCGCGCCGCCCATGCCGCCGAGGCCAGCGGTGAGGATCCACTTTCCCGCGAGGCTGCCACCATAGTGGCGACGGCCGACCTCGACGAAGGTTTCGTAGGTGCCCTGCACGATGCCCTGGCTGCCGATATAGATCCACGAACCCGCCGTCATCTGGCCGAACATCATCAGACCCTGACGATCAAGCTCGTTAAAATGATCGAGCGTCGCCCAGTGCGGAACGATATTCGAGTTCGCGATCAGAACGCGCGGCGCATCCGCATGGGTACGGAAGATGCCGACCGGCTTGCCGGATTGGACCAGCAAGGTCTGGTCGCCTTCGAGCTTGCGCAGCGAAGCCGTGATCCGATCAAAGCTCTCCCAGTCGCGCGCCGCGCGGCCAATGCCGCCATAGACGACGAGCTCGCTTGGCCGCTCCGCCACGTCCGGATCGAGATTGTTCATGAGCATGCGCAGCGGCGCTTCCGTCAGCCAGCTCTTGGCGCTGATGTCGCCGCCGCGGGGGGCGCGAATGATGCGGTCATTGTCCAGTCGGCGGTTCATGAAGACCTCTTTAGCCAAGTCTCGAGTCAAGTCTCGGAAACGGATCGGTTGAAAGCATTGAGAGCGCGACGGCGGGCAGCGCATCGGCTTCGATCAGCGCGGCTGCGTTTGCGAGATCACCGGCCATGTAGCGGTCGGCACCGAGTGCGGGCACCTGTTCGCGAAGCGCAGCGATGACGGCGACGAGCGGCGCGCTCGTGGCATGCGGAGCGCGCAGCGTGATGCCCTGCGCGGCGACCAGGAGCTCGATGCCGAGGATGGAGGCAAGATTGTCCGCCATGTCGGAAAGGCGCCGCGCGGCATGCGCCGCCATCGAGACGTGATCTTCCTGGTTGGCGCTGGTCGGCGTCGAATCGATCGAGCAGGCGAGCGCGCGCTGCTTGTTCTCGGCATAGAGCGCGGCTGCCGTGACCTCGGCAATCATGAAACCGGAATTGAGACCGGGATCTGGCGTCAGGAACGGCGGCAGGCCGAAGTTGAGCGCGGGGTCGACCAGAGTCGCGATGCGTCGCTCGCTAATCGCGCCGGTCTCCGACAGCGCCAGCGCGATTGCGTCGGCAGCAAAGGCCACCGGCTCGGCGTGGAAATTGCCGCCGGAGACGATCTCGCCGGTCTCGACCAGCACAAGCGGATTGTCGGTGACGGCATTGGCCTCGACGATCAGGGTTCGCGCGGCCTGCGCGATCAGGTCGAGCGCAGCACCCGCGACCTGCGGCTGGCAGCGCAGGCAATAGGGATCCTGCACGCGCTCGTCGCCCTCGAGATGCGACAGCCTGATATCGCTGCCCTCAAGCAGTGCGGTCAGCGTTGCCGCCGCGGCGATCTGCCCGGCATGGCCGCGCAATCGCTGGATTTCGGGGCGGAACGGCGCCGTCGACGCCATCGCCGCATCGACCGACAGCGCGCCGGTGACGAGCGCGGCGCGGGCGAGGCGATGCGCGCGCAGCACGCCCGAGATGGCGTAGGCGGTCGAGAACTGCGTGCCGTTGATCAGCGCGAGGCCCTCCTTGGGGCCGAGTGTCAACGGTGCGAGGCCCGCGGCGGCGAGTGCCTCGCCGCCGGGCACGGTCTTGCCGTCGACGATGGCCTCTCCCTCGCCGATCATGACGGCCGTCATGTGGGCGAGCGGCGCGAGGTCGCCGGAGGCGCCGACCGAACCCTGCTGCGGCACCAGCGGGTAGACGCGGCGCGCCAGCATTGCCTGCAACTGCTCGATCACCTCGCGGCGCACGCCGGAAGCACCGCGCCCGAGCGAAACGATCTTCAGCGCCATCATCAACCGCACGATCGGTTCAGGCGTTGTCGGCCCGACGCCGCAGCAGTGCGAGACGATGAGATTGCGCTGGAGCAGCACGGTCTGGTCCGGCGGAATCCGCTTCGACGCGAGCTTCCCGAAGCCGGTGTTGATGCCGTAGGTCGGCGTGGCGGCCTGCGCGGCCTTTGCGACGATCTCCGCCGCCGCCTCGACTCGCGGCCAGAACGACGGATCAAGAATGACGGAAGCGCCCGCGAGCACGCGTGCGAGATCGTCGAGGCCAACCGTTCCCGGCGCGACGATGATCGGTGCGCCCGCCTCCGTCACTGTCTCCTCCACACCCGCCGATGCAGCGGGTTGAAGCCGATGCGGTAGACCAGCTCGGCGGGACGCTCGATGTCCCAGATCGCGAGGTCGCACCATTTGCCGGCTTCGAGAGTGCCGGTTTCAGCGAGCATGCCCAGCGCGCGCGCGCCTTCACGCGTGACGCCGGCGAGGCACTCGGCCATCGTCATTCGGAATAGCGTCGCGCCCATGTTCATCGCGAGCAGCAGCGAGGTCAACGGCGAGCTGCCGGGATTGCAGTCGGTCGCAAGCGCCATGCTGACGCCGTGCTTGCGGAACATGTCGACCGGCGGCTTCTGCGTCTCGCGGATGAAATAGAAGGCGCCAGGCAGCAACACTGCCACCGTGCCGGCCTTCGCCATTGCAGCCACGCCGGCCTCATCAGTGTGTTCGAGATGATCGGCCGAGAGCGCGGAAAATTTTGCCGCAAGTGCCGCGCCGCCGAGGTTCGACAATTGATCGGCGTGCAGCTTGACCGGCAGCCCGAGCGCCCTCGCCGTCTCGAACACCCGCGCAGTCTGCTGAGCCGAAAACGCAATGCCTTCCATGAAAGCATCGACAGCGTCGGCAAGACCGGCCTTCGCCACCGCCGGCAACATCTCCTCGCAGACGAGATCGATGTAGCTGTCCTTGTCGCCATTGGCTTCAGGCGGCAGCGCGTGCGCGCCGAGAAAGGACGTGCGGATCGCGACCGGCCGCATCCGGCCAAGGCTGCGCGCGGCCGCGAGCTGCCGCGTCTCGGTTTCGATATCGAGGCCGTAGCCGGACTTGATCTCGACGGTGGTTGCGCCCTCGCCGATCAACGCATCGAGCCGCGGCAGCGCGCTCGCGACGAGATCGGCCTCGCTCGCCTTGCGCGTCGCGGCCACGGTGGAGACGATGCCGCCACCGGCGCGCGCGATCTCCTCGTAGCTCGCGCCCTTCAGGCGCAGCTCGAACTCGTGCGCGCGGTTGCCGCCATAGACGAGATGGGTGTGACAGTCGACGAGGCCCGGCGTGATCCAGCGACCCTCGCAATCGATGCGTTCGACCGCATCGGCATCCGCCGGGAAGTCCGCCTGCGCGCCGGCATAGACGATGCGGCCGCCGCGCGCGGCGATCAGGCTATGCTCGATCTCGCCGAGATCGGGACGGTCGGCCCGCATCGTGGCGAGCCGGGCGTTGTACCAGATCCGATCGAAGCGCTCTGCCATGCGGTGGTCCCTCGCCCTGGATGCTTGACATATATGTCTAGACATATAATCGTGGCGCGGTTCTGTCCAGCCGGCATGCAAACATGACACGACTGCATTTCGCCTCCGCGCTGCTGCCTTCGGGCTGGGCCAATGACGTGCAGGTGGTCGTCACCGCCGGCGCGATTGCCGCGGTGACTGCCGGCGTGGCGCCGGAGGCCGGCGACGAACGCCACCAAATCGCGCTTCCCGGGCTGGCGAGCCTGCACAGCCATGCGTTTCAGCGCGGCATGGCGGGATTGGCTGAGCTGCGCGGCGACTCGACCGATACGTTCTGGACCTGGCGCGAGACGATGTATCGCTTCGCGCTGGGGATGACGCCGGACGACGTCGCGGCTGTCGCGACGCTGCTTTATGTCGAGATGCTGGAACAGGGTTTTACCCGCGTCGGCGAATTCCATTACCTGCATCACGACCGCGACGGCGCGCCCTATGCCGACATCGCCGAGATGGCCACGCGCATTGCACAGGCTGCCGACACCTCCGGCATCGGGCTCACGCTGCTGCCGAGCTTCTATGCGCACGGCTCATTTGGCGGCAGGGCGCCGCATGACGGGCAGCGCCGCTTCATCTGCTCGGTCGATCAGTTCGCCGCACTGATGGCTGCTTCGCGCAGGGCAATCAGCACATTGCCGGATGCCAATATCGGCATCGCGCCGCACAGTCTGCGCGCCGTGACGCCGGACGAGCTCGCGGCGATCATTCCGCTCGCGGACGGCGGTCCCGTGCATATTCATGCCGCCGAGCAGGTCAAGGAGGTCGAGGATTGCCTGGCCTGGTCGGACCGGCGGCCGGTGCAATGGCTGCTGGAGAACGCGCCCCTCGATCAACGCTGGTGCCTCATTCACGCGACCCACACCACGCCTGAGGAAGTCGCTGCGTTCGCCGCCACCGGCGCGGTTGCCGGCCTTTGCCCGGTGACCGAGGCAAGCCTCGGCGACGGCATCTTTCAGGCTCGCGAGTTCCTCGATGCCGGAGGCGTATTCGGTGTCGGCACCGATTCCAACGTGCTAGTGGGCGTCGCCGACGAGCTGCGCCAGCTCGAATATGGGCAGCGGCTGAGGCATCGCGAGCGGAACGTCCTCTCGGGCGGTGCAGGTCAATCGACGGGACGCGCCCTGTATGGCCACGCACTTGCAGGCGGCGCGCGGGCGCTGGCGCAGAAAACCGTCGGCCTCGCGCCGGGCGCGCGCGCCGACATCATCACGCTCGACGCCGAACATCCGTCGCTGGCGGGACGCCGCGGCGATGCCGTCATCGATGGCTGGATCTTTGCGGCCGGCACCGGTGCGATCGATTGCGTCTGGGCCGGCGGCAACAAGCTCGTCGAAAGCGGACGGCATAGGCTACGCGTCAAGGCACGGGAGCAATTCAGCGCAGCGGTGCGGAGGCTCCTCGCATGAGTCTCGCCACCAATGCTGCCGACAAGCCGACGCTCTACAAGCGGATCCGGGCCGACATCGAGAAGCGCATCCTGACCGGCGAATGGCCGCCCGGGCATCGTATCCCCTTCGAGCACCAGTTAATGGCGCGCTATGGCTGCTCGCGCATGACAGTGAACAAGGCACTGTCCGAGCTTGCGCAGGCCGACCTGATCGAGCGGCGGCGCCGCGCCGGCTCCTTCGTGCGCCGCCCGCAACACATGTCGGCCGTGCTCAAGATCGCCGACATCCGCGCGGAGATCACCGCACTCGGGCGCGCTTACGGCTACGAGCTGATCCATCGTAGCCAGCGCGCAGCAACCGCCGCCGATCGCGTCCGTCTGGGGGTCAAGAAGGCCGGCAAAGTGGTCGCGATCGCCTGCCGGCACAGCGCCGACAACGTGCCGTTTGCGGTCGAGGACAGGCTGATCGATCTTGCCTCCGTACCGGAGGCCGCGAGCGCGGACTTTGCACGCGAACCGCCCGGTTCGTGGCTGCTTCATCATGTCCCATGGACAGAAGCCGAGCACACGATCAGCGCCATTGTTGCGGATGATCGCACGGCGGAGGCGCTCGACATCGCCGTTGGCGCGCCCTGCCTGGTGATCGACCGCTATACGTGGCGCAGCGCACGTACCATCACCGCCGTGCGGCTGCTCTATCCCGGTGACTCTCACCGCCTTGTCGCCCGATTCCAGGGAGGCTGAGAGCAGGATGTCGGCACATTTCGTGCAACGCTTCGGGCAACGGTCCATGCGGACAGGACCGATATGAAGAGATCAACAGGACGTCAATCCATCGATTGCAAGAGGACCACAATCATGCGTAGTTCAAAACTATTCGCGACAATCATTGCTCTCGCGGTGTCCGGATCCGCGCTTGCGGTGTCCAGCCCGGCGCTCGCCGACGACGTCAAGGTCGGCGTCGGCATCTCCGGATGGACCGGCTTTGCGCCGCTGACGCTCGCCAAGGAGGCCGGCATCTTCAAGAAGAACGGCCTCGACGTGACGATCAAGAAGATCCCGCAGAAGGATCGCCACCTCGCTATCGCCTCCGGCGATGTCCAGTGCGCTGCAACCACCGTCGAGACCTGGATTTCGTGGAACGCCAACGGAGTCGCAACCAAGCAGATCTTCCAGCTCGACAAGAGCTTTGGCGCCGACGGCATGGCCGTGCGCAATGACGTCGCCGCGATCAAGGATCTGAAGGGCAAGACAGTTGCGGCTTCCGCGCCGGGCACCTCGCCCTATTTCGCGCTGGCCTGGATGCTCAAGAAGAACGGCCTTTCGGTGAAGGATGTCACCGTCGTCAACCTGGAGCCGGCCGCGGCTGCGCAAGCCTTTGTCTCCGGCCAGAACGATGCGGCGATGACCTATGAGCCGTATCTGTCGACCGTCCGCGCCGCGCCCGACAAGGGCAAGATCATCGCGACCACGCTCGACTATCCGATGGTCATGGACACCTTCGGCTGCACGCCGAAATTCCTGACCGACAATCCGAAGGCAGCCAAGGCGCTCGCCGACAGCTATTTCGAGGCGTTGGACATGATCGCCAAGGATCAGGCCAAGGCCTACGAGATCATGGGCGCCGACGTGAAGCAGAGCGGCGAGCAGTTCGGCAACTCGGCGAAGTATCTGCGCTGGCAGGACAAGGCCGCGAACCAGAAGTTCTTCGCCGGCGATTTCCTGACCTTCAACAAGGACGCCGCGGAGCTCCTGCTCGAGATCGGTATCATCAAGGCTGCGCCGAAGGTCGAGGACCTCTTCGACGCGAGCTACATCAAGTAAACTGCCTTGAGAGCTGCCGGTCCCGCTTCGCGCGGGGCCGGCGCATGACTTAAGCTACCGGTTCGGATAGATCGTTTGATGCGCCCCCTGGATCCCGTGACATCGAAGCAGCGCGCGGCCTACGGCCTTGCGTTCTTCGTGCTGTTCGTCGCCCTCTGGTCGTGGGCGACGTTCGGCGGCCATGTATCGAAGACCTTCCTCGCCAACCCGTTGACCATGGTGCAGGAAGGTGTTGACCTGCTGACCCAGCATGGCTTCATGTTCGACATCGGCATGACCATCTGGCGCGTCGTCGGCGGGTTTGTGCTGGCCGCGATTCTCGCGGTGCCGCTTGGCGTACTGATGGGCGCCTACAAGCCGATCGAGGCGTTCCTCGAACCCTTCGTCTCGTTCGCGCGGTATCTTCCCGCCTCAGCCTTCATTCCGCTGCTGATCCTGTGGGCCGGCATCGGCGAACTGCAAAAGCTGCTCGTCATCTTCATCGGCTCGGTGTTCCAGGTCATCCTGATGGTGGCGGTGACCGTGGGCGCCACGCGGCGCGACCTGGTCGAGGCCGCCTACACGTTAGGGGCCAGCGACCGCGGCATCATCCGCCGCGTGCTGCTGCCCTCCTCCGCACCGGAGATCGCCGAGATCCTGCGGCTGGTGCTCGGCTGGGCCTGGACCTACGTCATCGTCGCCGAGCTGATCGGCTCGTCCTCGGGCATCGGCCACATGATCACCGACAGCCAGGCGCTGCTCAACACCGGCCAGATCATCTTCGGCATCATCGTCATCGGCCTGATCGGCCTCATCTCCGATTTCCTGTTCAAGGCGTTCAACGCCTGGCTGTTCCCGTGGAAGCTCGCATGACGACGCTGAAGATCGAGCAGGTCTCGCGAACCTTCGCCGCGCGCCACGGCAATGCCCCGACCAAGGCGCTGGAGCCGACCGATCTCGTGATCGGCAACAACGATTTCGTCACCATCCTCGGTCCCTCCGGCTGCGGGAAGTCCACGCTCCTTCGTATCGTTGCCGGGCTCGACCGCCCGACCAGCGGGCGCGTCACGCTCGACGGCCGCGAGGTAACCAGCCCCGGCGCCGATCGCGGCATGGTGTTCCAGTCCTACACGCTGTTCCCCTGGCTGACCGTGCGCGAAAACATCGCCTTCGGCCTGCGTGAGCGCGGCGTTCCGCTGAGCGAGCGCCACAGGATCGCCGACGCATTCATCCGCCGGGTCGGCCTCACCGGCTTCGAGAACCACTGGCCGAAGCAACTCTCGGGCGGCATGCAACAGCGCACGGCGATCGCGCGTGCGCTCGCCAATGATCCGAAGATCCTCTTGCTCGACGAGCCCTTCGGCGCGCTGGACAACCAGACCCGCGCGCTGATGCAGGAGATGCTGCTCGGGATTTGGGAGCGCGACCAGAAGACCGTGCTGTTCGTGACGCACGACATCGAGGAGGCGATCTTCCTCGGCAGCCGCGTCATCGTCATGAGCGCGCGTCCCGGCCGCATCAAGGCTGAGATTACCGTGGACCTGCCGCATCCGCGCTCCTACAAGATCAAGACCACGCCGGAATTCGTCCGGCTGAAGGAACGGCTGGTCGAAGAGATCCGCACCGAGGCGTTGAAGGTTGCCGAACATGCCTGAGACACAGTCGCGCGCCAATGGCGAACGCGTTCTCGCCGATCTCAACGCGCTGCGCGCCATCGGCGCCTACAAGACCGGCGTGCACAAGCCGACCTTCTCCGAGCCGCACAAGCAGTCGCTGGAATGGTTGATGCAGAAGCTGCCCGAGGCAGGCCTCACCGGCTCAATCGACGGCATCGGCAATGTCTTCGGCACCAGCGCAAGACTGGGACCGAAGCTGCTGGCGGGATCGCATCTGGAAAGCCAGAACTACGCCGGCTGGCTCGACGGGCCGCTCGGCGTCGTCTATGCGCTCGAAGCCGCGCGCGTGCTCAATTCTGATCCCTCGCTCAAGGGAGCGGTCGAGGTTGCCGCCTGGTGCGACGAGGAAGGACATTTCGGGCACTTCCTCGGCTCGCGCTCCTATGTCGGACAGGTGACCGAGGCCGACATCGACGTAGCGCGCGACCGCACCAGCGGCCGGACCATGCGCGAGGCGCTCGCCGACATGGGGCTTGCCGGACGCGCGCGTGTCGCCGCCGAGCCGGGGCGCCATGTCGGATATCTGGAGGCGCATATCGAGCAAGGCGACACGCTCGAAAGCGGACGGCTCGCGATCGGCGTCGTGACCTCCATCGTCGGTATCTGGCAGTACCGCATCGATTTCACCGGCGAGCAGAACCATGCCGGCACCACCCGCATGGCCGCGCGCAAGGACGCAGGGCTCGCGCTGGCAAAGTTCTGCGTGGCGATCGACGAACGCTTCCCGGCCGCATGCGGACCGCGCACCGTCTGGACCACCGGCCGCATCACGCTCGATCCGGGCGCGCCGAGCATCATTCCCGGCAGCGCCGAGATGCTGTTCCAGATCCGCGACGACAACCCGGCCGTGATTGCGCGGCTGGAAGAGCTGCTGCGCACGATGGCGGATGAGACCAACGCGAAAGGTCGCTGCACCGTGACGGTGGAGCGGATCCGCACCGGCGCCCCGGCCATGATGGATTCCCGCTTCCAGGAGGCGATCGAGGCGGCAAGCAGCGCGCTTGCGGACGGACGATCGCTCCGCATGCCCAGTGGCGCCGGCCATGATGCGCAGATGCTCGCGACCGTCATGCCCGCGGGCATGCTGTTCGTGCCGTCGATCGCCGGCATCAGCCACCATTGGACCGAAAATACCGCCGACGCCGATATCGTCACGGGCGCACAGGTCTTCGTCGAGGCCTGCCGGCGTATCCTCGGCGGCTAGATGACCTCCGTATTTCGGGAGCTTGCTCTCCCTCACGGGGCCAGCCTGACCTAGACCAAGAGACTAGGAGCCGAGCCTGTCGATCAGCCATCGCCGCGCATCCTTACCCAACGAAAGGATGGGAGGCTGCTGTGTTGCAGGAACAGGCCGACGGATTGGTCGCAGATCCGCCCGAACGCGCCTTGAATGACAAGGCGCGCTCCGGACGGCGCGACGAGGCCCGAACGCGAAAACCATGCTCACGTCTGAGTATCAACCTGGTTGGTACGGCCGGATGACGTCGCCTGCTGCGCGGCATAGGCAGCCGCCGCGCTCGAGGCCGGCGAATATCTTGCGAAGGCTTCGGCGAGTTCCTCGGCGGTCTCGGTCAGCTCCTTCATGACGGCCAGATTATCCGTCGGTTGACCTCCGGAGGAGTGACGGACCTCGAAGGAGATCCCGTTCGGGAGGTCCACGTGGATCTTGTCCAATCCGACGACACCCGGCCCGTCGTCGTTGTCGGCGCCGGAGGCCCCGTTCGTCCCGTCGGTGCTCGTGGCCTGATGGCCGGAAGTATCCCGGCGCGCCAGCCTCTCCACGAAATCTTCAATGGTCTTGAGCGTGGCGCTGTCGAGACCGCCATTGCCGAAGCTGACGACTCCAATCGACATGCCATTGGGCAGATCTACCTTGATCGCGTCGTAAGGCGCATCGGCGTTCATGCCGGGCGCCAGCGTCGAGCCACTCTCTTGCGATCCTGCTGTCGACGTCGATTTCGTCTGACGGACGGAAGAAGGCCAGCTCACTGCGTTTCCGCCGGCGATGCTGCTGATGCTCATGCACGAACTCCACTGTGATTGCGAACGCTTAGGTAGCGAGCAACAGACGTGCCAATTCGGAGAGCCAGCACCGTCAATGGCTTATCGCGAATTGTGCGAGGCGCGCGCTTCACACCGGCAAACCCGTCTCGGCAAAAGCTGCCACACAGCTCGCACGCACTACGAAATTCCGGCGGCGCACGTCGAGCATGGTTAGGCAAAATGTGGTTGTTTCGGGAAAGACGACAGGCGCGCATGATGCCTACAACACACGTTGAAAAGCACAATCCCGAGGAGCCGCGATGTCTCAGCCCGCAAGCGGCGCAGCGACGCCTGCGTTGATTGTTGATACCCTGAAGGCGGTCGCCGGCAATCCGCCCAAGGTCCGCGCGAGCTTTGCCAAGGGCTGCTGCGTGCGCGGCACCTATACCCCGTCGGACCGCGCGGCTGAGGTCACGAGATCCCTGAGCTTCACGCGGCCATCGCGCGTGCTGGCCCGCTTCTCGGTCGGCGGCGGTAATCCCAAGGTGCCGGATACCAACAATCTCGTCCTGCGCGGCTTCAGCTTCAAGCTCGGCGACGACGCACATCGCTCGGACATTCTCGTGGAAAGCGCCCCGGTCCATTTTGCGAGGACGCTCGACCAGATGCTTGCCTTCCTCGAGGCCCGCATTCCGGGAGCCGACGGCAAGCCCGATATGGAGAAGGTCAAAGCCTTCTCCGCTGCCAATCCCGAAACGCTGAATCAGGCAAATTACATCGCAGCGCGCGGTCTGCCCGCAAGCTTTGCCGGAACGACCTATTGGGGCGTGCACGCATTTCCCGCAACGAATGCGAGGGGAGAGACGCGCTTTATCAAGTTCAAGGTCATTCCCGTCGGCGGTGACGTGACCTTGACCGAGGACGAGGCCAGGACGAAATCGGCCGACTTCCTGCGCTACGACCTCGAACGCCGGATCGCTGCCGGCGATGTCCGCTTCAACGTGATGGCTTTGCTCGGCCGTCCCGGCGATCCCACCATGGACGTGACCATGCGGTGGCCGGATGAGGACAATCGCGAAGAGATGCGGCTGGGTACGATCGTCATCACCGCCTTTGAGGCGGACGAGGCCTGCGACGCATCCATCTTCAACCCGGCGAATCTTGCCGACGGCATCGGCCAGCCACTGGACGAAATCTTCGCGGCGCGGCGCGCCGCCTACACCATTTCACTGGCGAAGCGTCGCTGATCAAAACATTCCTCGGCAAGATCACGTCTCGCGGCCCGGCGCGCCCTGCGTTTCGCGCCGCCACGCGCCCGGACTGACACCGACCAGCGCGGAGAACACCCGCGTAAAATGACTTTGATTGGCAAAGCCCGCCGATATAGCGATCTCCGACAGTGGCAGGTCGCGTACGCTCATCAACTGCTTGGCAGCCTTCACGCGCTGCTGCAGCAGCCACTGGTGCGGCGGCAGTCCGGTGGAGATGCGAAATGCCCGCGAGAAATGGCTGACCGAGAGGCCAAGCTCGGCTGCGATCGCCTGCAACGTCAGCTTGCCGCCGAGATCGGACTCGAGCCTGTCGCAGGCGCGCCGCACCTGCCACGGCGCAAGACCGCTGCGGCTGGGTTCCGCCGCGCGCTGAAGTCCGCCATAGGTCTGCGCCACGTGTGCCGTCAGCGCGAACATCATATGGTCGATGAAAAGCTGGTTGGTCTCGTCCGGCCGGCGCAGCCCCTGCTGTAGTGAAGCACCGATGTGGCGGACGATGGCGTCGTCATGCCCGATGCCAATCCGACAATCGAGCTCGTCCACGCGTGGCGCGCCGGACTGTTCGGCGATGCCGTCGAACGCCGAGCGCGGAATGTAGAAGAACAGGGAGTGGAACGGCTTGTCGATCACGTAGCGCGGGTCGCGCTTGAGGTCGTACAGATAAGTCGTGCCCGCGTGGACGTTCGCCGTCATGATGCATTTGCCACGCTCCCAGAGCTCGCAGTCAGGGTAATCGTGGAGCTTCAGGCTGACGAGAAATGCGTCCTCGGCGGCGAGCGAGCCGGACAGACCCGGCACCGGATTGTTATTCCGCGTCTCGGTAACCGCAAGCTCGGTACTGCGCAGCGAACGCGTGACCAGCGAAGGCGGCGCCTCCTTGAGATGCAGGAACTGCCCGAGCTTCTGTCCGTAGGCGCCAGCCCGTGTCATCGATATATCCCTTCCGTGGAAGTCCAAGCGCAGGCCACAGCATCCTGCAACTCCAAGGAACCCATTATCGGGTATTCGCCCACCGCTGTCCACGGTCGCTCCGGACAAGCGTGACGGCAGGCTCTGGTGCGCCTCTCGGATGAGGGAAGAGAATTCCGTAACGATTTCAGAGCGCCTTCGCCTCACCCGCCAGTTCGGACAACACGCGATCAAGCCCGCAAGGACACATCACGACTTTTCACAAACGCACGGCAAAATGCGTCGCGGCGGAGAACGAACATGCGGAATGCAAGGGTCATCATCGTCACGGGCGGTAGCGCCGGCATTCGGCGAGCGGCGTCCCGCTAGAACGACGTGCCGCCGCCGAACCTGAACTCCTGGACGGTGTCGTATTTGCCCTTCGTGATCGGCACGGCGTAGTCGAAGCGCAGCGGTCCGAATGGCGATGCCCAGATCAGGCCGACGCCGACCGACGAACGCACCACGTTGCCGTCGTCATATTGAAGTCCGCAGGTGGGGCAAGCCGCCGTGTTGACCTCGCCCGTGGCCGACCAGGATGTCGGTCCCTTGTAATCCCAAAGCGATCCGGCGTCGGCGTAGACCGCGCCCTTCAGGCCGACTTCCTTTGGCAGAAACCAGAACGGCATCTGCAACTCCACCGACGCACCCCAATACTTGGTGCCGCCGAGCGCATCGCCGGTCGCGCCGAAGCTGGCATAGGTGATGTCGCGTGGGCCGATGCCGTTGGAGGCGAAGCCGCGCACGAGGTTCGGGCCCATCTGGAAATGGTCCAGCATGCGCAGATCCTGGTCGCCGATCTTGTTGAGGATGCCGCCCTGAAGATGGATCACGCCGACGATCTCGGACACCAGCGACTGGTAGTATTTCGCATCAACGGCGGACTTCAGGTAGGTGACGTCGCCACCGACCCCGGCGAAATCCTGCCGGAAGTCGATCAGCAATCCATCCGTCGGGTTCTTGGTATTGTCGAGCGTGTTGTAGCTCAGCGTATAGCCGAGCGCCGAAGTCCAGGTCGCTCCATTCGCCAGCTCCTTTCGGACGGGCAGGCTCGATTCGCCGTCACCATAGCAGCCGTATCCATAGACACTCGAATCCGTCGAATTGGTCGGATCCACGCCGCCCAGGATACTCTTGATGTAAGCCGGCGTCGGATTGTAGGCCAGTGAGGTATTGGACGCATTGTTGTTGCAATTGTTATACGCGCTGGCGAGCGTGATGCTCTGCTGATAGAGCGAGTAGCGGAGCTGGAGCGAGAGATCCTCCCGCAGCGCGAGGCCGATGCGCGGGGAGAAACCCAGCGTCGTCACGCCGTAGCTCGTGTAGCTGTTCGCCAATTGCTGGCGCCATGAGACGTCCATTCCGAGCGCCATCCGGTAATCGAGCAGGTAAGGCTCGACGAATGACAACGATATGCCGCGCGAATACTGGCCGTAGCTGACGGACGCCTTGCCGTAGAGCCCGCGCCCCAGCAGGTTGCGCTCGGAGATCGAGACTTCGGCCAGCGCGCCGTCGGTCGTGGAGTAACCGCCCGATATCGAGAAGTCACCGGTCGACTTCTCCTCGAGATCGACGATCAGGACCACGCGGTCGCTGGAGGAGCCCGGCTCCGTGGTGATCTTGACGCTCTTGAAGAAGTCGAGGTTCTTCAGGCGGCGCTCAGCACGATCGACCAGCGCGCGGTTGTAGGCATCACCCTCGGAGATGTCGAACTCGCGTCGGATCACGTAGTCGCGCGTACGCGTGTTGCCGCGGATGTTGATCCGCTCGATGTAAGTGCGCGGTCCCTCGTCGATATTGAATACGACGGACACGGTGTGCGCCTCGAAATTGCGGTCGCCGCCGGGACGCACCACCGCGAAGGCATAGCCGCGCCGGGAGGCCTCGATCTGCATCTCCTCGATCGATTTCTCGACCGATTCGACGTTGTAGAGCGAGCCGACACTGACGCGCGAATAGGACCGCATCGAAGCCGCGTCGAAGCTTGGAATGCTGGAGCGGAAATCGACCGATCCGACGCGGTACTGCTGGCCTTCCTCGATCTTGAAGGTGACGAGAAAGCCCTTCTTGTCCGGATCGTACTCCGTAAGTGCGGCGACCACCTGCGCATCGGCGAAGCCGTGCTTGAGGTAGAAGCGGCGAATCAGGTCGCGATCAGCCTCCACGCGGTCAGGATCATAGATGTCGTTGTTACCGAGGAAGCTGAGCAAATTGCTCTCATGCGTCTTGATCACGTCGCGCAGACGCGAGGCCGAGAAGGCACTGTTGCCGATGAACTCGATCGACTTTACTGACGTCTTGGCGCCCTCCTCGACCGTGAAGATGAGATCGACTCGGTTGTTCGGTTGCTCGATGATCTCGGGCGTGACGCGCACGTCGTAGCGGCCGGAGCGGCGATAGATCTCGGCGATCCGCAGCGTATCCGACTGCACCATGGCGCGGGAGAACGTACCACGCGGCTTGGACTGGACCTCGGCGGAGAGCTGTTCGTCCTTGATCTTCTTGTTGCCCTCGAAGGCGACGCGGCCGATCACCGCGTTTTCGATCACCGAGACCACGACGCGACCGCCGACCCGGTCGATCTTCACATCCTGAAACAGACCGGTCTCGATCAACGCCTTGAGCGCATCGTCAATGGCGGGCTGATCGAGGCGGCCACCGGGACCCGGCTTGAAATAGGAGCGGACCGTGTCGGCCTCCACCCGGCGGTTGCCCTCGACAACGATAGTATCGGCGGTCTGCGCGACCGCCTGCGGCGGAGCTAGCAGGCAAAGTGAAACAGCAATCGATACGCCGTACACCGCGGCTACGATCAACCAGGCTCGCCAGACAGACATTCCGCACCTCAAGTCCACATGACTTGCTCTGAAACGGGAAAGCTGTGGCCGCGGTGTGGCTCCAAAGTTGCCGCATTGTTTCCGGTGGTTGAATTTGATCCGGCGTCCGATCGCACCCGATGCGCGTAACGGAGCATTCGCCGTGACCGCGTATTCTTCTTGCGCCCGGAATAATCCGGCATCATGCCGGTCGCCGCATACGCGCGCCGCGCCAGCGCTCAGCAACATCGCGCAAAAAGTGAATTCTTTACCCGCAGTGAAGCCGATGCGAGAGGCATCGGCATCTGATGACCTGCATGGGACGCCCGCCGATGAATCCGTTTGTCACAACCAGAATGGTTCTAATTGCAATCCTCGCTTCGACACTGACTTGCAGGGCGGATACGGCCACCAAGCGCGATCGAGAACAGACGTCAAAAAGCGGCGTGTATGAGTATGGTTCGCCCGATCCCAATCGCTCCTACCAATCGGGGCCCCACACGCGCATCTATGTCAGCAAGCGTTCATCGCTCGATGGGGGGACCGAGGTGCTCCCAGGCGAGCGCAAGTTCAGCGGCTATGCCTTTCCGCCGGGCATCTCGTTCGCCCGCGAGAACAACAACCGGCCGCTCGATCGCCAACCGCTAAGCCCCGCCTCGGATCTCGGCGGATTTGCGCAGCGAATCCCGCTCTCCTGGTAGCTCGGCCATGATCACCGCAAAGCCTTCGGCGACCGAGACGTCGCGCAACATCTGTTTACATTCAGCAACATTCTGCCTGCCGAAACGCCACGATCAACGGGCTATTGACGGCGACCTGGCTCGCAGCGCGGCCGGCTCCCCTGTGAGCACAGCCAGCGCTTTGCTCCTCCTGGAGGGCCAGGCCAACGGATTTCAGTCGAATTGATGTCGCCAAAATTATTCGCTGCCGTGCCTCTGGCAGTCGCAAAGGAGAGCCATCATCGGACGTCCTGCTCGTTCTGCCTCATCCTGTCGCGTGTCGGATCATTCTGCCTTATGCTGACGGTCGGTAGTTTATTGACCGGTTGTGCGGTGGGTCCGGACTATGCCGGCCCGCGCACGCCGAACCTGCCTTCGCAGTGGAGCGGCAAGGCCGCCTCGCGGCACGACACCGGACGGCTGGATCGCTGGTGGCTGCGCCTGCGCGATCCCCTGCTCGGCCGGCTCATCGAACAAGCCGTCGACGCGAACCCGAGCGTCGCGAAGGCGAAAGCGGTCGTGCGCGAAGCGCGCGCCACGCTGCAACAAACCGCGGCCGGCTTGTTCCCCTCCCTCAGCGGCACAGCCTCGATGACAAACGACAAGACGAGCGCGGGCTCCGCTTCGGTCCTCGTCGACAGCGCCCCCTACGCGCTGCACCAGGCGAGCTTCGATTCGAGCTGGGAGCTCGACCTGTTCGGCGGCACGCAGCGCAGCATCGAGGCGGCGTCGCGCGCCGAGCAATCCGCCGAAGAGGACCTGCGCGACAGCCTCGTCACGCTCATCGGCGACGTCGCCGCTTACTATGTCGAAGCGCGAGGCTATCAGGCGCGGATCGCGCTGGCGATGCGGACCGCAGCCTCGCAGCGCGACACCGAGTGGCTCACCCGTTCGAAGTACGAAGCCGGCAGCGCCACCGCCGTGGATCTGGCCAAGGCAACCGCTCAGGCCGCCAGCACGGAGGCGAACGTTCCCGCCTATCAGGCCGCGCTCGCGGCCGACGTCCACCGGCTCGGAATCTTGCTCGGACGTCCACCCGACGGCGTCGCGTCGCTGCTCGCGCAGTCCACGCCGGTGCCTGCGCCGCGCATGCCGTTGCCGGCGGGCATCCCCGCCGATCTCCTCACCAACCGTCCCGATGTGGCGAGCGCCGAACGCAAGCTTGCACAGGCCACGGCCAAGATCGGCCAGGCCGAAGCGGACCGATATCCCGCCGTCTCCTTGACCGGCTCGGTGGGAACCTCCGCCTTGCGCACCGGCGATCTCGCCAAATACTCCAGCGTTAGCTGGTCGGTCGGGCCTTCGGTCACGGTGCCGGTCTTCGACGCCGGCAAGCGCCATGCGGCCGTCAGGGTTGCCGAGGCACAACGGGATCAGGCGTTCGCCACGTTCCACGCCACGCTGCTGACTGCACTCGAGGACGTCGAGAACGCGCTGATCTCGCTCTCGCGCGAACGCATTCGCTCTGCCAAGCTCACCGAGGCGGCGACGAACTACCGCGAGGCGGCGCGGCTGTCGCGGTCGCTGTTCGAGAGCGGCAGCGCGAGCTTCATCGACGTGCTGGACGCCGAGCGCTCGCTCTATTCGGCCGAGGATTCGCTCATTCAAAGCAAGGTCTCGGCGGCCAAGGACTACATCGCGCTCGCAAAAGCGCTCGGCGGCGGCTGGGTCGATCCGATCGACGTGTCCACCCCGATCATCGTCGACGTGAACACCGGACCTCACCTGCGGGAGGCATTCAAGTGACGCGCCTGATCACGGCAAAGCGCCTGAAGATCACCGCTGCCCTGCTTGCCGCCGCGGTGACCGGGGTCGTTCCGGCCGCGCATTTCCCGGGCACATCCGGCAAGACGCAATCCTACATCACCGCGCCTGTCACGGTCAGCGATCTGCGCGAGGAGGTGCTTGCGAGCGGCACACTTAAGCCGGCACGGCTCACGGCCGTGGGCGCGCAGGTCTCGGGGCGGATCACCGCGCTCAACGTCAAGGTGGGTGACACCGTCAAGGCCGGTGATGTCATCGCCCAGATCGATCCCGTCACCAAGCAGAACGACCTGCGCAATTCCGAAGCTTCGCTGAAGAACTACCGCGCGCAGAAGCTCGAGAAGGAGGCGACGCTCACGCTTGCCGAGGCGAACCTGGCGCGCCAGCAGGCGACGTTTGCGCAGCGTGCGACCTCGCGCGGCGATTTCGACAGCGCGGAGGCGACCGTTCGGCAAACCCGCGCCCAGATCGTCGCGCTGGAGGCCCTGATCGTGGGGGCCGAAGCGAGCGTGGAGACGGCCAGGGTGAACCTCGAATATACGCGCATCACCGCTCCGATCGACGGCACGGTTCTCGCCACCGTGGTGCAGGAAGGCCAGACCGTGAACGCAGTGCAGTCCGCACCGACCATCGTCGTGCTCGGCCAGCTCGACACCATGACGGTCAGGGCGGAAATCTCCGAATCCGACATCGTCAAGGTCAGGGCAGGACAACCGCTCTACTTCACTATTCTCGGCGATCAGGACCATCGCTATGAGGCACACCTGGAGCAGATCGAGCCGGCGCCCGAGTCCATCAAGAACGACGCGAGCTTCTCCTCGACCACGACTTCGACCTCGAGCACGACCTCGTCGAGCTCCAGCAGCACGGCAATCTACTATATCGGCGTGTTCAAGGTGCCGAACCCCGATCTTTCGCTGCGGACCTACATGACGGCCGAGGTACACATCGTCACCGGTGAGGCCAGTCGCGTAAGAACCATTCCCGCGCTGGCCGTAACACGACGATCCGACGGCCGCCGCACGGTTCGCGTCGCGAGCGCGTCCGGAGAGATTCACGAGCGCGAGGTCAAGATCGGTCTCAGCGACCGCACCACCGTCGAGATCAAATCCGGCCTCGATGAAGGCGAACGGGTCGTCACCGGAGAAGCGAGCGAGATGCAGACGGCATCGCGGGGCATGCCGGGCCCACCGGCAGGACCCTAGCATGACCGATCCGATCATTGCACTCGACACCGTCCGCCGGGAGTTTTCGGCCGGCGACACCACGGTAGTCGCACTCGACGATCTCTCCTTCAGCATCCAACCGGGCGAGATGGTCGCGATCATCGGCTCGTCCGGTTCAGGCAAATCGACACTTCTCAACATCCTCGGCTGCCTGGACCGTCCGACGTCCGGCATTTATCGCGTCGCCGGCAAGAACGTCTCCGAGTTCGACCCGGACGCGCTGGCGGCGCTGCGCCGCGAGCATTTCGGCTTCATTTTCCAGCGCTACCATCTCTTGGGCGACCTGACGGCCGCCGAGAACGTCGAGATTCCCGCGATTTATGCCGGGATGAAGGCCCGCGAGCGTCGCACGCGCGCGGATAGGCTGCTCTCCCGGTTAGGGGTGAACGAACGGCGCGGTCACCGCCCGAACCAGCTCTCCGGCGGCCAGCAGCAGCGCGTCTCGATCGCGCGGGCGCTGATCAACGGCGCCGAGGTCATCCTGGCCGACGAGCCGACCGGCGCGCTCGATCGGCGCAGCGGCGACGAGGTTTTGAGAATATTGGGCGAGCTGCACCACGAGGGCCGGACGATCATCATCGTCACCCACGATTCCGACGTCGCTGCGCGGGCCGAGCGCATCATCGAGCTGCGCGACGGCAAGATCGTCTCCGACTGCCGCACTGGACCGACGGACACACCGGATTCGCCCCGGCGGGACGCGCGGGCCTCGTGGGACAGCGGCCTCAGCTGGTCGAGCGCATTGCGGCGCTTGAGCGAGGCGGCGCAGATGGCGGTGGTATCGATGGCCGCGCATCGCCTCCGTGCATTCCTGACCATGCTCGGCATCATTATCGGCATCGCCGCAGTGTCGTCCGTCGTCGCGCTCGGCAACGCGTCCCAGCGCAAGGTCCTGTCCGACATCTCCAGTCTCGGGACCAACACGATCGAGGTCTTTCCCGGCAAGGATTTTGGCGATGCGCGCGCCGGCAAGATCAAGACGCTGGTCCTCGACGACGCCCGTGCCCTCGACCGGCAAAGCTTCATCGCCGGCGTGACGCCGACGGTCTCGACCAGCACCACGGTCCGATACCGCGGCAACGAATCCAACGTGCTGGTCAACGGCGTCGGCGAGAGCTACTTCCAGGTTAAGGGCGCCAAGCTCGCGAAAGGCCGCCTGTTCGATGCTGACGCGGTCCGCAACATCGAACGGCAGGTCGTCATCGACGACAATACCCGCAAGACGTTCTTCGCCGATGACCAGACCTCAGGGCTCGGCCGCGTCATCTGGCTCGGCAAGGTGCCCTGCCGCATCGTCGGCGTCATCGCCCAGCAGCAAGGCGGCTTCGGCTCGAACCAGAACCTGTCGGTCTATCTCCCCTACACCACCGTGCAGGCCCAGTTCACCGGCGACCGCTCGCTCCGCAGCATCCTGCTTCGGATCAGCGACGAGATCTCAACCACGCTGGCGCAGGATGCCGTCACGACGCTCCTGACGCAGCGGCACAACACCAAGGATTTCGTCATTCTCAACACCGACGACATCCGCCGCACGATCGCCAGCGCGACGCAGACCCTCGCCTTCCTCGTCGCGGCGATCGCGGTCATCTCCCTGATCGTCGGCGGGATCGGCGTGATGAACATCATGCTGGTGTCCGTGTCCGAGCGGATCGGCGAGATCGGCGTCCGCATGGCGGTCGGCGCCCGGCGCGGCGATATCCTCCAGCAGTTCCTGGTTGAGGCAACGCTGATTTCCTCCATCGCCGGCATTGCGGGCATCCTCGTCGCGATCCTGCTCGGCGCCGCGATCAACCTCGCGATGCCGGGCTTTCAGGTCAGCTATTCGCCGTTCTCGATCGGGGCGGCCTTCCTGACCTCCACCGGGATCGGCGTTGCCTTCGGCTATTTCCCTGCCCGGCGGGCCGCGTTCCTCGATCCCGTGGTGGCATTGACCCGTGACTGACCCTAGGATTGCACCATGACCGTAGTTTCCCGGGCGCGACATTCGCCCGCAATTCGAGCACCGATCGACGATCCGGATTTGATCCATTTCATGGCCAGCGGCACGCAGAGCATCTTGATCGTCGAAGACGATCAACAGACCAAGGATCTCATTGCACGCTATCTGCGCGAGCACGCGTTTGCGGTTGGCGCAGTCACGAACGGCCGCGAGATGGACCGCTATCTCTCGCAGAACCGGGTCGATCTGATCGTGCTCGATCTGATGCTGCCTGGAGAGGACGGCCTGAGCCTCTGCCGCCGCCTGCGCGTTGAGTCGACGACGCCGATCATCATCCTCACCGCGAAGGGCGAGGATCTCGATCGCATCCTCGGTCTCGAGATGGGCGCCGACGACTATCTGCCGAAGCCGTTCAACCCACGCGAGCTGCTTGCCAGGATCAATGCGGTGTTGCGCCGACAGTCGGGCGGGTCGGCGGCGGGGCCGACCGCGACGCGGCTCAAGTTCCGGAATTGGACGATCGATCTCCGGCTGCGCGAATTGCGCGATCCCGAGGGCGCACAGGTGCCCGTGACCAGCGCCGAATTCGATCTCCTTCAGGCCTTCTGCGAACGGCCCGGCCGGATCCTCACCCGCGACAACCTCTTGAGCATGACGCGCAGCCGGCCCGGCGGCGCCTTCGGCCGCAGCATCGACGTGCTGGTGAGCCGGTTGCGCCGCAAGCTCGACAGGAGCGAAGGCACCTCCATGATCAGGACCGTGCGGACCGGCGGCTACATCTTCACGCCGGAGGTGGAGCAGCCGTGAGCCGCGCAGCCGACATCGCGGCGCTCTTCAGCCTCAGGCGGATCAGCGGCCAGATCGCGGCCTTGATCCTGGTCTCGCTCGTCCTCATCCATGTCCTGATAGCCGGATACTTCCTGCTCAACCGGCCGAAGCTGCTGACGAACAGGCCGATGGAGCAGTTCGAGCTGGCCGCGCGGATCATTTCCAGCACGCCGCGATCCGAGCGCGGCATCGTTCTGCAAAACATCGACCGCACCTTCCCCGCGCTGAAGCTGCAATTGAGAGAGGGCGGCCCCGGTTCTGTCGCGCCACCGCCCGGCCGAAGCCTCACGACAATCCCCTCACCGCTCGACGGTCAGGTCGATATCGTTAGAGGCGCCTCGTCGGAGGACGATCGGGTGTGGTTCTATCTACCGAACAACGAAGTGCTCGAAGGCACCATCGGATCCCCCAAGCTGCCGCCGTTCGTCAGCGGCCTCTGGACGAGCACGCTGCTGTTCCTGGTCGCAAGCGTCACGCTTCTTGGCGTATGGGCTGGCCGCGCGCTCAGCTCGCCGCTATCCGCCTTCGCCCGCGCGGCGGAAGATTTCAGCCTGAGCCGGTCGTCCGCCCCCCTGCCCGAGACCGGCCCCGAGGAGATCCGCTCGACGGCCAAGGCGCTCAATCGGATGCGCGAGCGGATCACCGCGCTGATGAACGACAGAACGCGAATGCTCGCGGCCATCAGCCACGACCTGCGGACCCCCATCACGCGCCTGCGGTTGCGCTCGGAATACATCGACGACCCCACGCAGCGCGCACAGACGCTGCGCGACCTCGATCAGATGCAGTCGATGCTCGAGTCCGTCCTGTCACTGCTGCGCAGCGAGAGCGCCGTCAAGCCGACGCTGGTGGACCTCGCCGCGCTGCTGCAGATGGTTTGCGAGCAGTTTTCCGATTGCGGACATGCGGTCGCCTATCAGGGGCCCGACAGGGCCGCGGTCACCGTACGGTCGGATGAGATCATCCGTGCGGTCGGGAATCTCGTCGAGAATGCAACGCGGTTCGGGACCGAGGTAATCGTCGCGCTCTCGCTCGCCGGCGACCACATCGTCATCGAGGTCTGCGACGACGGCCCTGGAATCCCGGACGAGAAAAAGGCGGCGATGCTGGAGCCCTTCGTGCGGGGTGAAGAAGCCCGCACCATGGACGAGACCGCGGGGTTCGGGCTGGGCCTAGCGATCGCGCAGGCCATCGCGGCTGCCCATGGCGGATCGCTCCTGCTGCGCGACAACGAGCCCAAGGGTCTTTGCGCCCGCTTGCTGCTTTCGAACGCCAGCCAACGCGCATGCTGACTTGCGCGGAGGACATTGGACGAGCCTCGCACGCGGACGCCGCCTATGCGGGATTTTCCTTGCAGCTTGATGATTGCATTTCCTGCCAGATGGCCTTCAAACGCGGAAGGTTCTGGTTGCTCTCCTTCCCGCCTCCGGAATTGGAATTCGGATCGCCTTCGGTCTGGCGATGGATCCGACGCTGGACGAGCGGCGATTCCCACCAGCTCATGGACAGGGGTTTGTCGCCATCGGGCGAGATGCGGAGCTGGATCACGAGCTTGTCGCACTCCGGAATGGCAGCGTGCAACCAGGTGCGCAATGCATCGACAGCCTGCACGCCATGCGCCGTCCGGGCGTTGAAGACCGTGGTGATCGGAGCGGTGACCTCGCTGAGCACTTCACCCGCCGTTGCCGTCGGGCGTGACGGAACCTGCGGATCATTGGCAACGTCGTCAGCGGGACCGAGCTGATCGGCAGGATCATTCGAGATCACGATCACGAGCGGCTTGAGTTGCGGAGCGATCGCATGCAGGGCCAAGGCCAATTCCCTGGCGGTCAGCGTGCCGTAATTCTCGAAATAGCCTCCGTCCACGATGCGATCGACGAGCCGATACTCCTGATTGCGGACCGAACCCGGCGGCGAGATCAGCGGGAAGCGCGCCGAGTTGAGCGCAGCCGTGCTCAGACGAATATCGTTGTTCTGCGGCTTGCTGTACAGAAATTGCCCGGACATGCCCAATCGATCACGCTGGTGCCGGGAAGCGTTCTGCGTCCGCAGCAATTGATGAAAACTGTCAGCCTCCACGAACAACGGACAGGGGCTCGCTGCGACGGCCGTCGGGCATTGGCCCGGCGGCACATAGCTCATCGCCAGCGGCGTGGTCAGGATCCGGCGGCCGATCGCCTCGGAGGTGCCATTGAGGACCAGCAGCGGGATCCAGTGTCCCGGCTGCGGCCGTAACGAAAGAAATGGACAATCCAGGCCCCGGCAGTCCGACTCTGTCGTTTGCTTTGCCATGGGCACGACGTCGCGGAAGCGATTGCGCCAACTGTCTTCCAGCACCGCCGCGCGGTCGCGGAAGGCGAAGGGCAGCGCATCGTTGAAAGCAAAGCCGAGAAAACCGGCCGTGAGGAAGTCCCCGCTGGTCAATGCCTCGAAACAATCACGCCAATTGTTGACCTTGAATCCCCACCACTGATCGACCGCCGCGTTCACGCAAGGCGGCTTGTCAGCGACCGGTGATGCCGCGCCCAGCGCTGCGGTGACCATCACCGCTCCCATTGCGCCGCCCGATACGGCTGAAATCGCGAACAAACGGTTGCGGACATCGCGGGAGCTCAGGGTCTTGATTCCATACGACTCCCCTTGGTCGGTATCGATGAAGTAGCCCACCATGCTTGCCATCATGAAACCGGCCCGGCTTGCTCCACCGGCCGCCGCGACGATGATCGGGCGCGGACAATTCCGGACGGGCGTATTGTTGGAGGCCTTCGGATTGCAACCGTTCTCTGTCATCCAAAGGTCGATCGCCTCCTCGATCTTCATGGGTGCGGCGTCCTTGGACGCCACTCGGCGCACCGTGTGGTTATCGCCGAATATGACGGCGACGATCGCAACCAGCATGGCCAGTCCCGTGATCAACGGCGCGCGACGTTGCCGTCCAAGGCCGGACAGATAGGTCAGAAACGGCAACCATCCGCCGAGGATGAACGGAATCGCCATCGACCGCGGAAACCAGGCGGCCACGCGATCGGCGCCCAGCAGAAATATCAACGCAAAGATGACGAACACAGCGGCGAGGATGAGCCTGCCGAAGTCGCGGCTCTCTTCGTCTGCCGCCCCGCTTTTGCGTCCCGGAGAGACCGCTTGCCAGAACCATCCGAGCTTGGCATTGAGGCGCCCGAGCAGGCCTCTCGGCCTGAAATGGCGGGGCCGCAGGTAGATCCAGGCCAGATATGCACCGGCACCGAGCGCGACCAGAACTGCCAATGCGAGCAGCGCATGCTCGACACGCTGCACGACGTCCTGCTCGTCCAGCGTCGGAATGTTCATGTAGGAGCGCAGGATCGAGACCTCGACGGCCACGAATGTCAGCAATCCCAGCAGACGGGGCAGATAGACTGCCGCGCCCTCAAGGCACGGGGTTGCATTCACGGGCAGCCTGGAATCGCTGTTGACCAGCATGCGGGCGGCATAATGGGTCGGCAGGGCCCAGAGCAGCGTCAGCACAAACACGAACAGAACCATCCGCAGCCACGTGTCGGCCAGATCCGTAAACTCCGTGAACAGGTCCTGCGCCTGCGGCGCGACACCGAGCAGAAGCCATCCGAGCACGGTCGTTGTCGCCGGCACGCGGAGGACCCACAGGACGAGCGCAGCGCTGAGCACGCATTGCCACCATCGCGGTATCGGCGGCGGACCGCACGGCTTCACCGTTTTTTCTCGACCTGCTTCAGTCGAAAAACGCTCGCTCATCGTCACGACGCGTCTCCCCTCGCATTGACCGGTTCATAAGCCCCGAAATTCGCCGGCGCGTGTGAGGCAATTCACTTTCGACGAAGAAATCGATCGAGTCTCCCGCAGGAAAGGGACGAGCGTTCACTCTTTCAGCACGATGCAAGGCCCCTGCCGCATCACTGGACCGGCAAAAGGCGTCGGATCATCTCAGCGCGATTGCAATCTGGCTGATGTTTGCCGCAAGCTCCAGGCCCGCTTTCGGGCCTTGCAGCACGATCGTGACGCCCTTCTCGTTGCGCAAGTGGACACCGCTGACGCCGCCGACCAGGGCGAAGCCGCCGCCGACTGAGCTGTAGGTGCCGGCGAAGTCGCTGACCTCGCGGATACCCGATGCCCAGCCGTCGAGCCGGCCGACCGTGGCGCCGACCGTGATGCCGAAGCTCATGCCAGTGATTTTGAAGGGATAGGCCTTGCCGCGGTAGGTCAGCACACCGCTGCCGGCGCCGCCGCCGACCAGGAGACCGGCCTTGACGATCTTGACCCGGACATGGCCGACGGCCTGCGCGAGGCATGGCGTGACCGGCACGGCGAGCGCCAGTGCCAGCAGGACAATCGCGATCAAGCGGCCTGCGCGCAGCCGCAACGCCATTCGCAGGTCATGGCTTTGCGGCATCGACTTTCTTCCAGGTCTGATCCGGATCGAACAGCGTCGTACGCTCTGCGATGAACTCGGTCCGCTTGCCCAAGTCCTTCTGGTAGACCGTACCGGCATGATTGACCAGGAAGGTCATGACGCCGGAGTTGCCGTATTCCGCAGGCCACGCAATCATTCCATAGCCGCCGATCATCTTGCCCTTGACGACATAGTTGAGCGCGCCGCCGGGAGCGTCGGGCCCCTGGCCCTTCAGGATACGGAAGTAGTAGCCGTGATACGGCGCCGGCCCCGCATCGCCCGCCCTGTAACCCTCCTTCGATGCTTCGGCCGCCAGCGCGCCGAGCGGGCTCGGATCGTTGTCGTCGCGCCAGAACAGGCCATCCTTCTTGCCGGGCGTGGAGACGATGCGCTGGGCGTAGACGCCCACGCCCTCGCCGCGATCCTTCTCGGCATATTCGTTCTGCGCATCGGCATAGGCGAGCGCGGTCTGGATCGCATCCAGCTCGTTGCGACCGATCCGGCGATACAGCACTTCCTTCCGCCCCTCGTCGGTATCGAACTCCCAGCCGCCTTTGGTGTTGACCAGCGGAATCGGGAACGGGAAGTCGTCCGGCCCGAGCATCAGCGTCGCCGTCTTGTTGCCCTCCGCCTTGATCGCGTGCTTGGCGTCGTACATCGACGTGAAGCGCTGGCGTGTGTCGGCGTCTGCGACCTCGTCACCGGAGGAGACGATGTCTTCGGCGGCCTTGCCGAGCACTTTCAGGATGTCGCGGGGGCCGCTCTTGACCGCGGACGCCAGCGCGGCGGCTGCGTCCTCTGGCGTCTTGTAGGCCTCCTGTGCTTGTGACGCGCCGGGCAGCGCCAACGCCACGAGGCTCAGCACGGCCGCACCTCGAAGCGATTTCAGACCGATCATGGCGATACCTCCGCAGGAATCCTCGCACCGCCAGCCAGCCAGTCGCCGTAGGTGCGGAATTTCAATCCGAGCTTTTCGTAATAGACCCGCAGATATCCATCGCCGCCGCGGGTCACGGCGTCCGGCATCACCCGCTCGACCTCCTGCGCGATGACGCCGACATAGGCCTTGTCGCTCCCGATATAGCTAAAGCGGTAATAGCCGAGGCCATTGGCGAGATGACCGAGGAGAACGACGTCGTGCTTCAGCGCGAGATCGGAGCGACGGCCACCGCCGCCGCCTCCGCGGAAGCCGCCTCCACCGCCTCCGCCACGGAAGCCACCACCGCCACCGCGCCCGGCAAAGCTCGCGCCGCCGCCACCGCGCGGCATGCTCGCCATGCTCGCGCGGCCGCGAGCCGATGCCGCGGCCGCCGCGCGGCCGGATGAAACATTCATGGCGCCACCGCGATTGCCGCCGCCGGCGCCGGCCCGGTTGCCCGCACCGCCACCTCCGCGGTTGGCGGCCTTTGCACGATCGCCGCCGCCCTTGGCGCGATCACCGGCACCCTTGGCGCGATCGCCGGCACCGGCACGATCGCCGCCGCCGGGCCGGTCGCGCGAACCTGCACGGTCACCGCCACGATCACCTGCGCCTGCCCGATCGCCACCGCGATTGCCGGCGCGATCACCCGCGCGATCTCCGGCACGGTCACCGCCGCGATCGCCCGCCCGATCCCCGGCACCCTGATTGGGCCGCAGCACCTGCTGGCCATCACGGCCGCGGAAATCCATCCGGTCGGACGCGCCAGCCTTCAGATTGTTGTTGCCGAAACGCTGCTGGACGTTGGTGTTGTTGTAGCGCACGCCCTGGCGATGCGCCGGATTGTGCTGCCAGCCGTTTGCGATGTTGGTCGTGCGATGATTGACGTAAACGTTGCGGTTACCCCAGTTGCAGCCGCCGCCCCAGTAATTGCCCCAGCGCCCGATCGCCCAGGCCGTGCCGAAGGCGATGCCGGCTGCGACCATGCCGGCGCCGATATAGGAGGGATAGCCGAAGTAGTACGGCGGATAGTCCGCATAAGGCCAACTACCATAGACCGTGGCCGGATCGTAGTACGGCACGTAGACCGTCTGGGGATCGGCCTGCTGGATCACGACGACCTGCCTGCCTTCCTGGCTCTGGACGCTGACCTTCTGCTGCTTGGTCGTAACCAGCTTCTTGTTGTCATAGGCCTTGTTGCGCAGGCGCTGGATCGCATCCATCACGTCGGGCTGCTGCGCGAGAAAGGCATCGCCGAGATTCTTGGTCCATTCGAGCTTGTCGCTCATCATCGAGAGAACATCGGCGGTGCTGGCGAGCGCCTTGACGCTGTCGTCCCAGGCCTGCTTGTCGACTTCGGCCTTGAGCGCATCGCCCTTCAGGGTCTTGCGCTCCTTCAGCCAGCGGTCGGCCTGCACCACCTCGAGCGGATAGGTCGATGCGGCCAGCACGTTGGCGAGGAGTTCGTCGGGATAGAGCGCGATCGGCGCGACCAGCGCTTCGAGCTGTTCGGGCTTCAGAAGCTCCGCGGTCGGCGCCGGCGGACTTGAAGGCTGCGCCTGCGTGCTCGGGGTCGCCGGCTTGTCGGCGGTCTGCGCCGTTGCAGCGACCGGGATCGCCATCAGCAGCGCAAGCGCCATCAGGGTCTTGCCGCAGAGAAACATCACCACCTCCCATGGACCTCCAGTCCAGGAAGATCGGGGTCGGAGCATGGGTGTATGTTGATCAAGATCAACGAAAGGGCACCCTCACGCTGTTGCAACGCGGGAGAGACGGCTCGAGGCGTGGCCGTCAACGGATGATCGGCAACCTGATCGTGAACAGCGCCCCGCCCGATGGCTGGGTCATCGCTGCGATCGTGCCGTGATGAGCTTCGACGATGGTCTTGGCGATCGCAAGGCCCATACCCATGCCCTGCGGCTTGGTGGTGAAGAACGGATTGAAGACATTTGTAAGATCTGAAGCCGCGATCCCCGGACCGGTATCGACGACCCTGATCTCGGCCTGGTTGCCGGTACGCTCGGTCGAGACGCTGACCTCACGCTTCTTCATGTCCGCGTCCGAGACCGCGTCCATCGCATTGATGATCAGGTTGAGAATGACCTGCTGGAGCTGGACCGGATCGCCCTTGACGTGAAGATCGGCGACGGCGGGCATATAGGTCAATACGATCCGGCGCCCTTCGGCGACGGCGGCTACGAAACCGATCACGTCGCGCACCGTGTCATTGAGCTCGATATCCCGGATCTCGAACGGCGCCTTCTTCAGCACGCTGCGCAGCCTGCGGATCACCTCGCTCGCGCGTTGATCGTCGCGCCTGATATCGGCAAGGATCTGCCGGATCTCATCGAGGTCCGGCGAGGTACCCTGGAGCATCAGCTCCGCGGTTTCCGTGTTGGTCAGGATGGATCCGAGCGGCTGATTGAGTTCATGCGCGATCGAGGTCGTCAACTCGCCGACGGCCGAGTAGCGATTGACGTGGGCGAGCTCGGCGAGGCGCTGACGCGATTCGACCTCGGCGACTTGGCGGCGGTGGCGTTCATGGAGCAATCCGCTGATTAGGCCCGCCTGCACCAGGATCACGGCCATGATCAACAATATCTGCCATCGGTAGCTTTCCCAGGGGTGCGGCTCGCGAAACAGGATTTCGCTACCTGGCGGCAAATCGCTTTCGCTGATGCCCCAGCGGTTCAATTCGCGCCAATCATATTTCGGCGGCCCAAATCCGATCGGCTCATACTTGATATTGGCGGGCTTCTCGCCGCCGAGAATGCGGATGGCGGCACCGACGGTCTTTGAACTGGTTTCCGCGACCGAATGCATGGGCCCTCCGACCGTGCTGCCGCCGAAGAATGGCTCCTGGTAGGAAAAGATTGGCCTGTTCGCAACCGCATGCAGATTGCGCAGGGCGATATCGCCCTCGTGGACGATGCCGGCGGCATCAACCGACATCAGCCCCCAGAACAGCACCGTGTGGGGCGGAAGACTCGATGCGCGTTTCAATATCTCATCGAATGACAAGTCGGAGTACCAGACGAGGTCAAGCCGGCCATCCATGGGCTTCAGCTCCCGCTTCACCTCGTCGATCCAGAACCTTTCGAGCGGTGAGGCGCCAACCACAACGGCGACCGTCCTGGTAGCGGGCAGGACCTGGAGGATGTTCTTGAAGGCAGCCGTGAAATCGTTACGGACTGCTACGACGACGTCGTTGTCGGTGAGATCGAGCTGATTCACAAGCCGCTGCTCGACCGCGGTCAGCACCATCGGCGTATCCGGAAAGAGCTTTCCCCGGTATTTCTGCACGAACTGTGCTGCGGGTGCGCCGATGCTCAGCACGATATCGGGCGGCGCTCCATGGTAAAGTGAGCCCAGATATTCGACGAAGGGCGCTTCCGGCCCCGGATTGTTGAAGCGTGCGGTAAGGAGCGCATGCTCCTGAATGTCGAGAGGCCAGGGCGACTGCCGCTCGAGCTCGGCCTTAATGCTGCGCGCATATTCGCTCCATGGCCGAAACTCGCGACCGAAGGAATGCAGCACCAATATGTGCTTGGGCTCGCTTCGCGTGAGGGCGTTCGACTCGTCGGCGTCCGCGGGCTCAGGCAGGATACACACAGCGAACAGGAGGGCGAGACACAGCAGCGCCGCCGCGGCTCGCCACGGCTTGATCGACGCAATGGTCGTGCGCCCGCTCATCCTTCTCCTCGGCAGCTTCCGATCCCGCTCCCCAGGATAATTCTAGCGGGGATCGTCGAGCGCCGACAACCCGTTCACCTGTCGCTATTTCGGACAGCGATGATAGCGGATCTCCATATCCTCCATACCCGGGAACAGGCGGACGAGACTGTCGGAATTTAGCTCCTTGAGACTGAACTGAACGCTGGAGAGCATCATGTCCGTCGCGCAGGCGGCAATCAGGCTGACGTTCGGCCCGTTGTCCTTCCTGGCCTTGATCCGGCAACGTGCGAACTTGCCGATCATCTGGTCGCCGTCGATGATGAAGCCGCCACCATAGACATCCGACATATCCGTGAAGCCGAGCTGCGCCCCCTGGCGCGCGAAGACCTTTGCGCAGTTATCGGCATCGCTGGCCCAGGCACCGTTGAGATCGAGCGCGCCGGCGCGGCTGCCCGTCATGAGCAGCGATGCAAGCAGCAGCGCGCCCGGCGCGAATACCTTTCGCAAATCCATTCTCATTGTCCTTTCCTCGCCGTTCAATGACCACTCAGCACCAGCGTCTGGATCGGCAGCAGCAGCGCCTGGATGCGCAGCAAGAGCGCATGCACGAGGCCGACGCCATCGACGACGTGCAGCGCAATCCTCCGGCTGGTGGAGGTATCCTTGGCCGAGATTTCCTCGTGATTGCTGGTGTAGGCATTGACGATGCAACTACTGCCCGGCGTCACGCCGTCGAGGCCGCCCTTGTAAAGCGGCTCCAGGAACACCAGGATCGTGCCGGGGCGCGCTGCGTTCTGCGGGTCGATCAACTGTTCGCCGGAACGGAACTGTCCGGCGGCGATGTAGTCCTGCACCGCCGTAACCACCATCGGGATGATGACCCATGGCTTCGAGATGCACGTCGCCTCGGCCACCATGCCCGTCTGCATCACCTGCGCCTCGATCTGGCCGAAGCCCGCCTGGAGCGCCTTGCGGCCCGCGCCCTCGGGGATGAGAACGCCTGCGGGACGCATGAGCTGGTTGACGACGTCACCAGGGCGGATCAGGAATTGCTCAACCCGTCCGTCGACACCAGCGCGGACGATGGTCTTGTCGAGATCGACCTGGGCCTGATCAAGCGCCGCCTCGGCGCTGGCTTTTTGCGCCGGCAGCAACGTCGATATCTGCAGGTTCGCAGATTGTTTGGCTGCGGTCGCGGCATCGACGCCGGCCTGGCGCTGATCGACCAGCACCTGGAGCTTCTCGATGTCGCGCTGCGGAACGATGCCGGGATTGCGGCGCTGGAGCTCGGTCTTGACCTCGAGCTCATCCTTGGCCTGCTGATAATTGGCTTTTGCTTCGCCGATCTGCGCCTCCGCCTTGACCACGTCAGCCTCTGCCGCCTGCATGGCGGCGTCGACCTCGGCAACCTTCCGCTTTGCTGTTTCAAAAGCGGCCCGCTGCTTCGAGCTGTCGAGCGTGAACAGCACCTCGCCCTTCTTCACCGGCGCGCTAAGGCCGATCTTGACGTCGGCGACGCGGCCCGAACCTTCAGGCAGGATCGGCACGGTACGAAAATACAATGTCGCCGACGACGTCGACGGATGGAAGTAGAAAATTACCGTGATCAACGAGATCGTCAGCATGAGGCAGCCGGTGATACCCCAGCGCAGCTCGTACCAGATCGAGAAGAAGGTGATCTCCTTACCCAAGCGCTTGCCCTGCACGTAACGCCGGTAGAGGTAATCGGGCAGAATCGTCACAAGGGAGCAAATCATGAGCTCAAGCATGGCTGTGCTCCTTGGCCTTGCTCGTGTCCGGCTTGTCCGTAGCAACAGGAGCTGAACCGGGTTGCGCCCCCTCGCCCTCCTCCCCAGGCGTCGCGTCGGCGATCTTCTCGACCGAATCGGCGATGCTGCGCAGCGGCGTGCCGAAATCGGGGATGTCGATCAGCGCGAGCAACAGGCCCGCGATCCAGAAGATGTGCATGTGCGTGAACAGCGAGATCAGGCCGAGCACGGCGACGAACTCGAATTGCAGCTTCTGCGACTTGTGCGCCATCCGCTCAGGAAGGCTGTGCAGCTTCCAATAGAGTGTCCCGACCCAGAGCACGGTGCCGATCAGGAACACCCCCATCACCACCATCAGCGTATCGGTCCCGCTTCCCGGCGCGAGATAGAAGGGCAGATGGTGCGGCGCCATCGGATGAAGCTGATCGTTCAAATGTCTCTCCCCGTCGGGATCCGAAATCGCGGAGCACGTGCGGCACTCTGCGCAGGTGGGATCGGAGTTTGCTTGATTTGAATCAAGGGATTGCCTCCCACCCGACATAGCCTCCCCCCAAAGTCGAACCGCTCACAGCCATTGAGGAGCCGCAACCATGCCCGGCCTCGACGAACTCATTCCCAACGCCGCCCAGATCCGGAAGGAAGCCGCCCTCAAGGAGGCCGAGAAGGCCGAGGAATATGCCCGTCTCGCGGCCGCCGCCGACGCCGAAAAGCGCGCCCTGATCGAGCGCCTCGGCAAGCCGTCAGGCAAGACCGAAGAGGAGAAAATCCAGCTCGCCTCGACCATCATCCAGCGTGCGGTGCGCAACGGCCAGACCCAGGTTCAGGTCTATCGCTTCCCCAACACGCTGTGCACGGACAGGGGGCGCGCCATCAACCAGCAGGAGAAGGGCTGGGAGAACACGCTGACCGGCATCCCGAAAGAAATCTTCGAGCTCTGGACCGACTACCTGAAGCCGCGCGGCTATCGCATCGCCTATCAGATCGTCGATTTTCCGGGCGGGGTGCCGGGTGATGTCGGAGTGACCATTTCCTGGGGCGATGATTGACGGCCACCAGAGGGGTTGAAGCAGCGAAAGGACAGGCATGGCCAAGGACGAAGCCGCGGCGCGGATGAAGCGGAAGGACTATGAGAAGGAGCTGGAGAAGCTCCAGGTCGAGCTGTGTCACCTCCAGGACTATGTGAGGGAAAACAAGCTCCGCGTCATCGTTCTGTTCGAAGGCCGGGACGCGGCCGGCAAGGGCGGCACGATCAAGGCGATCACAGAAAAGGTCAGCCCGCGCGTGTTTCGCGTTGTCGCACTGCCGGCACCCTCGGACCGCGAAAAGACCCAGCTCTTCTTCCAGCGCTACATGGAGAAATTTCCTGCCGGCGGCGAGATCGTGATCTTCGACCGGAGCTGGTACAACCGCGCGGGCGTCGAATATGTGATGGGCTTTTGCACACCCGCCGAGCACGAGCGGTTTCTGAACCTGTGCCCCCAGATGGAAAAATACGTCATCGAGGGCGGCATCGTCCTGATCAAATTCTGGCTCGAGGTCGGTATGGACGAGCAGGAGCGGCGTTTCAACGCCCGCATCGACGATCCCGTGCGGCAATGGAAATTGAGCCCGATGGATCTGGAATCCTACCGGCGCTGGTACGACTATTCGCGGGCGCGCGATCTGATGCTGAAGAGCACGAGCACGAAGGATGCGCCCTGGTACATCATCCGCTCAGACGACAAGCGCCGGGCACGGCTGAACTGCATCGCGCATCTCCTGAGCGCGATCCCCTACAAGCGTATCAAGAAGGACAAGATCAGGCTGCCGAAGCGCACCAACAACGGACGCTACAACGATCAGGCCAGCCTGAAGGGAATGAACTTCGTCGCCGAGCGATATTGAGAGGGGACCAGGCCGCGATGACGCGGCCTGGTCCTCTACCTACGTCCTGCCCTACTTCAGCCGGATCGTGACGCCGCCGACCGCGGCCGACACTTCCGCGCCGACCCTCGGACCGCTGAGCTGCAGGATCACGCCATTGCTGTTCTGGAGCTGAACGGCACCTGCGCCCGCCGCGACCGCGCCGCCTGCCCCGCCCGCCGCATAGGAGCCTTCGATGGATTGCGGTCCCCGCAGATTGAGGGCCCGGCCGACAAATTTGGTGGTCGAGGCCCCGATCGTGAAGCCGACGCTCATGCCCGAGACTGTGAAGGGGTACTTCTTGCCCCTATACAGCAGCACGCCCTCTCCGCCACCGACACCGACGACGAACCCGCCCTTGGTGAAGACGACCGCAACCTGGCCGGTATCGGCACGCGAGGGCGTGCTGAGGCCGGCGACGGCCGCGAAGGCAACCAGAGCAGTCCCGAACACAACTCTTCTCATGACTTTCGTTCCTCTCAGTGTGTGATGCCGGCTACTGCGCCAGCAGCATCGCGAAGTGACCGAAGATGGTGGGCAGGATGGCCGACCGGCAACATCAAGAGGGCGCAAGAGAAGGCTGCCCGCGCGGATCGACGTGCCTCGGCGCGGGCTTGGCTCCTTGGACATGCGTCTCTCTCGATCCCCCTCAACAATGCTCGTGCGGGATCGTGCGTACGGTACCGGCCGCTGCATTGATCCAAGTCAACGGTCGAGCGCATTCAAAGCCGACGGTCTCCGCTAGGCCCTCGTATCGCAAAACGGCACCGTCAATCAGGCCGTGCGTTGAGGCATATCGGCGTGATCGTCGCCGAGAACACTGTCGAGTGACCGTAGCCACTGGCCACTGTCGGTCCTCTCCGCCAGCCCTTCCGCCCGCAGCAGGTCGCGCAACTGCGCGTGCGCGCCGACGATACAGAACGTGACCTGACGAGAGACAAGCTCGTCGTAGAGGTCGTGCAACATGCGCGCCCCGGCCAGATCGATATAGGGCGACGCCGAGAGGTCGCAAACCACCAGCCGGATGCCCGGCGAGTTCCGGATCGCGACCAGGACCGTCTCCAGGATCATCTCGGCATTGATGTAGAGCAGCGAGGCTTCGGGCCGGAACGCGATGACCCCCACCAGTGGTTCGACGCCGTCGTGCCTGGCGCGGTCGGAGTAGCGGCCGCTGCCTGGCAAACGGCCGAGAAAGGCGACGTTCGGCTGCGAGGCCCGCGCCAACAGCAGGAAGATCGACGCAATCGATGCCAGCAGGACGCCCTGGAGGATGCCGAGCAGCAGCACAGAGACCAACGCAATGGCGGCGGCGTAGAAATCGATCCGGCTGACCTGCCACATGCGTAGCAGCGCGCGGACATCCACCAGCCTGTAGACGGCGGCAAAGACGATGGCCGCCAGCACCGCCTTGGGCAGGTTGGTCAGGAGCCCCGTGAAGAACAGCAGGCATAGCCCGAGCGTCAGCGAACAGATCACCAGGGCCAGCGGCGTCCGCGCGCCGGCGCTGTCATTGACGGCCGATTGCGACAGGCCGCCGGCGACGGGATAGCCATGGCCGAAGGCGGCCGCGAAATTCGCGGCTCCCAGCCCCAAAAATTCCTGCCGGACGTCGAGCGGATAGCCGTGCTTCGCGGCAAAGCTGCGGGCCGCCGAGACACCTTCGATATAGGCCAGCAACACGCATCCGGCGGCGAGCGGAAAGAGATCGTCGAATTCCAGCAGACCGAATGTCGGCAGCCCCAAGGCCGGCAAACCTTCCGGAATCTTCCCAGTGACGGGCACACCGAGAGACGGAAAGCCAAGGAGTGTTGCCACCGCAATCGACAACGCTACGATGGTGATACCGACCGGCTTTCCCGGCAGAAGCCGCTCCCCGAGTAGGAGCAATAGCAGCGCAACGGCGCCGATCGCGAGCACGAGCGGGTCGATGTTGCCGAGCTGCCCTGTCAGCTTGATGACACGGTCGAAGAAATTGTGGCCGCCGCCGGCGACACCCAGCAGGCTCGGCAACTGGCTCATGATGATAGTCAGCCCAGCACCGGCTTTGAAGCCAACCAGGATGCTGTCGCTGACAAGGCGGACGAGCACGCTGAGCTTAAACAGCCAGGCGATGAGACACAGTGTCGCCACCGCGAAAGCCGCAAGGCTTGCGATCTGCGCGTAGCGCACCGCATCACCGCCGGCGAGCACGCCGACGGTACCGGCAATCATCAGGGAGATCGCCGAGGTCGGACCGATTGCGAGCTGCCGCGACGCTCCGAACAAGGCGTAGCCTATGCCGCCGAGCATGTAGCCGTAAACGCCGACTTGCGGCGCCAGCCCGGCCAGCGCCGCATAAGCAAGCGAAACTGGAATGGCGTAAGCGGCCAGGGTGACGCCGGCAACCGCGTCAGCAGACAGCCAATTGCGCTGATAGATGGCGAGCCAACCGGCGGGCGGAAAGTACCGCATCCACTCAGACCGCGCACTCATCGCGGCTCCAGAAGTTGGACCTCGCAGCGCGGCAACACGACGAACAAGGACACGGCGGGAATGCTCATGTTGGCGATGCGGATTTGTCGCAGGTTCTGTATGTTCTCACAGGCGGCAAGCGAGGCTTGATCTGGATCAAGCAATTCCGCTCTGCCGCAACGCAAATCGGCACAAAGTGCCGCCCGAATTGCGAGCACGGACAGCGTCAGGTGGATCATCGGCACCCCATCGGAGATATCCTGTTGCTGTTGACGGAGCCGAGGAGGTCGCGATGCATCGCCATCCGCCTGCAAGTCTGTGGCCCTTGACGGCCGCCCTGCTCCTCATTGCTACTCTCGCTGCGCCCGCGCGTGCCGAGAACGATGTACGTATCCAGGAGGAGATCTGGGCTCTGCCGCTCCCGCTGCCGATGTTCGCCTATCTGGTGCGCCCGGTTGGCGATGGTCCTTTCCCGCTGGTCATCATGAACCACGGTGTCTCGCTCAACCCGACCGACCGCAGCTTCTTTCCCCTGGTCGAATTCCGCGATGCTGCGAAATGGTTCGCCAAGCGGGGCTATCTCGTGGTGGCGCCGGTCGGCAGCGGCTATGGCGCTGCCGCGATCGACATTCCCGATCGCGCGCTCTACGGCCCGTTCTTCTCCAAGGTCGGCGGGTGCACCAACCCCAACTTCCACGACGCGGGCCTTGCGGTCGCGCAGGTCGATCTCTGGATCATCGACTACATGGCCGCGGAGAAACGGATCATCCCAAAGGACGTGATCGTGGTCGGGCAATCCGCCGGCGGCTGGGCGTCGATCGCGCTGTCGAGCGTGAACCCGCCGCAAGTGAAGGCCATCATCACCTTCGCCGCCGGCCGCGGCGGCCGCGTCGGCGGCAAGCCGAATAGCAATTGCGCACCCGACAAGCTGGTCGAAGCCACCGCCGATTTCGGCCGCACCTCGCGCGTGCCGATGCTGTGGATCTACATCGAGAACGATACCTTTTTCGGGCCGGATCTGTCGAAGCGCATGCATCGGGCCTTCACCGCCGCCGGTGGCCGTGCCGAGTACCACCTGATGCCGCCGTTCGGCAACGAGGGGCATTTCTTCATCGGCTCGCCGGACGCGATTCCACTCTGGTCGCCGCTCGTCACGAAGTTTCTCGACGAGCGGAGATAATGCCAACGCTTGGAGCCAGGATCATGATCAGTGCTCGTGATTGCCTCGCAGGTCTTGTGCTCGCCATTGCCGCGGTCGCGACATCTGCCGGCGTCGTTGCGCAAAAGACCGCACAGCCGGACAATCCGGCCGAGGTCGCAACGCGCGGCCAGCGCGAGGCCAGGGATATCAGTTATGGAGATTGGCAAAAGCTCTGCTTTAAGGCGGGCGGCGCGCCAATACTGTGCCGTACGTCCATTACCGGAAAGTTTCCGACCGGCCAGATGGCCGTGCGCGTGGACCTGATCGAGCGCGAGGATGCGCCGGCGGCACGGCTGCAATTGTTCGTGCCCGTCGGCATGTACCTGCAACAGCCGGCGAAGCTGACCATCGATCAAGGCTCCCCGCACCGGGTGCCCTATAGCTGGTGCGTTACCAATGCTTGCATCGCGGCCGATGTCGCAGAGCCCGGAATCATCAAGGAGATGGAATCCGGAACGACGCTGGCCCTCGAGGTCGTCGATTCCAATCTTCTCGCACTGACGACATCGATCCCGTTGGCGCAGTTTGCGCCCGTCCACAAGGGAGCGCCGTCGAAGATGCTGGAGCAATATGTCGACGAATGATCAGACGTGCGGGCTATGGGATAGACGCCCGCGTGACCGACTCGATCAGCGATTGCGCCGTGAATGGCTTGGTCAGATAGGCGATGCACCCCGATGCGATCGCGGCAGCGCGGTTCGCCGCGCAGTCATTGCCGGTGATGTAGATGACCGGAGCGGTGGCGCCCGCGGCCGCCAGCTTTTGCCGCAGATCGATGCCGGACTTGCCATCGAGATTGATGTCGAGGACGAAGCAGATTGCCTTGTCGAAATTGCCGTGATCGAGCAAGGCGGTTCCGGAATCGAACAGCTTGGCCACGAAGCCATGCTCGCGCAACAGCCGGTTCATGCTGGTCCGCATGGATAGGTCATCATCGACGACAAAGACGGAATCGCGCGTCGGCAAGGCTGTCGACCTCCGCGGAATTGAGCGAATTGCGGGACGGTGATGCAGCGGGATGCACTCCCGTGCTCTGCCCACCAGCCGAACGCTCTCGCACCATTGCGCACGCCGGGTCGCGCACTGTCAATAAACTACGATATTGTCCCTTGGGGAAGTTTCACCGCCGAAACCGCATCGCGATGACGATGCAGCTAATGGTCGTTCGAATCGAGCATTCCCAGTCGTTCCGCGATCGACACGAGCTCAGCAAGCGAATGTACCTGCATCTTCTCCATCACCTGATGGCGGTGCGCTTTCACCGTGCGCTCGGTCGTTCCGAGCTCATACGCGATCTGCTTGTTGATCCTGCCGCGCACGATGAGATCGAACACCTGCCGCTCGCGCTGTGTCAGCGTAGTGAGGTGGGCGCGAAACGTATCGAGCCTGCCGCGCTGCGCGCGCGCCGCTTGCTGGCGCGCCAGCGCGCGCTCGATCGCGTCGATCAACTGCTCCGACGATATCGGTTTTGTCAAAAAATCCTCCGCGCCGGCCTTGATGGCCCGCACAGTGGTCGGCGTGTCGGCGTGTCCGGTGAGGAAGATGATCGGCAGCGTCGAGCCTTGTTCGATCAGGCGGGTCTGCAAGTCGGGGCCACTCAGTCCCGGTATCCGCACGTCGAGCAGGATGCATCCCGGCCGTTGGTCGTCCGGCGCGGCATCCAGCAGCTCCTGCGCAGACGCATAGGTTGCGACGTCATAGCCGGCGAGCTTGAGCCGGCGCTCGATCGCCGTCCGAAAGGAGTCGTCGTCGTCGACCACGTGAACGAGGCCAGGCAAACTTCACCTCTCGCCAGGTGCGCGGAGAACCATCGAAATGCCCTCGCTCTGCAAATTGCTACAAATGGTTCGATCGTCGAAATTTCTGCTTCGCAATACGATACACCTCAAACGCGGCACCAACTTCTCACTCCGCGCAGCAAATAACCGACCAAAACCCGTGCTGCCCCTTGGTACATTGAACCTTGGGACAATGGTTGAGAATACAGCCTTGGTCGTAAATCAACTTCAGCGGGAGTAAGATAGCGCGGCGTATTCCTTGCTGTAATATTTTTTTGTCTGACGGACCAATCCAGCGATGAGTTGAGGAGTTGGCCTATGTTTGTTCGCATCACAACGGATCCCGCCCTGCGTCCCAATTCCCTCCGTGACCTCGGAATGACCGGTAATTCTAATGCGCTCGTCAGTTTAAGCGAATTTTCTTACAAGAAAGGCACCGAGATCTACGGCGAGAAGGAGCCGGCCGAATACGTCTATCAGGTCCGGTCCGGTGCAGTGCGGAGCTACAAGCTGCTGTCGGACGGTCGCCGGCAGATCGGCGCCTTTCATCTCGCGGGCGACATCTTCGGGCTCGAGAACGGCAGCGAGCACCGGTTCACGACCGAAGCCATCGTCGACACCACGGTGCGCCTGATCCGACGGCAAAGCCTCGAAACGGTCGCCGAGAGCGATGCCCTGGTTGCCAGAAACCTGCTCAGCATGACCACCAGCAATCTCCAGCATGCCGAGGACCACATGCTGCTGCTGGGCCGCAAGACCTCGCTGGAGCGGGTCGCAGCCTTCCTGCTCGAGATGGACAAGCGGTTGACGGCGTCCGGCGTCATGGCGTTGCCGATGTCGCGGCGCGATATCGCCGATTATCTCGGGCTGACGTTGGAAACCGTGTCCCGCGCCCTGTCGCGCCTGCACGAGTACGGTGTACTCGGATTTGTCGGGAATACCCAGCGTCAGATCGTGCTGCTGGACCGGCACCAGCTCGCGAGCCTCGATCTACAGCCTTGAACGGGCGAAAACAGCGAGTTCGCGCCGCGCATCGTCCAGGATGAGCACGTACGGCGGAACCCCCATGGCCCCCTCCTCGGCGAGTGGCACAAACTGCACATCACGCAGGCTCCATCCGCTGCTACCATCAAGCCATGTGGAGCGAGATCGCATTTCGGGTCGCGGTGATTGTGTTCGGGACGTTACCGGTCGCGTTCACGGCCATTATCCTTTTCCTGGGGTAAGATCGCCCCTGCCGATGCCGTTGGTTCGCATCCGGCCAGCGGCGGTCTGGAGCTCCGCGCATCGGTCAGTCCGAGGTGCTCGAGCGTCTTGCGCAAGACTTCGAACAAGATGGCGGCCGACCAGCCGAACAGCAGAACGCCGTTCATGGCAGTCATCGGGCCGATGAGCCGCCATTCGCGCACCGGCGTGATATCGCCGTAGCCGAGCGTGGTGTAGTTGACGAAGGCAAAATAGAGCAAACCGCTCCCCGGCGCTGCGGCTCGGACGATGCCATAGGTTCCGGCCCAGACCAGGATTTCCAGCGTGTGGGCGAGCTGCAACACCGCCGCCGTAGCGACCATCACGCCCATCAAGTGCAACCTCGGCCGTGCCGTTTTCCGCAGGCCGGCGCTGCGCGCAATCCAGACGGCGACGACCGTCACCAGCGCGTGGATTCCGATATTGATCGCGCTCACGAGCGCGCCGACGAGAAACTGAAGCAGCATAGCGGCCGACCAGACCTCAACTTGCCTCGCTCTGGCGCGAAGCGCTGAACCGTGTCGACATCGCACATCGCGACGGCGGCGAACCTTGACGCAGATCAACGGTGCGAGACAGCGCTCCGTCAACATCCCTCTGCCGCTAGCTCGTGCGCCTGCCGACCGGAGGTCCGATCATGAAGGCCGTTTCCGTCGAAGAAGCCGTTGCGATGATCCCGACCGGCGCGAGCATCATGGTGGGCGGCTTCATGGGCGTCGGGACGCCCGAGCGTCTGCTTGATGAAGTCGTGCGGCAGCACAAGTCGGGACTGTCGCTGATCTGCAATGACGCATCCACGCCCGGCAAGGGCGTCGGCAAGCTGTTCGACGCGGCACTCGTGTCCCGGCTGACGGCAACCCATATCGGACTCAACCCGAAGGCGCAGCAGCAGATGCTGGCGAGCCAGGTCGCTGTCGACCTCGTCCCCCAGGGCACCCTGGTCGAACGCATTCGCGCAGGCGGCTGTGGACTTGGCGGTGTACTCACGCCGACCGGCGTCGGCACGCTGGTTGCCGAAGGCAAACGCCAAATCGAGGTCGACGGCAAGCCGTTCCTGGTGGAGACCGCGCTGCGGGCGCAGTTCGCGCTGGTGCACGCCTTTCTTGCCGATTATCTCGGAAACCTTGCCTACGCCCTGACCGCGCGCAACTTCAATCCGATCATGGCGATGGCCGCCGACACCGTCATCGTCACGGCGGAGAACATCGTACCGGTCGGCGTCATCGCGCCCGATCACGTCATGACGCCGGCACCACTCGTCGACTTCCTCATTACGAACGGGTGAGATCATGGATGCGCAGGTCATCATCGCCCGACGCGTCGCCAGGGAGTTGAAGAACGGCGACCTCGTCAATCTCGGCATCGGTATCCCGACACTGGTCGCGAACTACGTTCCGTCCGATCTCAAGGTCTTCTTCCAGTCCGAGAACGGCCTGATCGGCACCGGCCCGATTCCTGAGCAAGGGATGGCCCATCCCCTGCTCACCGATGCTGGCGGCCGCCCGATCAGCGCGCTGCCCGGAGCCGCCACATTCGACAGCGCGATGTCGTTCGGCCTGATCCGCGGCGGCCATGTCGATGTCACCGTGCTCGGCGGGCTCCAGGTCGATGCGCACGGCCTTCTCGCCAACTGGATGATCCCGGGGAAGATGGTCCCGGGCATGGGCGGTGCCATGGACCTCGTCAGCGGCGCCAGGCGCGTCATTGTCGCGATGCAGCACGCGGCCAAGGGCAAGTCGAAGATCGTCGCCAAATGCACCCTGCCCCTGACCTCGGCGCGGCCGGTGAGCCTGGTCGTCACCGACATGGCCGTGATCGGCTTTCCCGACGGCAAGGCGACGCTGCTGGAAACTGCGCCTGGCGTCAGCATCGGCGAGGTCTTGGCGGTGACGGACGCCGAACTCGCCGTTCCCGATACCGTGCCGGAGATGAAGATTTGACGAGGGCGCCATGCGGCTATCCAGCGCTGATCGCCCTCGACTAGCGTTGAACACAAAAAATGGAAAACAACCCCATGCAAAGTAGCCTTGGGGTTGAGTGCATGGAGCTTTCCCTCAGCGAAACCCTTTGACACGTCGGGCAAAACACCGGCACGATGACATGATCAGCCCAACTGTCCTGACCGGGTGTCGTAGTCCGTGTACCCATAGATGGGTTGGTCCAGGGGCATGTCCGCTTGTCCGCTGACAGCGGCCCAATAGCCGACATCGCCGGAGGTCGCCGAAGGGCCCAAAAGGAGACCTTCGTCTCTATCCTTGTCACCAAGCGATGAAGTCCAGCTATCTGGTTGTCGCCTCATTGCTCCCGAACGCCTGCCTTCCTCAGCCCGTCGACGATGTCGTCGTACTCAAGGCGAAACTGCGGATGGCTCGAACGTGCGTAGCCGATTTGATGGAACCACTGGACGGTAAAGTCCGGTCGGATTGCATTCAATTCGGCCAACATTTGCTTGGCCATTTCCAATTGGCCCGTGGCTCCATATGCTGAAATCAGATCCACATACGGCAACCAGTTTAATTTGTTCAGATTGATCGAGCGCCTGCATGCCTCAATGGCTTCGTTATATTGGTGCACATGCACGTGAGCATGACAGAGAAAGAAGTGCCAAAGGCCGACGGCCGGATCTTTGGGGCTTAGGCGCAAAGCGATCTGAACTGGGGAGAACGCTTCGCGCGCACGTCCCGCGGTGATAAGTGCGATTCCTTTTGATGCGTACGCTACCGGCGAATTAGGGTCGATTTCCAAAGCTGCGTCGAATTCAGACAGCGCTCCCTCGGGATTTCCGTAGTTCAAAATGCTTCCCATGGCTAAGTGCGCGTTTGCAGTCGCCGGGTGTTTTGCAAGAACTTCATCAATTAGTTTTGTCGCCGTCTTTTTGTCCTCGACCACGGACGTTGACCATCCGCTGTTCACGCCATTGGCTATGCACCACGCCTTCCCGAGCATTGCATCAGTGTTGTCAGAATCGAGGCGCAGCGCGCTGTCAAACAAGTCCTTTGCCTGCGCGTTCGTTATCTCGGTCCCAAGCTCATAGACCTTCGCCCAGCCGCGCATGCTGAAATCCACAGCATCTGGATTCCTTGACTGGTCCATTTGGCTGCGCCGGCTTTCTGCCTGGACGAGTTGGACGTTGAGAGAGCGGGCGAGCCGCGCCGTGACCTGCTCCTGCAAGGCCGCAAGATTCGTCCGATCACCGTCAAAACGGTCCGACCAGACATCGCGGCCAGTTGACAGGTCGGCAAGCGACACATTCATACGGACCTGATTTCCGGCCCGCTGCACCGCGCCCTGTACGGCCCAGCGAATGCCAAGGTCCTTGCCGAGCATCCTGAAGTCGATCTGCTTGTTCTTGTATGTAAAGGCCGTTCCGCGTCCGATGACGAACGCGCCGGGCATTTGCGCGAGGTCGGTTGTCAGATCGGTCGTAATGCCATCGGCGAAATAGTCCTGCTCCGGATCGTTGTTGAGATTTGCGAACGGCAGGACGACGAGTGACAAGCGGGGAGCAATGTCGGGCCGCGCCGTAGCCGCCCTCTGCGTCGTTTGCTTGTCCGGAAAGACGTCTGTTCGGACCGTCTTCCACACAGTCCAGTAGCCGACGAGGCCACCCGCGATCGCGCCAACGGCGGCAACCGACGCGATCGCACCGCCGAGCAACTGCAATCGTGCGCGGAGGCGACCCTTAAAGTTGAGTCTCGGCGCCGGTTTGTCCGGGGGCTCCTTATCGGCTGCCGTTTTGTTCGGTGGGTCATTATCGGATGCCGGTTTGTCCGGTTGGTCGTTGGAGACTTCCGAGTTCGTCACCATTGCCTCCCGCAGGGCCAAACGCCCGGATTGTCTACCCTAGCAGACTTTTGCAACTTCGCGTTGGTCAAGGTTGCTGACTAAGTTCACGACGGCTTGCAGGTTGTTATGGGACGGTCATCGGGTTTACGGCGTCGAATAGATGTCCAGTTGGGGTCACAAGCTGCGGACCTAAGGCGGCCCCGCGGCGCCCTATGTCCGCAGGCCTCTGAAAGCAGACACGATCTGCGCGTCATTACGCATGCTCGGTACCCTCACAAACCGAGGAGCACGGTCATGCCTGACGAAGACAGCCTCTCCACCAAAGCTCGCCGGACACCCTGGAACAAGGGAAAGCTGATCGGAGCCAAACCTCCGCTGCGGCCAAACCAAGTCTGGTCGATCCGAACCCGGCTCCTGATCGAAAGACGGACCGCGACCTTGCCCTTTTCAACCTAGCGATTGACAGCAAGTTGCGTGGTTGCGACGTCGTCGCCTTGAGGGGTCGAAGATGTCGCTCCGAATGGCTATGCGGTCGATCGTGCGACCGTCCGGCAGAAGAAGACCGGGAGGCCGGTCAAGTTCGAGTTGACGGATCAAACCCGGCAAGCCGTTGACGACTTCTTGAAGGAGGCCGGCAAGAGGCCAGGTGAATATCTGTTCGCTGGGCGCAGTGGGCGCGATCGGGCAATGACAACGCGCCAATATGCTCGCCTTCTCGCCGACTGGGTGGCAAGCATCGGGCTTGACCCGAGGGTGTTTGGAACCCACTCCCTGCGCCGGACTAAGGCAACGCTGATCTACCGGCGCACGGGGAATCTGCGAGCCGTACAGCTCTTGCTCGGCCACACCAAAATCGAAAGCACGGTGCGCTATCTCGGCATCGAGGTGGACGACGCGCTCGCGATTGCCGAACAAGTTGATGTCTGAATCACCTGGGCAGAGCAGACCTGCTCTGCCCATCGGCCATCAGCCGCTTCGGGCCACATCCGGACTCATGCATTGCTCCAAACGATGTGCGCGATTGCGGGTGACTAGGTTACTCGATCACTTCGTCGGCGCGGACGAGTAATGAGGGCGGCACTATTAGGCCGAGTGCTTTAGCGGTCTTCATGTTGATTATTAGCTCGAACTTGGTTGGTCGCTCTACCGGGAGGTCGGAAGGTTTAGTGCCTTTGAGTATCTTGTCCACGTAGTCAGCCGCACGGCGGAACAGATCGCCTACATCGGCCCCGTATACCGACAATCCGCCATTGGCGTAATGTCGGAACAGGTAGTTTGCTGGCAGATGATACTTTGCCGCGAGCGCAATAATTCGCGGAGCCTCACAAAGGTGAGAGCATCGCCCCAATCAATTATCGCATCGGCGTGTTGGGCGGCGGCCGAGGCGAAGGCGAGGTCGAGTTCCTCGGCCTTGGTCGCCTCAACTGTCAGCAGAGCCACACCGAGTCTCTGGGCTGCGCGAGGTATCTGTCCTTCCGCCAAGTAAAGCCTTTGCATTGGGTTGTCCGGATTAACCAAGAGCGCGATTTTCGAAGCACCCGGAACGAGTTCCCGGAGAATTTCGAGACGTTTCTCGAGGAAGTCATCGGGTACCATGGTCGAAATGCCCGTCATGTTGCCACCCGGTCGCGACAGGCTTTGCACGAGGCCGAGCCGCACGGGATCGGCAACGGACACGAATACAATCGGAATAGTGACAGTTGCCGATTTCAATGCTTTTGCTGCTTGCGGTCCCGGAGCGACGAGCACATCGGGACTGAGAGCAATCAGGTCGGTGACAGAGGCAGCCAGTCGATCTGCGGGTTGGGAAAACCGATACTCGATGATCAGATTTTTTCCCTCTATCCAGCCGTAGCTTCGCAGCCCATCAAGGAATGCAAGCTCGGCCTTATTAAGGGTCTTGCCGCTGCCATCACCTACGGCAAGAAAACCAAGCCGATGCCGTTTTCCTTGTGCGCGCAAATGCTGTGACGAAACGACCAGCGCCGCAGTGCTCGCTATGAACTCTCGCCGCTTCATTCGATCCTCATCGCAGTTTGAGGACGACAGGGCGCACAATATCACGTCTCGGTTGCGGCCGCACTCACTGCGCGTGCAAATGCTGCGCATGGCGAAAGACGGCTATGGGTCATCAACGCCAAAACTCCGAGTGACCATAATGCGTCTGCTTTCAGGCAGAAAGCGACCAAACCTCTCCTCGGCGAGCCAAGCTGAGCCTGCCCCGCCCAAGCTGCGATTCAAACGTGATCCTGTTGCCTCCTGGGGTGCGGTACCGCCGCCTCGCGTTCAATCGATGATGTGATAGCCGCCATCGATGTAGAGAACGCTGCCGGTCATCAGCCTGGCGCCGTCGAGTGCCAGGAACGCGGTGGCATTGCCAACGTCGTCGATGCTGACGAGGCTACGCGCCGGCGCCTTCGACTGCGCCTTGTTCATGAGCTCGTCGAACTCGGGGATGCCTGACGCCGCGCGGGTCGCCAGCGGGCCCGGCGAGATTGCATGCACGCGGATGCCTTTCGGGCCAAGCTCCGCGGCGATGTAACGGACAGATGCCTCCAGCGCCGCTTTCGCCACGCCCATGATGTTGTAGTTCTCCACCACCATCTGGCTGCCGTAATAGGTCATGGTGAACATCGTGCCGCCGTTCTTCATCAGGGGCTCGGCGAGATGGGCCATGCGCAGGAACGACCAGCACGACACGTCCATGGTCTTGAGGAAGCCGTCACGACCGACATCCACGACGCGGCCGTGCAAGGCCTCCTTGGGCGCGAAGGCGATGGAATGAAGCAGGAAGTCGAGCTGACCCCACTCCTTCGCGATGCGCTCGAACACCGCCTCGGTCTGGCCTTCGGCCATGACATCGAGCGGCATGAAGATCGGCGCCTCGAGCGCCTGCGCCAGCGGCTCGACATGCTTTTTGGCGCGGTCGTTCAGATAGGTGACGGCGAGATCGGCCCCGAGCGCGCGAAACGCCCGCGCGCAACCCCAGGCGATCGACTGATCATTGGCGATGCCGACGACCAGGCCCTTCTTTCCCTTGAGGGCCACTTTGCTATCCGGAAATACGGGGATCATGACGCCCTCTCAGATCTTAGGCTGCGCGATTGACCGTTCATCAACAGCGACAGCGTGTGCTGCGCGATCATCAGCTCCTCGTCGGTCGGGACGACATAGACGGGGATGAGGCTACCGGCGCGCGAGATCAGCCGCGCATGACGCGCGTTCTCGGTGGCATCGAGTGCAACGCCGAGCCATCCGAGCTGCTCCGCGATGCGCGCGCGCAGGGATACGGAGTTTTCGCCGATCCCGGCCGTGAAGACGAAGGCGTCCAGACCCTGCAGGGCCGCCGTCAGCATGCCGGCGTTGAGGCCGATCCGGTAGACGAAATAGTCGATCGCGAGCCGCGCATGCGGATCCGTGCTCGCTTCCAGCTCCCGCATGTCGTTGCTGACGCCGGAAAGGCCTTTCAGCCCGCACTCGCGGTAGAGGAAGTCCTGCAGTTTCGCCGCCGGCATTCCCTTCTCGGAGATGAGATAGAGCACCACGCCGGGATCGATTTGTCCCGGACGCGTTCCCATCGGCAGGCCGTCGAGCGCGGTGAAGCCCATGGTGCTTTCGACACTACGCCCGTCCTTCAGCGCGCACATCGAGGCGCCGCTGCCGAGATGAGCGACGATCACCCGCCGCCTGGCGATATCCGGCGCCACGCTCGGCAAGGTTCTGGCGATATACTCGTAGGACAGGCCATGGAAGCCGTAGCGCCGCACGCCCTCGGCGTGGAGCTGATGCGGAATGGCGTAGTGATCGGCGACCGCGTCATGCGTGCGGTGGAATGCCGTGTCGAAGCACGCGACCTGAGGCAGCGTCGGGAAGTTCGCCAGCAGCGATCGGATGGGCGCAAGGTTGTGCGGCTGATGCAGTGGCGCGAGCGGAACGAACCGTTCGAGGCGAGCCACGACGCCGTGGTCGATCAGGACCGGCCGCGCATAGTCCGGGCCGCCATGCACGACGCGATGACCGACCGCAATCGGCGTGACCCGGAGTTCGTCCCGCAGCCAGTCTCCGGCAACCGCCATCGCGGCCGGAACGTCCGCCACGGCCTCGATCGGATAGGCGCGGTCGGCCAACGGATCGCCGCCTGCGCCGGTCGCCCGCAGGCGTGGCCGGCTGCCGATGCCGTCCATCTGTCCCTTGATATGCCGGCGAAGCGTCCCCTCGCCTTCAACCGAATAGACCTGGAACTTGACGCTGGAGGAGCCGGCATTGATGACCAGGATCGTGTCCATGGCGGTCACGCGGCAACCGTCGGCGCTTTCTGGCGCCGGGCGCGGGCATAGAGCGCCGCCACCGCGCAGGATGCCATCCGCGCGCGCGGTGAATCCGCGCGCGAGGTCAGGACGACCGGCACCCTCGCGCCAAGCACGATGCCGGCGCTATCCGCCTTGGCGAAATAGGCGAGGTTCTTGGCGAGCATGTTGCCGGATTCGAGATCCGGAACGACCAGGATCTGCGCACGGCCGGCGACCTCGGAGGCGATGCCCTTGATCCGCGCCGCTTCCATGTCGATGGCATTGTCGAAGGCCAAGGGACCGTCGAGCACGCCGCCGGTGATCTGCCCACGATCAGCCATCTTGCAGAGGGCTGCGGCTTCGATCGTCGAGGGGATTTTCGAGGTCACCGTCTCGACCGCCGACAGAATCGCAACGCGCGGCGTCTTGCCAAAGCCGGCCTGATTGTAGAGATCGATCGCGTTCTGGATGATGTCGCGTTTGGCGTCCAGATCCGGAAAAATGTTGATGGCGGCGTCCGTCACGAAGATGGTCTCGGCGTAGGCCGGCACGTCCATGACGAAGACATGGCTGATGCGCCGGTCAGTGCGCAGGCCGCCGACCTTGGCGGTCACGGCGCGCATCAGCTCGTCTGTGTGCAGGCTGCCCTTCATCAGCAGCTCGCCCCTGGCAGCATGAATCAGTTCGACGCCCTTCGCGGCTGCCGCCTCACTATGCGGCGCGTCGACGATCTCGAAGCCGGAGACGTCAAGTTCGAATTTAGCAGCCGTGTCCCTGATCTTCTTCTCGGGCCCGACCAGGACCGGCCGGATGATGCCGGCGCTCGCGCTGTCGACGGCGCCGCGGAGCGAGGTCTCGTCGCAGGGATCCACGACCATGGTCGGGGTTGGCGGTGCGGCTCTGGCCGCCGCGATCAGGCGCTCATACTTGCTGCCGGGCTTGGCTTGCGTCGTGTCCGACATGGTGTCACTCCCGATCCTGCCAATCCGCGTTACGATGCCCTTGCCTTGGAGTCGAAAGGGGCGACGTTCGAGGTCGACTCCCCTTCGCCGTCCAGACCGAACAGCTCGGCGACGTGCTTCAGACGCTTGGCGCGTTCACCGGTGATGTCCGCGCTCGCCGACAGCACCTCGCGCATCGCCGCGAAGGCCCCGCGCCGTAGCGTCATGTCGTCGGGCAACAGCCGCGGGATGGTGGCCAGGGCGCCCTCGCGGTCCAGCAGCAGCATGAAAAACTGCTCGCGCACCAGCATCTTGAATTCCGACAGCGTCAGCCGAGGACCGGCGTGGTCGCGCCGAACCTGCCGCAGCGCCTCGATGCTTCGCTCGTCGACCATGCCGCGCGCGGAGCCGACATAAAGCAGCGCGCGAAGTGCGGCTTCGCGAAGTCCACCCTCGCCGATCCTCGACTTCAGCTCGGCGATCCGCTTCGCCAGCATGGCGCGGTGCTCCGGCGACATCTCACGCCGGCGCGTTGGCACGGCATTCGGGTCGACGCCGACGGCAGCCTGGAGCACGGGCGAGCCGTAGACGTTGAGGAAGATCATCTCGCTCAGCGCCTCCTGCGCGTCGCGCCAGCTATCGAGCGCGTGGACGATCTGTTTCGAGATCTGTTCCTGGAACGCCAGGAACGGATTGTCATCCGAAGCCGGCCTGCGATTGTCCTCGACACGGTCGGCGGCCGCCTTGACGGTGGACATCCAGGGATTTTGACTGCTGAACGCCTCATATTGCAATCGCAGCGGATGCATCTTGCGCGCCCATTCGGCGATCTGCGGTGTCACCATCCGCTTGACCCAAGGCTGCACGAACTTCTGGTAGGCCGCGAGATTGAGCTCGGAGATGCGCTTGGCAGCGGCAAAGCGGCGCTCGTCCTCCGGCGAATTGCCGCCCATCGCACGGATATCGTCGAGCGTTCGGGCCTCGCAGCGCATCACCCACTGGCCGGCCGCGAGATCAGCATTAACCGTCTCGGGGCCGCGGGCCTCGAACGTGGCTTCATAGAGCCCGGGCGGTAGCACGTCGATCAGATCGATATTGCTCGAGAATTCCGCATGCTCCTTCTTCGCGACGCCGCCGGAGACGAAGATGCCGAGATGACCGACACTTTCGTGGACGGTGTAGACGATGGTCTGGCCATAGGCCCTGATCTCATCGACGTCGGCGTAGCAGTCGAGGATCCAGTCCAGCGCCTGCTGCGGCGGGGTGATGTTGTCGCCCTTGGAGCAGAACACCACGATCGGCGAGCGGATGTTGCGCAGATCCACCTTCTGTCCGTCGGACATCTCGATGCGACCCGCGGCGAGATTGTTGCCGATGAACAGTTCATCGACGATGAACTGGATCTCCTCGGCATTGAGATTGACGTGCCCGCCCCACCAACGCTCGAAATCGAGGTAGCGCTCGGCCTCGGTGTCGACCTTCGCATAGACGTTGTATTGCTTGGTCCAGAGCGTGTTGGAGGGGTTCTGGCTCTCGAAGTTCTGCACCAGCCAGGCACCGTCGAACTTTCCGGCGCCAAGGTCGCTCGTCAGCGCCGTCAGCCAGCTTCCGCCCAAGAGGCCGCCGGAATAGCGCATCGGATATTTTCCGTGCACGCCTGCCCAGTAGGCCAGCGGCGCGCCGGCGATGATCAGGGGGCCGAACAGCTCGGGCCGCAGCGACGCCAGGATCATGATGGCCCAGCCGGCCTGGCAGTTTCCGATCACGCACGGCTTGCCGTCAGCCTCGGGATGACGGCTGATGACCGTCTCGAGGAACTTCGCTTCCGCACGCGCGATCCGCTCGATGGTCTGGCCCGGCACCGGCTCGGGCAGGAAGCCGATGAAATAGCAGGGATGTCCCGCCTTCATCGCAACACCGATCTCGCTGTCCGCCTTGAAGCCGCCGATCCCCGGGCCGTGGCCGGCGCGCGGATCGACCACGACGAACGGCCGCCGGCCCATGTCGATCTCGACATCTCTGGGTGGAATGATGCGCACCAGCGCGTAATTGACCGGCTCGTCCAGCGTCCGGCCGTCAATGATCAATTCGGCGGCATATTGCAGAACGTGCGGGGCGGTCTGTGCGACATGCTCGCGATACTGGTCGCCGCGCTGGCGCATGATGTCCAGGAACAGGACGCTGCGCTGTCCCGCATCGACCATGTATTCCACGGCGGAGGACACCCAGCCCGACATTGGGCCGCCCGGCAGTCTTACGTTTTTCATCGACATGATCGACCTCGCCGTCGCAGGCCCCCATTCAAGGAGGTCTGCAATCCCCCGACGTTGACATAGGTCAACGGTCGGCGACGACGTTCGAGGCCGGCGTGGCGCGATCGATCCGGATCCAGGCCGCCGCCAGTTCCCAGGCAACCGACAGGATGATCGGCCCGATGAAGAGACCGATTATCCCGTGCGCGACCGTCCCGCCGATCACCCCGATCAGGATTACGAGCGTCGGCGTCGTCAGGCCGCGGCCCATGACGAGCGGTTTTAAGATGTTGTCGAGCAGACCGACGACGACGAGATAGACCGTCAGGAGCAAGGCCGTGGTCACGTCCTTGTCCATCCAGATCCAGATGAGCACGGGAAGAAGGACGATGGTGGCACCGATCTGCACGATCGACAGCAGCAGCACGATGGCGGCGAGCAGGCCAGCGCTCGGGAGGCCTGCGAGCTTGAAGCCGATGCCCGCCAAAAGCGCCTGCACGATCGCGACGCCGATGATGCCCTGCGACACCGCGCGGATGGTCGCGCCGGCAAGCTCCAGAAAATGCTCGCTCTGCTCCGGCACGATGCGGAACAGGAAGCCGCGGACCGCGCCGACGAGCTGCGGCCCGTACGGGAATAGGAAGCCGGCGACGAGCACCGACAGCAGAAACTCGAGCGTGCCGAGACCGGCGCTGCCCGCGAATGACAACATCATCCCGGCGAGCGGCTTCAGATATGGCGCGACCTCGCGCAGAGCCGCCCGGATATTGGTGTAGGCTTCAGTCCAGAGATCGTAGAGCCATGGTCCGACCAGCGGCCAACCCTTGATCTGCTCGGGAGCGGCCTGAAGCGCGAAATCGCCGGTGGCGATCTGGCTTGCGAGATCCCTAATCCCTTCGACGGCGCTGAGGCCAAGCCAGGTGGCAGGACCAATGACGATACCAAGCGTGACCAAGGTGAGAATGGCCGCGGCGATCCGGGGCCGGCCACCGAGGCGCTTGGCGAGCCAGCCGAACGCCGGATAGAACGCCACCGCAAGCACCGCGCTCCAGGTCAGGATCGGCACGAAGGGCTTGATGATGAGGAAGGTCCAGACGATCAGCAGCGCCAGCAATCCGAGCCGGATCACGAACTGAATGATGTCGTCCGCGGACGGGAGCTGGCGAAGTGTCTTCAAGGCTTGAGGCCCGAGTCTTGAGCAGTGACACACACGCGCGGAGCGTAACGCCCCATCTCGCCCAGCAGGCTTGATCCAGATCAAGCGGGGTGTAGCCCCAGGGCCGGCTACTGCGGATGTGCTCGCGCACGAAGACCGCAGCGGCAGTTTGGCCTCGTTCGCTCAGTCCACCTGGCTTCGGCCTGCGACCCGATGCCGCCGGTCCTCAGATCTGATCCATTCGGTCAATACCTGGCGCATGACGAAATCAGGTTCGGCCGGCTGGTCCTGCGTTCACCTATCGCCGACGCGAGAGGTGCTTCGAGCTCTCGGCCTGCGTCGATTCAACCAATACTCATCCCGCTTTAGCGCTTTACCTGCCAAAGCGACCACCAATCTTCATTTGCTTCAACGAGGGAGCACCAGACTTTCCGGCAGGCTGGTTGCGGCGTCCGCTCGTGATTCCCGTTCTCGATCGGCCATCAGACCAAGTCTGACATGCGACAGGGAATCCTGCTGGACCGATTGCACGCTTTGCATTGTGGTAGCACGTCAACGCCTGGGCTTCGACTGGCTCTCCGAGGGGGAAACTAATCGCGTCTTCCTGCATCACGCACGCAACTCATCTCCGCGCCAGCCCTGACAACGTTTGAAAACATTGCGCCGCTTCAGACGCCCCGCAACGTCGCTGTCATGGCTAGCGCGAGATCGCTTGAGGAATGGCAGACATGGCGACCACGATTGGTAACTTGATCACGCTTGACGGGCAGTTCTCCGATTGGCCAGCGGCCGACGCCATCATGACGCCGTCAAACACCGTCGCCGGATATCAGGTCTATGGCGCTCTTCTCGACGATCAGACACTCGGCAAGACGTATCTGATCGGCATCAACGCGACACTGGCGACCGACCCGACCATCGCTGCATTCACCTACATCTATCTGAACACGGATCAGAGCAGAACGACCGGCTATAGCCCGTTCGGCAGCGTGGGGGCCGAGTACTTCGTCCAGTTCATCGCCAGCCAGGGCGGCGCGCTCCAGCCCTATCTCTATTCGGTCGATTCCGCCGGAGTTGCCACCCAGATCAACGGTGGAGCGCCGCTCGACTTCGGCATCTCGGCCGACGGTGAAAGTGTCGAGATCGCGATCCCGCAAACCCTGCTGACGCCATCTGGCGGCACCGCGCCGACCTCGATCAATTTCGCGGCCCTGATCAACAATGGGCAGGCTGCGCTGCCCGGGGATTTCAGCAACAGCCCGCAATACACCATCACCGATACGTCCGTTCCGGCAAGCCCTCCCGTCACGATCGGAAACTTGATCACGCTCGATGGTCAGTTTGCGGATTGGCCCGCGGCCGATTCCGTCGAGAGGCCGGGAAATGCCGTCGCGAATTACCAGATCGACGGCGCCCTGATCGACGATACGACCCTCGGCAAGACTTACGTCATCGGTATTGAGGCGACCGCCGCGGAAGATCCGGTCATCGCATCAAACACCTTCATCTATCTGAACACGGACCAGAACGCCGCAACCGGCTACAAAGTGTTCGGCAGCACGATTGGCGCGGAATATTACGTGAAGTTCGCGCCCGACGTGAATAACAACAATACGCTTAAGCCCTATCTGTATTCCGTGGCGCCGAATGGCGCCGAGACCCTGCTCAACAACGGCGCGCCGCTCAATTTTGCCATGTCGGCCGATGGCAAGAGCGTCGAATTGGCGATCCCGCAGGCACTGTTGACGCCCGCCGGCGGCGCCGCGCCCACCTCGATCAATTTTGCCGCCCTGGTCAACAATGGCGCGGTCGCACTGCCGGGCGATTTCAGCGGTCCGCAATACACCATTACCGATCCCTCGACGCTGATCCCGGTCGATCATACGGTCAAGAAAGTCGCAATCATCTATTCGGCAACGACGGCCGCCCTGTATTTCGGCGGCGCCGGCAGCGGCGGCGAGTCGGGCTCAGGATCGGTTCCTGGTGCCAGCGGGGCGGGACAGACCGCCTATGCCGACCTGTTCATGGCCGCGCAACACCAGGCGGCGGCAGCCGGCGTCTCCTATGACCTCCTGACCGAGGCCGACCTGACCAACGTCGCCAAGCTCTCGCAGTACAGCGCGCTGATCTTCCCGAGCATGGAGAATGTCCAGTCGAGCCAGGTGTCCGCGATCGTGAGCGCACTGACCCACGTGGTCTACGATTACCATGTGCCGATCATTACCGCCGGCAATTTCCTGACCAACGACGAGACCGGCGCGCCGCTATCCGGCAATTCCTACGCCAACATGCAGTCGCTGCTGAACGTCACGCTGGGCCAGTCCGGTACCGCGACGTATTCAGTGACGGCCAACGCGGATGCACTGGCCAGCAACAATTCCGTGGTCTCCGGCTACACCGCCGGCGAGTTGATCGGCGGCGCCAGCGGCCAATTCGCCGGCCAGCCGGCAGGCTATTACACCAACACCGGCTATCTCACCTTCAACGGCGTGACGCAGCCCGCCACGGTGCTGGCGGATATCAACATCCAGGGCGGAGGCTCGGTGGCTGGCGTGGTGCAAACGACCACGGGCGGCACCAACACCGTATTTTCGACCACCGGCCTGCTCGGCGACAGCAATCTGCTGCAGCACGCGATCCAGAACGCCGTGTTCGGCACGACGCCGAGCCTGACGATCGATGTCTCCCGTATGCAGGGCGTGCTCGCCTCGCGCACCGATCTCGACCAATCGCAGTTCCCGTCCGATGTATCGCCCGAGGGCGGCGGCGCGGGCATCTACGCCCAGTTGATCCCGATCCTGCAGCAATGGAAGCAGCAGTATAATTTTGTCGGCAGCTACTACGCCAATATCGGCGACGACGCCAATACGGCCAACGCGAACTTCACGAATTGGTCCGTGTCCGCCCCGATCTACAAGGCCCTCATGGCGATGGGCAACGAGATCGGCACCCACTCCTATACCCATCTCATCAATCCGCCCACGGTCGACGCCAACGGCAATCCGGTGCCGACCACGATCATCAACGGCGAGGTTGTCTCCACCTGGAACGAGAATACCAACACGCTCTATGTCACGGCGCCCGCCAACGGCTCGGCGCCGAACTGGACCTTCGCCTACGAGTTCGGGCAATCGAAGTCGATCCTTGAGCAGCAGCTCGGTATCACGCTTGCTGGCGCGGCGGTGCCCGGCGCCAATGACTTCATCGCGACGTCGGCGCAGATTCTGCCCTACTTCCAGAGTACGGCGGGCCTCACCGGCTACGTCACCGGCGGCTGGACCGGCGCCGGTGCGGGCTATCCCAATGCCTTCGGCTACATCGATCCGAGCAACACCAACTCGGTCTATATCGCGCCCAATGTCACGTTCGATTTCACCGAGATCGGATACCAGCACAAGACGCCGGCGCAGGCGCTGGCCGATTGGCAGACACTGTTCGGTCAGCTCTCGGCGAACTCGTCGGCACCGATCATCGTTTGGCCGTGGCACGACTATGGGCCGACAAACTGGGACACCAACGGCACCGGCGCAGATTCGGGCTACAACACGCAGATGTTCACGGACTTCATCGCCTACGCTTACAACCAGGGCTATGAGTTCGTCACTGTCTCCGATCTCGCCGCGCGCATTGCCGCACAGCAAAAGGCGACGCTGACCGAGACCACCAATGGCAACGTGATCACCGCGACGATCACACCGGACCCGACGGCGCCCGATCTCGGCGCGATGGCATTGAATGTCACCAACGGTGCCGGCCAGATCATTCAGAACGCGGGCAATTGGTACGCTTACGACAACGACAGCATCTTCCTGCCGAGGAATGGCGGCACCTTCAACGTCACGCTCGGTACCAGCGCGGACGATGTCACACATATCAACTACCTGCCGATGCGGGCTGACCTGCTCTCCGTGACCGGCGATGGTACGAACCTGGCGTTTTCGATGACGGGCGACGGCGAGGTCGACGTCCATGTCCAGACGCCGGGGGCGAACATCGTCTCGATCCAGGGCGCCCTGACCGCAACGCTGTTCGGATACGATCTGGCGCTGATGTTCAATGATGGCGCGTTGGCCGTCGATCCAAACGGGCCACAGGGCTTGGCGGTCCGGCATGACGTCACCGTCACGGATGGGGCCGCCGCGGTTGCATCGAGCGGCAACGACATCATCTTCGGCGGTTCGGCCAACGATACAATCAGTGCCCTGGACGGCAACGACACCATCAGCGGCGGTGGCGGGAATGACATCATCGATGGCGGAACCGGTACCAACACGGCAGTCTATTCTGGTCTTACCACCGACTACACTTTCACCTTGAATGCTGACGGCAGCGTCATTGCTGCCGACATGCGCGATGGCTCGCCCGACGGCACCGACACCGACATCAATATCCAGAATTTCCAGTTTGGTGACGGCAGCGTGGTGGCCAAGGCTTTACTGCCATTTTCCGCCATCATGGGAACGGCGGGCAACGATACTCTGACCAACTCCGCCGTCATCCCCAGCACGGGCCAGACCCTCTTCGGGCTGGGCGGCGACGACACGTTGACCGCCGGCACCGGAGGCAACGCCATTCTGGACGGTGGCGATGGCAATGACACGCTGACCGACGCGGGCGCGAGCGCTCCGGTAAGCATCGTCGATACCATGATCGGCGGAGCGGGCGACGACACCTATGTCGTGACGCGGGCCAATGACATCATCATTGAACAACCCAATGGCGGTACTGACACGGTTCGCACCAACCTTGCCAGCCTCGTGCTGGCCGACAACGTCGAGAACGTGGTCTACACGGGCACGACTGGTATCTCTCTCACCGGCAACGCCTCGGCAAACACGTTCAGCGGCTTTCACGGCACCACCACTTTCAACGGAGGCGACGGCACCGACACCGTCTTGTTTACGGGCGAGTTCGGCCAATACACCAAGACGCAGAATGCCGATGGCAGCATCAAGCTTGTCGATACAAGAACAGGTTCGCCGGACGGCACCGCGACATTCAGCAACGTCGAGATGTTCCAGTTCAGCGACGGGCTGGTCCTCACCGCGGCGCAGCTCGGTCCGGCGGCCGTCGTCAATGGAACGTCCGGCAACGACACCCTAACGAGCACGATGGCCGGCGCCATCATTTCCGGACTCGCGGGCAATGACACCATGACGGCCGGCGCCGCCAATCAGATCCTCAATGGCGGAGCCGGTAACGATACGCTGAGGGACAATGGCAAGACCGGCGTAGTCTTGTTCGGCGGAGCGGGCAACGACACCTACGTCGTGACCAGCGCAGGGACCGTCGTTACCGAGCTTGCGGGGAATGGTACGGACGCCGTTCAGACCTCCCTTTCGAGCTATCAGCTCTCCGTCAATATCGAGAGCCTCACCTATACGGGAAGCGGAAGCTTTACCTCGACCGCAACTGCGGCAGGACAAACGATTTCCGGCGGCTCTGGAGCCGATACGCTCAGCGACGGCGGATTCGGCAGTGTCACACTCCGCGGCAACGGCGGCGCCGACAAGTTCTTCGTGAGCAGCGCTTCGACTTCAGTCGTCGAAACGGGCAGCGCGAGCTCGAGCGTGACCACCACACTGTCCAGCTATACGCTGACGAACAACGTCCAGAACCTGACCTACACTGGATCCGCCGCCTTCACCGGCACTGGCAACTCATCGGCAAATACCATCACGGGCAGCACAGGCAACGACACGCTGTCCGGTGGTGGTGGCGGCGATACGCTGATCGGCGGCGCCGGTAACGACCGCATGTCAGGCGGAGGCGGAGGCGTCGACAATTTCGTGTTCGCGCCGATCAATCCCACCACGGTGAACGGCGTCTACAACGCCGGCTTCGGCAGCGATGTGATCACCGACTTCAACGCGAATGCGCTCAGCTCCGATCACGACGTCCTGCAGCTCTCCGCGTCGATGTTCGCCGCGGGCACCACCGCATCGGCGATCGCCAATGGAACGGCGCACAATGCTGCGGGCGGCCTCGTTACGGTTGTGCAGTCGGGATCCAACGTCGTGATCACGGTGGACCCGACCGACACGATCACGCTCAACAGCGTTTCGCTTACGCTGCTCAAGCTCGGCGCCACCACCGACATCCATCTCGTCTGACCGAAAGGGACCGAATCCGGCCGACTTAAGCATCACACATCATCGTTCGCAGCCAATCACATTTGTTCTCTTTATCTCGGGCGACTTTCATACGGAACTCTTATCGCAAATCTCCAATCGCGTTGCATTTTTATGGGGCCAGTCACATGATCACCTCGCATCACGAGATTGCTTTCATCGACCGTAACGTGGACCAACTGACCGCCCTGCTGGCAGGTTTACGAGCAGAGGTCGAGCCGATCGTGCTGTTGGCCGATGCTCCCGCTCCGCGGCAGATGGCGGACGTCCTGAAGCATCGGTCGGACCTCGCGGCCATTCACCTGATCGCGCATGGCGCGCCGGGACAGGTGAACTGCGGAGCGAGCGCGCTCACACTCGAGACGATCGAAAACGAGGACGAGGATCTCGCGGCAATCGGCCGCGCACTGGGCAACGGCGGCTCACTCCAGCTATGGGCGTGCAACGCGGCCAGAGGCGCGCGCGGCGCGGCGTTCGTCGATGCCTTGGCGCGGGCGACGGGCGCACAGGTGTTGGCTGCAACAAGTCTGGTCGGTGCCGCTGCGCTCGGTGGCGGCTGGGAGCTTCACGCGCGCTCGGGCGCGAATCATGCCCAGGCGCCGCTGACGGCGCAGGGAATCGGGAACTACGCGGCCGTGATGGCGGCGAAGACCTGGACCGGCGGCGGCAGCACGGGCAATCCGAACAGCGGAAACTGGAGTTCTTCGGGCAACTGGAGCCCGAGCGGCGTTCCCGCGGCCGGTGATGACGTCACGATCGGCGGCAACTCCGGCGGCAGCTATACCGTTACCCTCGACGTCAGCTCCGCGGCGCTCAATTCGCTGACCATGAATTTCAACAATACGGCGACGCTGTTGATCGGCAGCGGCAAAACGCTCAACGTGACCAATACCGTAAGCCTGAACTCGACCAACATCATCTCGATGTCGGGCGGCACGGTCAACGCAGGCACCCTCGCGCTGATAGCCCCAAGCGCCAACGTGACCGGTTTTGGCACGCTGAGTATCTCCGGTCATTACACCGGGACGGGCAAGTTGACTGCAAACGGCGGCACGCTCGATGTGTTCGGGACAGTCGACAGCGGCGTTGTCTTGACGATCGGCACTTCCTCCAATTCGAACCTGAAGCTTGAAGGCACGGCGACCTCGGCTGCGATCACCATCAACAACGCCAACCAGACGCTCGAAATCGGCGCCAGCGGCAGCCTGACGCTAACCGCGGCGGAAAGCATTACGAATGGCAAGATCCAGCTCGACGGCGGCACGCTGACCGATGCGTCCGGCCTGACGATCGGTGCCAGTGCGACCTTGATCGGTTCGGGCACGGTGGCGGCGAACATCGCCGCCGGCACCGGCACGATCACGGCCAGCGGCGGTGTGCTGAATTTGAACGGCACCGTGGCCAGCGGCAACGCGTTTACGATTGCGAGCGCGTCGGCATCGACGCTGAAGTTCTCCGGCACGTCGACCATGGCGACTGCGGTCTCGATCACCAGCGCCAACCAGACGCTCGAGGTTGGAGCCGGCGGCAATCTGACGATCGGCTCAACCGAAATCGTTACCAACGGCAAGATTGTATTGAGCGGCGGCACGCTGACCGACAGCAACGGCATCGTCATCAGCAGCGGCGCGACACTGAGCGGCACTGGCACGGCAGGTGCGATCACGCTCTCGGGTGGAACGATCACGCAGACCGGCGGCACACTCACGTTGGCAAGCATCATTGGCAGCGGAAATGTCAATGGCACCATCACCAATGCGGCGATTACCGCCAAGGGCGGCACGCTAGACCTGTTCGGCTCGATTGCCGGAACCAGCACGCTCGCCATCGACTTCAGTGCAGCGACGATTTTGAAGATCGATGGGACGGTATCTTCCGGCGCGATTTCGATCGTCAGTTCCAACCAGACGCTGGAGATCGGCGCCACCGGTAGCCTGACGCTGACCTCGGCGCAAAGCATCACCAACGGCAAGATCCAGCTCGACGGCGGCACGCTGACCGATGCGTTCGGCCTCTCGATCGATAATGCCGCGACGTTGATCGGAAAGGGTATAGTTGCGGCAACGGTGAATACCAGTGGCATCGGAACCATCACGGCGAGCGGCGGTACGCTCGAGTTTTCCAGCGCTGTCGGCAGCACAAGCGCCGCCTCGTTCCACATCGCCAACGTCGCCGGCTCGGTGCTGAAGTTCGATGGTGCCGTCGGCACGGCCTCGATTCATCCGACCATCACGTTCGATGGCGGCCAGGGCGTTCTCGATCTCTCGTCGGACACGCTTCCGAATTTCCATGGCACTATAGCCAATTTCGCGGGCGGCGAAGGCATCAAGGTCAATGGCGCGGCCGCCGCCGTGCTCGATTCATCGGGCACCTTCATCACCGTTTATGACTCCGCGCACAACTCTCTTGGGACCCTCAATCTGTCCACTTCATATGCCGGCAGTGAGTTTACCGTCTCGAGCGGCACCATTTCGGTAAACGCGGACACGACGACGCCAACCGGCGGAACGCCGGACCTGATCGATGCGTCCGATTCCGGCGTGCTGCATACCGACAACATTACGAATGTCACCGCACCTGCGTTCACCGTCACGCTCGATGGGACGGTCGCGGTTGGTGATACCGTTCAGTTGCTGCTTGACGGCTCGCCGCTGGCGCATGCCGTAACGCATACGATCTCGTTTGACGATCTCAGCGCCGGCAAGGTGACTCTCACGGTGACGGCAGGCGACCTCGGTGCCGATGGCATCAAGTCGATTTCGGCCAAGTTTAGCGACGTGGCTGGGCACACATCGACAACCTCGGCGCTGGCGATTACACTTGATACCACGGCACCGACGGGCGGGGCGCCCGACCTGACCGTAATCTCCGATACCGGTTCGTCAAGCACCGACGACCTCACCAATGAGACGGCGCCGACCTTCCAGGTCGCGCTCGATCCGTCTGTGCAGGCGGGCGACACGGTCGAGCTTAAGCTCGGCGGGGCATCGCTGGCGAATCCGGTACTGCATACGATTACGGCAGCCGAAGTTGCGGCTCAGTCCGTTCAGTTGACGGTGACGGCCGGCGACCTGGGCGCCGATGGCACGAAGTCGCTCACCGCGGTCTTTACCGATGCCGCCGGGAATACATCGACGACCTCGGCAACGGTCATCACGCTCGACACGACGCCGCCGACGGCGAGCATCACGCTTGACGCCATCACTCCCGACAATATCCTCAACGCAGCAGAGGCCGGCAGCACGGTCACCGTAACCGGCACGGTCGGCGGCGACGTCCATGATGGCGACACCGTCACCCTGACGGTGAACGGCACCACCTATACCGGCATGGTCTCGGGCACGACGTTCAGCATCGGTATCGCTGGCAGCGATCTCACCGCCGATGGCGACCGTACGGTCGACGCCAGCGTCACCACGGCTGACGCCGCCGGCAATGCGACCACGGCCACGGCGACCAAGGCCTACGCGGTCGACACGGTGGCGCCGACCGCCACCCTGGCAGTCAATGACATCACCGCGGACAACGTGCTCAATGCAGCGGAGGCCAGCGCCACGGTCGCCGTGACCGGCACGGTCGGCGGCGATGTCCATGATGGCGACACCGTCACCTTGACGGTGAATGGTACCGCCTACAACGGCGTGGTCTCGGGTACGACCTTCAGCATCGGCATCAACGGCAGCGATCTCGTCGCCGACGCCGATCACACGGTCGACGCCAGCGTCACGACCACCGATCCGGCCGGCAACAGCACCACGGCCACGGCGACGAAGGCCTATACGGTCGATACTACGGCGCCGACGGCGAGCATCGCCGTGGACGCCATCACCTCCGACAACGTCCTCAACGCAGCGGAGGCCGGCGGCACCGTGGCGGTGACCGGTACGGTCGGCGGCGACGTCCATGATGGCGACACCGTCACCCTGACGGTGAACGGCACTGCCTACACCGGCGCTGCCAGCAACGGTGGCTTCAGCATCAACGTCGCGGGCAGCGATCTCGCCGCCGATGGCGACCACGCGGTCGACGCCAGCGTCACCACCACCGATCCGGCCGGCAACAGCACGACCGCCACGGCGACCAAAGTCTATGCGGTCGACACTACGGCGCCGACGGCGAGCATCGCCGTGGACGCCATCACCTCCGACAACGTCCTCAACGCAGCGGAGGCCGGCGGCACCGTGGCGGTGACCGGTACGGTCGGCGGCGACGTTCATGATGGTGACACCGTCACCCTGACGGTAAACGGCAATGCTTATACCGGCACAGTCTCGGGCACGACCTTCAGCATCGGCGTGGCTGGCAGCGATCTCACCGCCGACGGCGATCATGCGGTTGACGCCAGCGTCACCACCACGGACACAGCGGGCAACAGCACCACTGCAACGACAACCAAAACCTATGCAGTCGATACTGCCGCGCCGAGCGCCAGCATCACGCTCGACGCTATCACTGCAGACAACGTGCTTAACGCGGCGGAGGCGGCCGGCACCGTGGCGGTGACCGGTACGGTCGGCGGCGACGTCCATGACGGCGACACCGTCACCCTGACAGTGAACAGCACCGCTTACACTGGCGTGGTCAGCGGTACGACCTTCAGCATCAACGTCGCAGGCAGCGATCTCGCCGCCGATGGCGACCATGCGGTCGACGCCAGCGTCACCACCACCGATCAGGCCGGCAACAGCACCACGGCCACGGCGGCGAAGGCCTATACGGTCGATACCACGGCGCCGACGGCGAGCATCGCCGTGGACGCCATCACTCCCGACAACGTCCTCAATGCAGCCGAGGCCGGCGGCACTGTGGCAGTGGCCGGCACGGTCGGCGGAGACGTCCACGATGGCGACACAGTCACTCTGACGGTGAATGGCACTGCCTATACCGGCGTGGTCTCGGGCACGACGTTCAGCATCCATGTCAACGGCAGCGATCTCGCCGCCGATGGCGACCATACTGTCGACGCCAGCGTCACCACGACCGATGCAGCCGGCAATAGCACGACCGCGACGGCAACCAAAGCCTATGCGGTGGACACTGTGGCGCCGACCGCCAGCTTGGGGGTGAACGACATCACCGCGGATAACGTCCTCAACGCAGCGGAAGCCGGCGGAACTATCGCTGTGACCGGCACGGTCGGCGGCGACGTGCATGACGGCGACACCGTCACCCTGACGGTGAACGGCACGGCCTATTCCGGCGCGGTCTCGGGCACGACGTTCAGCATCGGTGTCGCCGGCAGCGATCTCGCGGCCGATCTCGATCACACGGTCGACGCAAGCGTCACCACAATCGACGCAGCCGGCAATAGCACGACGGCGACGACAACCAAAGCCTATGCGGTGGACACCGTGGCGCCAACCGCCAGCCTGGCGGTGGACGCCATTACCACGGACAACGTCCTCAACGCAGCGGAAGCCGGTGGAACTATCGCTGTGACCGGCACGGTCGGCGGCGACGTCCATGACGGCGACACTGTCACCCTGACGGTGAACGGCAACGCCTATACCGGCGTGGTCAGCGGCACGACCTTCAGCATCGGCGTGGCTGGCAGCGATCTCGCCACCGACGCCGATCACACGGTCGACGCCAGCGTTGCCACCACGGACGCAGCGGGCAACAGCACGACCGCAACGACAACCAAGGTCTATGCGGTCGACACTGTGGCGCCCACCGCCAGCGTCGCACTCGACGCCATCACTGCCGACAACGTCCTCAATGCAGCGGAGGCGGCCGGCACCGTGGCGGTGACCGGCACGATCGGCGGCGACGTCCATGATGGCGACACCGTCACCCTGACGGTGAACGGCAACGCCTATGCCGGCACGGTTTCGGGCACGACCTTCAGCATCGGCGTCGTCGGCAGCGATCTCGCCGCGGACGGCGACCATACGGTCGACGCCAGCGTCACCACGACCGACGCGGCCGGCAACAGTACGACCGCAACGACGACTAAGGCCTACGCGGTCGACACCACGGCCACCGCCAGCATCGCGCTCGACAGCATCACTGCTGACAACGTTCTCAACGCAGCGGAAGCTGGCGGCACCGTCGCAGTGACCGGCACGGTCGGCGGCGATGTCCATGATGGCGACACCGTCACCCTGACGGTGAATGGTACCGCCTACGCCGGCGCGGTCTCGGGCACGACGTTCAGCATCAATGTGGCGGGCAATGATCTCGCGGCCGATGCAGACCGTACGGTCGATGCCAGCGTCACCACGACCGACGCTGCCGGCAACAGCACGACCGCCACTGCGACCAAAGGCTACGCGGTCGACACTGTGGCGCCGGCCGCCACCCTGGCCGTGAACGACATCACCTCCGACAACGTCCTCAATGCAGCGGAGGCCGGCGGGACGGTCGCGGTGACCGGAACGGTCGGCGGCGACGTCCATGACGGCGACACCGTTACCCTGACGGTGAACGGCACGGCCTACACCGGAACGGTCTCGGGCACGAGCTTCAGCATCAGTGTCGCTGGCAGCGATCTCGCCGCCGATGGCGACCATACGGTCGACGCCGGCGTCACCACGACCGATGCGGCCGGCAATTCAACGACCACGACCACCACCAAGCTGTACACAGTCGACACCGTGGCACCGGCCGCCAGCCTGGCCGTGAACGACATCACCTCCGACAACGTCCTCAATGCAGCGGAGGCCGGCGGGACGGTCGCGGTGACCGGCACGGTCGGCGGCGACGTCCATGATGGCGACACCGTCACCCTGACGGTGAATGGCAATGCCTATATCGGCGCGGTTTCGAGTATGACGTTCAGCATCAGCGTCAACGGCAGCGATCTCGCGGCCGATGGCGACCATACGGTCGACGCCAGCGTCACCACGACCGATGCAGCCGGCAACAGCTCGACCGCCACCGCGACCAAGGCCTACACGGTCGACACCGCGGCGCCGACCGCCAGCCTGGCGGTCAACGACATCACCCCCGACAACGTCCTCAACGCAGCGGAGGCCGGCAGCACGGTCGCCGTGACCGGCACGGTTGGCGGCGACGTCCATGACGGCGACACCGTCACCCTGACGGTGAACGGCAACGCCTATACCGGCACGGTCTCGGGCACGACCTTCAGCATCGGCGTGGCTGGCAGTGATCTCGCCACCGACGCCGATCACACGGTCGACGCCAGCGTCACCACGACCGATGCGGCCGGCAATTCAACGACCGCGACCACAACCAAGCTATACACGGTCGACACCGTGGCACCGACCGCCAGCCTGGCCGTCAACGACATCACCTCCGACAACGTCCTCAACGCAGCGGAGGCCAACGGCACCGTGGCGGTGACCGGCACGGTGGGCGGCGACGTTCATGATGGCGACACCGTCACCCTCACGGTGAACGGCAATGCCTATACCGGCACAGTCTCCGGCACGACGTTCAGCATCGGCGTCGCCGGCAGCGATCTCGCGGCCGACGGCGACCATACCGTCGACGCCAGCGTCACCACGGCCGATGCAGCCGGCAACAGCACGACCGCCACGGCGGCCAAGAGCTACACGGTTGACACCACCGGAACAGCCAGCATCGCAGTCAGCAACATCACCACGGACAACGTTCTCAACGCAACGGAGGCTGGCAGCACGATCGCCGTGACCGGCACGGTCGGCGGCGACGTCCATGACGGCGACACCGTTACCCTGACGGTGAACGGCAACGCCTATACCGGAACAGTGTCGGGTACGAGCTTCAGCATCGCCGTCGCCGGCAGCGATCTCGCCGCCGATGGCGACCATACGGTCGACGCCAGCGTCACCACCACCGACGCCGCAGGGAACAGCACGACCGCTACCGCGACCAAGGCCTACACGGTCGATACCGTGGCGCCGGCCGCCAGCCTGACGGTGAACGACGTCACCGCGGACAACGTCCTCAACGCAGCGGAGGCCGGCAGCACGGTCACCGTGACCGGCACGGTCGGCGGCGACGTTCATGATGGCGACACCATCACCCTGACGGTGAACGGCAATGCCTACACCGGAACAGTTTCGGGCACGAGCTTCAACATCGGCGTCGCCGGCAGCGATCTCGCGGCCGATCTCGACCATACGGTCGATGCCAGCGTCACCACCACCGATGCGGCGGGGAACAGCACGACCGCGACCGCGACCAAGGCCTACACGATCGATACGGTGGCACCGATCGCCAGCCTGACGGTGAACGACATCACCGCGGACGACGTCCTCAACGCAGCGGAAGCCAGCAGCACGGTGGCGGTGACCGGCACGGTCGGCGGCGACGTTCATGATGGCGACACCATCACCCTGACGGTGAACGGCAATGCCTATACCGGCACAGTCTCGGGCACGACGTTCAGCATCACCGTCAACGGCAGCGATCTCGCGGCCGATCTCGACCATACGGTCGACGCGAGCGTCACCACGACTGACGCGGCCGGCAACGCGACCACGGCCACGGCGACCAAGAGCTACGCGGTCGACACCACCGCCGATTCAGCGCCAACGGCCGCGGTTGACATCACGCCGACCACAATCGACGCTACCGGCAAGAGCTCAGTCGCGTACACGATTGCGGGCGTCGATCCCGATGCGACCGCCAGCGTCACCTTCACAAGCAGCGGTGGCGGCTCCGTGACGGTCAATGCGCTGGGCAATGGTACGCACAATATCGACCTGACGTCCCTGAGTGACGGGACCGTCACTGCAACGATCGCACTGACGGATATTGCCGGCAACAGTGCGACCGGTATCGGTGACACCGCGAGCCTGACCACCAGCTCAGGCGGCATCACCCAAAACGGCACGTCGGGCGCCGACGTCATGACAGGCACGCCTTTCGACGACACGTTGAACGGCCTCGGCGGCAACGACACCCTGATTGGAAATGGCGGTAACGACAATCTCCAGGGCGGAGCCGGCAACGATACGTTCATGTACAAGGTCGGTGACGGAGCCGACACCATGAACGGCGGTGCGGGCACCGACAGCCTCTACATCACGGGAACTGCCGGCGACGACACCATCCACGTCGTCGCATCCAGCAGCGCCCTCACCGGGCTCGAGGGAGGCACACTTGCCGCTATCGAGCGCGTGTATCTCGATCTCGGTGCTGGAAATGCGGACACGCTGAGCTATGCCGGCACGACCGCCAGCCTGACCGTCAACCTGCTGCAGTCGAATGCGACCGGGTTCACCTCGATCGCAGGCGTCGAGAACGTGACCGGCGGCTCTGGCAGCGATGATCTTACCGGAGATGCCCACGACAACGTGCTCGACGGCGGAGCCGGCAGTGACACCATCATCGGCGGTGGCGGAAATGACGTGATCTTCGGTGGCGCCGGCAATGATTTGATCATCTACAAGGTCGGCGATGGCGTCGATACCATCGACGGCGGCGCCGGTACCGATACGCTGGAAATTGACGGAACGTCCGGCACCGACGTCCTCAACGTCGTGGTGACCGGCTCCACAATCACCGGTCTTGCCGGAGGGACAGTTACCAACGTGGAGAAGGTGGAGCTCAATCTTCTTGGCAGCACGAACGACATGCTGAGCTACGCCGGGACCACGTCGAACATCACCGTCAATCTGGCCAACCAGGCCGGGACGGGATTTGTCTCGGTCGCCGGCGTCGAGCACGTCACGGGAGGTAGCGGCAACGATACCCTGACCGGCAATTCGGCGGCCAACCAGCTCATCGGTGGCGACGGCAACGACAAGATCAACGGTGGTGCCGGAGCCGACACGCTCACCGGCGGCGATGGCAGCGATACATTCGTCTACACGTCGCTCGCAAACTCGCGCGTGGCCGCGTTCGACACCATCAACGACTTTACGACCGGTGTCGACAAGCTCCAGATCGGTCACGCGCTCAACGGCCTGACCACCGGCTTGACGAAAACCACCGGTATCACCGGCGACCTGGCGACGGATCTCGCGAGCATCCTCAACAACACGAACCTCAAGGCCAATGGTGCCGCGGAAGTGACCATCGCCAGCGGTAGCGACGCCGGCACCTACGTGATCATCAACGATGGAGCGGCCGGCTATAAGGCCGGAAACGACGCCGTCATCAAGCTGGCTGGCGCCCCGCTCCTGCACACCACGGACTTCATCATCTGACCAGGCATCCGCTCGGGCGATGAGAGCGGTCTGACGGAAGCGCAATTTGGCGGAGTCACACGATGAAACTCGGACTCTTCAACAAGATGTCAGTCGCCACCCCGCCAACGGGAGGAGAGAGAGGGATCTATCGGCACAAGGACGAGCTACGGGGTATGCTCCTTTCCTGCAAGAGCTACTTCGTCACGGCTCTGATCTTCAGCCTGGCAATCAACCTGCTGTATCTCGCCGGGCCGCTTTACATGCTTCAGGTCTATGATCGCGTCGTATCGAGCGCGAGCATCGTCACGCTTGTGATGCTCACGCTCCTGTTGTTGATTGCCTTCGCAGCGCTTGCCGTCCTCGACATGATCCGGGCGCGGATCCTCGCACGCGCGTCGGTTCGGCTCGACCAGAGGATGGCGGGACGCGTGATCTCGGCAATCGTCGATGCGTCGCTGAAGACGGGTGTCGCAAAGAGCCAGTATCTCCGCGATTTCGACAATTTTCGGCAATGCGTTACCGGTGCCGGGATTCACGCCATCTTCGACCTCCCGTGGGCGCCAATCTACGTTGCCGTGATCTTTGTCCTGCACCCGCTGCTGGGAGCGTTCGCGCTTGCCTCCGCGATCGCACTGCTGCTCCTCGCGCTCCTGAATGAACGCTGGGTGCGCACGCCGCTCACCGAAGCCCACGAAGCCGGCGCCAGAAGCTACGGTTTCACCGACATGAGCCTTCGCAACTCGGAGGCCATACAGGCGATGGGCATGCTTGATGGCCTACTTCACAGGTGGGGGCGCGACCGCAATCTGGCGCTGGATCGCCAGGTGGCCGCCAGCGATCGCGCTGCGGCCATGTCGAGCCTGATCCGCTTCCTTCGGTTGTCCGTGCAATCCATCATTCTTGGCCTTGGCGCCTATCTCGTGATCGAACGCGTCACGACGGTCGGCGCGATGTTTGCGGCCTCGATCCTGCTCGGTCGTGCGATGCAGCCGGTCGAGCAGATCGTGGGTGTCTGGCGCAGCATCGCGTCTGCGCGCAACTCCTACAGGCGCGTCGAGGCGCTTCTCAAGGCGATTCCGGCCGCCGAGCCGCGACTTTCGCTGCCGAAACCCGCAGGCGACCTGTCCGTCGAAAACGTGAGCTATTCGCTTCAGGGAAGCAAGCGACCGATCCTCCGCAACATAAGCTTCGACGTCTCGGCAGGCGAGCTTCTTGGCCTCGTCGGGCCTTCGGGTGCCGGAAAATCGACGCTTGCACGCCAGATCATCGGCGTGCTGGCGCCGTCAGCCGGCTCGGTGCGTCTCGATGGCGCCGACGTATCGACCTGGCCGCGAGGCGCGTTCGGCCGGTATGTCGGCTATCTGCCGCAGGACATCGAATTGTTTGCCGATACCGTCGCGGCGAACATCAGCCGGTTCAACAAAGGTAACGATGAGAGCGTCATAGAGGCTGCAAAGCTTGCCGGCGTTCATGAGATGATCTTGCGCCTTCCGGACGGATACGACACACAGGTCGGTGAAGGCGGCGCGGTCCTCTCCGGCGGCTATCGCCAGCGGATCGGGCTGGCGCGCGCGATCTATGGAAATCCGCGCCTTGTCGTGCTCGATGAGCCCGCATCGAACCTCGATGTCGATGGCGACGCCGCGCTGACGGAGTGCCTCGTGCAACTGAAGAAGGCCGGGACCACCGTCGTCATCATATCCCATCGTCCGAGCACGCTCGGTGTGGTCGACAAGATTGTGATGATCCGAGACGGTGCAGTGGAGTTGTTCGGTCCGCGAGGCGAGATCTTGGCACGGTTGACCAAGCCGGTGGTCGTTCCGGCTGCGGCATCGAAAAGTCTCGCTTCATAGACGAGCCGGAGCCGCGCAGGAGGATACATGACGAGAGCTGCGATTTCAGCGACGTGGCCGGCGACCCTTGCCGACCCAGTGGGTCCCAGCGATTCCTACCGTGGATCGGCCGTCGCTGGATGGCTTGTTATACTCGCATTCTTTGGCGGCCTCGGCGTGTGGTCCGTGACCGCACCGCTCAATGGTGCCGTCGTAGCGAATGGCATCGTGAAGGTCGACGGCAACAGAAAGAGCGTTCAGCATCTCGATGGTGGTATCGTCAAGGAATTGCGAGTCAGAGAGGGAGATCAGGTCGAGGTCGGCGAGACTCTCATCGTCCTCGACGACACGCAGGCGCGCGCCGAGTTCGATGTGCTGTCCGAACAATTTACCGTCCTGCGAGCCACGGAAGAGAGGCTCCGGACGGAATTCACCGGTGGCTCCAGTCTCGTTGTGCCGGCTGACGTCGGCGAGGAAACCCAGGCCAGGAGCATTTGGGACAATCAGGTCCGGCAGTTTGAGAGCCGGCGCGTGGCGTTGGACGGTCAGCGCAACATCATCAGGGAGAAGATCTCGCAGCTCGAGCACCAGATTGTTGGCGGCGAAGCGCAGGTGAGAGCTCTCAACGCGCAGCTCGACTCTGTTCGCGAAGAAATGAAGTCGATTGCACCTCTGGTGGACAAGGGACTTATCGCGAGGCCACGCTATCTGCAGCTCGAGCGGGCTGGTGCCGGGCTCGACGGACAATCGGCCGATGCCATGGCAAACATAGCCAAGGCCCGGCAAGCAATTGCCGAACAGCAGCAGCAGATCGTGCAGCTCGACAACGACCGCATGGCCGACGTAACCAAGGAGCTGCGCGACGTCCAGGCGAAGCTTCTCGAAGTCATTCCGCGTCTCGCCAATGCCGGCGCCGTTCTGACGCGAATGGAGATTCGCTCGCCGTACGCCGGTCGTGTCGTTGGCCTGACCGTCTTTTCCGTCGGCGGCGTGATTCAGCGGGGAGAGAAGATTCTGGACGTGGTCCCCGAGAAGGACGCGCTCGTGGTCGAAACCCAGGTTGCGGTCGAGGATATCAGCGAAGTCCGGCCCAAGATGCGCGCTGAGGTGCACCTGACCGCATACAAGCAGCGGATCACTCCGATCGTTCACGGCACCGTGCTTCAGGTCTCGGCGGATCGGCTCACGGAAAACCGGACGGGTACGCCGTACTACACCGCCCTGCTCAAGCTCGACGAGGCCGAGCTTGCGGACATGCCGAACGTTCAGCTCTATCCTGGCATGCCGGCCACGGTCATGGTCCCCACCACGGAGCGGACAGCATTTGAATATCTTGTGGGTCCGCTCGTGATGTCGTTCAAACACGGATTTCGGCAGAAATAGCGGACGGTTCTCGTCCGCTTCCGGAAGAGGCGAGGCATTGGCCGTGCGGCCGAGGCCTACGATGATGCCGTCACAAGCGCCGCGGGCGCCCCGTCGGCCATCAGGCTGGAGCCTTGAAATCGTAGGAGATGCGTCCAGCCGGCAGATAGAACAGCGCGATGACTGCGCCGCCCCTGACCTCCGGATAGTGCCGGCTGCCGGGATCCGGCGCCGTCCAGCCCGGTCCCTGCCAGCCCTGAAGTCCCCTCAATTCCGCGCCCTGGTTCAGGGGCACCACCAAGTTAAGCTCGCCATAGGGATGGCCGTGATACTGCCCGCGCAGCACGTCTTGATCGTCCTCGTCCTTGAAGCGGCGTGGATCGGCGCTGTTCATGTAGACGGCAGTGATGCTGAACTGGAATGTTTCGGGCATCGGTTCCAGGATGCGGCTGCGTCGGTAGTTCGGACCCTCCACTTCCTGATTCGCCGCCCAGCCCTCCTCGACGCCAATCTTGATGAGGCGCGAGAGGTCCTGATAGAGCGCACTTTCCTCGCCGTATGTATCGTTGAGCCAACGCTCCATCTTGGCGCCGGGCGTCATATCCTTGACTTCCCGTAGAAACGGGATGCTGCGCTGGATGAGATCTTCTCGGCTTCCCATGGCCATCTCCTTGTCGCGTTTGTTGTTAAGCTTCGAAACCCGCAAACGTGGCGAATGCATCGACGTCCGCTCGCGGCATCAATCTTTCCCTCGCCTCCGCCTTGGCGCGGCCGATCGAGATGCCGCACACCACCATCTGCTCTGCGGGAATGGAGAGCAGCGGGCGCAGGATCCGGTGATATTTGGCAAACGTTTCCTGCGGACACGAATGCAGCCCGCGCCCCGCCGCGGCCAGCAATACGTTTTGAATGAACATGCCGAGATCGAGCCAGCTCCCGACTTCGAGGCGGCGGTCGATGGTAACGATCAATCCCACCGGCGCGCCAAAGAATGCGTAGTTCCTGGCGGTTTGCCTGCCCCTCGCTTCGATATCCGTTTGCGCGATGCCGAGCGAGCCGTAGAACAGCCGACCGAACTCCTGCCGCCGATCGAGGTATGGCTCAGGCAAGTCGCTTGCATAATATCGGTACTCGGACACGTGTTCGTTTCGTGCTTCCCCGTGCGCGCGCAGAAGGGCCGCCGACACCTTCTCCTTCATTGCGCCGGCAAGCACGTGGACGTGCCAGGGCTGGATGTTCGCGCCGCTCGGTGCGAATCGCGCCACGCGGAGGATCTGCTCGATGGTCTGTCGCGGGACCGGATCACCGGAGAACTCTCGGCATGCGAATCGGGAAGCGATGATGTCGTCGATCCGATTCCGCGCAACGTCGCGCTTACCGATCACGACTTCTTCAAGAGCGGACATCCCCCTTCCTCCATCGGCTTGAACGCTTCCTCTCCGGGAATTGTCGCGAGCAGCTCGTAGTAATCGAACTTGTACCTGGACTCCTCCGGAGCCTTGACGCGGAACAGATACATGTCGCGGACCAGCCGACCGTCCTGACGGATGCGGCCGTTCCTCGTCATGAAGTCATTCACGGGCATTTCGCGCATCTTGGCAGCGACAGTCGGACCATCCAGCGTGCCCGCCGCCTCGACCGCCTTGAGGTAGTGCATGACGGCGCCATAGGTGCCTGCGTGGATCATGGTGGGGACCTTCCGGGTCTTCTCGATGAAGCGCCTCGACCATGCGCGCGTCTCATCGTTGAGGTCCCAGTAGAATGCCGAACTGAGCATCAAACCCTGGGCGCTCTGCAGCCCCAGACTGTGAATGTCGGCAATGAACACGATCAGACCGGCGAGCTTCTGCTGGCGCGTCACCCCGAACTCCCCCGCCTGCTTGACTGCGTTGATGAAATCGCCACCGGCGTCGGCGAGCGCGATCACGTCCGCCCCGGAAGCCTGTGCCTGCAGCAGGAAGGAGGAGAAATCGGGCGTGTTGATCGGATGCTTCACCGAACGGACGAGCCTGCCGCCCGTGGCATCGATCACCTTGCGGCTATCAGCCTCGAGCTGGGCGCCGAGGGAATAATCGGCCGAAAGGAAGAACCAGGACTTCGCGCCGAGACGCGAGATCGCTTTGGTCGTGCCTTGCGACAGTGCGTAGGTGTCATAGGTCCAGTGAATGCCGGTCACCGAGCATTCATCACCGGTCAGGCGCGACGTCGCGGCGCCGGTGGCGAGAAACAGCTTCTTCTTGTCGCGGGTGATGCCCTGCACCGCCAGAGCAACGGCGGAATTGGGTACGTCGAGGATTACCTCGACGCCCTCGTTCTCCAGCCATCGTCGCGCAACCGCCGATCCCACATCGGCCTTGTTCTGATGGTCACCGGCGACGATCTGGACGGCGCGCCCCAGCACCTTGCCCTTGAAGTCGTCGACGGCCATCTGCGCCGCGACCACCGAGCCCTGGCCGCCATTGTCGGCGTAAAGGGAGGACATATCGGTAAGCACCCCAAGCTTGACCGGGCCATCCTGTGCAGTCGCGGACGTCGTCGCGAAGAGCGCCAACGCCAGGATCGCCCCGACCGCACTACCCTTGAAAACCCCCATCGACATCCCGCTGCATTTCATGGCCGCCTCCTCCAGACAACGCGCGGTGATAATGACGGGATTGCTCCATTGCGGAAGTGAAACTCTTGCAGATTGGTCCTGAATGGGGTTCAGCTTGCCGACACCACGGCATCGCCGCCTGCTATGGGCGGCCCGCGCAGTTGCGTCGCCGTCGTGCCTCGCTTTAACTTGAGCTGCTTATTGACGCGCGATCCGCTCATAGACGGAAATCCTTATCGTGTCCGTTTCCTTCAAGACATTTGACTTGAACCTGCTCAAGGTCTTCGACGCCGTCATGGAGGAACGCAGCGTGCTGCGCGCCAGCCAGAAGGTCGCATTGAGCCAGTCCGCCGTAAGCCACTCGCTCGCGCGGCTCCGCGAAATGCTCGAAGACGAGCTGTTCGTGCGGACGGCAAGTGGAATGCAGCCGACGGCGCGCGCGCTGACGATGGCGCCGCAAGTTCGCGCGGCGCTGCGATCGCTCGAATCGGCGGTCGAACTGCCGACCTTCGTCCCGGCGGCCTCCACCAAGCAATTCACGCTTGCCGCCAACGACTTCACCACGATGGTGCTGGCGTCTCCGCTCCTCGGAATCCTCGGTCGCGAGGCGCCGGCGGTCGACCTGATCATCAAGCCGGTGACGCGGATCGATCTTGCCGAACAGATCGATCTCGGCCGCATCGACGTCGCCATCGGCGTCTTTTCGATTCCGCCAAGCCGCTTCCGCACGGCGCTGCTGTTCGAATATGACGATGTGCTGATCGTCGGGGGAAGGCGTAAGCTCGGACGGCTCGACAAGGCGAAGCTTGCACGCCTGCCGCTGGTCGTCGTGTCCTTCGGTGGCGAGCAGGAAGGCGCGATCGGAGGCTTCATCTCCGAGCGGGGTCTTGCCAGGCGTTCGGAAATGTACGACCGCGTCGCGCTCGAACGAGCGCTATCCGAAAGTGATCGGCCGCCGCGGATCGCGGTTTCCTTGCCGCATTTTCTTGCGCTGCCCGCACTGCTCGTCGATTCCGAGCTCGCGGCCATCGTCCCGCGTCCGCTGGCACAAGCGCTTGCACAATCCCATGCGATCACGACCTACGAGCTGCCCTACACCACGACGCCCGTCGAGGTACGGCTGCTGTGGCACGAACGTGTCGAGGGCGAGCCATCGCACGAATGGCTTCACGAAATCCTGCGGCGCGCAACCGAGGACCTCCGGCGCAGAGCGCCGACCTGACACGAACCACGGCGAAGTCTGCGCCTATAGCCTTGGGGTTAGCATCGCATCCTGCGCGATAAGGCTTCTTTTCTGTGACCTCTCGCCAGCCCATCCAAGCCCCACATTCAAAAAAGAAGAACCCCGGCGGTTTCCCGCCGGGGTTCTCAATTCAAGTCGTTAGACCGGAATTACCAGTTGCGCTGAGCGCGGAGGAGCAGAACGACCGTGTCCTGATCCTTGAGCTCGTAAGTCGCAGCCGGCTTGGCGGGAATAATGTTGACCGCCGTCGTAGTAACCGTGCCAGCGTACTTCTGGTCGACACGGGTCCAGCTCACGTCGGCCGAGAAGGTCAGGTTCTTGACCGGGGTCCAACGGGTGATGAGACCCACCGTCCCGACATTGAAGTCAGGGTTACAAGACGTGACACCAACGACAGACGAGAACAGGCCACCGGTGCCGCAGAGGAACGACTTAGCCAAGCCACCGAACTGAGCCTGAGCGTAAGCACCGTAGATCGAGGTGTTCCAGTACGGATCCCAGTTGTGGGTGTATGCGCCACGGAAGCCCCAGGTCTTGACCGATTCCTGCGAGCTGCCGTTGATGTACACGGTGTCCGGAGCCGTGACAGCAGCGATGCTGCCGTAAGCGCCGGGCAGACCCGAGCTGCCGTACATCACGTAGGTGCTGCCCGCGAGGTTCTGGAAGTTGTAGCGGGTCGCACCATCCGTGTAGACCGCCTGCATGTTGATCGTGTCACCCGCGCCGGTCGGGATGTTCTTGATCGACAGAGCGAGCTGAACCGCCCAGCCCCACTTGTCGTCGGGGTGGCCAGTGACTTCGCTCGCGCCGTAGTAACCGACGTGGTTGTCCTTCGCGGCAACCGACGCCTGGAACAGACCCCAGGCCTGGTCGACACGGACCATACCGACGAGGTTCGGCGAGCGCGTACCACCGATGGCACCGGTGCCGATACCACCGGAAAGAATGCCGGCCGAAGTAGCGCCGCTCATGTTCAGGTTACCAGCCTGATAGTACTGGGTCACGTCTTCCGCCGAGAACGACGCCGTGATGCCCTGACCGAAGTCAGCGGTGTAGGTGAACTGGTTGACACCAGTGACCGTGCCGGAACCGCCGACGAGACCGTCGAAGTTGTTGCCCGGATAGTTGGTCCAGGGAGCGTCGAACTGCGACACTGCCTTACCCATCGTGAAGCCGGCGAACTGGATGAAGGCATAGTACACGCCGAGCGAACCGGCCGAGGTATTGCCGTCGGTGCCGTTCACCGAGCCCGAACCCGAGCCCACCAAGGCGTTGCCGGCAGCGCTCAGGCCCAGCGTGCCGCTGTACTGAGTCGCACCGAAGGCGCTACCCGTGCCGACGTAGTTGCCGGTCGTCCAGGAGAACACGCCATCGAAGAACGTACGGACGACGCCGTACTCGGTCGCGGTGCGCGTGTCGATGTTGAGATCTTCACGAGCGCGCATGGTGTAATAGTTGGTCAAACGGTTGCGTGCACCGTTTGCACCCTGCGAGCTGACGTTGAATTGACCATTGATGTCCGAGTTGGTGTTCAGCGCGACTTCAGCGCGCAGATAACCACCCAGCTTGATGCAGGTGTCAGTGCCCGGGATGTAGTAGAATCCGGCACCGTACAGGGAGCAGATCTTCACGTATTCGACCGCCTTGGCCTTCACGGGGAGATCGGCTGCCTGTGCTCCGCCCACGGCGATCAGACCCGCCGCAGAACCGAGCAAAAGGCTCTTAACCAACTTCATGTTAAACCTCCAAGTTGCTCTATTTAGGGAAGGTTCCGGATCCGCTGGGTGACTACACCCTAAGGTAGGTTCCCTTGTCCCTTAACCCACCGCTTAGCCGCTTCGCGCCTTCGGACACACCCGCATGAACGCGAGGGACTTAAGCGAACCACCTAAAACGGGACGACCTCGGGATGCCCCCCTCCGTCGCGGGTTCGATAAGAACCGAAGAGCCGTGATCAATCAACGAAAGACCGCGCGGTTTTGCCCCTAAACGGAACGTTTTCGCGCCAATGTTGCACAAATATCACGCAGCCGTGAGGGCTGAGGCCCGAGTTAATTCATTGAATCTACTAGATAAATCTAGATGTACCCGCCAATCGCCCCAAGGCGCCTCCGCGAACCGTTGCCGCGGTGCGACGGCGCGGTTCGTCCCCTATCCAGGGGACAACTCGATTCGAAGACACGGGATTCTTGCGGAGATTCTCGAGACGATTCCGATCGTCCTGGGGAGCTCCTCGACGGTGCTCAAGAGAGCGAGGTCCGGCTTTTGCCGCAGCAATACCCGGGACCTAAAGCAGCGACACCGGCAGTTCGGAGGCGGAGCAGCGGGCGTTTCCTGGGCAACAACCTGACCGCGACCGACAAAACTCCAACGGTCAGGCACATGACGCGTCGATCCCGGACATTCGCTCGCGCGCGACCGAGCGGCCAAGCCGCTGCAACGCTCCCACCTGCATCTCCGCTGGCCAAGCCGCACGCGCAGAAAAGCCATCGTGACCAAACATCAAATTCTGATTTGAGGCTGTATCAATTCATCGTTGCAATCAGGGAACGAAAGGCTTCTCGACGCTTTGCATTGAGTTGATCAACGCAAGGAGTGACACGATGCGACTGAACAAAGTCTTGCTGGCAATTGCGCTCCTCGCTGCCGCTGCAACCGCGCTGCCCAACACGGCGGACGCGCGTCGCATGGGCGGCGGCGCTCGCGCGGCTCACTTCCACGGCGGCGGCGTCAGGCCCGGCTGGCACGGCGGTGGAACAAGATGGCACGCTGGCGGCGGCGCACGATATGCCGGCGGACGCTACTATCACGGCGGCTACTATGGCCGTGGATGGGGCTGGCCCGGCGCCGCAGCAGCCGGTGTGGCTACCGGCGCGGCTCTTGGTGCCGCTGCGGCGTATGGATCGTCCTACGGTTCTTGCTATCAGGCATAGAACGTATGGAATGGCTACGCTTACGTTACGCGTACCGTAAACGTCTGTTAGCAGCGTTTGCGATCGGCCGCGCCGACCGGAGCAACGATGGCACGGCTCGGCCAGATGCTTAAGTAGCAGCCACAAGTGACGGCATCCACCAGCGCGGCGGGTGCCGATGCGGGGCACGCGCTCTTCAGGGCATTGCCGCAAGCGGCTCGCCGGGTTGGGCTGAAGTCACATCCGCTCTTGTGGCGAGCGCACATGCGTTACCACGCAGCATCAATCATCGGCAGGCGGAGCCGATCGCGGCAGGATGATTGAAACGGTTGTACCTTCACCCGACGCGCTCTCGAGCACCATGCGTCCGCCCAATCGGTCCACCACGATATGGCGCGCAATGTGCAGGCCAAGTCCGGTCGCGCCCTCGTGACGTCGGGTCGTGAAGAACGGATCGAACGCGCACCGTCTCACTTCGGGATTCATGCCGACAACATCGTCGGCCACGCACACCTCGATGTCGTTCCCGGCGGCAAGTACGCGAACATCGATCGCCCCCTTACCATCGCCGGGGAATGCATGCGCCATCGCGTTGATGACGAGATTGGTCAAAACTTGGCCGAATTCGCCGGGGTAGCCGTCCAAGAAGAGGCCAGGCTCGCACCGGACGTTCAGCGAAATGCGGCTCTCGCGATGCTTCCGTCCCAAATGCGACAAAGCCAGCTCCGTGAATTGGCCCACATCGAAGCTGCGCCGCTCGGACGAACTGGAATCGACCGCCGCCTGCTTGAACAATTGAACACGATCAGCCGCCCGGCTGAGATTTGAGACCAATTGCCGAGCGGCGGCCTGGACGAGATCAACGAACTCGTTCAGCGCCGAACGGCGCACAACACCGGACGTGATCGCGGCAGCGAATAAATCGGCCTTGCGCTCCAGCGTCGACGCCACGGTTAGGCCGATGCCGACGGGACTGTTGATCTCATGGGCGATGCCGGCAACCATACGGCCGAGGGCGGCGAGCTTTTCCGCTTCGATCAAGGATTCCTGAGTTTCGCGCAAGTGACGCAAGGCCATTTCGGCGGCGTCCTTGGCTTGTCGAATTTCACGCTCCGCGCGCTTGCGCTCGGTGATTTCCTCGGCGGCAACGTTGACGGCAACGATCTCGCCAGAGGGCGCCCTCAGCGGATGCCAATAGGTAATCCATGCCCGCTCCTCGATCTGATCGGGACGCTGTCCTGCGACTTCGATGCCAACGACTGGCTCTCCGGTCTCCATGATCGAGCGGACGATCGCCTCAACGGCATCGGCCAGCGCAGGCACGCAGTCTCTCACGAAACGACCGAGATGGTCCTCAACCGAGATGCCGCATATTTCGGTGAGCCGCTGGTTGATCTGCAGGTATCGGCAATCCGGCGACAGACAAGCAAGACCGATGGGGGCCGTGTCGTAGATGAGCTTCAAGGCGGGCTGGTGCGGAAACAGCACCAGATCCGGAGCGCGCGCTGCTGTGGGCGAATTCGTCAATGACACCTCGCCACTTCTTCTTTCCGGTCGACCTTACCGCCACCTGCGCCGGTCGTTCAAGGCGCCTGGCCTGCGACAAAGGCGGGCAGGCGCTCGAATTCGGCACATGTTCGCCGCCGGTGCCGTTGGAGCCATCAGAGTCAAAAGAGATGCTTTGCAACTACCGGCTTTCATTCTCTCGTCCTCGTTTCAATTCGAGTCTTCAAGCTCGGATAGACGAAGAGATAGGCATCTGTCGCAATCTTCTGCGCTTCCGGGAAAAGCGATTTGGCTTCGCACCTTTCATCAAGGGCAATAGTCCCAGAACGCTTGGGTCCGTGAGGGATCGGTGTAGTACCAGCACATGCCGGCCGCGGGAGCTACACCTGCCCAGGCAGCCGCGCTTGCCGCAGTGACGAAGCCGAGCGCGGCTCCAGCGGCAATTGCTCCTCCCGCAGGCCAGCGATACCAGCCGGGCCGCGCCCAACCGCCACGGCCGTAAACGGCGGTTCTGCCGCGAACTGCAACGTTCCCACGTGGTCCCACCACCGCAGTGCGGCCGCGATATGCACCGCCCCGCGGGCCGACCACTGCACCTCCACGATGCACAACTGCGCCGCCTCGTGGTCCAACATAGGCGCGCCCGCCACGTGCGCCGGCACGGACCTGAATGAAAACATCCTCCTGCTGCGCAGCGACCGATGACGGGATCGCAGCGGGACTCAATGGTGCAGCGATGCTGGTCGCTGGCAATGCCGAGGCCGAGACGGCGAGAGTGGCAACCAGGGCGGCCCGAAACGCAAACGTGGTAAGTCCGACCATCTTCATTCCTCCCTTTGCCCGGCGCGGAATCGTGTTTCCTGACATGCGCCACCACTCAACGATTGAGCACCGGCCTCACGACGTCTCCGGACCGGAGACAATCTACTGGAAGCTGAATATGCGCTTCCAATCGTCTTTCATGCTGACAACGGTCCACTTGTTGGCCGCTGCTGCATCGAGAGCGTTGTCGAGACGGCCAAACGACGATTTGCGATCGTATGAATATTCGCGCTCGGCATCGGTGTGATGGACGATCAGGCCGAAGCGTCGGCCGCCCTGCCCCGTTGTCCATTGCAGCATCTGGAAGTCACCATCCGAGTTGCCGAAGGCGGCAATCGGTCGACGTCCGATGTGCGAATTGATGCCGACCGGCTTACCGGGACCGTCATCGACCAGATCAATTGCCGGCAAACGCATCAAGGCCGGATGCCCGCCGTCGATCTCGAACTTGGTCTTGATGCTGGATCCCACAACCTGCTCGGGCGGGATGCCATAGATCTTCTCGCTCCATGGCCGCATGAATTCGATGCCACCGCCGGAGACGATGAACGTCTTGAAACCATTGGCGCGCAGATAGGCCAGCAATTCCAGCATCGGCAGATAGACCAGTTCGGTATAGGGTCGAGCGAACTTCGGATGACGCGCGGTCGCAATCCAATCGCTGGCGATCTTCTCGAACTCTGCCGTAGTCATGCCGGCATGGGCCGCCATGACGAGCTCAACCAGCCCCTTTTCGCCGGACTTGGCGAGCGCGGCGATGTCGTTGTCGAGCACCGCCTTGAACGGCTGCTTCTTTCTCCACTCCGGATGCTTGCCTGCCAGCACCTTGACCCGGTCCAGGGCGAAGGCGAGCTGTACATACATCGGCTGCTCGCACCAGAGTGTGCCGTCGTTGTCGAATGCGGCAATTCGCTCGGGCGCAGGAACGAAGTCCGGCGACCCTTCGCGCGTGACCGCCGAGACGAAGTCCACGATCGACCTCTTCGGCTGCCCCTCCGACCATGACGGGAGGGGATCGTCCTGTGCCACGGCAACATGGTTGGAGAGAGATAGAGTGGCAGTCGACACCAGCAAGCCTGCCACTATCGCGCGTCGATCAACCCACGTTCCTTTCATAACCCCCGTCCCGTTCTTGAGAAACGAAGACCGAACGGCCCCGACACTCTCGGGGCCGCTCCATGCGCCTGATCAATTGCCTGTAGGCAGGCCGATACTGAACCCGTCCTTTGCAAGCTCCTCCCTGAAGAACTGGAATCGCTGATACTGCGTTAGCGTGATCGGCCCGGCGTAGCTCTCGCTCTGAAGCTTCCGCGGAGGATATTTCACGTAGGTCTGCATCAGCTCTTTGGTCGCGGCATTGATCGTCACCAAGGTCCAGGTGTGCTCCGTGTAGTTGTTCATGAAGACGTCGTAGCGCTCCTGCGGATCCTGCCAGAGATCGAAGACCTGCGGAACGGTCGCCACATAAGACTCCGGTCCCTTCCAGCCGAGGTTGCTGTCGACTGCGAGCCCGCCGGTCTTTGCGCCATTGTCGCCGCGCAGATTGAATACGGCCTTGTAGTTGCCGACGCGAGCCGCACCCGGCGTCAACTCGTTTTCCGTGAAGTAGAACCAGCTCTTGCGCTCCGACTTTCCGGTCCCGAACAGGATCGGCGACATGTCGTAGCTGTCGAAGACGATCGGCTTACCTTCGCGGTCGCTCTCGGGCAGCCTGATGCCAGCGAGCTTCGCGAAGGTCGCCATGTAATCGAGACCGCCGACGATATCGGAATTCTTCGTTCCGGCCTTGATGCCCGGCCCCCAGGCAATCGAGGGAACGCGGTTGCCGCCTTCGCGAACCGTGCCCTTCGTGCCACGGAATGGCGTGTACCCCGCATCCGGATAGACGTCCTGCCATGCACCATTGTCCGTCGTCCAGAACACGTAGGTGTTCTTGTCGAGCCCAAGGGAGCGGACCTTGTCCATGATACGCCCGATGCGCGTATCGTTCTCCACGACGGAATCGGCGTATTTGCTCTTCGACAGCGACTTCCCCTGGAATTCGGGAGCCGGCATGTTTGGCTGATGCACCTTCATGAAGTTGATGCTCATGAAGAATGGCTGCGTCGATCCCCTGTTGCGGTCCAGATAGTCGAGCGAGGCCTTCTCGACATAATCGTCAAAGAACGGGATGCCGACGACGCCCTTGTCCGGGGTGTTGACATACTGCCCATTGATCTTGAAATCCTCCTTCGCGGGCTGGCCAGCGTTTCCGGACAGCGCTCCGTTGGTCACGCGCTCGAACATCGCCCTGAGCTCGGGGTCCATATCGGGAAACCAGGTGGGATCGGCATACATGTAGGCATTGAGATGATACAAGCCTGCGTATTTCATCTCATCGTAGCCTTGCGCGTTCGGCAGTGCGTAGTCGGCTTCACCGAGATGCCATTTGCCCGTGAAGAACGTCTTGTAACCACCGGTCTTCAGGACCGACGCCAATGTCCACTCGGCTGCAGGCATACCGCCGCCCTGGCCCTGGAATGCCACCGTCGTCATGCCGCTGCGATTGGGAATGCGACCGGTTTGCACGGCGGCCCGACCGGGCGTGCAGCTTGGCTGCGCATAGAAGGACATGAACTGCACACCTTCTGACGCCAGACGATCGATGCTTGGCGTCGGCATGCCGCGATTTTCACCGCCTCCGTACGCGCCGGAGTCTCCATAGCCGAAATCGTCCGACAGGATCAGGATGATGTTCGGCTTCTGCACTGGCGCCTGGGCGTAAGCCGCGGTGCCAAGCAGCGGCACGGCCAGTATCGCGCAGCCAAACCGCCTGAGCTTTTCGATGGTGTTCTTCACGGGGCAGATCTCCATTATTTATTGGTATCGTGCGGTTGAGACGAAGACAGCAGATGTCGCCAACCACGGTGAAGCCCTCCCGCGTTCACGTCGCCACACTCAGGGACGACTAAGATAGGCGAGGATTTCCTCCTCCAGTTCGACGAGCAGGTGGTTGTATTCTTTCACGCGTCGATCTCTCTCAGGATCCGCTTCCTCCAAAGTTTTCTGCCAATGACGAAGCGCCTTCGTCGCCTCCTCGTAGTCCGAACAAATCGATCTAAATGATGCGTCGCGACCAAAGCGGCGCCGAATATCCAGCTCGCGCTGGGGAAACCGGGCCACGATGGATCGGAACTCCTCCATAGAGACAACCAGGTCGATGGAGTGGCGACGTGCATCCAACGATCATCACATCTTGCGATCATGACAGCAGGGCTGTCAGAACAGCGTTCTCGTAGCGTGCCAGCATCGCCTCGCGCACGCGCCAAACAAGGTGCGAACAGGTTCGCACCCCAGGTGCGAACACGAACACCGCACGCAGCAAAGGCGGAATACGGAAAAATTCATAAAGCTGTAATCTAGAGTGTTGCTGCAGTGCCGCGCTCGCTCACGACCGCGACGCCATCATCACTCGAGGCCTGCGACGAAATGCGCGACCCTCATCATCCCTTTGGCACAAAATACATACTCGTGTGACCGACAGCGTCACTCACTCGTGAGTTGAAAAGCCTCGGTTGCCAAGCCGACCGTTACCCGAGTAAGGTGCACATTCGACAGTCTAAGGTTTAATGAGTGAGTTGCCGGTTTTTCCCGCGGTAGGCGTCGATGTCTCCGGCGTGACTCGGCGTGAAGGCGCTGAGGTAACGGCTGAGGACGTGCGTGCGGAGCTTGAGCGAATTTGCTCGAGTCCGCGCTTTCAGGCGAGCGAGAAGCGACGTCAGTTTTTGCGCTTCGTCGTGGGCGAAACGCTTGCCGGCCGTGCAGAGAGCCTGAAGGGCTTTACAATTGCCTTGGCCGTGTTCGGCCGCGACGAGTCCTTCGATCCTCAAGCAGACCCTGTGGTTCGCCTCGAAGCGAGACGGCTGCGACGCGATCTCGACAGCTATTACATGGATGCCGGCCAGAAGGACGCAGTCCGCATCTCAATTCCGAAGGGATCATACGTCCCCACTTTTGAGTGGTATAACGCACCCGCCGCTCCGATCGAACGCGAGCCTAGTTTTCACGAAACTCCAGCTCAGCCTGCGGGAGGTGCAAAGCCGGCGAGCCCAACACCGGGCATTCGTGCCTGGCCAATCGTCGCAACCATTGCCGCCATGCTCGCACTGGGCGCGGTGTTGTGGGGCTTATCCTACGTGCCGGCACATTTCCGTTCGGGCTCGCCGAAGGAGCCTGCCCTTCTGGTCATGCCATTCGAGTCATTGAGCCCGGGAGAGAGTGCTCGCTACCTTGCTGTTGGACTAAGCCAGGAGCTGACCAGCAATCTATTCCGATTTCCGAGCATTCGATTCTATACCTTCCCGCCAGGCTCCAACCAGGACAAGAGCGTCGCCGCGACGGAGCTGGGACGCAATCTTGGCGCTTCATACATTGTGAATGGAGGCGTTCAGACAGATGCCGAACAAGTTCGCGTCATGACGACTCTGTCGAATGCGGCAACCGGCCAGATCGTGTGGACCCGGACTGATACGCGACCGTCCGATCCGCAATCGCTCATAGGCGTTCAAAAAGATCTCGCGAGCGAGATTGCGACCATGATCGGTCAGCCCTACGGCATAGTCAATCGCGATATCGCCAGTAGCCCGTCTGCACCCAACGTATCGAACATGGAAAGTTACCTGTGCGTCTTGCGCGGGTACGGGTACCGCCGCAGCTTTGCGAGAGCGGAGTTCGAGCCCGTCTTGCGGTGTCTCGAACAGACCGTTCAGCGGGATCCGGAGTACAGTGATGCATGGGCGATGCTCGGTTGGCTGCATGTCGACGCTGGACGCCTCGGATATACCGGCGACGGCAACCGGCAAACCGAATATGCGCGGTCGCTCGAGGCGACGTCTCGCGCGGTCGCCATTCAACCGAACAACGCTATGGCTCTGAAGGCTCGGGCAAGCGCCTATTTCTACACAGGACGCTACGCCGAAAGCGAGGATCTGACGCGTCAAGCGGCGGCTCTCAATCCCAACGACCCCGAGGTCCTGGCCCAGCTCGGCTGGCGGCTTGCTGTGCGGGGGAATTTCGAAGAGGGCATCCCCATTCTCAAGCGTGCGATCGAGCGTACTTTGAGTCCTCCAGGCTGGTATTTTCATTTGATCGCCATCGATCTGTATCTGAAGGGCGACTATTCGCAGATGCTCAGAGTTGCCGAACGCTCCGCGATGGACGATCCCGGCTTCAGTCAATTCTTGCTTGCGGTAGCGAATGCAGAGCTCGGAGACCGCAAGGCCACCCGGCGCGCGTTGGACAAGATGTCTCAGTATGAGCCCGTGGGGCGCGATCCCAAGGGATTCCTGCAGCGGCACGGCGCGACTGACCCGCTCGTCAAGACGCTCATGGTCGGCCTGGAGAAGGCGCGTGCGCTAGCCGTAATGAAATGAAGGGCCAGGCGGTTCGTTGACATTCTCACTCGCGCCTTGTGAAATCCGGAGCGTCCGGCGCAGCGCCAAAATTGCAGTGCACTCGGGGGAAGCAGATTTGCCAAAATCCAAATCGGTCTCCGGTCGATCGCGTAAGCGCCCCAGACACGGCAGCGAGGAGAGCCGCGTGGCGCCGGGTCGAACGCTGCTCGATCGCCGCTGGGGCATCATCGCCCTGATCAGCGTTGTCCTGATTGTCGGAGGCGCCGTGTTTTGGCTGTCCGTCGCCGGTTCGTCCTTCGACCAGACGGCAGCCAAGGCGCCGCCTGCCGTCGCTAATTATGTTGGCAGCCAATCCTGCGCCGTTTGCCATCCGACCGAGACGGGCCTTTGGCAGCAATCGCAGCACAAGCTGGCGATGGCACATGCAACCGAAGCGACCGTTCTCGGCGACTTCAACGGCGTGACATTTGAACATTTTGGCGTGCGTAGCCGCTTCTTCCGCAAGGACGGCAAGTTCTTCGTCGAAACTGACGGGCCCGACGGAAACCTGGCCGAGTACGAAATCAAATACACATTCGGCGTCGATCCCCTTCAGCAATACCTGATCGAATTTCCCGACGGACGCCTGCAGGCGCTATCGATCGCGTGGGATGCGCGCGCCAAGGAAAAGGGAGGACAGCGCTGGTTTCATCTCTATCCCAACGAAAAGATCGATCACACGGACCCGCTTCACTGGACCCGGTTGAACCAAAACTGGAACTTCATGTGCAGCGAATGCCATTCCACCGGCGTTCGGAAGAACTACGATGCGTCCAAGGATCGGTTCAACACCACGTGGGCCGAGATAAGTGTGGGCTGCGAGACATGCCATGGACAGGGTTCGAACCATGTTGCCTGGGCCGCATCGCAGCAGAAGCTTTGGCCGTTCGGCAAATCGGACAGCGAGACGATGGGTCTTCTGGTCCGCTTTTCGGAGCGGTTGAACGCGTCCTGGTCGCTCGAAAAAGCTTCTTCCACGGCATCGCGCAACCCGCCGCCCGCAACGCTGCGAACGGAAGTCGAAACCTGCGGCCTCTGTCATGCCAGGCGGAGCCAGATCTCCGAAGACTGGATTCCCGGCCAGTGGCTATCCGAGACACATTTGGTTTTGCCTCTGTCGAGGGGTCTCTACCACGCCGACGGCCAAATGCTGGACGAGGTCTACAACTACGGATCATTCAAGCAGAGCAAGATGTTCGCCGCCGGCGTAACCTGCAGCAATTGTCACGACCCCCACAGCGGCAAAACGCGGCTGGCAGGAGACGGCGTTTGCCTGCAATGCCACGCCCCCGAGAAATTCGCCGCCGTATCCCATCACCATCATGCCGAAGCAAATCCCCCGCCGGCCTGCGCGTCGTGCCACATGCCCGTCGACACCTACATGGTCGTGGATTCCCGGCATGACCACAGCTTCCGTGTGCCCCGCCCTGACCTTTCCGTTCAGCTCGGCACCCCCAACGCCTGTAACGATTGCCATACAGACAAGACAGCGGAATGGGCAGCGGCCGCGATCGAGAAGTGGCACGGACCCGAGCGCAAGGGATTCCAAACCTACGGCCCGGCCTTCCATGCTGCCTGGGCCGATGGCACCAACCCTGCGGCCTTGCTTGCCCATATTGCGGGCGACCAGCACAATCCCGGTTTCGCCCGCGCCGGGGCTCTCGCGGAGTTGAACGCTTATTTGTCTGCGGAAACAGTCAAGATCGCGAGTACGGCCCTTGGCGACTCCGACCCGATGGTCCGCATTGGTGCGCTCGACATGCTCGATGGCATGCCTCTACAACAGCTCTGGCCCATCGCCGGAAAGGCGCTTGCGGATCCGGTGCGAGGCGTCCGTATTCGCGCCGTTTCCCTGCTGGCGGGATTGCCCGCCTCCTCGCAGCCGCCGGAGTATCGTGCAGCATATGAGAAGGCTGTGGCGGAATTCACGGAAGCGCAACGACTGAACGCCGATCGTCCGGAAGGACGGACCAACCTTGGAAATCTTTTCGCGCGCGAAGGCCAATTGGATCGTGCCGAAGCAGAATACGTCGCAGCATTGCGCCTTAGCGGCGAATATGTTCCGGCGACCATCAATCTCGCGGACCTCTATGCACGACAGAAGCGCGAGGATCGTGTTGAAGCCGTTTTGCGCAAGTCAATCGAGCAAGTTCCGCGGAATGCCGCCCTTCATCATGCGCTTGGCCTCTCACTTGTCCGTTCGCGACATCAGCAGGACGCATTGGAGGAGTTGCGCCTGGCCAGTGAACTCCAACCAGCCCAGGCGCGCTATGCATATGTCTATGCGGTCGCACTCAATTCGGCAGGTCGGGTTTCCGACGCGATACGGCAACTCGAAGAAAACGTCGCCCGTCACCCCTCGCATCGCGAGACTTTGGCCGCGCTGGTGACGATCAATCAGCAGGCCGGCGATCTGCCAAGCGCCCTGAAATACGCCGAGCAACTAGCGAAAATCATCCCGGACGATCCCAACATCACGCGCCTGGTCAAGGAATTGAGGGAGGCCGCCGCTAAGGCGCCGCGCCCAAATTGAAGGCCGGCAATTCGCGGCGAAGATGACGTCGCGGCAACGCTTGCTCCGGAATGCTGTCTGGTCGTTGTGACGAATTGCGAGAAGCCGGCCCTTCGAAAGCCATCGATCAATTGAGCACGCCACAGCGGCACTTTGGCGCACAGGCCAACCAGACGATCAAAAAACAAAGGCCGGCTGTGACAGCCGGCCTTTGCATGCATCGGGTGATCGGAAATCAGTATCGGGCTGCCACCGGAGCACCAACACCGCCCCAACCGAAGCGATAGTTCAGACGGAGCGTAACCATGTCGATGTCCTGGTCGACACGATTGATCGCTCCCGCGACAATCGGATTGACCACGGAGAACGAGTTGTTGTTATGCCCCATGAACAGGTGATCGTATTCGACGCCAACCGACCAGTTCGGCGTAAAGCCGTATTCGAAGCCGACACCGACGGTCGCACCCCACCGCGTCGAATCGGCCGATGCGAGCGTCGTGCCTGTGGCGGTGTCCAGAATGCTAAAGGTGTTGCCGGTGACCGCAGCACCGCCCTTGACGTAGAGCAACGCGGCATTCCAGGCATAACCAATCTGCCCGGTGAAAAGGCCGATGCCGTCGGTTTTCACGCGCGTCGAGAAGGCAGGATTGATCAGACTGACCCGGGTCCGGTTGAGATCCGCCCAGTTGCCTTGAGCTTCGAGACCGAAGACCCAACCAGCGGACTGCCACCGATAGCCGACCTGGCCACCGATCACGCCGCCTGAACGATCGCTACATGCATCGGCGACGATCGCACCACCGGCAGTGAGGAAATCCCAGCAATTGTGGCTGTTTGCCCAACCGCCGTTGGCGCCGATGTAGAAACCTGTCCAGTCATACACCGCGACCACCGGAGCGGGCGGAGCCTTGGTGTACGGCCGTGCGGCCAGATCGGCAGCGCTTGCGGGAGCCGACATCCCGATTGCCAAGGCGCCAATCGCGCCGACAAAGATTTTCTTCATCTCGCAGTATCCCTTCCGTTTTTGCTTTGCCGAAATGAGTCGCACCCCCAATCGCAACCTCCGCGAACATTTGTACCTGAATACGCTGTAGAGAGATGTCTCCGGGCCGCCACAGTCGGGCAAATTCGGAACGCCACGAAGCTCAGGCGAGGTGCTGGTGTGCCACGAACCGATCGACATGGAGGCGCCCCCGGCGGGCAGCGCTTTCATCGACAGGCCCTTGATACATCGAAAGGATTTTCAGCTTGGTCACCGCTCTCCGCGGTGATCGCGGCTCAGCCGTGTCGGCCGCCCTAACCTAGCGCGATCCCTGCACGGCGGATTTTCTGGGAGCTCGGCGCTCGATCCAGGCGCACCGCCGGGCAGCCGCACCCGAACGCGCAATGCTGGACACCGCTTCCCCCGCCTCGAGCAGGGGCACCACAGCGACTTCTTCGGCTCACTCCCGCATTTTCGCGGCTCGTTTGACGGCCTGGTCCTGAGACCGCGCGATCTGAGCGCGCCGATTTCGACGGCCGATCCGACGATGGCATTCTATGTCCGGCGCTATCTTGACGAGGTCGTTGCGCGGCCTGCCGTCATGATGGATGCCACTGTTCGCCAGCTGATTTTCACGCTGCTCCCATCGGGTCGCTGCACCAGCGAGCTGGTGTCGCGTCATTTAGGGATCGATCGCCGCACTCTGACCCGGCGGCTGGCCGCGCGCGGTGCAACCTTCTCTGACATTCTCGCTGCTGTTCGCGTCGAACTGGTCCAGCGCCATATCAAGGTAGAAGGAAGGTCTCTCGCCGAGACTGCCCAACTTCTTGGCTTCTCCGGACTGCCGGCGTTTTCGCGATGGTTTACGACGAACTTCGGTATGTCTGCATCGCATTGGCGTGCGGAGGATTCGGGACGAGGGCACAAGCCCTGAGCCGTACGCAGGCGTACGAACGATGGACAACGCTATCCAATTACTCTCCGAATGTTGCTGAGCAACTCCAAATCGCGGAGGCGCAACACTCGATTCTTGCCGCGTGCTCTCCGCGCGAAGTTGTGTCGAGCGGAGGGCGCGCCGGTTGGATGCGGGATGTCTCATCGTAGGCTACCTCAGATCGATGAGGCGGAGACACCAGGCCGGAATACGGGCTGCTCGTCGGTCTCGATCTCAATAGTTGCAGGCTTGGCGCTGGCTGACCCATCGAGCTCATTGTGGAGGCGTGCAAGATCGCACTCTCCCTCCCAGATTGCGATCGCAATGCAAGCGACTGCATTGCTCACCAGGCTGGTCAGCGCACGCGCTTCCGACATGAAGCGATCGATGCCTGCAATGATGACGACGCCAGCGACCGGCAAGGTGTCCGGCATGGCCGCAAGCGTCGCCACCAGCGCCGCAAAGCCGCTTCCCGTGACGCCGGCGGCTCCCTTCGAGGTAAGCAGCATCACGAAGATCATCGACATGATCTGCCAATTCGAGAGGTGGACATCCATAGCCTGCGCCAGAAACAGCGAGGCGAGCGTCAGGTAGATTGCCGTGCCATCCAGGTTGAATGAATAGCCGAGCGGCAGCGTCAATCCGACTGACCCTTTGCTGCAACCGAGCCGCTCCAGCTTGTACAGGAGCGCCGGCAGCACGGGCTCGGTGGAGGAGGTGCCGAGTACGACCAGCAGCTCCTCGCGGATGTAGCGGAGCAGCTTGAACAGGCTGAAGCCATTGATGCGGGCGAGCAACCACAGCGCTCCAAAAACGAAAATCCCGCAAGCCACGTAGAGCGTCAGAATCAGCAGGCCAAGATTTCCGATGGTGCGAATGCCGTTCTTTGCGACGATGAACGCGATGGCGCCAAATGCACCAAGAGGCGCCAGCTTCATCAGGAAACTGAAGGCAGCGAACAGCGCCCTGGAGAATGATTCGAGGCCGCGCAGAAACGGTTCTCCCGCGCCCCCGATCTTGCGGAGCCCAAAGCCAGTGATGATCGCAATGAACAGTACGGGGAGCACCTCGCCTTCTGCAAACGGAGTGAAGAAGCTGCGCGGGATGACATGCAACAGCATCTCGACGGCGTCGAGCTTCTTCGCTGATCTTGCGTACCGTGCGGCCTCCGTCGGATCGATCGCGTGAACGTCAATGTGCAGACCTGCGCCCGGCTGCAGCGCTTCGACCGAGATCAGGCCGACGAACAGCGCAACCGCCGTCAACACGTAAAACAGTGCCATGGCCTTCAGCAACGTCGAACCGACACTTCGTTCGCGCCCAATGCCGGCAATACCGAGCACGATCGTGCAGAACACGACCGGCACGATCATCATTTTGACGACCTTGATGAAACCATCTCCGAGCGGCTTCACGAGGACTCCGGCCTCTGGAACGAAGTGCCCCAGCAGAATGCCGCCGGTCACCCCCACGAGCACCTGGAAGTAGAGCGTCTGATAGAATCTGTTGGACTTATCCCTTGCATCTGTCGCTGCACGAGCTACCTGCATGGTCTGCATGTTGCCTCCCAATTTGCATTATTTGTTAGCGAGCGGGCTTTTCGCCCCGTCGGTTCAGGCTGCAGCCAGCGGCACGGCGGCCTGCGGGAGGCGGGCAAACACTGCGCCTTCGAAGATCCGCCTCGCCGTGCGGACGACTGATACGGTGGGCACCTTCGCTCCTTCGGCCCAGGAGAGTTCGAGCTCCATCTGACCTGACGGATGCTCAATCTTGACAGTGGTCGGAAGCCCGTTGCTAACAAACGCGTGAGCGACTGAGCCAGGAATGGCGCACGCCGTTGCCAGCGCGACGGCGCCGGTCACCGCAAATGTCCTATGACAGGCATGCGGCATGAAGTATCGGGCGGAGACGGTGCCGCCATGTAGCGCCGGCGCAATCAGAACGGGCTTAGGGATGACGAGCCCGGGTAACAGCCCCATGCGTACGGCGGCCGCACGCCTCACCGCTTCGAGCCGAGTCATGAACACGCGATCCGCATCAAGTTCGCTCGGCCGCTCCAGCCCGCTCTTGCCAAGATCTTCCGCCCGCATGATCAGGAGAGGTGTCGCGGCGTCGATGCAGGTGATCGGCACATTCTCCACCACGTCGGTAGCGCTGCCCGTTGGCAGCAGGAGCCCGGTCTTGGATCCGGCTGCATCAAGGAAAGTGAGATGGATTGGCGCGGCGCCGCCGGGCACGCCGTCGATACTCGTTGCACCCTCATAGGTGACGGCGCCTTCGGGCGTCTGCACGGTCGCCGCAACCAGTTTGCCGGTGTTCACATTGTGGATGCGAACCGTCGTGCGCCCGTCCCGAGCACGTACAAGGCCTTGCTCTATGGCAAAAGGAGCGACCGCCGACAGCATGTTGCCGCAGTTGGGTGAGGTATCCACCGCGCACTCGGCGACTTTTACCTGGGCAAACAGGTAGTCGACGTCAGCATCGGGATGCGTCGGTGGCCCTACGATGGCAACCTTGCTGGTCAGCGGACTACCACCGCCGATGCCGTCGATCTGCAACTCATGTCCGGCGCCGAGCGCGGAGATCAGCAGTTGATCGCGTTCGGCGACATTGCTCGGAAGGTCGGTCGCCAGAAAGAACGGTCCTCTCGATGTGCCGCCACGCATCAGGACGCAGGGAACGCGAACGGAACGAAGCATGGCAGCGGAATCCTTCGGCTGGTTTGCGTCTAGACCCTGGCGGAAGACCTCTTTGTTGTGAAATGCAAAGATTTGGATTATTGATGCGCAATGCGCATCAATTTCGAGCTGCTCGACGTTCGTGCCTTCCTGGCGGTCCTCGACCTGGGCAGCTTTAGCAAGGCAGCCAACTCCTTGAACCTATCGCAGCCGGCGCTGTCGCGGCGCATTCAGTCGCTCGAGGCAGCCATCGGGGCTCCTCTGCTCGAGCGCACCACGCGGCATGTTGCACCGACTGCAGTCGGCCAATCGCTGGCGCCGTTGACGCGGCGCCTGCTCGATGAGTTTGAGGAGTCCCTCCTCGGCACGACCGGCGCCGCCGCTCGCCAGACCGGGCAGATCACGCTCGCCTGCGTTCCAACAGCAGTGTTCTATTTCCTGCCGAAGGCCATCGAGCAGTTCAACGCCCGCTTTCCTCACATCCGATTCCGGATTCTCGACCTCTCGGCAAATGAGGGGCTGGCAAGCGTGGCAAACGGCGAAGCCGAGTTCGGCATCAATCTGACCGGCAGTACGGACCCCGATCTCAGCTTTACTCCGCTGCTGGACGATCCGTTCGTACTGGCCTGCCGGCGCGACCACGCTCTGGCGACCAAGCGTCGCCTGACCTGGAAAGACCTCGAAGACGAAATCCTGATCGGCGTGAGCCGCGCGAGTGGCAATCGTCTGATCCTCGAAGCGGCGTTGATGAAATCAAAGGTGCGGCTCAACTTTCATTTCGAAGTCAATCACCTCACCACCTCGTTAGGCCTGGTCGAACGCGGGCTTGGCGTGTCCGTGTTGCCAAAGCTGGCGACGCCACCGCCCGGACACCCCATCATCGTAACGAGATCGATTGGCGAGCCAGAGATCAAACGCACGATCGGCATTGTCGAGCGGCGCGTTGCGCGCCTCTCCCCAGCAGCCCAACGCTTCCGCGACATGCTGGTTGCCACCTGGCAGCGCGGATAGGCCGTAGCTTAGTCGCACATTCAAGGGATCGCGCTGGCTCCGGCTCTGCAGCGGGGCGATACCCTGCAACTGCGCGCTGTATCGAATGGGGTGAAGATACAGAAACAAAGGCAAGCCGGACGGCAATCCGGCCGCGCGACGTCCGCCGCAAAAAAACGTCGCAAGAGACCCGTTTTGTTCTCGATGAGCTTTCGGCGACCTATTGAGGAAGGACGCCTTCGCGATGGTGGGCGCACCAGGGCTCGAACCTGGGACCCGCTGATTAAGAGTCACGCTTCCACCATTGTTTTCACAAGCGAATTTTTCCAACCGAGTCATAATCCCATCATTTGAGATCAATGGCTTACAACGAAAAATCCAACTGCAAGAGCGCGTCGCGGTTAGCGCACATCGACATCCCGAAACCTTCGAGGTCAGCCCGCTAATAACCAAAGTTCGTGCGCGATCCGGCGGCGGCTGAACTGGTGGACGCCTAAGCTCAAATCATGGAGGCGCGACAGCCGATGTCTGTAGGCATCCGGCGACGGCCCTGGCTAACAAGGAATCGGCGGTTCATGAGGGGCTGGCTTCAAAGGGGATGTTCAGCGAGCACCTGATCCTCTACGATTTAAGGCATCGTGGCCGAGGAACACCTGTAATGACCGATGACGAAGTAAGGGAGGCGCTTGAGGCGCTTGCCGACGAGAACCACAAGATAATGAGGCGCGCGGCCATCGAAGCCGATCGCCGCTACGCCGAGGCCGCCCAAAAACAGGGAATGGCTAGGGCGCCAGAGGATAGCGACGGACCGTCAGAACCTTAGATGCATTGATCAACAGATCTCCGATCACTTCATAGATCTGCGGAGCTATGCTTACGCCGCGTGAGCGACTTTCTGAGAGCGCCAATTCCAAGGCAGCATTTCGTCAATGCGCTTGGCAGGGTGATCCGGTAGGCGCGCCAGCACGTCGGCAAGCCAAGCCTGCGGGTCGATGTCATCGAGCTTGGCAGTTTATGCCGCCCGCCGAACTATGCCGAGTCGGGTCGTTTTCCCCAGATTTCTCGCTGACCGGCGTTTGGTCGGTTCGGCATAGTTCGTTCTGTGCCTCCGCTTTCAACAGCGGAGAACAGGAACATGGAAGTTGAAGAGTACTTGGGCAGAAGCCGGCTGTACCGGCGTCTCAGAGCCGGGCCGCACGGACAGTTCGTCGAGCGCTACGCCGCTCGTCTCGTCGAAGAGAGGCTCGTTCGGCACGGCACGTGGCGTTGCCTCAACGTGGTTGGCGGGCTCCTGAGTTGGATCGCGGGCCGTCGCTACAAGCTGGTCGATCTCGATGAGCAGGTCGTTGAGCGGTACCTCCGACATCGAGGCGGGAGGCAGTCTATCCAACCCGGTGACCGAGCTGCGCTCAAGCGATGGCTGTCGGTGCTGCGCGAGGAAGGCGCGATCGCGCCGTTGGTGCTGCCGCCTCTCACCCCGCACGAACGGATCTTCAAGGAGTTCGATGCCTACCTGCGATCAGAGCGCGGCTTGGCCCCGAGGTCCATCGTCCGCCATCACCCAGTCATCCGCAGGTTCCTGCACGAGGTGTGCTCCGGCGGCGCCGGCGCCGTGTGCAAGATCAGCCAAGAGGACGTGATCCGCTACGTTGAGCGCCACGCCCGGGATTGGAGCCCAGGAACAGGCAAGGCGATGTGCTGGTCGTTGCGTGCCTTTCTCCGTTACCTCCACCATCGGGGGCTGAACGCGCGCCCGTTGGCGGATTGCGTTCCATCGATGCGCCGATGGAAGCTCGCAACCCTGCCGACCTATCTGCCTGCCGCTCAGGTGCGGAAGGCTCTCGACGGTTGCGACCGAGAGACGGTGATGGGACGGCGCGACTACGCCATTCTGTTGTTGCTGGCCAAGCTCGGCCTGCGGGCCGACGAGGTCGCGACGCTCACCCTAGATGATATCGACTGGCGCGCCAGCGAGATACTCGTTCGCGCCAAGGGCCGACAGCGGGCACGGATGCCGATACCGCCAGATGTTGGCGCGGCCATCGTTGCATATCTGCGCAATGGCCGCCCAAAGTCGTCGTGCCGACGGTTGTTCGTCCGCACACTCGCGCCACACGTCGGCTTTGCTTCCGGATGTGCGATCACCATGATCGCCAAGGCCGCTCTCGATCGCGTTGGAATCGGAGGTTGCGCACACCGCGGCGCCCATATCTTCCGACACAGTCTCGCTACCGAGCTTCTCCGATCTGGCGCGACCTTGTCGGAGATCGGACAGTTGCTGCGGCACGAGAACCACGACACCACCCGGATTTGCGCGAAGGTCGACATCGATGCGCTGAGAACATTGAGCCTGCCTGGCCGGGAGGCGTGCAATGACCAATCTGCGCTCCGCACTCGATAAGTACCTGAGCATGCGCAAGGGACTGGGATACAAGTACGAGCACCAGACCCGGCGGCTCGCCGACTTCGTCGCCTTCATGGAGAAGCGCAAAGCCAGGGTCATCACGACGAAGCTGGCAATGGAATGGGCAACGCTGCCGCCCGATCGTCATGCATCCTGGGCGCTGCGATTGAGCGACGTGCGCGGGTTCGCGCGCCATGTCGCCAACTTTGATCCGAGAACGGAGGTGTCGCCCGTCGGCATGCTGCCCGGATGGAAGCGCGCCAAGCCATATGTCTACAGCGACGCGGAGATCGATGCGCTGCTGACGGCCGCGCTGGCTCTGCCGCCAGCGGACGGGCTGCGCCGATGGACCTACCATACCTTGTTCGGGCTGATCGCGGTGACAGGCATGCGTATATCCGAGGCGATGGGCCTGGAGCGTGATGACGTCGACCTCGACGCCGGCGTGCTGACGGTCCGGCTGACCAAGTTCGGCAAGTCGCGGCTCGTGCCATTGCATCCGACGACGAGAACCGCGCTGCGCGACTACGCCCAGCGGCGCGATGCGCTGCTCGGATCACGCTGCGGCTCGACCTTCTTCGTTGCCGAACAAGGAGGCCGCTTGCTGCACCAGTACGTTCATCGCGTCTTCTGGCGATTGTCCAGAGAGATCGGGCTGCGGCGCCCAGGTGATCGTACCGGGCCACGCGTGCACGACTTCCGTCATCGCTTCGCCATCCGGACGCTGCTCGACTGGTATCGCGAAGGCAAGGACGTCGAGCAACAGCTCCCAGTACTCTCCACTTACCTCGGCCACGCCTGCGTGCGCGACACCTACTGGTATCTCTCGGCCTGCCCCGAGTTGATGGAAGAAGCGGCGCGGCGTCTCGATCGGCGATGGGAGGTGACGCCATGAAGCCCGCCTGCAACGTCGCCACGTTGATCGAGCGCTTCTTCACCGATCGCCTCATGCGCCAGCGCAATGTTAGCGGCAACACGATCGCCTCCTACAGAGACACGTTCCGGCTGCTGTTCATGTTCGCACAGGAGCGGCTGCGGAAGTCTCCATCGGCCCTGACGCTCGCCGATCTGGATGCAACGTTCATAAGCGCGTTCCTCACCGATCTCGAGGTAAAGCGCGGCGCCAGCGCGAAGACGCGTAACCTGCGTCTTACCGCCATCAGATCCTTCTTCAGGTTCGTGTCCTTCGAGGAACCGGCACACAGTGCGCTGATCCAGCGCGTGCTCGCCATACCGAGCAAGCGCCATGACAAGCGACAGGTGCACTTCCTGACGCGCCCCGAGATCGAGGCGGTTCTCGCCGCGCCCGATCGAACGACGTGGCTTGGTCGCCGCGATCACACCTTGCTGCTGGTCGCAGCCCAGACGGGCTTGCGCCTCTCAGAGCTGACTGGCCTTGACCGAGATGCCGTCCACCTCGGGTCTGGTGCACACGTACGATGCGTCGGTAAAGGGCGGAAGGAGCGGACCACTCCGCTGACCACGCTGGCTCGGTGTGCGCTCCAGGCATGGCTCAAGGAGCCGTTGCAGAAAGGAGCAACAGCGTTGTTCCCCAACGTGCACGGGGGCCGGCTCAGTGCCGACAGCGTCCAGTCCCTGCTGGGAAAGCATGTTCGTGTCGCTCACAAGAGTTGCCCGTCTTTGAAGGCCAAGAACGTGTCACCGCACGTGCTGAGGCACAGCGCTGCGATGGAACTGCTGCAAGCCGGCGTCGACTGCTCCGTGATCGCGCTGTGGCTCGGTCATGAATCGGTCGAGACGACGCAGATGTACCTGCACGCCCACCTCGCCCTCAAGGAAGCTGCCCTGGCGAAGCTCAAGCCGTACGAGCGCGGCAAGCGAACCCGCTTCCAGCCGAACGACCGCCTACTCGCCTTCCTCGAGGCGCTCTGAAAGACCAGACTATGCCGAATGGAAAGGGGCTGCCCTGCACGCGATCGACGGTGCCAGCGTGACAACGGCGTGCCAGACCAAATCCGTTCGGCATAGTTCGGCGGGCGGCATAAACGTGCAAACTCAATGATGTCGAGCCTTACGTATACCTGCGTGACGTGCTGCAGCGAATGGTCGATGGACACCCGATCAACCGTCTCGACGAACTGCTGCCGTGGGCTTGGAACGCTCAGCATCCTGTCAAGACCTGAGCTCATGTGTGGGCTCCGGACGCATACGGTCGTGTCGTCTCTCTGATCTCACCCATTCTCGCTTCCTTTCTCGC